>NZ_JBITSH010000012.1:0-253501 GCF_044540535.1 Streptomyces sp. NPDC085937 | reverse complement strand
GGGGCGCGGGGGGGGCCCCCCCCGCGGGGGGGCCCCCCGCTCGGGGGGGGCCCCCCGGGCCGGGGGGGGGGGGCCCCCCCGGGCGGGCGGGGGGGGGGGGGGCCCCGGGGGCCCCCCCCCCCCCGCCGTCGTGCCGGTGTCCTCACACCCGCGGAGGCAGCCCCTCGCGCCAGCCGTTGGTGATGGGCAGGCGGCGGTCCTTGCCGAAGCCCTTGGGGGAGATCTTCGTGCCCGGCGGGTACTGCCGGCGCTTGTACTCCGCCCGGTCCACCATCCGCAGGGTCTTCTCGACCAGTTCACGGTCGTAGCCCGCCTCGACGATCTCGTCCGCGCCCTTGTCCCGGTCCACGTACATGGCCAGGATGGCGTCCAGCACCGGGTAGTCGGGCAGCGAGTCCGTGTCGACCTGGCCGGGCCGCAGTTCGGCGCTCGGCGGCTTGGAGATGGAGTTCTCCGGGATCGGCGGCGTCTGCCCCCGCTCCTCGGCCGCGCGGTTGCGCCACCGGGCCAGCCGGAAGACCAGGGTCTTGTAGACGTCCTTGATGGGCCCGTACGCGCCGACGGAGTCGCCGTAGAGGGTCGAGTAACCCACCGCCAGCTCGGACTTGTTGCCGGGGGCGAGGACGATGTGGCCCTCCTGGTTGGAGATGGCCATCAGCATCGTGCCGCGCAGCCGCGACTGGAGGTTCTCCTCGGCCAGGCCGGTCAGCTCCAGCGACCCCATGTACGCGTCGAACATCGGCTCGATCGCGACCGTGCGGTAGTTGAGCCCGGTGCGCCGCGCCAGCTCCGCCGCGTCGCCCTTGGAGTGCTCGGAGGAGTACTTCGACGGCATCGACACGCCGTACACGTTCTCCGGGCCCACCGCGTCGCAGGCGATCGCGGCGACCAGCGCCGAGTCGATGCCCCCGGACAGCCCGATCAGCACCGACCGGAAGCCGTTCTTCTCGACGTACGCCCGCAGGCCCACGACCAGCGCGGAGTAGACCTCCTCGTCGTCGTCGAGACGCTCGGCGTAGCCGCCGGTGTGCTCCGGCTCGTACGCGGGGACGGGCTCCTCGGACAGCACCACCCGCTCGATGCGCAGCCCGTCGTCCACCACGCCCTCCGGCGCGTCGGCCGCGGCGGCCGGCAGGTCGAGGTCGACCACCAGGCAGGTCTCGGAGAACTGCGGCGCACGGGCCACGACCTCACCGGCGCGGTCGACGACGATCGAGTCGCCGTCGAAGACGAGGTCGTCCTGCCCGCCCATCATCGCCAGGTACGCGGTGGTGCAGCCGGCCTCCTGGGCCCGCTTGCGCACCAGTTCCAGCCGCGTGTCGTCCTTGTCCCGCTCGTACGGCGAGGCGTTGACGGACAGCAGCAGCCCGGCGCCCGCCGAGCGCGCGGCAGGCACCCGGCCGCCGTCCTGCCACAGGTCCTCGCAGATGGCGAGGGCGACGTCGACCCCGCGCACCCGCACCACCGGCAGGGTGTCACCGGGCACGAAGTACCGGAACTCGTCGAAGACGCCGTAGTTCGGCAGGTGGTGCTTGGCGAAGCTCAGCGCCACCTCACCCCCGTACAGCACGGCCGCGGCGTTGCGCGGCGCGCCCGCGGGCTGCCCGTACCTGGGCTGGGCGGCGGCGCTGCGGTCGAGGTAGCCGACCACCACCGGCAGGTCGCCGAAGCCCTCCTCGGCGAGGCGCGCGGCGAGGGCGCGCAGGGACGCCCGGGAAGCCTCCACGAAGGACGACCGCAGGGCGAGGTCCTCGACGGGATACCCGGTCAGCGCCATCTCCGGGAACGCCACGAGATGCGCCCCCTGCCCGGCGGAGTGCCGGGTCCAGCGGACAATCGTTTCGGCGTTGCCGGCGAGGTCGCCGACGCTCGAGTCGATCTGATTCAGGGCGAGTCGTAGTTGAGGCACGCGGCCAGTGTAATCGTCAGAGCGACGCGATGTGCGGTGCGTGCGTCCGGGCCGCCGTACGACGCCTCGCCGGCCCCGGCCGTCACGGGCGTGCGGACGCCCCCCGGGCCTTCAGCATCCCCGCCATCAGGCGGATCTCCGACTCCTGCCCCTCGACCATCCCGCGGGCGAGCCGCCGTTCGGCCCCCACCTCGCAGGCGCGCACGCACCCCTGGGCCATGTGCACCCCGCCCCGGTGATGGGCCGTCATCAGCTGGAGGTAGAAGACCTCGGCCTGCCTGCCGTCCAGCCGGCCCAGCCGTGCCATCTCCGCGTCGGTCGCCATGCCCGGCATCAGCGCGCCGTCCTCGCCGGCCGCCGCGTCGCCCATCCCCATCCAGGTCATGGGCGGGTCGGCGGACACCTTGGGCAGCTCCCAGAGGTCGAGCCAGCCCAGCAGCATGCCGCGCTGGTTGGCCTGGGTCTGGGCGATGTCGTAGGCGAGCCGCCGGACCTCCTCGTCGTCGGTGCGGTCGCGCACCACGTACGACATCTCCACGGCCTGCTGGTGGTGCACGGCCATGTCCCGGGCGAACCCGGCGTCCGCGGAGTCCGCGCCCGGGACCGCGGCCGGGGAGGATCCCTCGTCCCCGGCCGCCGCGGCGACCGTCCACCCGACGGCCACGGCCACGGCGAGCACCGCCGCCACGGTCCCGGCCACCAGGGCGGACCGACTCACTTCGACAGCCCGTTGGTGCAGGCCGCACCCGGCTCGGGCGTCTGCTGCCCCTGCACGAACTTCTCCAGGAACGCGTCCACGGCCGGGTCGTCGGCGCCGGTCACCGTGCGCTGGTGGCCCCACGCGGTCAGCACCAGCGGGTCCTTCTGCCCGTCGACCGGGCTCATCAGCGTGTACGGCGTCTTCCTCACCTTCGCCGCCAGCGCCTCCACGTCCGGCTTCGGCGCGTCGCCGTTGTACGTCACCCACACCGCGCCGTGCTCCAGGGAGTGGACCGCGTTGGTGGCGTTGATCTCGTCCTCGTAGACGTCCCCGTCGCAGTTCATCCACACCGGGTTGTGGTCACCGCCCACGGGCGGCGTGACCGGGTAGTCCACGGCCTTGGTCACGTGGTTGCGGTCCAGCGTGCCCTTCCAGGCGCGCACGCCGTCCGCGTCCGTGACGAACGTGCCCGCGGTCTTCGCGTCGTCCGCCGCGCTGCTGCCGCCGTCGTCGTCCGACTGCGCCTGTACCAGCACCACCCCGCCGGCGACCAGGCCCGCGACGACCACCACGGAGGCGGCGACGACGAGGATCCGGTTGCGGCGGTCGCGGGCCTGCTCGGCGCGCCGCATCTCCTCTATGCGTGCCGTGCGTGACGCGCTGCTCTTCTTGGCGGAGCCCATGGAGGTGTCCTTCGGGTAGGAGAAGGTGCGGCCGGAGTGGCGATCGGGTCAGCTGATCGTAATGGCGGAGACGGGCGAGTCGTAGGGGGCGGCGACGGGGATTGGACACGTTGTGGCCCCGCTGAGGTTCCGATCACGTGGGGGTGGAGCCACAGGCGGGGGAGCCCGGCGTGCGGGGCCGTCCGCTGTCGTGGCGGACGGTCCGACCGGGCAGGATGGGCGGAGGAGCAGTGCGTCCGACGGCGCCCGCGGTCCCGTCCGGGGCCGGTCGTCCGGCCGGGCCCGGCAACGCGTATGAAACGCTGGTGTGGTGGGATGCTCGAGTGCCCTACCGTCTCCCGGGGGCCGGGAGGACGGACGGCCTGACCGGCAAGAATGGGGAAGCGGAAGATGGACAAGCAGCAGGAGTTCGTGCTCCGGACGTTGGAGGAGCGCGACATCCGGTTCGTACGCCTGTGGTTCACCGACGTCCTGGGCTTCCTCAAGTCCGTGGCCGTCGCCCCCGCCGAGCTGGAACAGGCCTTCGACGAGGGCATCGGCTTCGACGGCTCCGCGATCGAGGGCTTCGCCCGCGTGTACGAGTCCGACATGATCGCCAAGCCGGACCCGTCGACGTTCCAGATCCTGCCCTGGCGCGCCGAGGCACCCGGCACCGCCCGCATGTTCTGCGACATCCTCATGCCGGACGGCTCCCCGTCCTTCGCCGACCCGCGCTACGTCCTCAAGCGCGCGCTGGCCCGCGCCTCCGACCAGGGCTTCACCTTCTACACCCACCCGGAGATCGAGTTCTTCCTGCTGAAGGACAAGCCGGTGGACGGCAGCCGCCCGACCCCCGCGGACAACTCCGGCTACTTCGACCACACCCCGCAGAACGTCGGCATGGACTTCCGCCGCCAGGCGATCACCATGCTGGAGTCGATGGGCATCTCGGTGGAGTTCTCCCACCACGAGGGCGCCCCCGGCCAGCAGGAGATCGACCTGCGCTACGCGGACGCGCTGTCCACGGCGGACAACGTCATGACGTTCCGCCTGGTCATGAAGCAGGTGGCGCTGGAGCAGGGGGTGCAGGCGACCTTCATGCCCAAGCCGTTCTCCGAGCACCCGGGCTCGGGCATGCACACCCACCTCTCCCTCTTCGAGGGCGACCGCAACGCCTTCTACGAGTCCGGCGCCGAGTACCAGCTCTCCAAGGTCGGCCGCTCCTTCATCGCGGGCCTGCTGCGGCACTCCGCGGAGATCTCCGCGGTCACCAACCAGTGGGTCAACAGCTACAAGCGCATCTGGGGCGGTTCCGAGCGCACCGCCGGCGCCGGCGGCGAGGCCCCCTCGTACATCTGCTGGGGCCACAACAACCGCTCGGCCCTGGTCCGCGTGCCGATGTACAAGCCCGGCAAGACCGGCTCGGCCCGCGTGGAGGTCCGCTCCCTCGACGCCGGCGCCAACCCCTACCTGGCCTACGCCCTGCTCCTCGCGGCCGGCCTGAAGGGCATCGAGGAGGGCTACGAGCTCCCGCCGGGCGCCGAGGACGACGTCTGGGCCCTGTCCGACGCGGAGCGCCGCGCCCTGGGCATCGAGCCGCTGCCGCAGAACCTGGGCGAGGCGCTCAGCCTGATGGAACGCAGCGACCTGGCCGCCGAGACCCTCGGCGAGCACGTCTTCGACTTCTTCCTGCGCAACAAGAAGCAGGAGTGGGAGGCGTACCGCTCGGAGGTCACGGCCTTCGAGCTGAAGAACCTGCTGCCGGTGCTGTGAGCACGGGCTGAGGCCCGTCTCCCCGCGGAGAGCCGGACGGGGCCGGCGGTCGTCGACCGCCGGCCCCGTGGCGTCTCCCGGCCCGGTGGCGCCCCCTCACCCGGGACGGGCCCTGCCCGTCAGCCCATGGTCTTGGAGCCGTCCAGCGCCTCCCGGAGGACGTCCGCGTGGCCCGCGTGCTGGGCGGTCTCGGCGAGGATGTGCAGCAGCACCCGCCGCGCGCTCCACTCGGCCTCGCCCTCGAACCACGGCGCCTTCGGCAGCGGCCAGGAGGCGTTCAGGTCGGGCAGGCCGGCGACGACCTCCTCGGTGCGGCGGGCCACCTCCGCGTACGCGTCCAGGACGCCGGCGAGCGTCTCACCGGGCAGCATCCGGAAGCTGTCGGCCCGGCGCGCGAAGTCCTCCTCCGTCATCGCCGTGAAGTCCGGCATCGCGGACGGGCCCTCGAGGATGAAGTCCACCCAACTCCGCTCGCCCGCGGTGACGTGCTTGATCAGGCCGCCCAGGCACAGCTCGCTCTTCGTCGTCCGCATGCCCGCCTGCTCGTCGGTGAGGCCGCGGGTGGTGAACCGCAGGAAGTCGCGGTGCTTGGCGAGCGTCTCCAGCAGGTCGGCGTGCTCGCCGGTGACGGCGGGGGTCGCGGCGGACTCGTCGGTGGTCAGCTGGTTCACGGTCATGGTTTCCGCCTTCGTCGGTCAGTTAGGTGATCTCGTGCGCTGCGTGCCGTACGCGTCCGGCGCGACGAGAGACACGCTAGGAGCCATGTAGGTCGGATCCGGTCCTACTCGTGCCGTCCGCCTCGACGTCTCTCGGAGGCCTTCACTCCGTTCTCGCGCGGAACCTTGCCAGGGTGCGGCCGCTCCCTTACGGTCGCGCACACAGACAGAAAGCGCTTTCCCCGTCGATGGGTCAGGCCCACCCAGCCCACCCTTATCGACGCAACTGACATGCCCCTGACAGTTTTCATGACGGTGAACGACGAAAGGCGGAACGACCATGAGACGAGCAGTCGCCGTACGGCTCTCCGCGTTACTTGCCGCGGGAGCCCTCACGGCAGCGACCGGCGTGGCGCTGTCCAGCACCACCGCGTCCGCCGCCACCGGAGGCGTCACCGGCTACGCGACCCAGAACGGCGGGACCACCGGCGGAGCGGGTGGCCAGACGGTCCGCGCCACCACCGGCACCGCGATCCACCAGGCCCTTTGCGGCCGGGCCAGCAGCTCGACCCCGATCACCATCCAGGTCGAGGGCACCATCAACCACGGCAACACCAGCAAGGTGTCCGGCTCCAGCTGCAACACCGCCGCCGACAGGATCGAGCTGAAGCAGGTCAGCAACGTCACCATCGTGGGCGTCGGCAACGGCGCGGTCTTCGACCAGCTGGGCATCCACATCCGCGAGGCGAGCAACATCGTCATCCAGAACGTGACGGTCAGGAACGTCAAGAAGTCGGGCTCGCCCACGTCGAACGGCGGCGACGCCATCGGCATGGAAAGCGATGTCAGGAACGTCTGGGTGGACCACGTCACCCTGGAGGCGTCCGGCGGCGAGTCCGAGGGCTACGACGGCCTGTTCGACATGAAGGACAACACCCAGTACGTGACGCTGTCGTACAGCGTCCTGCGCAACTCCGGCCGCGGCGGCCTCATCGGCTCCAGCGAGAGCGACCGCTCCAACGGGTACGTGACGTTCCACCACAACCTGTACGAGAACATCGACTCCCGCGCGCCCCTGCTGCGCGGCGGCGTCGCGCACATCTACAACAACCACTACAAGCGGCTGAACGAGTCCGGCATCAACAGCCGGGCCGGTGCCCGCGCCAAGGTGGACAACAACTACTTCGAGGACTCCAAGGACGTCCTCGGCACCTTCTACACCGACGAGGCCGGCTACTGGCAGGTCGGCGGCAACGTCTTCGACAACGTCACGTGGTCCTCGCGCGGTGGCGACAACAACCCGGCGGGTCCCGACCCCACGTCGAACACGTCCGTGAGCATCCCGTACGGCTACACGCTCGACGGGGCGAACTGCGTGCCGAACGTGGTGGCGCAGACGGCGGGCGCGGGCAAGGGGCTGAAGGTCTCGGACGGCAGCTGCACCCCGCAGAACCCGGACCCGACCGACCCCGGCCCGACGGACCCGGGCGAGCCGACCGACCCCGGTCCCACCGACCCGCCCGCCGGCACCAACCTGAGCATCGGCGCGGGCGCCGACGGCTCCTCCAAGGCCTCCGGCACCAGCTACGGCAACGTGGTCGACGGCAACCCGAGCACCTACTGGTCGCCCTCCAGCACCACCGGCTCCGTGTCGGTGAAGTGGGGCTCCG
This sequence comes from Streptomyces sp. NPDC085937, assembly GCF_044540535.1. NCBI lineage: Bacteria > Bacillati > Actinomycetota > Actinomycetes > Kitasatosporales > Streptomycetaceae > Streptomyces > Streptomyces sp. NPDC085937. The sequence continues at coordinate 246,131 of NZ_JBITSH010000012.1, read as the reverse complement.
CCACCACCGTCTCCAAGGTCGGCCTCCGCACCGCGTCGGGCTCGGGCACCATCGGCGCCTACCGCGTCCTCAACCACGACACGGGCGCCGTCCTCGCCTCCGGCAGTGGCGCGGGCGTGGTCAGCTTCTCGCCGGTCTCCCTGAAGAAGATCACCTTCGAGATCACCAGCGCTTCGGGCACCCCGCGCATCGCGGAGTTCGAGACGTACGCGAACTGAACGGCCCTCGGCCCCCGTCCGCGGTCTCCCGGGGCGCACGGCACCCGACGGATCCCCGTCGCACTGCGTGGAGTGGTGCGACGGGGTACCCGGGAGGCATGTTCCTCTTCTTCAGCAACAGGGCCGGCTGTCTCGGGTCGTTGGCCATCAGCCTGGCGCTCACGCTGGTCCTGATCCTGCTCTTCGCCCTCTGATCCCGCGCTCCGGACGTGCCGGACGAGCCGGACCGAACGTCTGTCCCCCGGCCGTGCGGCCGGGGGGCTGAACGTCGCACCTGTGCCGTGCCGGCTCAGCCGGCCGGGCCGGAGCGGCTCTGCGCTTCGTCCTTGAGGGTGCGTCCGGAGTCGCGCGCCTGCTCGGTCACCTCGCCGGCCTGGTCGCGTGCCTCGTCCTGCGTGGTGCGGGCCGCCTTCTGGGCGGTGTCCTTGACCTCCGTGGCCGCGCTCCGGGTGGCCTCCGCGGCGCCCTCCTTCAGGTGCTGGGCGGACTCCGTGGCTGCCTCCTTCACCGGTTCCAGCGCCTCGGCGCCGCGCTCCATCAGCTCGGACGCCTTCTGCTGCTCCTTCTCGGAGGCGGGCACCATCGAGGCGGCCAGCAGGCCGAGGCCGAAGGCGACCAGCCCGGCGGCCATCGGGTTGCCCTGCGTCTGACGCCGGGCCATCTCGGGCGTCTGCTGGACGGCCTGTCCGGCCTGTTCGGCGACCTCGCGCGCCGTACCGGCCGCACGCTCGGTGCCCTCCTGCACGGTGCCGGCCGCGGAGCCCGCCGCCGACTGCACGGTGCCGGCCGTCGAGCCGGCCGCCGACTGCACCGAACCGGCCGCCGACCGGGCGGTGCCGGCCATGCCGTGTGCCGTGTTCGAGGCCGTGCCCATGACGCGGTCACGCATGCCCGTCACCGTACGGCGCACCCTCGCCTTGCGGCGGTGGGCCATGCGACGCGGGCTGGCCCGGTCGGCGAGCCGGTCCACGTCCGCGGTCAACTGGTTCCGCGTGGCCGCTATCTCGGCCCTCATTTGGTCGGGTGACGTGCCCATTCCGCGTCCTCCTTCAGCGTCTGGACGGTGTACTCGGGCTTCGGCGAGACGGTTCGCATCCCCGCGCGGCCCTTCTGGTACAGCACGGCCCCGGCGATCGCCCACAGCGCGGCGACGATCAGCGCGGCCCAGCCCTCGTCCATCACCTGTGCCAGGCCGAACACGGCCGCCAGCGACAGGAACAGCAGGACCATGCAGCCGGCGAAACCGGCACCACCGAACATCCCGGCCGCCTTGCCGGCCTTGGTGCCCTCCTCCTTGAGCTCGGCCTTGGCCAGCTCCAGCTCCTGACGGAAGAGCACCTGAAGGTCGGAGGTGATCTGTGAGAGCAACTGGCCCGTGGACTCCTCCGGGACCACCGCCGGTTCGGCCGTGGTCCGGGCCCGGGACAGGGGTGACATCGTGGCCATCTCACACCTCCGGGAAGGTGCGGCCCGGAGTGCCGGCGGGCGGCGTGCCCAGGCTCGGCGGAGCGGACGGTGCGGGAGGCGGCGTCATCGCCGGTGTCGTCCCGGCCGGCGGTGTCAGCTCGCCCTGGCCCGGCGCCGCGTCGACCTCAGCCCGGCCGTTCCCGTCGGACTGCGACGCCGCCTGTGTCACCTTCGCCAGACGCCCCACGGCCAGTCCCGCGAGCAGCGCGCCGCCCAGGAAGGCGCCGGGGCGCCGTCGGGCGAAGCTCTGCAGGTCGGTGACGAGACCCTCGACGCCCTGCCGCTCCAGATAGTCGGCCGCACGCTGTCCCCCGTCCCCGGCCCTGGCCGCCAGGCTGCGGGCGGGGGAGTCGCTCTCGGCGTGCGCGGCCAGCTCGGTGAGATCGGTCGCCCACTGCCGCAGCGTGCCGGCGGCCCGCCGGGTCTGCCCGTCCGCCTCCTCGACGGCGCGGGTGCGCAGATCCTGGACGACCGAGCCGGCCTGGTCCCGTGCCTCGCCCACGACGGCACGTGCCTGTTCCGCCGCGGTCCCGGCGACCTGTCCGGCGGCCTGCTTGGCCTGTCCGGCCGTCGCGGAGGTCTCTGCCTTCACCTTCTCCCCGGTGCTGCCGGAGCCGGTTCGTACGGATCCACTCATCGGCGTGTTCCCCTCATGGAATGGGTGCGTGCGGCCCGTGCCCCCGTGGGCCCGGTGTGGGCCGGAGGTCGCGCTCCGGGCCATGCACGTGGCCGTCCGTTCCCTTCACGGGTGGCCCTTTGAGCCCGTTTGACACACTTTGAGGGGATCGGTGTCGGGCCGCTCCGTCACCAGGCGGCCCTCACCGGGAAACGGCGGCGGCGCCTACGGTGAAGCAGCGACGGCCACCACCGCGGAGCGGCGGCGGCGCCTACCCCTCCGCCTGGTCCGTCAGGAGCTTGTGCAAGGGCTCCGTGGCGCGGCGGCGGTACTCCTGGACCGCCCAGCCGTTGCCGTCCGGGTCGGTGAAGTGCATGAACGTGGCGCCGTCGGCGTCGGCGTAACGGACCGGCTCGGAGACGTCCAGGCCGCGCGCGACCAGCTCCGCGTGGGCCTTGTCGATGTCCGCGACGCAGAGCTGGAGGCCCTGGTATGTGCCCGGTGCCGGGGTGGGGCCGGGCGTCGTCTCCCACAGGGTGGCGCTCAGGGCGATCGAACAGCCGGAACCGGGCGGGGTCAGCTGGACGATCCGCATGCCCGGCATGACCTCCTGGTCGATGTCCACGTGGAAGCCGACCTTGTCCCGGTAGAAGTCCCGGGCCCGGTCCACGTCACTCACCGGCAGCGGAATCACTTCGAGGGTCATGTCCATGAGAGCCTCCGGCTCCTTCGTCGGGTACCGCGTCAGGCGAACCGCCACCGGGTCTGGCTGAACGGCTCACCCTTACCGAATCCGAAAACGGTGTGCGGCGCCACCGAGAACACCACGGCGCGCCCCGGTCCGTGGTGGAAATGGCCGTCACGGACCTCGAAGTGCCAGAAGTCGCCGTACTTCTCCTCCCATCCGGCGGCCAGTTCGCGCAGACGGGCGTCGTCGGTGACGCGCGTGGCCCGGCCCTCCACGACCACGTCGTACCCTCGCTCCCAGGTGTTGGTGCCGGTGGTCAGCACGACGTGCGGGTTGCCCGCCAGATTGCGGGCCTTGCGCTCGTCCGGCCCGGTGCAGAAGTGCAGCGCGCCGGCCGACCAGACGGCGGGCAGCGGCGTGACGTGCGGCCGGCCGTCGGGGCGGACCGTGGAGATCCAGAACAGCTCCGCCTCGGTGATCAGCCGCTCCACCTCGGCCCACGGCGGCGAGCCGGCCCGCGGGTCGCTGTAACGGGGGTCCAGTCGGGTCTCCGGCGTGCCGGGGGTGTCGGGAACGTCGGTCATGGGAACTCCTCGACGGTCGGACGGACGCACCGCGGCCTTGCGGTCTCCTCATCAGACCCCGCCCGGCCCCGGAAATCACCGCGGGCCACTCCGGGGCCGTGATCGCGTCCTCCGGATAGGCTCAGGGCCGTACGACCCTGATCCGAGGCACGAGGGAGGCCGGGCATGACGTCGGCGCCGGGGCGCAGGAGCAGTACCTTCACACGGCTGCTGCGGCACGGCTTCACCGATCCGTCGGACGCCGAGCGGTTCCTCGACAGCCCCGGACTGGCGCCCGTGCGCAACGACCCCGTGCTGCTGGACGCCCTCGGCGGCACCGCCGACCCCGACCTCGCGCTGCACGGCCTGGTGCGGCTGCTGGAGGCGCAGGAGACGGCCACCGCCCGCCAGGAACTGCTGGACACCGTGATAGCGGCCAAGCCGCTGCGGGACCGGCTGCTCGGGGTGCTCGGCGCCTCCGAGGCGCTCGCCGAGCACCTGGCCCGGCATCCGCGCGACTGGCAGGCGCTGGTCACCTACGAGCCGCGCGACCTGCACCCCGGCGTGGAGGAGTTCGAACGCGGCCTCGCCGACGTCACCGACCCGGTGTCGCTGCGCGTCGCCTACCGCCGCTGCCTGCTGTCCATAGCCGCCCGTGACGTCTGCGGCACCGTCGAGGTCTCCCAGACCGCCGCCGAGCTCGCCGACCTGGCCACCGCCACCCTCCGCGCGGCCCTCGCCCTGGCCGAGGCCGACGCGCCCGAGGACGCCGCGCTGTGCCGGCTCGCGGTGATCGCGATGGGCAAGTGCGGGGGCCACGAGCTGAACTACGTCTCCGACGTCGACGTCATCTTCGTCGGCGAGGCGGCCGGCGACGCCGACGAGGACAAGGCGCTGCGCGCCGCGACCCGGCTGGCCTCGCACATGATGCGGATCTGCTCGGAGACCACCGTCGAGGGCTCCATCTGGCCCGTCGACGCCAATCTGCGCCCCGAGGGCCGCAACGGCCCGCTGGTGCGCACCCTCGCCTCCCACCTCGCCTACTACCAGCGCTGGGCCAAGACCTGGGAGTTCCAGGCGCTGCTCAAGGCCCGCCCGGTGGCCGGCGACCTCGCGCTCGGCGCGGAGTACACGGCCGCGCTCAGGCCGCTGGTGTGGCAGGCGGCCGAGCGGGACAACTTCGTCGCCGACGTGCAGGAGATGCGCCGCCGGGTCGTCGCGAACATCCCCGCCGCCGAGGTCGACCGCCAGCTCAAGCTGGGCCCCGGCGGCCTGCGGGACGTGGAGTTCGCCGTGCAGCTGCTCCAGCTGGTGCACGGCCGCGCCGACCCCTCCCTGCGCAGCGGCACCACCCTCGACGCGCTGAAGGCCCTCGCCGCCGGCGGTTACGTCGGCCGGGCGGACGCCGCCCAGCTCGACGAGGCGTACCGCTTCCTGCGCTCCCTGGAGCACCGCATCCAGCTCCACCGGCTGCGCCGCACCCACCTCGTCCCCGAGGACGAGGCCGACCTGCGGCGCCTCGGCCGCTCCCTGGGGCTGCGCACAGAGCCGGTCGCCACGCTGACCCGCGAGTGGCGCCGGCACACCTCCGTGGTGCGGCGGCTGCACGAGAAGCTGTTCTACCGGCCGCTGCTGGACGCCGTCGCCGCGCTCGCCCCTGGTGAGGCCCGGCTCAGCGCCGAGGCGGCCCGCGAGCGCATGGTCGCCCTCGGGTACGCCGACCCCGCCTCGGCGCTGCGCCACCTCGAGGCCCTCGCCTCCGGCGTCACCCGCAAGGCGGCCATCCAGCGCACCCTGCTGCCCGTGCTGCTCGGCTGGTTCGCGGACTCCGCCGACCCCGACGCCGGCCTGCTGAACTTCCGCAAGGTCTCCGACGCCCTCGGCAAGACCCCCTGGTACCTGCGGCTGCTGCGCGACGAGGGCGCCGCCGCGGAGAACCTCGCCCGGGTGCTGTCCGCCGGGCGGCTCGCCCCCGACCTGCTGATGCGCGCCCCCGAGGCGGTGGCGCTGCTCGGTGACGGGGACGGCGGCGGCCTCACCCCCCGCTCCCGTGCCTCCCTGGAGCAGGAGGTCCTCGCCGCGGTCCGCCGCGCCGACAACGCCGTGCAGGGCGTCACCGCCGCCCGCGGGGTGCGCCGCCGCGAGCTGTTCCGGACGGCCGCCGCCGACATCGTCGGCTCCTACGGCACCGAGTCGCAGCCCGCCGAGGCCGACCAGGGCGCCCTGGTGGACCTGGTGGGCGGCGCCGTGTCCGACCTGACCGCCGCCACCCTCGCCGGCACGCTCCGCGCGGTGGTCCGCGAGGGCTGGGGCGACACCCTGCCCACCCGGTTCACGGTCATCGGCATGGGCCGCTTCGGCGGGCACGAACTGGGCTACGGCTCCGACGCGGACGTGCTGTTCGTGCACGAGCCGCGCGACGGCGTGGACGAGCGGGAGGCGTCCGAGGCGGCGAACAAGGTGGTCGCCGAGATGCGCAGGCTGCTCCAGGTGCCCAGCGCGGACCCGCCGCTGCTGGTCGACGCCGACCTGCGCCCGGAGGGCAAGTCGGGCCCGCTGGTGCGCACCCTCGGCTCGTACGAGGCGTACTACCGGCGCTGGGCGCTGGTGTGGGAGCGGCACGCGCTGCTGCGCGCCGAGCCCGTCGCCGGCGACGAGGAGCTGGGCCGCCGCTTCGTCGAGCTGATAGACCCGCTGCGGTACCCGGCCGGCGGGCTGGACGAGGACGCCGTACGGGAGATCCGGCGGCTGAAGGCGCGCATGGAGTCCGAGCGGCTGCCGCGCGGAGCCGACCCCAAGCTGCACGCGAAGCTGGGCCCGGGCGGACTGTCCGACGTGGAGTGGACGGTGCAGCTGCTCCAGCTGCGGCACGGCGCCGAGGTGCCGGGGCTGCGGACGACCCGCACCCGTGAGGCGCTGATCGCCGCCCGGGAGGCCGGGCTGATGTCCGAGGAGGACGCCGGCACCCTCGACGAGGCCTGGGTGCTGGCCACCCGCGTGCGCAACGCGGTGATGCTGGTCCGGGGCCGCGCGGCGGACACCTTCCCCACCGTGCCCCGGGAACTGGCCGCCGTCGGCCGCTACCTGGGCTACGGCCCCGGCCACGCGGGCGACATGCTCGACGCCTACCGCCGTACGGCCCGCCGCGCCCGGGGCGTGGTGGAGGAGCTGTTCTACGGCGGCGCGTAGCAGGCCGCGTCCGGGCGTCAGGGCTGTTTCTGCAGCGGGACGTGTTCGGGTGCCGCAGGCGCGGCCGGTTCCGGGATGCGCCGGGGGAGCGCGGAGGGGCGCCGGCCGTACCAGGCGAGCGCGACGCCGTAGCCGACGGCCAGGCACAGCACGCCGCCCACCGCGTCCAGCCAGAAGTGGTTGGCGGTGGCGACGATCACCACCAGCGTGAGTACCGGGTACACCAGGCCCAGCACCCGCACCCACGGCACCGAGGCCAGCGCGAAGAGCGTGAGCCCGCACCACAGCGACCAGCCGATGTGCATCGAGGGCATCGCCGCGTACTGGTTGGAGACGTTCTTCATGTCCCCCGAGGCCATCGAGCCCCAGGTCTGGTGGACCAGCACGGTGTCGATGAAGTTCTGGCCGTTCATCAGCCGGGGCGGGGCGAGCGGGAACAGGTAGAAGCCGACCAGGGCGAAGCCGGTGGTGACGAACAGGACCAGCCGGGTCGCCGCGTAGCGGCCGGGATGTCTGCGGTAGAGCCACACCAGCACACCCAGGGTCACCACGAAGTGCAGGGTGGCGTAGTAGTAGTTCATGCCGACGACCAGCCAGGTCACCGAGTTCACCGCGTGGTTGACGGACTCCTCGAAGGCGGTGCCGAGTTGGCCCTCCAGCCGCCAGATCAGGTCGGCGTTGCGCAGGGCCTCCGCCCGCTGTTCGGGCACCGCGTTGCGTACGAGTGAGTACGTGGCGTAACTCACCGCGATGAGCAGGATCTCGAACCACAGCCGGGGGCGGCGGGGAGCGCGGAGGCGGCGCAGGCGACCCGTCCCCGTCGTCTCCTCGACGGGGTTCGCTGCGGCCGGTTCACGGCCCTCCAGCGTCGTCACAGTCGAGTCACCCATGGGCACAGAGTCTGCCAGAAAAGACCTCTCGGTCAGATCATCCCCCGGTCGGGACCGGCCCGCATGTTCTGCCCCGGGAAGAGGCGGTCCGTCTCCTCCCCGGGAAGGGGAGGAAGGGATCCTTTCTCCGCCCTACGGACGATTGCGGTCCCCGGGTGCGGAAGCGGTCGAACCGCGCACCACCAGCTCGGGCATGAACACGAACTCGCTGTGCGGCGCGGGAGTTCCGCCGATCTCCTCCAGCAATGTGCGCACCGCGGCCTGTCCCATCGCCGGGACGGGCTTGCGGACCGTGGTCAGCGGCGGGTCGGTGAAGGCGATCAGCGGCGAGTCGTCGAAGCCGACCACCGAGATGTCGGCCGGCACCTCGAGACCGCGCTGCCGGGCCGCCCGGATCGCGCCGAGCGCCATCATGTCGCTCGCGCACACCACGGCCGTGCAGTCCCGGTCCATCAGCGCGCTGGCGGCGGCCTGACCGCCCTCCAGCGTGTACAGCGAGTGCTGGATCAGCTCCGTCTCGACCGTCTCCGCGCCGAGCCCCACCTGCTCCTGCACGGCCCGCACGAAGCCCTCTATCTTGCGCTGCACCGGCACGAACCGCTTGGGCCCGAGCGCCAGCCCGATCCGGGTGTGGCCGAGGGACGCGAGATGGGTGACCGCCAGCGCCATCGCGGCCCGGTCGTCGGGGGAGATGAACGGCGCCTGCACCTTCGGCGAGAAACCGTCCACGAGCACGAACGGCACGCCCTGGGCCCGCAGCCGCTCGTAGCGCTGCATGTCGGCGGTGGTGTCCGCGTGCAGTCCGGAGACGTAGATGATGCCGGCCACCCCGCGGTCCACCAGCATCTCGGTCAGCTCGTCCTCCGTCGACCCGCCCGGGGTCTGGGTGGCGAGCACCGGGGTGTAGCCCTGGCGGGTCAAGGCCTGGCCGATCACCTGGGCCAGCGCCGGGAAGATGGGGTTCTCCAGCTCCGGGGTGATCAGCCCGACCAGGCCCTCGCTGCGCTGCCGCAGCCGCACCGGCCGCTCGTAGCCCAGCACGTCGAGGGCGGCGAGTACGGACTGACGGGTGGTGGCGGCGACGCCCGGCTTCCCGTTCAGGACCCGGCTGACGGTCGCCTCGCTCACCCCCGCCTGAGCAGCGATATCAGCAAGCCGTGTGGTCACAGGACCGGACTGTATCTGCCGATGGTCGCCTTGCACACCGATCGGACGCCTGGTGCGCGCCGTGGGACGGCCCGTGGTGGGCTGCTGGCTCATCGCGATCCCTCAAGTCGTGGTCGGCGTCCGCTCCGCAACGGATGATTCCCCCCGGCGGCAACGGATGGCAAGTGCTTGCAGAGTCTTGCACAACTGTCCGAACCCCCGGCGTACGGGCGGATATCAGGGTCGCGTGACGGTCGAGAACGGGTCACGACGACATAACTGTCGAGGGTCCTTGCAAAACTTTTCTGCAAGGTCTTTCGGAAACGTTCCAACGCTGTTACGTTCACGTCGCCCGGCCGCCGCAACGGCGCAGTCGGCACCTCGCGGGACGGCAGACGGGGCCGTTCCCGCCTCACGGGCTTAACCCTCAAGGAGAACCTCATGCGGCGTGGCATAGCGGCCACCGCGCTGGTGGCGTCCCTCGCCCTCGCGGCGACGGCCTGCGGCGGCGACAGTGACAGCGGCGACAAGGCCGGCGGTCCGGTCACCATCACCTGGTGGGACACCTCCAACGCGACCAACGAGGCGCCGACGTACCAGGCCCTGGTCAAGGAGTTCGAGGCCGCCAACAAGGACATCAAGGTCAACTTCGTCAACGTCCCGTTCGACCAGGCGCAGAACAAGTTCGACACCGCCGCCGGTTCCAAGGGCGCCCCCGACGTGCTGCGCTCCGAGGTCGGCTGGACCCCCGCCTTCGCCAAGAAGGGCTTCTTCCTGCCGCTGGACGGCACCGAGGCCCTCGCCGAGCAGGACAAGTTCAAGTCCAACCTGCTCGAGCAGGCCAAGTACGAGGGCAAGACCTACGGCGTCCCCTTCACCACGGACACCCTCGCCTTCGTGTACAACAAGGCGCTGTTCGCCAAGGCCGGCGTCGAGGCCCCCAAGAGCTGGGACGACCTGAAGAAGGCCGCCGCCACCATCAAGGACAAGACGGGCGTCGACGGCTACTGGGGCTCCACGGCCGGCTACTACGCCCAGCCGTTCCTGTACGGCGAGGGCACCGACATGGTCGACGCCGACGCCAAGAAGATCACCATCAAGTCCGCCGAGGCCAAGAAGGCCTACGGCACCTGGCTGGACCTCTTCGAGGGCAAGGGCCTGCACAAGGCCGACGTGACCGCCGACGCCTACGCCCACATCCAGGACGCGTTCGTCAACGGCAAGGTCGCCTCGATCATCCAGGGCCCGTGGGAGATCACCAACTTCTACAAGGGCTCCGCCTTCAAGGACAAGAACAACCTCGGCATCGCCACCGTCCCGGCCGGCACCGCCGGCACGGCGGGCGCCCCGACCGGCGGCCACAACCTCTCCGTCTACGCCGGCTCCAGCAAGGAGAAGCAGGAGGCCGCGCTGAAGTTCGTGAAGTTCATGACCTCGGCCAAGGCGCAGGAGACCATCGCGCTGAAGAACTCCACGCTGCCCACGCGCGACGACGCCTACACCGACCAGGTCAAGGCCGACCCGGGCATCGCCGGCTACCAGACGGTCCTCTCGGCCGCCCAGCCGCGCCCGGCGCTGCCGGAGTACAGCTCCCTGTGGGGCCCGATGGACGACGAGCTGCCGCAGATCGCCAGCGGCAAGGAGTCCCTGGACAAGGGCCTGGACGACGCGGAGGCCGCGTTCACCAAGCTGGTGCCGGACTTCAGCAAGTAATGCCCGTACGGCCGCCGGACCCGCTTCCAGGAGGGGAGGGTCCGGCGGCCGCCGGCCTGTTGCCGTACTCCTTGATCATCCAGAAGGTGCCGAACCATGACAGTCGCCATCGACCGCGCGACCGGCAAGCGCCGCGGTGACCGCGCGCCCCGCCCCGGACCGGGCCAGCGCCTGAAGCTCTCCTACCAGAAGCACTGGTACGCCTACGCCATGATCGCGCCGGTGGCCGTCGTGCTCGGCGTCATCGTGCTGTACCCCCTGGTCTACGGCTTCTACCTCACGCTGACCGACGCGGACAGCCTCAACTCGGCGCGCACCATCGGCGTCAACGAGATCGAGGCCACCTACAAGTTCATCGGCCTCGACAACTACGCCGAGATCCTGTGGGGCGAGACCGCCTACGACCGGTTCTGGTCGCACTTCATCTGGACGATCGTGTGGACGGCCGCCTGTGTCGCCCTGCACTACGGCATCGGACTGGGCCTCGCGCTGCTGCTCAACCAGAAGCTGCGCGGGCGCACCTTCTACCGGCTGGTCCTCATCCTGCCGTGGGCCGTGCCGACCTTCGTCACCGTCTTCGGCTGGCGCTTCATGCTGGCCGACGCCGGCATCATCAACTCCGGCCTCGACTTCCTCGGCCTGCCCACCCCGGCCTGGCTGGAGGACTCCTTCTGGCAGCGGTTCGCGGCCATCATGGTCAACACCTGGTGCGGTGTGCCGTTCATGATGGTCTCCCTGCTCGGCGGACTGCAGTCCATCGACAGCACCCTCTACGAGGCGGCCGAGATGGACGGCGCGAGCGCCTGGCAGCGGTTCCGCCACGTCACCCTGCCCGGCCTGCGCTCGGTCAGCTCCACCGTGGTGCTGCTCGGCATCATCTGGACGTTCAACCAGTTCGCGATCATCTTCCTGCTGTTCGGCAACACCGCCCCGGACGCGCAGATCCTCGTGACCTGGGCCTACCAGCTCGGCTTCGGACAGCAGCCGCGCGAGTTCGCCGAGTCCGCGGCCTACGGCATGCTGCTGCTGGCCGTCCTGATCGTCTTCACGTCCTTCTACCGCCGCTGGCTGAACCGCAACGACCAGCAGCTCACGATCTGAGGCGGGAGTCTTCATGAGCACCTCGACCCTCCCCACCGCCGCCGAGGCGGACCGGCCCGCCGACGCTCCCGCGGCCGCGCCCCGCAAGGGCCGCCGGCGCGGTGAGGTCAGCCCGCTGGGCCGCCTCACCTCCCACGGCATCCTGATCGTGGCCAGCCTGATCGCGCTGTTCCCGGTCGCCTGGCTGGTGTTCCTGTCCCTCGGCCCCGACAAGGACGACTATCTGCGTCCCGGCGGCATCTGGGGCAAGATGACGCTGGACAACTACTCGTTCGTCCTGCAGAACACGAACTTCTTCGACTGGCTGAAGAGCTCGCTGATCGTCTCGCTCGGCACCACGGTCATCGGCGTCCTCGTCGCCGCCACCACCGGTTACGCCGTCTCCCGCATGCGCTTCCCGGGCTACAAGAAGTTCATGTGGGTGCTGCTGGTCACCCAGATGTTCCCGGTGGCCGTGCTGATGGTGCCGATGTACCAGATCCTCTCGGACCTGCAGCTCATCGACAGCTACCTCGGCCTGATCCTCGTGTACTGCTCCACGGCGGTGCCGTACTGCGCCTGGCTGATGAAGGGCTACTTCGACACCATCCCGTTCGAGATCGACGAGGCGGGACGCGTCGACGGACTGTCCCCGTTCGGCACGTTCGCGCGGCTGATCCTGCCGCTCGCCAAGCCGGGACTCGCGGTCGCCGCGTTCTACAGCTTCATCACCGCGTTCGGCGAGGTCGCCTTCGCCACGACGTTCATGCTCGACGACAGAAAGTACACGCTGGCGGTGGGTCTGCAGAGTTTCGTGAGTGAGCACGACGCCCAGCGGAATCTGATGGCCGCGACGGCGGTGCTGATCGCGATACCCGTGTCCGCGTTCTTCTATCTCGTGCAGAAGAACCTTGTCGCCGGCCTTACTGCCGGTGGCACCAAGGGGTAAGTCCCGGGGGACTTCTGCTGTCGGCCGGCTGCGGATTCGCCGTGGCTGGTCGCGCAGTTCCCCGCGCCCCTTCGGGGGCGCTGCCCCTCCCCGGGTCCGAGGCGGTCGCGTGGCCATCCGACCCCGCTGTCATCGCGGCCGCCTCGTTTTCTCTCCCCGCCCCCACCCGCTTCCCTGCCCGAACTCGCATCAAGGACGACATGAGCCAGCACTCCGCCGCCCCGGCCCCGACCCCCACGACCGACTCGGCCGTCGCCACCGTCGCGCGGCGCCGTGACTGGTGGCGGGACGCGGTGATCTACCAGGTGTACCCGCGCAGCTTCGCCGACAGCAACGGCGACGGCATGGGCGACCTGGAAGGCATCCGCTCCCGGCTGCCGTACCTGCGTGACCTCGGGGTGGACGCCGTGTGGCTGAGCCCCTTCTACGCCTCCCCGCAGGCCGACGCCGGCTACGACGTCGCCGACTACCGCGCCGTCGACCCGATGTTCGGCACCCTGCTGGACGCGGACGCGCTGATCCGTGACGCCCACGCGCTGGGCCTGCGGATCATCGTCGACCTCGTGCCCAATCACTCCTCCGACCAGCACGAGTGGTTCAAGCGCGCCCTCGCCGAGGGCCCCGGCTCGCCGCTGCGGGAGCGCTACCACTTCCGTCCCGGCAAGGGCGAGAACGGCGAACTCCCGCCCAACGACTGGGAGTCGATCTTCGGCGGCCCGGCCTGGACCCGGGTCACCGAGCCCGACGGCACGCCCGGCGAGTGGTACCTGCACCTCTTCGCGCCCGAGCAGCCCGACTTCAACTGGGAGCACCCGGCGGTCGGCGACGAGTTCCGCTCCATCCTCCGGTTCTGGCTGGACATGGGTGTGGACGGTTTCCGCATCGACGTCGCCCACGGCATGGTGAAGGCCGAGGGCCTGCCGGACCTGGGCTCGCACGACGAGCTGCGGATGCTGGGCAACGATGTCACCCCGTTCTTCGACCAGGACGGCGTGCACGACATCTACCGGCAGTGGCGTCTGATCCTCGACGAGTACAGCGGTGAGCGGATCTTCGTCGCCGAGGCGTGGACGCCCACCGTCGAGCGCACCGCCAACTACGTGCGCCCGGACGAGCTGCACCAGGCGTTCAACTTCCAGTACCTGGCGACCCACTGGGACGCGGCCGAGCTGCGCGGGGTCATCGACCGCACCCTCGACTCGATGCGCCCGGTCGGCGCCCCCGCCACCTGGGTGCTGTCCAACCACGACGTCACCCGGCACGCCACCCGCTTCGCCAACCCGGCCGGTCTGGGCACCCAGATCCGCGAGGCCGGCGACCGTGAGCTGGGCCTGCGCCGGGCCCGCGCGGCGACCTTGCTGATGCTGGCGCTGCCCGGCTCGGCCTACGTCTACCAGGGCGAGGAGCTCGGCCTGCCGGACGTCGTGGACCTGCCGGACGAGGTGCGCCAGGACCCGGCGTACTTCCGCGGCGCGGGCCAGGACGGTTTCCGTGACGGCTGCCGGGTGCCGATCCCGTGGACCCGCGAGGGCTCGTCGTACGGCTTCGGTGACGGCGGCAGCTGGCTCCCGCAGCCGGAGGGCTGGGGCGAGCTGAGCGTCGAGGCGCAGACCGGCCGGCCGGGCTCGACCCTGGAGATGTACCGCTCCGCGCTGGCCGTGCGCCGCGAACAGGCGGACCTGGGCGCCGGTGACGCGGTGGAGTGGCTGCCGGCGCCCGAGGGTGTGCTGGCCTTCCGCCGCGGGGACTTCGTGTGCGTCGCCAACACCACGGACGCGCCGGTGACGGTGCCCGCCCACGGACGGGTGCTGATCACCAGTGGTGACGTGGAGGAGGCGGGCGGCAAGGCCACCGTCGCGGCCGACACGACCGTGTGGTGGACGACCGTCTGACGGTCGTCAGGTCGTCCGCCCCGCAACTTTTTTCCTTCAAGTTGGTACGGCCCGCTGCCCTTTCGGGTTGCGGGCCTCTAACATCTGCGTTGCCGCAAGGTTGCTGAAGTTTTCTGCAAGAAGCTTCATCCATCTGTGGCGGTATCCCCACACCCCCTTCGATGAAGAAGGACCCCACATGGCACGCAGAACCCTTGCCGGGATCGTCGCCCTCGCGGCCGCCTCGGTTGTCATGACCCCGACTGCGGCGGAGGCCTCCCCGCCCGGCACCAAGGACGTCACCGCCGTCCTCTTCGAGTGGAACTTCGCCTCGGTCGCCCGCGAGTGCACCACCACCCTCGGCCCCGCCGGCTACGGCGCCGTGCAGGTCTCCCCGCCCGCCGAGCACATACAGGGCTCACAGTGGTGGACGTCGTACCAGCCCGTCAGCTACCGGATCGCCGGACGCCTCGGCGACCGCACCGCCTTCAAGAACATGGTCGACACGTGTCACTCGGCCGGTGTGAAGGTCGTCGTCGACACCGTCATCAACCACATGTCGGCCGGCAGTGGCACGGGCACCGGCGGCTCGTCGTACACGAAGTACAACTACCCGGGCCTGTACTCCTCCTACGACTTCGACAACTGCACGTCGGAGATCAACAACTACGGCGACCGCTGGAACGTCCAGAACTGCGAACTGGTGGGCCTCGCCGACCTCGACACCGGCGAGGAGTACGTCCGCAAGACCATCGCCGGGTACATGAACGACCTGCTCTCCCTCGGCGTGGACGGCTTCCGCGTGGACGCGGCCAAGCACATGCCGGCCGCTGACCTCGCCAACATCAAGTCCCGCCTGACCAATCCGTCGGTGTACTGGAAGCAGGAGGTCATCCACGGTGCCGGCGAGGCCGTCCAGCCCACCGAGTACACGGGCAACGGGGACGTCCAGGAGTTCCGCTACGCCTACGACCTCAAGCGCGTCTTCAACAACGAGAACCTCGCCTACCTGAAGAACTACGGCGAGGGCTGGGGCTACATGAACAGCTCCGTCGCGGGTGTCTTCGTCGACAACCACGACACCGAGCGCAACGGCTCCACGCTCAGCTACAAGGACAACGCCACCTACACCCTGGCCAACGTCTTCATGCTGGCCTGGCCCTACGGCGCCCCGGACATCAACTCCGGCTACGAGTTCACCAACCAGGACGCCGGACCGCCCAACGGCGGCCGCGTGGACGCCTGCTGGCAGAGCGGCTGGAAGTGCCAGCACAACTGGCCCGAGATCAGATCCATGGTCGGCTTCCGCAACGCCACCCGCGGCCAGGCGGTCACCAACTGGTGGGACAACGGCGGTGACGCCATCGCCTTCGGCCGGGGCAGCAAGGGCTTCGTGGCCGTCAACCACGAGTCGGGTTCCCTGACCCGCACCTACCAGACCTCCCTCCCGGCGGGCACGTACTGCAACGTGCAGAGCAACTCCCCGGTGACGGTGAACGGTTCGGGGCAGCTCACCGCGACCCTGGGCGCCCACACGGCCCTCGCCGTGTACGCCGGCAAGTCCTCCTGCTGAAGCACGACTGTGACGTCCGGCGGCCGGATCCACGGTCGCCGGACGCTAGCGTGAACGCGGGGTGATCAGGCGCCCCCGCTGGGTGAGGAGGCGCGGCGCGATCCCTCCACGCGATCGCCGGACGCGCCGCGGGGGGAGCACGTCCACATGGCTGCGAACACCACCACCCGGCGTCCCGGAGGGCGTGCGGCCGGGTGCCTTCAGGCGGTGATGGTGCCGTTGATCCTGATCGGCATCATCGCCGCGTGGAACCACTTCGACGACGACGGGTCCTCGTCCTCGTCGTCCTCCGATCCGTCGTCGTCCTCGTCCGCGTCGTCCTCGTCGGATGCGTCGTCGGACGACGCGGGTGCGGGAGGCGGCCGGCTGGTGAAGGGCGACTGCGTCGACGCCCAGGCCCAGGAGATCGCCTGCGCCAAGGCCGGCTCCGCCGACTACAAGGTCCTCGGCCTGGTCGAGACCGAGGCGGAGTGCCCGTCGGGCACCACGAACCCGCTGAAACCGACCCTGGCGATCGGCCGGCCCTACGCCGTCGTCTGCGCCACCGCCGCCGCCTGACGGTTCGTCACCGAGCGCCCGCGCGCCGCCGGTCGCCCGCCAGGTGACCGATGGCGCGCACGTCCGTGTGCCGGACTCGTCCGCCCGTGCCGGATACCTCCCGCTGGAAGTTCTTGCCGTCGGTTTCAGAAGTATTGCTGTAAGGCTTTCAACGACGATACGGTCACGCCGACGCTCCGGTGATGTGGCCGAAACAGCCCCCGCCGGGGTGTGGGGTCGGACCCAATGAGCCGTAAGCGCAAGGAGTTCACGCCTTGATACCCAGATGGCCCGCGCCCCCGGGGCGCCGCACCGCGCGGGGCCGCCGCGTCGCCGCCGTCACGGTGGCCGCGCTCGCCGCGGCACTCGTGCAGCCGGTCGCCGCCCGAGCCGCCACCCCGCCCGCGCCCCCCTCGGACGCGAAGCTCGCCTCCTCCCCGGCGCGCCACGACCTGACGCGGGAGCAGTTCTACTTCGTCCTGCCGGACCGCTTCGCCAACGGCGACCCGAAGAACGACCGCGGCGGACTGACCGGTTCGCGCCTCACCCACGGGTACGACCCCACCGACAAGGGCTTCTACCAGGGCGGCGACCTCAAGGGCCTCACCCAGAAGCTCGACTACATCAAGGGGCTCGGCACCACCGCCATCTGGATGGCGCCGATCTTCAAGAACCAGCCCGTGCAGGGCACCGGCAAGGACGCCTCCGCTGGCTACCACGGGTACTGGATCACCGACTTCACCCAGGTCGACCCGCACTTCGGCACCAACAAGGACCTCGAGACCCTCATCGACAAGGCCCACGCCAAGGGCATGAAGGTCTTCTTCGACGTCATCACCAACCACACCGCCGACGTCGTCCAGTACGAGGAGAAGTCCTCCGACTACCTCTCCAAGGGCGCCTTCCCGTACCTGACGAAGGACGGCGTGCCCTTCGACGACGCCGACTACGCCGACGGCAGGCGGACGTTCCCGCGGGTGGACACCGGTTCCTTCCCGCGCACCCCCGTCGTGCCCGCCGCGAAGAAGCGGCTCAAGGTGCCGTCCTGGCTCAACGACCCGGCGATGTACCACAACCGCGGCGACTCCACCTTCGCGGGCGAGTCCGCCGAGTACGGCGACTTCTCCGGGCTCGACGACCTGTGGACCGAGCGTCCCGAGGTCGTCGACGGCATGGAGAAGATCTACCAGCGGTGGGTCAGGGACTTCGACATCGACGGCTTCCGGATCGACACCGTGAAGCACGTGAACATGGAGTTCTGGACCCAGTGGGCCACCGCCCTCGACGCCTACGCGGCGAAGCGCGGCCGGGACGACTTCTTCATGTTCGGAGAGGTGTACTCCTCCGACACGAACGTCACCGCCCCCTACGTCACGCAGGGCCGGCTCGACGCCACCCTCGACTTCCCCTTCCAGGAGGCGGCCCGCACGTACGCCTCCCAGAGCGGCAGTGCCAAGAAGCTCGCCTCTGTCTTCGGTGACGACTACAAGTACACGACCGACAAGGCCAACGCGTACGAGCAGGTCACCTTCCTCGGCAACCACGACATGGGCCGCATCGGCACGTTCCTGAAGCAGGACAACCCGGAGGCGTCCGACGCGGAGCTGCTGAAGCGGGACATGCTCGCCAACGAGCTGATGTTCCTCAGCCGCGGCAACCCGGTCGTCTACTACGGCGACGAGCAGGGCTTCACGGGCGCCGGCGGCGACAAGGACGCCCGCCAGACCCTTTTCGCGTCCCGCACCGCCGACTACCTCGACGACGACCTGATCGGCACCGGCCGCACCCACGCCGAGGACACCTACGACACCCGCTCCCCGCTCTACCGGCAGATCAGCGCCCTCGCCACGCTCCGCAAGGCGCACCCGGCGCTGACCGACGGCGTCCAGCAGGAGCGGTACGCCGACGACGGCCCCGGCGTCTACGCCTTCTCCCGCACCGCCACCGGCAAGGACACCACCGAGTACGTCGTCGCCTTCAACAATGCCGCCGAGACCAAGAAGGCCACTTTCGCGACCGGCTCCGCCCGGACGGCCTTCAAGGGCGTCCACGGCACCGACGCGACCGTGCGCAGCGACGCCGACCGGAAGATCACCGTCTCCGTCCCGGCCCGCTCCGCGATCGTCCTCAAGGCCGCCGCCCCGCTCGGCAGGCCCGAGGCGAAGCCCACGCTCACCCTGAAGGCCCCCGAGGCGGGCGCCACCGGCACCGTCGAGGTCACCGCCGATGTCGAGGGCGGTCAGCTGAACAGAGTGGTCTTCGCCGCCCAGACCGGAAACGGGACGTGGCAGACCCTCGGCTCCGCCGACCACGCGCCGTACAAGGTCACCCACACCATCGGCGCGGACGTCCCCGCCGGTACCGCGCTGCGCTACAAGGCCGTCGTGATCGACTCGGCCGGCCGCACCGCGAGCGCCCTCGCCGCGTCCACGACCGGCACCCCGCCCGCCGAGGAGGAGCCCACCGCCGCCTCCCGCGAATACGCGATCGTCCACTACCAGCGCCCCGACGGCGACTACGACGACTGGAGCCTGTACGCCTGGGGCGACCTGGCCGACGGCGAGGCCACCGAATGGCCCGCGGGACACGCCTTCACCGGCCGCGACGCCTACGGTGCCTTCGCCTGGGTCAAGCTGAAGCCGGGCGCCTCCGACGTCGGCTTCCTGGTGGTCGACAAGGACGGCAACAAGGACGTCGCGACCGACCGCACCATCGACGTCACCCGCACCGGCGAGGTCTGGATCAAGCAGGGCGACGACACCGTCACCACTGAGCGGCCCGAGTACCCGGCGCAGGACACCACCAAGGCCGTCCTGCACTACCACCGCGCCGACGGGAACTACGACGGCTGGGGGCTGCACACCTGGACCGGTGCCGCGCACCCCACCGACTGGTCGAAGCCCCTGGAACCGGTGAAGACTGATGCCTATGGCGCTGTCTTCGAGGTGCCGCTCGCCGAGGGTGCCACCAGCCTCAGCTACATCCTCCACAAGGGCGACGAGAAGGACCTCCCGACCGACCAGTCGCTCGACCTCAAGGCGAACGGCCACGAGGTGTGGCTGGTGAGCGGGCAGGAGAAGTACCTGCTGCCGCAGCCCGCCGGGTCCGCGGCCGCCCTCGACCTGGCCACCTCCAAGGCGGTCTGGATCGACCGCTCCACCCTCGTCTGGGACGGCTCCGCCGCTGCCGCCTCCACCCAGCTCCTCACCTCCCGCACCGGCGCGGTCGCGGTCAGGGACGGCAAGCTGGACACCGGCGACGCCCGCTGGATCCGCCTGAACAAGTCGGCTCTCACCGACGCGCAGAAGGCGGAGTTCCCCCACCTCGCCGACGGCACCGCCTGGACCGTCGACCCGCGTGACCGCGACCGGGTCCGCGAGGCCCTGCGCGGCCAGGTCGTCGCCACCCAGAGGGCGGCCAACGGCGCGGTGCTCGCCGCCACCGGCGTGCAGATCGCCGGCGTCCTCGACGACCTCTACGCCGCCGGCGCCACCAAGGCGCGGCTCGGCCCGGTGTTCCAGAACAACCGGCCCACCCTGTCCGTGTGGGCGCCGACCGCGCGGAAGGTCGCCCTGGAGCTCGACGGCCGTACGGTCGCCATGCGCCGCAACGACGCCACCGGCGTCTGGTCCGTCACCGGCCCCGCCTCCTGGAAGGGCAAGGAGTACCGGTACGCGGTGACCGTGTGGGCGCCCGCCGCGGGCGAGCTCGTCACCAACAAGGTCACCGACCCGTACGCGACCGCTCTGACCACCGACTCCGAGCGCAGCCTCGTCGTCGACCTGGCCGACCGGTCCCTCCAGCCGCGCGGCTGGGACGGCTACGCCAAGCCGAAGGCCGTACCGCTCAAGGACGCGCAGATCCAGGAGCTGCACATCCGCGACTTCTCCGTCGAGGACCGCACGGCGGAGCACCGGGGCACCTACCTGGCGTTCACCGACAAGGACAGCGACGGCAGCAGGCACCTGCGCGAGCTGGCGCGGGCCGGCACCTCGTACGTGCACCTGCTGCCCGCGTTCGACATCGCCACCATCCCCGAGAGGAAGTCCGACCAGGCGACCGTCGACTGCGACCTGGCTTCCTACCCGGCCGACTCCGAGAAGCAGCAGGAGTGCGTGGCGAAGGCCGCCGCGAAGGACGCCTACAACTGGGGCTACGACCCGTACCACTACACGGTCCCCGAGGGCTCCTACGCCACCGACCCGGACGGCACCGCCCGCACGGTGGAGTTCCGCCGGATGGTGAAGGCGCTCAACGAGGACGGCCTGCGCGTGGTGATGGACGTGGTCTACAACCACACCGCCGCCCACGGCCAGGCGAAGACCTCCGTCCTCGACCGCATCGTCCCCGGCTACTACCAGCGGCTCCTCGCCGACGGCTCCGTCGCCAACAGCACCTGCTGCTCCAACACGGCGCCCGAGAACGCCATGATGGGCAAGCTCGTCGTCGACTCCATCGTCACCTGGGCCAAGGAGTACAAGGTCGACGGCTTCCGTTTCGACCTCATGGGCCACCACCCGAAGGAGAACATCCTCGCCGTCCGCAAGGCCCTCGACGCCCTCACGGTGAAGAAGGACGGTGTCGACGGCAAGAAGATCATCCTGTACGGCGAGGGCTGGAACTTCGGCGAGATCGCCGACGACGCCCGCTTCGAGCAGGCCACGCAGCAGAACATGGCCGGCACCGGCATCGCCACCTTCTCCGACCGGGCCCGTGACGCCGTGCGCGGCGGGGGCCCCTTCGACGAGGACCCCGGCGTGCAGGGCTTCGCCTCCGGCCTCTACACCGACCCCAACTCCTCGGCCGCCAACGGCACCCCGGCCGAGCAGAAGGCCCGGCTGCTGCACTACCAGGACCTCATCAAGGTGGGCCTGAGCGGCAACCTCGCCGACTACACGTTCACCGACACCGGCGGCAAGGAGGTCAAGGGCTCCCAGGTCGACTACAACGGCGCCCCCGCCGGGTACGCGGCCGCCCCCGGCGACGCCCTCGCCTACGCGGACGCGCACGACAACGAGTCGCTGTTCGACGCGCTCGCCTTCAAGCTGCCGAAGGACACCCCGGCCGCGGACCGGGCCCGCATGCAGGTCCTCGCCATGGCGACCGCCGCCCTCTCCCAGGGCCCGGCGCTCTCCCAGGCGGGCACCGACCTGCTGCGCTCCAAGTCCCTGGACCGCAACTCCTACGACAGCGGCGACTGGTTCAACGCCATCCACTGGAACTGCGCGGACGGCAACGGCATGGGCCGCGGACTGCCACCGGCCGCCGACAACAAGGACAAGTGGCCGTACGCCAAGCCGCTGCTCGGCTCGGTGACGGTGGGCTGCCCGCAGATCGAGGGCGCCTCGGCGGCCTACCGGGACCTGCTGCGGATCCGCACGACGGAGAAGGCGTTCTCCCTCGGCACGGCGGACCAGGTGCAGTCCCGGCTGTCCTTCCCGCTGTCCGGGAAGGACGAGACGCCCGGCGTCATCACCATGCGCCTCGGCGGCCTGGTCGTGGTCTTCAACGCCACGCCCGAGCGGCAGCAGCAGCGCGTCGCCGCGCTCGCCGGGACGGACCACCGCCTGCACCCGGTGCAGGCGGCCGGCGGGGACGCGGTCGTGAAGACGGCGTCGTACGCGAAGGCGACCGGCACGTTCACCGTGCCGGCCCGCACGGTCGCGGTGTTCACCACCGGCTGATCGTCCCGGCGGCTGCGGCTAGGGTGGGCCCTCCTGACCAGCACCAGGAGGGCCCATGCCGCAGATCACCGTCGACTACTCGGACAACCTGGCGGACGGGTTCGACCGGCCCGCCTTCGCGCGGGACCTGCACGACGCCGTCGTGGAGATCGCGGCGGCGAAACCGCCCGCGTGCAAGACGCGGTTCCGGCGCACCGAGGACCCGGTGGTCGGCCCCGACACCGAGGGGCACGCGCTGGTGCACGTCCACATCGCCCTGCTGGCCGGCCGCACCGACGAGACCAAGGCCCGGCTCACCGAGACGGTCCTGGAGCTGCTGCGGCAGTACGTGAAACCGGCCGGCGGGCAGATGCCGCACACCTCCGCGGAGGTCCGCGACCTCGACCCGTCCTACCGCAAGTCCGAGGGCGAGTAGGCCCTCAGGACAGGTCGCGACGGCCCAGCCACGACGGCAGCACCGGCACGCCGTCCTCGTCCCGCTCCGCGAGCTGCTCCGGCGTCGGGCGAGGAGGCGGGGGCGGTGCTTCCCCGACGGGATCCGGGGCGGGCGGCTCCCCGGCGACCGGCTCCGGCTCACTGGGCGCGGCGGAGTCCTCCAGCAGCTCCGCCACCGTGAACCGGGTGAGAAACGAGCGCCACGCCCCGTCGACGACGAGCAGGAAGCCGTCGCCGTCCCTGAGCAGACGGCGCCGGTCGTGGTTGAAGGGGTGGGCGGGCACGTACGCCCGCGCCCGTCGCTCCAGCTCCGCGAGCGCCTCCTCGCGGCTCCCCTCGACGTGCGCCACCACGGTGGCCTCCGTGTGCTTGCGTTCCCCGGAGCCCACGGTCGTCTCGACGACCAGCCCCCAGATGGCCGGCGCGGTCACTCCTGCGCCAGGGAGATCATCCGGGCGGCGAGGTCGGTGAACGGGCCGTCGCCCGGCTCCTGCTTCACCAGGCCGCGCAGCAGCGTCGCCATCTCCTCGTCCCGCGCGGCGGCGACCGCGGCCAGCGCCGCGAAGTCCTGCACCAGCTGCGCCTCCAGCTCCTCGCGGGGCACCCGCCGCCCGTCCAGCCAGATCAGCGCCGTCGACTCGACGAGCGAGATCCAGGAGCGCACCACCAGCTCCAGCCGCACCGGCGCCGGACCCACCACACCCATGTGCGCCAGCATCTGCTCGTACGCTGCCTGGCGCACCGAGTCGACCAGGGCGTTGGTGGTCGAGGAGCCCACCGCGGGGCCGCCGCGCATCAGGGCGGAGAAGCCGGGGCCGTGCTCCTCGACGAAGTCGAAGAACCGGGCCATCACGCGCCGCAGCCGCGAGCCCAGCGGACCCTCGTGCGGCTCCGTGAACCTCGACGACAGGTCCTCCGCGGCACGCCTCAACGCGGCCTCGTACAGGCTGAGTTTGCCGGGGAAGTAGTGGTAGACGAGCGGGCGCGAGATGCCGGCTCGGGACGCTATCTCGTCGATCGAGACCTCGTCGGGGGAACGGCTGCTGAACAGTTCGAGGGCCACGCCGATCAGCTGCTGCCGACGCTCCTCGACTCCCAACCTACGACGCACCCCGGTAGTCATACGAACACCTTACCGATCGATTCCGGCCTCCCACGGGCCGGACCGGACACCGGTGTTCCCCGGATCACCGCAGCCCGCCGACCGGCCCCCCGTCCTCCAGTGTGCCCTCGAGGTCCGCCCGGGCGCCCTTCTCGGCCCGCACGGACAGCAGACGGCCCTTCGCCCTGCCCTCGATCCCGCCGGTCGCCTCCACGCCGGTCACGCCGGCGCTGCCGGCCGCCAGCAGGTACCAGGCACCCTCGGCGGACTTCCACAGCACCCCGGCGAGCACCTCCGGCCGCCGCTCCCCGCACGCCGGCACGTCCTGCGCGGTCGCCGCCACCGCCCCGTACCGCGCGCCCGGCGTGTGGAACTGCGCCAGCACCCGCGCCCCGGTTCCCCGCCAGGTCTCGCCCCGGGTGCACAGCCACTCCGCCTCGCCGTCCGCGTCCGGCAGCGGCTGCTCGGCGAACGTCCAGGCGTTGACACTGCGGACGCCCGCCGAGCGCATCACTGCCAGCGAACAGGCGTACGGGGCCCAGGCGCGCAGCTCCTTCGCCCCGGAGAGGTCGCCGGCCTCACCCGGGCGCCCGGCGGTCAGCCGGGCCGGGACCAGCTCGCCCAGGTCCGTCAGCACCCGGGTACCGGTGCCGTCGGTCAGCTCCAGCGCGTTCCACGCCGTGCACGGCTCCCGCCCCACCACGGAGACGAAGGGCGCGGTCACCCCGTCGTCGAGGGCCAGGCCCATGGCACCGGAGCCCGGCTCGCGCAGGTCCCGCTCGCCCGCCTCCCGCACCCAGGGAGCCACCAGGAACCGGACGTTGCCGTCCGATCGGCTCAGCACCACCGCGCTCGCCCCGGCCCGGCCGGCGCCGTCGACCCGGGCCAGGTCAAGGGCCGCGCCCCGGGTGCCGTGCTCCGGCTCGGCGT
Source organism: Streptomyces sp. NPDC085937 (assembly GCF_044540535.1). NCBI lineage: Bacteria > Bacillati > Actinomycetota > Actinomycetes > Kitasatosporales > Streptomycetaceae > Streptomyces > Streptomyces sp. NPDC085937. The sequence continues at coordinate 221,480 of NZ_JBITSH010000012.1, read as the reverse complement.
ACCGGGCGAGACGCCAGCCGTCGTACAGGATCACCACGCGGGCGCCGTCCACCGTCCCCGCGTACAGCAGTTGGGGCGGTCCGGCGGGCCCGCCGGACGGTGTGCCCGGGGTCGCCGTGGCCTTGACGCCCTCGCCCGGCCGGGCCCACACGGCGAGGGCGCGGCGCAGCAGGGCCCGGTCGCCGGTGAGCGCGCCCCGCGTCGGCCACACGGAGAAGTCGGTGCGCGCGGACGTCTTCCACGCCGAGGCGGGCGTCCGGGTCAGCTTCGCGGGGTCCAGCGCGGCCCGCGCGGCCGGATTCTGGGCGTACGGGGGAGCGGCCGGGCCGTCGGCCCCCCAGCCGTCCCCGGGCAGTGAGAGCAGCGCCCCGCACACCGCCAGCGCCGCCGCCCCGACCAGCCCGGCCTTGAGGTGCCGGCGGCGGCGCAGCAGGTCCGTCGGCCGGGCCTGCAGCGAACAGGGGTCGAACTCCGGGGAGTCCAGCAGCCGGTACGGGTCCGGGATGCCGTCGGCCTCCCGCAGCGCGGCGTCCACGTCGGTGACGCCCGCGGCGGTCAGCACCCCGCGCACGTCCCCGTCAGGGAGCCGTTCGAGGCCGCGCAGGGCGTGCGCGGCACGCGCCGGACCCGACAGCGCGGACAGCCGCTGGTCGAGGGCGAGTTCGTCGGCGCCGCCCGGCCGCGGGAACACCTTCAGCCCCCACACGTGCGGCAGCAGCGGCGGCAGCTGGGCCCGCTTCGGCAGGCCGCGGCGGTACAGCGGCAGCCCCGCCTCCAGCGCCGTACGCACCACCTGGAGCCGGACCAGCGCGTAGCCGGGGTCGCCGTCCCGGCCGGCGCTCTGCGCCGGGATCAGCGGTGCGGCGGCACGGCCCCGGGGCAGGGCGCGCTGGACCAGGGCGTGCGCGGTGAGGACCCGCCGGGTGCGGCCGAGCCGGGAGGGCAGCACGAGATAGGCCAGCCGCACGAGCCGCGGATAGTGCTCGACGAGCGCGGCCTCGGCCTGTTCGACGTCCACGACCGGTCCGGCCGGGGAGGAGGGCGCGGGGGACTGGGCGGCGGCATCCTGTGACTGCACGTTCAGCAGAACGAGCGAATCCGTGGATGGTCACCTGACCCACGCGTCCCCCCGCCCGGAGGGACCGGCGGAGGTGCTGCCGCGATTGAGCGCGGGGCGCGCCGCAGCCGTATCGAATGCCGAGGGCCCCCGGCCGGGGCTCCGTGCGGCATGTCGCCGCCCCACGATGTCGCCGTCAAGACCGGAGGAACACATGAGGGTGACCCGACCGACGCTCGCGCTGACCTGCGCCGTGGCGGCCCTGGCGCTGGCGGGCTGCGGGTCCGGCGGCACCGGTGAGGACCAGGTGCCGCCGACCGCCACCGGCAGCCTGGAACACCTGGCCGCCGAGGCGAAGTGCGACCCCGACATGCAGACCGACGCCGACACCATCCGCCAGGCGCTGTGCGGGAAGGGCGACGAGAAGTACGTCCTCGCCACCTTCTCCACCGACCGGGGTCAGCGCGAGTGGCTCAACACCGCGAAGGACTACGGGGGTTACTACCTCGTCGGCCGCAAGTGGGTCGCCGTCGGCGAGGAGAGGACGGTCGAGGCCCTGCGGTCCAGCCTCGGCGGGGATCTGGAGGAGGGGTCCGAGCACATGAACCCGGGCGGCAGCCACAACAAGGGCGGCCACCACGGCTGACCGGCCGCGCGCCGGACACACGGAAGGCCGGCGGTGGGAACTCCCGCCGCCGGCCTTCGCCCTTTCCCTCTACCGGCCGCCCTCGGCCGGGGCCCGCCCGCCTACTGGCAGTCGCGGCCGCTGTTGATGCACTCGACCATCTCGTTCATCAGGTTCTCGTCGAAGAAGTTGATGAAGTCGTTGTGGTCGGTGATCGGCTTGTGCAGCTGCTCCGGGAAGGTGTCCACCGCGTACGGGCTCACCAGCTGCCCGTTGTCGACCTGCGGGGCCGGGATGTTGTCGTACACCAGGCGGACCTGGAGCTGCGGGATGGCCTGGAAGCCGTTCGAGCAGGTGCCGTCCGCCTCGACGAAGTCGACGTGCGTGCGGTGGTTGGCACTGTCGCTGTTCTGCCCGTCCCAGCAGCTCTGGAAGCTGGTCGTGCGGACCACGCCGCTGCCCTCGGGGCAGATCGGGTACTTGTCCGTCACCTGCCGGTCCTCGAAGCCGGTGCAGCTCCAGGCGGTGTTGGCGTTGTTCAGACCGTTGGTGAAGGCCTTGGCGTCACCGGTGATGATGCGCAGCGCCCGGGGCATCGCGACCACGTCGCTCGTCCGGTTGCCGACGAACTTCAGGTTCACCTCGGTGGGCGCCACGATCTTGCCGACGTTGCCGTCCTGACCACCGCCCGGCTGGTCCTGGTCGATGTCCTGCGTGCCGTCCTGGATCCGCAGCACCGGCCAGAAGTACGACGACCGGTCGCCCTGGTTCTGGCAGGTGGTCTCGCCGTTCGCCAGGTCCTCGTCGCTCGCGAAGGCCGTGTTGGCCTGGTTGCCGACGTAGTCGTGCTGGTGCTGGGCACCGTTGCTGACGCCGGGGGCGACGATCACGTTGTCCGAGTTGCGCAGCGCGTTGTCGTTCTTGCCGCACTCGGTGGTGAAGCTGCCGGTCGAGCCGGTGTCGCCGTTCGCGGCGAGGCCGTTGGGCAGGTTGCGGGAGTTCGGCTGCACGTCCTCGATCTTGATGAAGTCGTCCGCCACGGGACCGTTGCCGGCCTGCCCGCCGTTGCCCTGGCCGCCGTCCTGGCCCCCGCCGTTCTGGCCGCCGCCGTCGTTCTGACCCCCGCCGTCGTTCTGCCCGCCGTCCTGACCGCCGCCGTTCTGGCCGCCGTCACCGCCGCCGGGCTGCTCCGCCGGCACGCCCTGGCAGCGGGCGAACCGGCCGAGGTCGCGCGCCTGGCCGCCGGCCCGCTTGATGTTGATGTTGATGCGGTCCAGGGTGGCCACGCGCTTGGACTTCAGCGGGCCGAGGATGGCGTTGTCGACGTAGTTCGCGTCGCCCGCCTGCGCCTGGCGCGTCTCGGCGAGGCGCGTGTACGCGTCGGTGATCTGACGGTCGAGCCGCGCCAGTTCCCGCGCGACGCCCCAGCGCGCCTTGCGGGGCACCTTGGTCAGCTTCTGACCGACGTCGGGACAGTTGATCGTGGCGACCCGGGCCTGCCCCGACTTGGTGGCGTTGTGCCCCCCGTTCTCCTCGTGCGCCGAGGCGTAGAAGTTGGCCCAGACCAGACCGCCCCCACCGATGGCCAGGGCCGCCGCCCCGGCTATCACCTTGGTGGCCAGCGGTGTACGGCGTTTTCTTGTGTTGCGTCCCATGGAACTCCTCTGACTTCCTTGCGGGGCATCCCATTGCGGGGCATCGAGGCGCCCGTGAGGGGAAGCGGCGCCCATGAGTACGCGGCCCGCCCCCCGGGTGTTCACCCGTCACAGGAATCGATGAGAAGTCAGTGCGGTCCCGTATGTTTCAACAGGCCCTCAGGTACCGGGAGTTGTCGGCTCCCCACCCGGCGTGAAGCCGGGCGTCATGTTTCACCGGCCGTGGTCGAGATACGCGAGAACCGCCAGCACGCGGCGGTTGTCGTCGTCCGACACCTCCAGGCCCAGTTTGGCGAAGATGTTGGCGGTGTGCTTGGCGACGGCCCGTTCCGTCACCACCAGCCGGGCCGCGACGGCCGCGTTGGTCCGCCCCTGCGCCATCAGCTCCAGCACCTCCAGCTCCCGGGGCGTCAGCCGCTCCAGCGGCCGGTCCGCGCCGGACCGCCGCGCCAGCAGCTGCTGGATCACCTGCGGGTCCATGGCCGTACCGCCCGCCGCCACCCGCCGGACCGCGTCCACGAACTGCTCCGCGTCGAACACCCGGTCCTTCAGCAGATACCCCACCCCGCCGTCGCCGTCCGCCAGCAGCTCGCGCGCGTACAGCTGCTCCACGTGCTGGGAGAGCACCAGCACCGGCAGTCCGGGGCGCTCGCGCCGGGCCCGCAGCGCGCACTGCAGCCCCTCGTCGGTCTGGGTGGGCGGCAGCCGCACGTCGACCACGGCGACGTCCGGTTCCTCCTCGGCGAGCGCCCGGGTCAGCTCCGGCCCGGACCCCACGGCCGCGACGATGTCGAAGCCGTGCGCCCCGAGCAGCCGGACGAGTCCGTCGCGCAGCAGGAAGAGGTCTTCGGCCAGCACAACACGCACGGAATCTCCATGGTGACCAGGGTGGGACCGCCCGCGGGGCTGCTGACGGCCAGGACGCCGTCGAATGTACCCAGCCGTCGCTCCACCCCGGCCAGTCCCGAACCGGCCCCGATCACCGCGCCGCCCCGCCCGTTGTCGGTGACCGTCACCCGCAGACACCCGTCGGCGTGGTGCAGGTCCACCCAGATCCGGTCCGCGCCGGAGTGCTTCACCGCGTTGGCCAGCACCTCGCTCACCGCGAAGTACGCGGCCGACTCCACCGGCGCGTCCGCCCGCCCGGGCAGCGTCACGTCCACCTCCGTGGCCACCGGCAGCCGCAGCGCCAGCGCCCGCACCGCGTCCCCGAGCCCCCGCTCGGCCAGCACCGGCGGATGGATGCCGCGCACCAGGTCCCGCAGCTCGGTCAGCGCCTCCGCGGACGACTGCCGGGTCCGCGCCAGCAGCTCCCGCGCCTGCCCCGGGTCCTTCTCGATCAGCGCCTCGATCGTCCCCAGATCCATCCCCACGGCCACCAGCCGGGCCTGCGCCCCGTCGTGCAGGTCCCGCTCGATGCGGCGCAGCTCGGCGGCCGAGGTGTCCACGGCCTCCCGCCGGGTCTCGGTCAGCACCCGCACCCGCTCGGCCAGTTCCCGGCCGCCGGAGCCCAGCACGGCCCGGGTGAGCAGGAAGTGGACGCGCAGCAGGCGCGCTGCGGTGAAGTGTCCGAGCATCAGCAGCGCCAGGGCCAGCGCGGCGGCGCCCAGCGCGGACACCTGCCCGGACACCGGCACGAAGCCGTACCACCACGGGTCCGGCAGCACCCGCCACAGCCCGGCCGCCACCGCGAACCCCTCCAGCGGGTAGACGAGCAGGGCGGCCGGCAAGAGCGCGGTGACGAAGCCGGCCGTCATGTCGACCAACAGCCAGAGCAGGTCCCGCCAGGTCGCCGGATCGCCCAGCATGCCGAAGGTCCGCGCCCACGGGTTCGCGTCCTTCGGCAGCGGCCGGTGGGCGGGCGGGATCCGCACCCCGCCCCACTCGGCCGCCAGCACCCGCCGCCAGTCCGCGAACGCCCGCACGCCCTTCAGCACGTACGGCGTGGTGACGATGCCGACGCCGACCGGGATCAGGCAGACCGACACCACGGCCGCCACGAAGCACACCACCGCCCCCGGCAGCGACACCAGCGCCAGCGCCAGTCCTCGTACCGCCGCGAGCGGGAACTCCCGCGCCGCGTTCCGTCCGTCGTGTGCGTGCGTCCCGGTGGTCATGGGCCCAGTCTCACCGTCCGCGCCGGACGGCACACTGGGTCCGGCCCCCGCCTGTGGGGTGGGGCCGGCTACACCCCCCGGGCGGTGGCCAGCACCTTCGCCTCCACCTCGGGGTCCAGCCCCTTGACCGTACGGTCGGGGCGCTGCGGTGCCGTGCCGCCGATGTCCCGCAGCCAGGCCCAGGTGTCCGCGACGGTCTCCGCGACCGGCCGGCAGCGCAGCCCGGCCGCGACCGCCCGGGAGACGTCCGCCGAGTGCAGCGCGTCGTGCAGGTCGCTGTGCGGCGGCACCCACACCGGCAGCTGGGTCCACGGCTCCACCCCGGCGTCGAGGACCACCTCGGGCGCCGTCCACCGCAGCTCGGCCGGCCCGCCGGTCACCCGCACACAGGCCTCCAGCAGCTCGCCCATGGTGGTGTGGCCCTGCGGCGACATCAGGTTGTACGGCCCGCTCAGCCCCTGCTCGGCCGCGCCGAGGATCCACTCCGCGAGGTCGCGTCCGTCGACGTACTGCAACGGCAGGTCCCGCGGGCCGGGGGCGAGCACCGGACCGCCGCGTGCCACGCGGTTCAGCCACCAGGGCAGCCGGCCGACGTTCTCGTACGGCCCGAGCAGCAGCCCGGCCCGCACCAGCAGCGAGCGGTCCGCGCCGAAGGCGTCCACGGCGGCCAGCTCGCCGCCCCGCTTGTCCCGCGCGTAGTCCGTCACGTCGGCGTCCGGGGAGGCGCCCTCCACCACGGGGGCGTCCTCGCCGTACCCGGCGGGCGGCGCCCACGTGTACACCGAGCAGCTCGACACGTACACGTACCGTCCGGCGCGGTCCCGCAGCAGCCGCGCCGCGTCCCGCACCGCGCGCGGGGCGGACGACCAGGTGTCCACGACGACGTCCCACGTGCCCGGTTCCTCGTCCAGCGCCGCCAGCCCGTCCACCTCGGTGCGGTCGCCCAGCAGCTCCCGGGTGCCCGGGGGCGCCTCGTGCCGCCCGCGGTGGAAGACGGTCACCTCCCAGTCCCGCGCGAGGGCCGCCTCGGCGACGGCCCGGCCCACGAACTCCGTACCACCCAGCAACAGAAGTCTCATACCGCCGACTCTGCCCGGCCGGGCGGCACCGGGGAACACGCTTCTGCTGTCGGCAGACCGCCGGTCCGGCGCCGTACCGCCCGCTCGGCGCCGGGCCGCCCGCCCGCTCGGCGCGGTACCGTCCGGCCGCTCAGCGCCGCACCGGCGGGACGTACTTGTAGCCGACACGGCGCACCGTGCGGATGGCGTCGCGGAACCCGGCGCCGAGCTTGCGGCGCAGCCGGGCGATGTGGACGTCGACCGTGCGCCCGTCGCCGACATGGCCGTAGCCCCACACCGTGCCCACCAGGTGGTCCCGGGTGTGCACCCGGTCCGGGTGCGCCACGAGATGGGCGAGCAGCTCGAACTCCAGGTACGTCAGGTCGAGTGGGCGGCCGTCGACCTCGGCGGTGCGCCGCACCGGGTCGACCCGGATCAGCGCGTCGTCGTCCGCGGGGCCGGCCGGCGCGGTCACCGGCTGGGGGAACGGCGGCCGCCGGCCGGCGGGGACCAGCACCAGGTAGCCGACCATCGGGGGCCGGCCGGGCAGCACGGGCACGGCGTCCGGCGGGGCGGGCAGCCAGGTGGCGCCGGGCGGCAGCAGGTCCGCGACCGTCACCGTCCCGTCCCGGTCGACGGCGCGCAGCCGGGACCCGGCGGCGGGGACGGGCGGGACGGGGGAGGGGGAGGACAGGGAAGGGGTGGTCGCCATGGGACGTCAGCTCTTTCGCGCGAAGGGTTCGTCGAGGACGTACGCGGTGCGCGGCGGCCGAAGGCCGGGAAGGAATCCGGGCGTTAAAGGGCCGGCGCGTTCGTCGCGCGACGACACACCCGGTCGAAGTCGTGGTGCTGACGGGAAGGCCAGAACGGCTCCAGGTCACGTCGACCCGTCGCGTGGTGGGTGCGGAAGCCGGCCATGGGTCCATTGAAGCAGACGGCGTGAGGGGCGCCCACCTTCCGGTGGACGCCCCTCGGACGGATCGCGGCGCGGATCAGACCTGGCCGGCCTTCTCCAGCGCGGTGCAGCAGGTGTCGACCAGCAGACGGGTCACCACGTACGGGTCGACGTTGGCGTTGGGACGGCGGTCCTCGATGTAGCCCTTGCCGTCCTTCTCGACCTGCCACGGGATGCGGACCGAGGCGCCGCGGTCCGAGACCCCGTACGAGTACTCGTTCCACGGGGCGGTCTCGTGCAGGCCGGTGAGGCGGTCGTCGATGCCTGCGCCGTAGTTCTTCACGTGGTCCAGCGGCTTGGAACCCTCACCCAGGGACTCGGCGGCCGTGATGATCGCGTCGTAGGACTCGCGCATCGCCTTGGTGGAGAAGTTGGTGTGCGCGCCGGCGCCGTTCCAGTCGCCCTTGACCGGCTTGGGGTCGAGGGTGGCGGCGACGCCGAAGTCCTCGGCGGTGCGGTAGAGCAGCCAGCGGGCCACCCACAGCTGGTCGGAGACCTCCAGCGGGGACAGCGGGCCGACCTGGAACTCCCACTGGCCGGGCATGACCTCGGCGTTGATGCCGGACAGGCCCAGACCCGCCTTCAGGCAGTTGTCCAGGTGCGCCTCGACGACCTCACGGCCGAAGATCTCGTCCGAGCCGACACCGCAGTAGTAGCCGCCCTGCGGGGCCGGGAAGCCGCCCTTGGGGAAGCCGAGCGGGTAGGCGTCCTTGAAGAAGGTGTACTCCTGCTCGATGCCGAAGATCGGCTCCTGCGCGGCGAACTTCTCGGCGACCTCGGCCAGGGCGGCGCGGGTGTTCGACTCGTGCGGCGTCATGTCCGTGTTCAGGACCTCGCACAGCACCAGGACGTCGTCGCCGCCGCGGATCGGGTCGGGACAGACGAAGACCGGCTTGAGCACGCAGTCCGAGGCGTGGCCCTTGGCCTGGTTGGTGGAGGACCCGTCGAAGCCCCAGATCGGCAGGTCGGCGCCCTTCGCGTCGTCGCCCAGGATCTTCGTCTTGGACCGCAGCTTGGCGGTCGGCTCGGTGCCGTCGATCCAGATGTACTCGGCCTTGAAGCTCACGGTCCACATCCTTCGGGGTGGGTCTGGGCGCGCTTGGTGCGGATGCTGCGGCGCTGCGGCACTGGGGCGCCGCCGTCAATGCCCCGCAGCTTGTCAACAGGCGATTTCCCGACCGTTGCCCGGGTGTGAACCCCGTGTTACCGGACGCCGGTGCGCCCGCCGCCACTCCGTGAGGGCCGAGGAGAGGGGGGCCCGGTGTATGCGATGGGACGTGAAGGGACCGCCGCTCCCGGCACGATGACCCGCCGCTCCCGGCACGATGACCCGCCGCTCCCGGCATGGGGAGGCCCGCCGCTCCCGGACGGGAACGGCGGGCCTCCGGGCGCACCAGGACCTCACCCCACCTTCTCGATCAGCGCCCTGCGGATCAGGAACTTGCCCGGCTCGCGGACCTGCTCGAAGGCGGCGTTGTTCAGCAGCGCGCAGCTGCCGGACACCGAGGTGACCTCCACCGTCGTGGACTTGTTGTTGTCCAGGTTGGTGACCTTCAGCTTCGTGCCGGCCGGGAACTGGTTGCTGGACGCGGCCGGGGCGCCGGCCTCGCCGGAGAGGGTGACGGTCGAGCCGTTGCACACCTGCTCACCGGCGGCGGCCCCGCCGCCGTCCTGGCCCGCCTGCCCGTTCTGGCCCGCCTGTCCGTCCTGGCCGCCCGCGGCGGGCTGGGACGGGGCCGGCTGCTGCGGCTGTGCGGGCCGGGAGTCCTGAGCCGACTCCCCCACCGCGCACCCGGAGGCCTCCTGCTGCAGCTGGATCTGGGCGATGACCGCCTCACGGTTGGCGATCCGCGCCTCGGACTGGGCGTCGGGGTTGGCCCGCTGGCCCGCGATGAACCGCTGGTTGTTGCCGAGCGCGGTGGCCAGCCCCTGACAGACCGTCGAGTCCGCCGCCGACTTCGTGGTGGCCGACGGCGGGCTCGCGTTCGACGTGGTCGCCATGACGAAGGCACCGCCGCCCGCCACCGTGGCGGCGCTCAGCAGCAACGCCAGCTTCTTTTTCGGGCCGAAAGTTCTCCTGCGCGACATGCGCGACTCCAAGGGGGTCGGGGGAGCGTACGCCGCTATGTACGAGATACCGAACGCAGTTGCTCAGCGGCCGGCCCAAGTCGCCCAAGTGGCCTGCGTCACAGGAGTGAGGGGGCAGGGCGTCAGCGGGACAGCGCGTCCCGTACGGCCTCCTCCGAGCGGGCCACCACCGCCGTGCCGTCGTCCGCCGTGATGATCGGCCGCTGGATCAGCTTCGGGTGCGCGGCGAGCGCCGCGATCCAGCGGTCCCGCGCGCCGGCGTCCCGCGGCCACTCCTTGAGGCCCAGTTCCTTCGCCGCCGCCTCCTGGGTCCGGGTGATGTCCCACGGCTCCAGTCCGAGCCGCTCCAGCACCTCCCGGATCTCGTCCTCGGACGGCACGTCCTCCAGGTAACGGCGGACGGTGTAGTCCGCCCCCTCCGCGTCGAGCAGGCTGATCGCGCTGCGGCACTTGGAACAGGCCGGGTTGATCCAGATCTCCATGCCGCACACGGTACGCCCGGCCGGCGCTGTTCGATTTATTCGGCTCCTCCCGTGCACCTCGCGCACCACCCGTGACGCGCTCCCAAAACCCATGCCCACCAGCGCATTTGTTGGCCGAAGCGGGCCTGCTGATTGTCAGTGCCGGGACGTAGAATGGAGGAAGTGTTCGAGGGAGTCGCCGAGGTCGCCGTGGACCCCGGCCGACCGCCCCGACCGCGACAGGAGGATGCCCGTGCCCGCTGCCGCCCTCAAGCCGAAGTCCTTGCCCACCCAGTCCACCGCGAAGCGCCCGGTGCTGCTCGAACTGCCCTGCGCGCCGGTGGAGAAGCGCCCGCTGCCCCCGGGCCGCCCGCGCGAGTGGTACGTCACCCACAACCGCAGGCTGAAGGCGATGCGCCTCGCCATCGCCCTGCTCGACTCCGGCGTCTACCTGCCCGCCCAGGCGCGGAACGAGACGATCCGCGGCGCCGCCGAGCTGATCGGCGTCCACCCGCCGTCGGACACCACCTGCCACATGGTGCGCGCGTTCATGCGCTACAACCGCTGACACCCGCGACCCGGTGCCGGGCGCTCCCGTCCCGGGGCGCCCGGCACCGCCGTGCCGTGACCGGCCACGGGCTGGGGCAGCATGGACGGCGGGGTGCCGCCCACCCCCAAGTCGCCCGGGCCGCCCGGCACTTGCGCGGTCGCGCCCGGTGGGGGAGGGAGGAGCGGATCCGGAGGGCGGTGCCCGGGGCACCGGTGCGCCCCGCGCACCTCACCGACGGTCGCCGTCGCCCGGAACGACTGACCGGGATCAGTAGGGCCCGATGTTCGCGTAGCCGAGCAGGACGATCACGGCGGCGACGCAGCCGAGGATGACGACCGTCGACACCCACGACGAGCGTCCCGGCGATCTCCGCCCACGGTGCTCCGGCTCGCCGCGGAACGGCACCGGTCCGGGCGGGTTGTCCTTCCAGCGCGCGGCGAGCATGCGGGCGCGGGCCGACGGCTCCTTGTGCTCGGCGCCGTCCGCCCATCTGAGGTCGAACTCGCGCTTGTCGTCGTCCTGCTCGGACATGCCCGTGACCTTCTCTCGAACAGCAGTGTCACACCAAGGATCCCTCCCCACCCGCCTGGAGGGAAGCATTCCGGACACACGACGCCGCCCCCGCCCCTGGACGACCAGGGACGGGGGCGGCACACGAACCGACGCGGCGCACACGCCGCGGTCCGGTCACACGTCGAAGTACAGCTCGAACTCGTGCGGGTGCGGACGCAGCTGCAGCGGGGCGATCTCGTTCTGACGCTTGTAGTCGATCCACGTCTCGATCAGGTCCGGCGTGAAGACGTCGCCCTGGAGGAGGAACTCGTGGTCGGCCTCGAGACGGTCCAGCACGGCGCCGAGGGAGGTCGGGACCTGGGCCACGTTCGCGTGCTCCTCGGGAGCCAGCTCGTAGAGGTCCTTGTCGATCGGCTCGGCCGGCTCGATCTTGTTCTTGATGCCGTCGAGGCCGGCCAGCAGCAGCGCCGAGAAGGCCAGGTACGGGTTGCCCGAGGAGTCCGGGGCGCGGAACTCGACGCGCTTGGCCTTCGGGTTCGAACCGGTGATCGGGATGCGCATCGCCGCGGAGCGGTTGCGCTGGGAGTACACCAGGTTGATCGGCGCCTCGAAGCCCGGCACCAGACGGTGGTACGAGTTCACCGTCGGGTTGGTGAAGGCCAGCAGCGACGGCGCGTGCTTGAGGATGCCGCCGATGTAGTAGCGGGCGGTGTCCGACAGGCCGGCGTAGCCCTGCTCGTCGTAGAAGAGGGGCTCGCCGCCCGCCCACAGCGACTGGTGGACGTGCATGCCGGAGCCGTTGTCACCGAAGATCGGCTTGGGCATGAAGGTCGCGGTCTTGCCGTTGCGCCAGGCGACGTTCTTCACGATGTACTTGAAGAGCTGAAGGTCGTCGGCGGCCGCGAGCAGCGTGTTGAACTTGTAGTTGATCTCGGCCTGGCCGGCGGTGCCCACCTCGTGGTGCTGGCGCTCGACCTGCAGGCCGGACCGCTCCAGCTCCAGGGAGATCTCCGCGCGCAGGTCGGCGAAGTGGTCGACCGGCGGGACCGGGAAGTAGCCGCCCTTGTAGCGGACCTTGTAACCGCGGTTGTCCTCCAGCGCACCGGTGTTCCAGGCGCCCGCCTCGGAGTCGATGTGGTAGAAGGACTCGTTCTCCGAGGTCTTGAAGCGCACGCTGTCGAACACGTAGAACTCGGCCTCGGGGCCGAAGAACGCGGTGTCGGCGATGCCGGTGGAGGCGAGGTACGCCTCGGCCTTCTTGGCCACGTTGCGCGGGTCACGGGAGTACTGCTCGCCCGTGATCGGGTCGTGGATGAAGAAGTTGATGTTGACCGTCTTGTCCCGGCGGAAGGGGTCGACCCGCGCGGTGGACAGGTCCGGCAGCAGCGCCATGTCGGACTCGTGGATGGCCTGGAAGCCGCGGATCGAGGAGCCGTCGAAGGCGAGCTCCTCGGCCGGGTCGAAGGCCGACGCCGGGATCGTGAAGTGCTGCATCACACCCGGCAGGTCGCAGAAGCGGACGTCGATGAACTTGACGTCCTCGTCCGCGATGAACTTCTTGGCCTCGTCGGCGTTCTGGAACATCCAGCTCCTCCTACTCCCGACCGTCCCGCCGGGGTGGTAGATCGTTCGTGCGGCCAGTGCGGGGGCACACGCTGCACTCGACCCTAGGGACGGGTCATTTCTCGGGCGTGACCCGTTTGTTTCGCACAAGTTAACCGGCACCTCTTCCACGGTAGCCCCGGCACACCCCGCCGTCTCCCGGTCATATCCGGTCGCAGTACCGTGGACGGGTGGACAACAGGCAAGCAATCGGATCATGGCTGTCCGGCCCGCGCGCGGCCATGGAGGAGGCCGGTGCCGACTTCGGTTACCGGGGTGAGCAGCTGGGGCTGCCGGAACAGGGACCGGGCTCGATCGCACGACCCGGCCGCAGGATCGGCGCCCTCGCCGTCGACTGGGGTCTGTGCCTGCTGATCGCATACGGTCTGTTCACCGACGGCTACGACGCCCGCACCGGCAACTGGGCGCTGCTGGTGTTCCTGGTGCTGAGCGTCCTGACCGTCGGCACGATCGGCTTCACGCCCGGCAAGCGCCTGTTCGGGCTGCGCGTGGTCGCCGTGGACAGCGGCCGGGTGCAGCCGCTGCGCGGTCTGCTGCGTTCGGCGCTGCTGTGCCTCGCGATCCCCGCCCTCGTCTGGGACCGTGACGGCCGCGGCCTGCACGACCGGCTGGCCCGCACGGTCGAGGTGCGGATCTGATCCGGCTCCGCCGGTTCACACGACGCCGACACACGACGACGCCGACAACACGACGACACCGGCACACGACGACGGGGGGCGCCGGAATCCGATTCCGGCGCCCCCCGTCGTCGTGTGTCACGTACGGGTACGGGGCTCAGCGGCCGCGCTGCCCGCCGCCCTTCGGCAGCTTCATGCCCTTGGGCATCGGCCCCTTCGGCAGCGGCATGTTGCTCATCAGGTCGCCCAGGGCGCGCAGCCGGTCGTTGGTCGCGGTGACCTGCGGGCCGGTGAGCACGCGGGGCAGCTTCAGCATCGTGGTGCGCAGCTTCTTCAGCTCCACCTGGCCCTCGCCGTTGCCCACGATCAGGTCGTGCACCGGGACGTCCGCGACGATGCGGTTCATCTTCTTCTTCTCGGCGGCCAGCAGGCTCTTCACCCGGTTCGGGTTGCCCTCGGCGACCAGCACGATGCCGGCCTTGCCGACCGCGCGGTGCACGACGTCCTGGCTGCGGTTCATCGCCACCGCCGGCGTCGTCGTCCAGCCACGGCCGATGTTGTCGAGCACGGCCGCGGCGGCGCCCGGCTGTCCCTCCATCTGACCGAAGGCCGCCCGCTCGGCCCGGCGGCCGAACACGATCGCCGTCGCGAGGAAGGCGAGCAGGAAGCCCAGGATGCCGAGATAGATGGGGTGCCCGATCAAGAAGCCGATCGCGAGGAAGACACCGAAGGTGACGATTCCGACAGCCGCGAGTACAAGACCGATCTTCTTGTCGGCCCTGCGGGTCATCTTGTAGGTCAGAGCGATCTGCTTCAGTCGCCCGGGGTTCGCAGCGTCCGCTGCGGGTTCCTTCCTCGCCATGCCATGAAGTCTACGTGTCCCCCGGAGCGCCTTCGACGGCAGTGCCGGGGTCGGACGCTCAGGGGCGGGTGAGCAGCGTCTGGTCGAGCACACGCTGCGCCTCGACCCGGTCCTTGGCGCGGCGGCGGTCCTCCAGGACCGACGTCCAGGCGTTGCGCCGGGCGGTGCGCTGGCCGCCGCTCATGAGCAGGGACTCGACGGCGCGCAGGGCGGTGGAGAGGGACGGGATGGGGGTGGCGCGGACGGGCGCGGCCTGCATGGTGACGTTCTCCCTCGGTGCCGGCGGACGGGCGGTGGCGTGCTGTGATTCCAGGCTCACTGACTGGTGTTACCAGGGCGTGACCGACCGGTCAAACAGGCATGAAGCCTCCGTGCCGGGCGCGGAACGCCGACGCGGCCCCGGCCTGTGCCCTCAGCTGGGAGGACGGCCGGGACCGCGTGCTCTCGGCCACTACCAGGCGGTAGGGCCTTGTGCGTGAATTCACAGCCTGCCGGCGGGGGTGTGGGGCACGGCCCCGCGACGGCTTCCGCCGGCTGTCGCCGTTCCGCTCAGACGGCCTGCGAGGCGACGTACGCGCCGCGCTTCTCGACGGCCATCCGGTAGAGCCGCCCGGCGCGGTACGAGGAACGGACCAGCGGGCCGGACATCACGCCGGAGAAGCCGATCTGCTCGGCCTCCTCCTTCAGCTCCACGAACTCGTGCGGCTTGACCCAGCGCTCCACGGGGTGGTGGCGCACCGAGGGCCGCAGGTACTGCGTGATGGTCACCAGCTCGCAGCCGGCGTCGTGCAGCTGCTTGAGCGCCTCGCTGACCTCCTCACGGGTCTCGCCCATGCCGAGGATCAGGTTGGACTTGGTGACCAGGCCGACGTCGCGGGCCTCGGTGATGACCTTCAGGGAGCGCTCGTAGCGGAAGCCGGGGCGGATCCGCTTGAAGATCCGGGGGACCGTCTCCACGTTGTGCGCGAAGACCTCGGGGCGCGAGGAGAAGACCTCCGCCAGCTGCTCGGGCACCGCGTTGAAGTCGGGGGCGAGCAGCTCGACCTTGGTGCGGCCCTCGGCGCGGTCCGCGGTCTGCGCGTGGATCTGGCGCACGGTCTCGGCGTACAGCCAGGCGCCGCCGTCCTCCAGGTCGTCGCGGGCGACGCCGGTGATGGTGGCGTAGTTCAGGTCCATGGTGACGACCGACTCGCCCACGCGGCGCGGCTCGTCACGGTCCAGCGCCTCGGGCTTGCCGGTGTCGATCTGGCAGAAGTCGCAGCGCCGGGTGCACTGGTCGCCGCCGATGAGGAAGGTCGCCTCGCGGTCCTCCCAGCACTCGTAGATGTTGGGGCAGCCGGCTTCCTGGCAGACGGTGTGCAGACCCTCGCTCTTGACCAGGTTCTGCATCTTGGAGTACTCGGGGCCCATTTTCGCCCGGGTCTTGATCCACTCGGGCTTGCGCTCGATGGGGGTCTGGCTGTTGCGGACCTCCAGGCGCAGCATCTTGCGTCCGTCGGGTGCGACTGCGGACACGACCGGCTCCTAGCGATTGATTCTTCGGCGTGGTCAAGCGTACGCCCGTTGATATGTATGCCCGGCGAGGGTGCCGGCCTGCCGTTGGCAGTCGCCGGCGCCCTCACACGGCCTGCTCGGCCGTGACGTGCAACGCCGGCCGCGCCCTGGTTATGCCGTGTCCCGCGGGGCCGCCGTCAGGCGGGCGTCCGCTCGATCTCGCGCGGCTTCAGCTCGGCGTTCACGAGCACGTCCGTCAGGTGCCGCTCCACGACCGGCAGCACCTCCTCGATCGTGACGTCGCGGCCCAGCTCGTTCGCCAGGGAGGCGACGCCCGCGTCGCGGATGCCGCACGGGATGATCTTGTCGAACCACTTGTTGTCGGGGTTCACGTTGAGCGCGAAGCCGTGCATCGTGACCCCCTTGGCGACCCGGATGCCGATCGCGGCGATCTTGCGGTCCTCGCGGCGCTGGCCGGCGTTGGAGGGGGCGTACTCCGGGCCGTTCAGCCGGGGGTCGAACTCGTCGTCCTTCAGCCGGGGGTCGAAGTCCAGGGAGAGCCCGCCGAGCGCCGGGCGCCGTTCGACCGGGTCGCCCAGCACCCACACCCCGCTGCGGCCCTCGACCCGGGTGGTCTCCAGGCCGAACTCCGCGCAGGTGCGGATCAGCGCCTCCTCCAGGCGGCGGACGTGCGCGACCACGTCCACCGGGCGGGGCAGCTTCTGGATCGGGTAGCCCACCAGCTGGCCGGGACCGTGCCAGGTGATCTTGCCGCCGCGGTCGACGTCGATGACGGGGGTGCCGTCGAGCGGCCGCTCGCTGTCCTCTGTGCGCCGCCCGGCGGTGTAGACGGGCGGGTGCTCGAGCAGGATGACGGTGTCGGGCACCTCGTCGGCGAACCGCGCGGCGTGCACCCGGCGCTGTTCGTCCCAGGCCACCCGGTAGTCCACGGCCTCGGCACCGAAGCCCATCCGGACGAACCGCAACTCACTCACGGCAAGCGCCTCCCTAGAAGGTCGTCAGGCGCGAAACGCACCCACGCCACTGTACGACCGTTCGACGGACCCCCAGCCGGCAGCCTTCCGTGGCCCGCTCGTCAGCTTTCGGGCAATCCTCACACGATCGGATGAATGCCGGTTGATCTCTGCGACCGGGTGTTCACTCTCCGCTACATTCGCGCCGACCACGAGGCCATAAGGGCTGCTCACAGGCAATCCGCGCACACCCACAGCCGGAAGGCAGGAGACCGCACCGCAGATGACGGAACGACCCGCGCAGCGCACCCCCAACCGACAGCTCGCCGCGCTCATCGCAGAAGCGGGGTTCTCCAACGCGGGACTCGCCCGTCGCGTGGACCAGCTCGGTCTCGAACACGGGCTCGACCTGAGATACGACAAGACCTCCGTCACCCGCTGGCTGCGCGGACAGCAGCCACGCGGCACGACCCCGGCGCTGATCGCCGAGGTCTTCACCCGGCGCCTCGGGCGCAGGCTGAGCGCCCAGGACCTGGGCCTCGACGCCTGCGCGCCCGTCTACGCGGGACTGGAGTTCGCGGCCACCCCGGAGGAGGCCGTCGACATCGTCAGCGGGCTCTGGCGCAAGGACTCCGGCAGCCACGCGGAACTCCGCAAGATCGCCTTCACCTCGGCGGGGCTGGTGGTGCCGAGCCGGGACTGGCTCATCGGCCGGCCCGACGACAAGGTGGCCCGCGCCGAGCCGGTGCGGGTGCCCGCCCAGGGGCGGGGGCCGGTGCGGCCCGTGACGCCCGCCGAACTCACCGCCCGCCGGCGCGGCGGGGCCGACCGGGGGCCCGGGTACCGGGTGTCCGGGGGTGACATCTCCGCGTTGCGCTCGGTCGGCGAGCTGTTCCGCACCCTCGACGACGCGTACGGCGGCGGGCACGCCCGCCAGGCCCTCGTGCGCTACCTGGAGCACGAGTGCGAGCCGATGCTCCGCGGGACGTACGGAGAACAGCTGGGCCGGCGGCTCTTCGCAGCCGCCGCCGACCTGACCCGGCTGGCCGGCTGGACGTCGTACGACATCGCCGCGCACGGGCTCGCCCAGCGGTACTTCGTCCAGGCGCTCCGGCTGGCCCAGGCGGCCGGCGACCGCGCGTACGGCGCCTACGTGCTCGTCACGATGAGCCGCCAGGCGGTCTACCTCGGCCACGGACGGGAGGCCGTGCAGCTCGCCCGGGTCGCCCAGCAGGGCGCGGGCGGCTCCGCCCCGCCCGCCGTCCAGGCACTGCTGCACGCCGCCGAGGCACGCGGGCACGGGGTGCTCGGGGAGGTGCGGGCCTGCACGGCCGCCCTGGTCCGCGCGGAACGCGCGCTGGACGCCGCGCGGCCCGGCGACGAGGTGCCCCACTGGGCGCGCTTCTTCGACGAGGCCCAGCTCGCCGACGAGTTCGGCCACTGCCACCGGGACCTCCAGCAGTTCCGCGCCGCCGCCCAGCACGCGGAACGGTCGCTGCAGCTGCGCGGGCCCGGGTACGCCCGCAGCCGGCTGTTCTGCCGCGTCGTCCTCGCCACCGCCCGCCTGGGTCTCGGCGAACTCGACCAGGCGTGCCAGCTGGCGGCGGAGGCGGCGGCCCAGGCGGCGGAGATGCGCTCGGTCCGCGCGGTCGAGTACGTCCGCGACTTCGAACGGCGCCTGGAGCCGTACCGCGACGCGGCCCCGGTCCGCACCTACCGCGACCGGGTCTCCACGTACGCCTGACCCGCCCGCCTCCCGGGCGGTCCACGTGGGCCCGTTCGGCCGCCGGCCACGGGGGCGGCGCGTCCGGCACCCGGCGGTGCCCGCAGGGCCGGGGGGCGCCTGCCATGCGCGGGTGGCCTCCCGGCCCGGGCAGCTCGCCGCTGTCATGCCGCGCGACCGCTGCGGCCGTGGCGCGCGACGGCCTGGCCGGGTGGACAGGTGGAAGTTGCCGCGCGGACGCGCGCGTCCAGCCCCGGGCGGTGCCCGCAGGGCCGGGGGGCGCCTGCCCGGCGCGGGTGGCCTCCCGGCCCGGGTCGCGCGACGCTGTCATGCCGCGTCACCGCCGCGCCGTGGCGCGCGCCGGCCCGGGCCGGGTCGGCCGGTGGCCGACGCGGCCACCGTGGACGCCCGCGAGGACGCACGCCTGCCGGGCCGCGTCGTCGGGCCGGGGAGTGCCGCCGCGCGCGTCTCGAGCGCGCCCGGGGCGGTGCACGACGCCGCCGGCGCGGGCGCGTGGCGTGCTGTCCCAGGCGTACGTGCCGTGCGGTGAAGCGTGTCCGCGCCCTGCGGTCAGGTCACGCGGGGCGCGGACACGGGTTCGGTGGCCGGGCGCGGGCGAGCGGGTTCGCTCGCCCTCGGGTCAGGCTGCCCGGGCTGTCGGTAAGGGGTCGGCCGTGTGGAGGGGGCGGTCGACGCCCAGGTCCGTCAGGAGGGCCGAGGCCGCCCGGTCGGCGGAGCGCAGGGCGCCCTGGACCGCGCCGCTGTCGCGGTGGTCGCCGCAGACGTACAGCCCCGCCAGCAGCCGTACCGGCCGGCGCAGGTCGTGCGGCGGACGCATCGCCGGGACCGCGTCCGCCGTGTGCCGCACCGCCAGCGTCTCCCATCGCGTCGTCGGCACCCCGTACAGCCGGGCCAGGTGCATGCGCACGGCCGTGTCGGTGTCCGCCGCGGGGGGACCGAGGACCGCCGAGGTGACCAGCGTGCGGCCGGCCGGGGCGCGGGACGGGTCGACCCGGCTCACCACGGCGGTGTGCGCCACCGGCCCGCCCCGGTCCGCGTCCAGCAGCAGCGAGGTGTCCGTGCCCGGCGCCTCGTCGGTGGTGTGGTGCACCACCGTGACCGGGTGGAAGTCCGGCACCCACAGCCCCGGCAGCAGTTCCGCCGCGGCCCGCGCGCCGGTCGCGACCAGCACGGCGGCACACCGGACCACCCCGTGCTCCGCCGTGGTCACCGACGTGGTCGACACGGAGGTGACCCGCACCCCCGTGTGCACCGTGCCCGGCGGCAGCGACCGCGCCAGGAGCTGTGGCAACGCCTCCGAGCCGCCCTCCGGCACGCACAGCCGGCCGCGCGCGAAGTCCCGCAGGGCGAGGTCCGCGGACCTGCTGGAGGTACCGAGCTCCGGGTCGCACAACAGGGCGGCCAGCAGCGGACGCAGGAAGCCGTCGACGGTGCGGACGGGCAGCCCCCGGACCGCCAGGGCCTCGGCGGCGGTCGTCTCGGGGCGGGCCAGCAGCCGTTCCACCGGCGCACCGGCCAGCCGGTCCAAGGCGGCGCCCAGACGGGCCTGGTCGAGCGCCGTGCCGAGCGGGGCGCCGGCGCGGTTACGGGGCACGGACACCTGACGCCCGGGCACCGCCACCGGCCTGCGCGGCCCCGGACGGGGGGCGCTCGCCAGGGCGCGCACTGCGTGAAGTGCGCCCCTCGCGCTCCGCGCTCCCCGTGCGCGCCGGGTGCCCGGCTGAACGCCCGCCCGATGATGTCGTCCGTCGCTGTGCAGCAGGACACCCGGTGCGAAGGGCCGCAGCACCAGGTCCTCCAGCCCTGGGGTGAGGTGGAGTTCGGGGCATGCCGTGGACAGCGGCCGTCCGACGGTGTCGAGTCGGAAGCCGTCGACCTTCTCGGTCGTCATGCGGCCGCCCACCTCATGGGCGGCTTCCAGGACGACGGTCGAGACTCCTGCGCTGGTCAGTCGTCGTGCCGCGGAGAGTCCGGCCACCCCGGCTCCCACGACGACGACGTCCGCCTGGTACGTGGGCTCAAGCACGTGCCCCTCCTCGAGGTTGCGCGGGCGCTGGAGACGTCATGCCCTCAACAGGCCCCAGGGATACCCGAGTTCGGCTCGAGGTTAGGCCGGTGATCGGTCGCCGGGTCAGTCGCGCACGGACAGAGCACGGGCGCACGACGGTCGCATACGCACCCCGCACGGACACCAATCGGTCGCAGAGGGGTCAGAAGAGGTCGCTGTCCGTTACGGCCCGGTCGCGCACGGCGCCCGGCAGGGCACGCGGATCACCGCGCACGCCCCCACACCGTCACAGCGCCGCCCTGATCGCCCCCTCGACCCCCGGGAAGGCGAAGCGGAACCCCGACTCCAGCAGCCGTGCCGGCACCACCCGCGCGCTGCCCAGCACGTCCCCGGCCATCTCCCCGAGCACCGTCCGCAGCACCGGCGCCGGCACCGCGAACACGGCCGGCCGGCGCAGCACCCTCCCCATCGCCTCGGTGACCTCACGGTTGGTCACCGGCTCCGGCGCGGTCAGGTTGAACGGCCCGGACAGCCCGTCGGTGTCCAGCAGATGACGCAGCGCCGCCACCTCGTCGTGCAGCGCGATGTACGACCAGTACTGGCGCCCGTCGCCCAGCCGCCCGCCGAGCCCCGCCCGGAACAGCGGGAACAGCCGGCCCCACGCCCCGCCACCGCCCGCCACCACGAGCCCCGTGCGCGCGAACACCGTCCGCACGCCCGCCTCGCGGGCCGGCGCCGCGGCGGCCTCCCACGCCACGCACACCTCGGGCAGGAACCCCTCACCCGGGGGCGCGCTCTCGTCCACCGCCCGGTCGCCGGTCTCGCCGTAGTAGCCGATCGCGCTGCCGCACAGGAACACCCGCGGCCGGACGTCCTCGGGGAGCCCGGCGACGGCCTCGGCGAGGGCCGTCGTGCCCCGCACCCGGCTGGACCGGATCAGCTCCTTGTAGGCGTCCGTCCAGCGCCGGTCACCGACCCCCGCACCGGCCAGGTTCACCACCGCGTCGCACCCGGCGAGCCCGGCCGCGTCCACCGTCCCCCGCTCCGGGTCCCACCGGATCTCGTCCGCCGACCGGGGCGCGCGGCGCACCAGGCGCAGCACCGTGTGCCCCTCCGCCGCCAGCGACCGCGCCAGGGCACCGCCGATCAGTCCGGACGCCCCGGCCACCGCGACACGCGCATGTTCCATGGCGTCCATCCTGCCCCTGACGCACGGGAAATCACGGCTCGAACCGGCGCGTAGAGTGACGCGCATGCCGGAACCGCTCATACGCACCGCCCGCCCCGACGACGAGGGCGACCTGGCCCGTCTGGACCACGAGACGTGGTCCCCGCTGCACGCCGTCCAGCCGCAGCCCGGGCCGGACGAGCCGTTCTTCCGGACGGCCTGCGGGCCGGACGCGCACCTCGTCGCCGAGCACGAGGGCTGCCTCGTCGGCTACGTCCGCCTCGGCCACCCGACCGAGCTGAAGTGCAACACGCACGTCCTGCAGATCCGCGGCCTCGCCGTCGCGGAGGAGGCGCGCGGCAAGGGCGCCGGCCGGGCCCTGGTGCGGGCCGCCGTGGCGGAGGCCCGCCGCCGGGGGGCCCGCCGGCTGACCCTGCGGGTCCTCGGCCACAACACGGCCGCCCGCGCGCTGTACGCGTCCGAGGGCTTCGTCGTGGAGGGCGTGCAGCCGGAGGAGTTCTTCCTCGACGGCCGGTACGTCGACGACGTGTTCATGGGCCTGCGCCTCACCTGACCGCCCCCGGGCGCCCGGCCGTGACCGTCCCCGGGCGCCCGAGCCGGGAGCGCCCCGGGCCCCCGCGGCGCGGACGTCCCGCTACGACGTCACCGGCTGCCCCGTGTCCACGGGCGTGGTCGCCTCGGCCGCCCGCGCGGCCTCGTCCGCCACCTCGTCCGCCGTCAGCACGTACCCCGTCTCGGCGTCCGAGGTGGACCGCGCGAACACCACGCCGAACACCCGGCCGTCGGTGGTCAGCAGTGGCCCGCCGGAGTTGCCCGGACGGACCGTGGAGCGGATCGAGTAGATCTCCCGGGTGACCGGGCCGTCGTTGTAGATGTTCTGCCCGCGGGCCTGCACCCGCGCCGCGACCGTCGCCGCCTGCAGGTTCAGGTCGCCGTCCTGCGGATAGCCCGCCACCACGGCCGCCTCGCCCCGCTCGGCGTCGTCGTCGAAGGCCAGGACCGGCGCCCGCAGGTCCGGTACGTACAGCACGGCCACGTCCTTCCGCGGGTCGAACAGCACCACCCGCGCCTCGTACGTCCGCCCCACGCCGCCCACGCGCACGGTGGGCTCGTCGATGCCGGCCACCACGTGCGCGTTGGTCATCACGTGCTCCCGCGCGTACACGAACCCGCTGCCCTCGCGGCCCTGCGTGCCGGCCACCCCCTCGACCTTCACGGTGCTGCGCTGCGCGGCCCGGGTCGCGGCGGCGGTGACGTTGTCCCCGGACGGCGCGGCGACCTCCGCGGTCGACTCGTTCTCGAAGGGGTTGAACACCTGCGGGAAGCCCGCCTCGGTCAGCGCCGAGGTGGCCCGGGAGAACCAGGCCGGGGTGGTGTCCGGCATCGCGTCCTGCACCGCGCCCAGCAGCCGTGAGTCCCGGATCGCCGAGGTGATCAGCGGTGACGAGGACGCGCCCAGCACGCTCGCCGCCACCCACGCCACGATCAGCACCGCCACCGCGTTGGCCGCCGCCCCGCCGACCCCGTCCGCCACCCGCAGCGGCCCCCGGTCCAGCTCACGGCGCAGCCGCAGCCCGAGCCGCCCCGCCAGTTCGTGCCCCACCACGGCCGGCAGCAGCACCGTGCACACGGCCGCCACCGTCGCCCGCGTCGTCCCCGGCGTCACCAGGTCCATCACCCACGGCAGGATCCACACGCCGACGACCGCGCCGCCCACGAAACCGGCCAGCGACACACAGCCGGCCACCAGTCCGCGCCGGTAACCGGACGCCGCATAGGCCAGGACGACCAGCATCAGCAGGATGTCGAGCAGATCCACGCACGCCGCCTTTCTCTCGGGACCACCGACCCTCCATACGGGGCCCGGGGGCCCGGTGATCAGCCACGCGCCGGCCGGACGCGGGGAGGGTGCCCGCGAGACGCGCGTGCACAGGGGAAAACGTCACGCACCGGGACGATGGTTCCACCGACTGGCAGAGCAGATCTCGCGGAGCCCGCCGACCGGACCCACAGTGGCACTATGCGTGTCCCCAGGAGACGACCGCGCGGAGCGCGGAAACCCCGCTCCCCCCGGATACCCGGCGGGCCCGGCTCCCCGCGCCTGCCCCGAGCCGTCGCGGTACCGCTCGGCTGTCTGCCGGGCGTGGCCGCGGCCGTCGCCCTGGTGCTGACCGCGTACGGCGTGGAGCGGGCCGCCGAGACCTCCGACGCCGAGGCCGTCGCCCGCCCCGCGCCCGCCTTCCAGGCGCCCCGGCCGTCCATCGTGCCGCGCTCGGTCTGGCTGGGCGACGCCGCCCGCGACCAACCCGCGCCGCGCTACGACGACCAGGTCGTCGCCGTCTTCGTCCACCACACCGACTCGCCCAACGGCTACGACTGCGCCGACGCCCCCGGCATCATCCGGGGCCTGTACGACGGGCAGACCCAGGGGCGTGACTGGGACGACCTCGGCTACAACTTCGTCGTCGACCGCTGCGGCACCGTCTACGAGGGCCGCGCGGGCGGCACCGACCGCCCCGTCACCGGCGCCCACACCCAGGGCTTCAACCACCGCACCGCCGGCATCGCCGCCCTCGGCACCTTCACCGAGGGCGTGGACGTTCCCGACGTGATGCTGCGCGCGATCGCCGCCGTGACGGCATGGAAGCTCGGCCCCTCGGGGACCGACCCGCGCGCCGAGGTCCGGCTGGTCTCCAGCAACGGCGGCAGCCGCTACGCGGCCGGCACCGCCGCGACCCTGCCCGCCGTCGCGGGACACAGCGACGGCTACATGACCGACTGCCCGGGCGCCGCCCTGCACGCGCGGCTCCCGGAGATCAGGGACCTCGCGGCCCGCCTCCAGGGCCGCGACGCCGGCACCGGCACCGACCGGGACACCGGCACCGACACAGAGCGCGTCGAACTGGAAGACGACGCACGAAACGAAGAGCTGAGCCCATGAGCGACACCCTTGACCGAAGTACCCCCTGGGCGGACGCCCTGCGCCGCCCCTGGACCGCGCTTTGCGCCGCGGCGGCGGTCGTCCTCGGCCCGGCGGCCTACACGGCCTCCGCCCTCATGCAGGCCAACGCGGCCCCCCTGCGCCACACGCAGAGCCCCCACCGGCGTCTGTGACCCCGCACCGGCGCCCGCGCGCCGCGGCTCAGGCGCGGAACCTCTCCCACAGCCGCGGATAGCGCTCGGCGAGCAGCGCCTCGTTCTCGAAGTCGAGCGGCGCGCCCTCCGGCTCCGCCGGGGCCGGAGGGAGGCCGAGGTCCGGCGCCACCGTCCCGGTGAGCTGCTCGTACGCCTCGTCCGCCGCGTAGCCCAGGTCCTCGCCGTCGCCGTCGATCTCCTCGTCGAAGTCGCCGAGCAGGTCGGCCAGCTCGTCCGGATCGTGCAGCGCCCCTTCGAACACCTCCCGGCCCTGGCCGATCAGCCAGCACCGGAAGAAGTCGAAGGCGTCGTCGCTGGCCCCGTCCAGCAGCACCCACGCGGCGCCCCACAGGTCCCAGCGGTAGGCGCGGTGGTAGCGGGCCTCGAAGTGACGGGCGAAGTCCAGGACCGCCTCCGGGTCCCGCAGCACGAGCCGCTCCACGAGCAGGTCCGCCTGCTCCTCCGGGTCGCCCTCGGCATCCTCCCGGGCGACGTCCACCAGCTCCCAGAACTCCGTCTCGTCCATCACGGAACAAGCATCGACCCAAGCACCCTCAAGGGGCGCGGGGAACTGCGCAAAAGGGGGGTCCGGGGCGCAGCCCCGGGACGGGACGGGAAGGGGCGGAGGGGGCGAAAACCTGGGCGCACCCCCACACCCGCTCACCCCCGGTACAACCGCATCAGCCTCTCCGCCTCGGAGACGAAGAACTCCCGCAGAGAGGGCGGAGCCAACACCTCCACCTCCGCCCCCAGCGAAGCCACCTGCGTCCGAGCCACCTCCTCCGACTCCACCGGCAAGGTGACGGTCACCCACTCCCCGTCCCCGGGCGCGCCCACCCCCTCCAGCACCTCCCGCGCCACCCCCGCGTCCACCGCGTACGGCAGCCGCCGCATCCCCTCCGCCGACAGCCGCACCACCACCTCCGTCCGCAGGATCGACCGCGCGAACTGCGCCGCCCGCTCCTCCCAGAACGCGGGCAGCTCGAAGTCCTCCGCCCGCTCGAACCGCTCCTCACGCGGCTCCACCGCCGTGAACCGGTCGATCCGGTACACCCGGAAGGAGTCCCGCCCCGCCACCCGCGCGCACAGGTACCAGACACCCGCCTTCAGCACGAGCCCGTACGGCTCCAGCTCCCGCTCCACCTCGTGCCGCCGTTCGCCCGACCCGCGCAGGTAGCGGGCGGTGACCCGCCGGTCGTCCCACACCGCGTCCGCCACCGCGGGCAGCAGCTCGGGCGTGCGCGGCTCGCGGAACCAGTTCGGCGCGTCCAGGTGGAAGCGCTGCGCCGCCGTACGGGAGGCGTCCCGCAGCGACGGCAGCAGCGCGGCCGACACCTTCAGCCGGGCCGCCGAGGCCGCGTCCTCCAGGCCCATCTCGCGCAGCGCCCCCGGCACCCCGGACAGGAACAGCGCCTCCGCCTCGCCGCGCGCCAGCCCCGTCAGCCGCGTCCGGTACCCGCCGACCAGCCGGTAGCCGCCGATCCGCCCCCGGTCCGCGTACACCGGGACGCCCGCCTCCGACAGGGCCTGCGCGTCCCGGGTGACCGTCCGCTCCGACACCTCCAGCTCCCGGGCCAGTTCGGCGGCGGTCATGGAGGGCCGGGACTGCAGCAGCAGCACCATCTTGATCAACCGGGCAGCACGCATGCGCCCATCATGCAAGACGCCCCCGCCACCACGCGCGGACGCGTGACGGCGGGGGCCTCCCGCGAACTGCGGCCCTACAGGCCGTACTTCTCCCGAGCCTCCTTCACCGCGGTGGCCTTCACCTCGCCGCGGCGGGCGAGCTGGGCCAGGGCCGCGACGACGATGGACTCGGCGTCGACGCCGAAGTGGCGGCGGGCCGCCTCACGGGTGTCCGACAGACCGAAGCCGTCGGCGCCCAGCGAGGAGTAGTCCTGCTCGACCCACTGCGCGATCTGGTCCGGGACCTGGCGCATGTAGTCGGAGACCGCCAGCACCGGGCCCTCGGCACCCTGGAGCGCGCGCCGGACGAACGGCACCCGGTCCTCGCCGCGCAGCAGGGCCTCGTCGGCCTCCATCGCGTCGCGGCGCAGCTCGGTCCACGAGGTGGCCGACCAGACGTCGGCGGCCACGCCCCACTCCTCGGCGAGCAGCTGCTGCGCCTTCAGCGCCCAGTGGATCGCCGTGCCGGAGCCCAGCAGCTGGATGCGCGGGGCGTTGGCGGCGGGGGACAGGCCCGCGGACTCCGCCGTGTTGAAGCGGTACAGGCCCTTGACGATGCCCTCGTCGATGCCGGCCGTCTGCGGCTTGGCGGGCTGCGGCAGCGGCTCGTTGTAGACCGTCAGGTAGTAGAAGACGTTCTGGTCCTCGTCCGGCTTCGCCTCGCCGAACATCCGGCGCAGACCCTCCTTGACGATGACACCGAGCTCGTACGCGAAGGCCGGGTCGTACGTCAGGGCGGCCGGGTTGGTCGCCGCGATGACCGGGGAGTGGCCGTCGGCGTGCTGCAGGCCCTCGCCCGTCAGCGTCGTACGGCCCGCCGTGGCGCCGACCAGGAAGCCGCGGCCGAGCTGGTCGCCGAGCTGCCACATCTGGTCGCCGGTGCGCTGCCAGCCGAACATCGAGTAGTAGATGTAGAACGGGATCATCGTCTCGCCGTGCGTCGAGTACGACGTGGAGGCGGCGACGAACTCGGCCATGGCGCCGGCCTCGGTGATCCCCTCGTTGAAGATCTGGCCGTTCTTGGCTTCCTTGTAGTACATCAGCTGGTCGCGGTCGACCGGCTCGTACGTCTGCCCCATCGGCGAGTAGATGCCGAGGGACGGGAAGAGGCTCTCCATGCCGAAGGTGCGCGCCTCGTCGGGGACGATCGGCACCCAGCGCTTGCCGGTCTCCTTGTCGCGGACCAGGTCCTTGACCAGGCGGACGAACGCCATCGTGGTGGCCACGTTCTGCGAGCCGGAGCCCTTGTCGAAGGCGGCGAACGCCTTGTCGGCGGGCTGCGGCAGCGGCGCCACCGGGTGCACGCGGCGGGCCGGCGCGGGACCGCCGAGGGCGGCGCGGCGCTCCTGGAGGTAGCGGACCTCGGGGGAGTCGGCGCCCGGGTGCACGTAGGGCACCACACCGTCGGTGAACCGCGAGTCCGGGATCGGCAGCTCGAGCCGGTCGCGCATCGCCTTGAACTCGTCCACCGTCAGCTTCTTCATCTGGTGGTTGGCGTTCTTCGAGGCGAAGCCCTCACCGAGGGTGTGGCCCTTGACGGTCTGCGCCAGGATCACGGTCGGCGCGCCCTTGTGGGACAGCGCGGCCCGGTACGCGGCGTAGACCTTGCGGGACTCGTGGCCGCCGCGGGAGACGTGGAAGCACTCGAGGATCTTGTCGTCGCTCAGCAGCTTCGCCATCTCGACAAGCGCCGGGTCCTTGCCGAAGAAGTCCTCGCGGATGTAGGCGGCGTCGCGTGTCTGGTACGTCTGCACCTGCGCGTCCGGCACCTCGCGCAGGCGGCGGACCAGCGCACCGGTGGTGTCCAGCTGGAACAGCTCGTCCCAGGCGGTGCCCCACAGGGTCTTGACGACGTTCCAGCCGGCGCCGCGGAACTGGGCCTCCAGCTCCTGCACGATCTTGAAGTTTGCGCGGACCGGACCGTCGAGGCGCTGCAGGTTGCAGTTGATGACGAAGGTCAGGT
Source organism: Streptomyces sp. NPDC085937 (assembly GCF_044540535.1). Lineage (NCBI taxonomy): Bacteria > Bacillati > Actinomycetota > Actinomycetes > Kitasatosporales > Streptomycetaceae > Streptomyces > Streptomyces sp. NPDC085937. The sequence continues at coordinate 193,106 of NZ_JBITSH010000012.1, read as the reverse complement.
TGTCCAGCTTCTCGCGGGAGGCGAGGGTGAGCGCGGTCGTCGACTCGGGCTCGTCCATCTCGCCGTCACCGAGGAACGCCCACACGTGCGAGTCGGAGACGTCCTTGATGCCGCGGCTGGTCAGGTAGCGGTTGAAGCGCGCCTGGTAGATCGCGGAGATCGGGCCGAGGCCCATCGACACGGTGGGGAACTCCCACAGCCAGGGCAGGCGCCGCGGGTGCGGGTAGGACGGCAGGCCGTTGCCGCCGGCCTCACGCCGGAAGTTGTCGAGCTGCTCCTCGCCGATCCGGCCGTCGAGGAAGGCGCGGGCGTAGATGCCGGGGGAGGCGTGACCCTGGATGTAGAGCTGGTCGCCGGAGCCGTCCCCCTCCTTGCCGCGGAAGAAGTGGTTGAAGCCGGTCTCGTACAGCCAGGCCGCGGAGGCGAAGGTGGCGATGTGGCCGCCCACGCCGTACTTGCTGCCGCGGGTCACCATGGCCGCCGCGTTCCAGCGGTTCCACGCGGTGATCCGCGCCTCCATCGCCTCGTCGCCGTCCACGGCGGGCTCGGCGGCGGTGGGGATGGTGTTGACGTAGTCCGTCTCGAGGAGCTTCGGCAGCGCGACGCCGGCGCCCTCGGCACGCTCCAGCGTGCGGCGCATCAGGTACGCGGCACGGTGCGGCCCGGCCGCCTCGGTGACGGCGTCCAGGGAGGCCTGCCACTCGGCGGTCTCCTCGGGGTCGCGGTCCGGGAGCTGGTCGAGCTCGCTCGGCTGGATGGCGTGGGGGTCGGTCGTCATGTCGCCGCCTTCCTCAGTCGAAGGGGGTGCCCTCAGAAGGGTTCGGGGGTGCCCTTGGTCTTTGGCAGGACAGGGCTGCGGACTTCGGTGGAAGTCCGCAGGTGACAATAACTCCGTGATCGATGATCGATCAAAGGGTTGAGGGGTAAAACCTCTTGATCACGAGAAAGTCGGCACGGGGTGCCTCCGGCGGTGGCACGGGGTGACGGGATGATCTGGGCGTTTGCCCAGGTGAGGCGGGGTGTGCGCCGGTGAGCACCCGTGGGTCGGTGGGGCGTGATCGCGCAGTTCCCCGCGCCCCTTCAGGGGCGCGGGGAACTGCGCAAAACGGTCACTCAGGCGCGCGGGGCGCACCCGAGCACATGTGACTTCACCAGTTCCGCGATGCGGGGGTCGCGGCGGCGGAAGGCCGCGACCAGTTCCTCGTGCTCCTCCGCGTACGACTGCTGCACGGTGCCGAGCCACCGTATCGACAGCGCCGTGAACACCTCGATCCCCAGCCCCTCCCACGTGTGCAGCAGCACCGAGTTGCCGGCCGCCCGCACCAGCTCCCGGTGGAACCCCACCGTGTGCCGCACCTGCGCGGTCCCGTCGGCCATCCGGTCCGCCTCGTACAGCGCGGCGACGTGCGGCTCCAGCGCCGAGCAGTCCTCCGCCAGCCGCGCCGCCGCCAGCTCCGCCGCGATCGCCTCCAGACCGGCCCGCACCGGGTAGCTCTCCTCCAGGTCGGCCGCCGTCAGGTTCCGCACGCGTACGCCCTTGTTGGGCGCCGACTCGATCAGCCGCAGCGACTCCAGCTCCCGCAGCGCCTCCCGCACGGGCGTCTGGCTGACCTCCAGCTCCGTCGCGATCCGCCGCTCCACGATCCGCTCACCCGGCTGCCAGCGCCCGCTGATGATCCCTTCCAGGATGTGCTCGCGGATCTGTTCGCGCAGCGAGTGGACGACGGGCGCGGTCATGAGGGGCTCCTTAGCGGGGCCGGCGGGCCCCCGGGGGGCTTTGACGAGTAGACAATACGGCCGGGAGCCCGCCCGGGTGAGGCGCGTGGGGGCGCTTTCGCCCAGGTGAGACGAGACTTACACGCCCCGTATGACGAAGCCCCCGCCCGGAACACCACGAAGGGTTCCGGACGGGGGCACCGTGGGAGCGGGTCAGCGACCCGGGCTCACCGGTCGGTTCACAGGCCGAGCTCGACCTCGAACTCGCCGGCCTCCAGGATCGCCTTGACCGCCGTCAGGTAACGGGCCGCGTCGGCGCCGTCCACCAGGCGGTGGTCGTAGGAGAGGGTCAGGTAGGTCATGTCGCGGACGCCGATGACCGTGCCCTCCTCGGTCTCGATGACGGCCGGACGCTTGACCGTGGCACCGATGCCGAGGATCGCGACCTGGCCCGGCGGCACGATGATCGTGTCGAAGAGCGCGCCGCGCGAACCGGTGTTGGAGATGGTGAAGGTCGCGCCGGACAGCTCGTCCGGGGTGATCTTGTTGCCGCGGACCTTGCCCGCCAGCTCCGCCGTGGCCTTGGCGATACCGGCGATGTTGAGGTCGCCGGCGTTCTTGATGACCGGGGTCATCAGGCCCTTCTCGGAGTCCACCGCGATACCGATGTTCTCGGTGTCGAAGTAGGTGATGGTCCCCTCGGCCTCGTTGATCTTGGCGTTGATCGGCGCGTGGGCCTTCAGCGCCTGGGCCGCGGCCTTGACGAAGAACGGCATCGGGGAGAGCTTGACGCCCTCGCGCGCCGCGAACGCGTCCTTGGCCCGGGCGCGCAGCTTCATCAGACGGGTGACGTCGACCTCGACGACCGACGACAGCTGGGCCTGCTCGTGCAGCGCCTTGACCATGTTGTCGCCGATGACCTTGCGGATCCGCGGCATCTTCACGGTCTGGCCGCGCAGCGGGGAGGCCTCCAGCGTGGGGGCCTTCTTCGCGGCGGGCGCGGCGGCAGCGGCGGCCGGGGCCGGAGCCGCGGCCTTCGCGGCCTCGGCGGCGGCGAGCACGTCCTGCTTGCGGATACGGCCACCGACGCCGGTGCCCTTGACGGTGGACAGGTCGACGCCGTTCTCGGCGGCGAGCTTGCGCACCAGCGGGGTCACGTAGGCGCCGTCGTCCGAGGCCTGGGCGGCGGCCGGGGCCGGAGCGGCGGGCGCCTGCGGGGCCGGGGCGGGCGCCGGAGCAGGAGCGGGCGCCGGGGCGGCCGGGGCCGGAGCGGGCGCCGGAGCGGCCTGCTGCGGCGCCGGAGCCGGAGCGGCCGGAGCCGGGGCGGGCGCCGGAGCCGGGGTGGGCTCGGGCTGCGCCGGGGCGGCCGGGGCCTCCTGGGCGGGGGCGGCGGCCGGAGCGGCGCCGGCCTCGCCGATGACGGCGAGCTTCGCGCCGACCTCGGCGGTCTCGTCCTCGCCGACCACGATCTCCAGCAGGGTGCCGGACGCGGGGGCGGGGATCTCGGTGTCGACCTTGTCGGTCGACACCTCGAGCAGCGGCTCGTCGGCCTCGACGCTGTCACCGACCGACTTCAGCCAGCGGGTGACGGTGCCCTCGGTGACGGACTCGCCGAGCGCCGGCAGGACCACGTCGGTGCCCTCCGCGGAACCGCCGCCGGCCGAGGCCTCGGCGGTGGGGGCGGGGGCCGGGGCGGCCTGCTCGGTGGACGGCTGGGCCTGCGGCTGCGGCTCGGGGGCCGGCGGGGCCGCCTGCTCGGCCGCGGGCGCCGGGGCGGCGGCGGGGGCGCCGCTGCCGTCGTCGATCAGGGCCAGCTCGGCGCCGACCTCGACCGTCTCGTCCTCGGCGACCTTGATGGAGGACAGCACGCCGGAGGCAGGGGCCGGAATCTCGGTGTCGACCTTGTCGGTCGACACCTCGAGCAGCGGCTCGTCGGCCTCGACGCGCTCGCCCTCGGCCTTCAGCCAGCGGGTGACAGTGCCCTCGGTGACGCTCTCGCCGAGCGCCGGAAGGGTTACGGAAACCGCCATGGTTTCGGTTGCTCCTTAGAAGTGCGGAAGTCTGTGTCGTCGCGCCCGGTGACTGAGGGCGTCAGTCGTGGGAGTGGAGGGGCTTGCCGGCCAGGGCCAGGTGGGCCTCGCCGAGCGCCTCGTTCTGCGTCGGGTGGGCGTGCACGAGCTGGGCCACCTCGGCCGGCAGCGCCTCCCAGTTGTAGATCAGCTGGGCCTCGCCGACCTGCTCGCCCATACGGTCGCCGACCATGTGGACGCCGACCACCGCACCGTCCTTGACCTGGACGAGCTTGATCTCGCCCGCGGTCTTCAGGATCTTGCTCCTGCCGTTGCCCGCGAGGTTGTACTTCAGGGCGACGACCTTGTCCGCACCGTAGATCTCCTTGGCCTTGGCCTCGGTGATGCCGACGGAGGCGACCTCGGGGTGGCAGTACGTCACCCGCGGGACACCGTCGTAGTCGATCGGGACGGTCTTCAGACCGGCCAGACGCTCCGCCACCAGGATGCCCTCGGCGAAGCCGACGTGCGCGAGCTGGAGCGTCGGGACGAGGTCACCGACGGCAGAGATCGTCGGGACGTTGGTGCGCATGTACTCGTCGACCAGGACGTAGCCGCGGTCCATGGCGACCCCGGCCTCCTCGTAGCCCAGGCCCTGCGAGACCGGGCCGCGGCCGACGGCGACGAGCAGGACCTCGGCCTCGAACGTCTTGCCGTCCGCCAGGGTGACCCTGACGCCGTCCTGGGTGTACTCGGCCTTCTCGAAGAAGGTGCCCAGGTTGAACTTGATGCCGCGCTTGCGGAAGGCACGCTCGAGCAGCTTCGAGCTGTTCTCGTCCTCGACCGGGACGAGGTGCTTCATGCCCTCGATGACGGTGACGTCGGTGCCGAAGGACTTCCACGCGGACGCGAACTCGACCCCGATGACGCCGCCGCCCAGGACGATCGCGGACTGCGGCACGCGGTCCAGGACCAGGGCGTGGTCGGAGGAGATGATCCGGTTGCCGTCGATGTCCAGGCCCGGCAGCGACTTCGGCACGGAGCCGGTCGCCAGCAGGACGTGGCGGCCCTGGACGCGCTGGCCGTTCACGTCGACGGAGGTGGGGGAGGACAGCCGGCCCTCACCCTCGATGTAGGTGATCTTGCGGGAGGCGATCAGCCCCTGAAGACCCTTGTACAGGCCGGCGATCACGTCGTCCTTGTACTTGTGGACGGCCGCGATGTCGATGCCCTCGAAGGTGGCCTTCACACCGAACTGCTCGCTCTCGCGGGCCTGGTCGGCGATCTCGCCCGCGTGCAGCAGGGCCTTGGTGGGGATGCAGCCGTTGTGCAGGCAGGTACCGCCGACCTTGCCCTTCTCGATCAGGGCGACGTCCAGGCCCAGCTGCGCCCCGCGCAGGGCCGCGGCGTACCCACCGCTGCCACCGCCGAGGATCACTAGGTCGAAAACGGTGCTGGCGTCGTTCGCCACGTCACGTCCTCCATGCATGTGCGCCACGCCGGTCTCCAGTGACCGGTCGGCGGCTGGTGTCCGGCCGCTCTTTGTTCTCGGCCCTTCAGTGGGGCCCTGTCCTGCCGAGCCCTATCCTCGCACTTGTCGGGGCCGTACGAGACGCCGGGCCGTGGTGTGAGACGTCCCACGTCCCGGTGACGGGGCCTCGCCCTACCCGCGTGCGAGGCCCCGTCACCCGAGGATGCGTCAGCTCAGCTCGCCGTCGGCCGCGCGCTCCGCCAGCCGCACCAGCGTGCGCACGGCGGAGCCGGTACCGCCCTTGGGGGTGTAGCCGAAGGGGCCGCCCTCGTTGAAGGCCGGGCCCGCGATGTCGAGGTGGGCCCAGGTGATGCCCTCGCCGACGAACTCGCGCAGGAACAGGCCGGCGACCAGGCCGCCGCCCATCCGCTCACCCATGTTGGCGATGTCGGCGGTCGCCGACTCCATGCCCTTGCGCAGGTGGTCCGGAAGCGGCATCGGCCAGGCCGGCTCGCCCGCCTCCTCGGCGGCCTCGTGCACGACGGCGCGGAAGTCGTCGTCGTTGGCCATGATGCCGAAGGTGCGGCTGCCGAGCGCCAGCATCATGGCGCCGGTCAGGGTCGCCACGTCCACGATGGCGTCCGGCTTCTCCTGCGAGGCGGCCCACAGGGCGTCCGCCAGGACCAGCCGGCCCTCGGCGTCGGTGTTGAGCACCTCCACCGTCTTGCCGCTGAACATGCGCAGCACGTCACCCGGACGGGTCGCGGAACCGGAGGGCATGTTCTCGGCCAGCGCCAGCCAGCCGGTGACGTTGACCTCGAGGCCCAGGCGGGCGGCGGCGACGACCGCGGCGAACACCGCGGCGGCGCCGCTCATGTCGCACTTCATCGTCTCGTTGTGGCCGGCCGGCTTCAGCGAGATGCCGCCCGAGTCGTAGGTGATGCCCTTGCCGACCAGGGCGAGGTGCTTCTTCGCCTTGGACGAGGTGTACGACAGCTTCACCAGCCGCGGACCCGACGCCGAGCCGGCGCCGACGCCGAGGATGCCGCCGTAGCCGCCCTTGACGAGGGCCTTCTCGTCGAGCACCTGCACCTTGATGCCGTGCTCCTTGGCGGCCGCCTGGGCGATCGCCGCGAAGGCCTCGGGGTTGAGGTCGTTCGGCGGGGTGTTGATCAGGTCACGGGCGCGGTTGAGCTCCTCCGACACGGCGACGGCGCGCTCGACGGCCGCCTTGTACGCCTTGTCGCGGGGCTTGCCGCCGAGCAGCGCGGCCTCGGCGAGCGGGGCCTTGCCGTTCTTGCCGTTCTTCGCGTCGCCCTGGTCCTTGTAGGCGTCGAAGGAGTACGCGCCGAGCAGCACGCCCTCGGCGACCGCGCCGGCGTCGGCGGCGTCCGTCAGGGGCAGGGCGAACGCGGCCTTCTTCGTGCCGGTGAGGGCGCGGGCGGCGGCACCGGCCGCCTTGCGCAGCGCCTCGGCGGCGTAACCGGAGTCCTTGCCGGGCTGGGCGCCGAGGCCGACCGCCACCACGAGCGGCGCCTTGAAGCCGGCCGGCGCGGGGAGCTTGGTCACCTCGCCCTCGGCACCGGACGCGCCGAGGGTCTCCAGGACACCGGCCAGGTTGCCGTCGTACGCCTGGTCCACGGCCTCGGCGCCCGGGGCGACGACGGGTCCCCCGGGCTTGGACGCGGAGCCCTTGGCGACACCGATCACGATCGCGTCGGCGCGCAGGCCGGCGACCGCGGCGGTGCTGAGAGTCAGAGCAGTCACGGTGGTGAGTTCTCGCTTCCGATGTGAAGTTGCAGTGGCCGAAAGGTGTGGGTCGACCGGGCCCGGCAGCCGACCCTATGCGTGACGTCCGGGTGCGATCCCGTCGGGGCCTCCCCGGTACGGCGAACACTCGCCCCGAGCCTACGCGCGTACGCGCCCGCACTCATGGCCGGTGCACCCGCCCCCACCCCGGGTGCCCCACCGGGGCGCGGCCGATGCCACGCCCGGCCCCACGCCCACCCGGCACCCCGGCGGACACCGGGTGCCGCGCCGCGGGCAGACCCCGGGCCGGCCGGCGCGGCGCCGCCCCGTGCCCCGGACCGGGCGCCGGTCGCCGAGCCTCGCGCCGGACAGGGACGCGCGCCCGGCCGGGATCCAGCCGCGGGCGCCCGACTGCCCCGGGGCGGGCGGTGGGGGGCGTAGGCGGTGGCCGGTTCGTGTGCCCGGGAGCGGGGGGCTGGGTGATCATGGGGGTGCCGTCGGGGTGCGGCGGCACGAGTGTCTGGGGAGCGTCCGGTGAGACGAAGGTGTGGGGTGGCCGTCCTGTCGGCCCTGTTGGCGGGCCTGCTGCTGTCGGGGTGCGCCGGAGGGCAGGGGGCGGACGCGAAGCCGATCCCAGGAGCGTCGTCGGACGGGCGCTGGCAGCCGCGGCCGGGTGTCGCCTGGCAGTGGCAGCTCACCGGCCGGCTCGACACCTCCGTCGACGTCCCCGTGTACGACATCGACGGCTTCCACCACTCGAAGGAGACCGTCGCCGCGCTGCACCGTGACGGCCGCAAGGTCATCTGCTACCTGTCCACCGGGGCCTGGGAGGACTTCCGCCCGGACGCCGGCGACTTCCCGGAGTCCGTGATCGGCCGGGGCAACGGCTGGGAGGGCGAGCGCTGGCTCGACATCCGCCGTACCGACGTGCTGGAGCCGCTGATGGCCGAGCGCCTCGACATGTGCCGGGACAAGGGCTTCGACGCCGTCGAGCCGGACAACATGGACGGCTACCGCAACCGCACCGGCTTCCCGCTCACCGCCGCCGACCAGCTCCGCTACAACCGGCTGATCGCCCGGCTCGCGCACGAGCGCGGCATGGCCGTCGGCCTGAAGAACGACCTGGACCAGATCCCGGAGCTGGTCGACGACTTCGACTTCGCGGTCAACGAACAGTGCGCCCAGTACGGCGAGTGCGAGGAGCTCACCCCGTTCGTCGAGGCGGGCAAGGCCGTCCTCCACGCCGAGTACGAGCTGCCCACCGCCCGCTTCTGCGCCGACTCCCGCCGCCTGAAGCTGAGTTCGCTGCTCAAGAAGTACGAACTCGGCTCATGGCGACAGGCATGCTGAGCCGCACCCCCGTCACCGAGGTGCCGGCCACCCGGTCGGCGAGCGAGCGCCGCCGGGAGCCCAGCACCGGCAGCGCGTTCAGCAGGAACAGCACCACCGCGACCAGCCACACCAGCACCGACAGCAGGATCTCGCCCTCCACCAGCAGCACGCAGGCCACCGCGTAGACGGCGACGTCGGTGGCCGTGGTCACCGCCGCGCGCAGCGCCGCCCGCCGGGACGTGCGCGGGGTGACCTTCAGGCCGGTCAGGGCCTTGCCGAGGGTGCGCCCGGCGAGGGCGAGGCACGCCCACTGGTAGAGGAACGCCGCCACGGCCAGCAGCACGAACGCCTGCTGGACGTAGCCGACCGACTTGTCCCACAGGGACGTGCCGAGGGTGCCGGAGGCGCCGAGCACGTCACCGCGCGAGGTGAGCAGGTCGAAGCCGCCGCGCGCGGCCAGTTCGGGTACGTCCGTCACCAGGGCGGACATCCGGTTGAAGGTGAGCACCGCCAGCAGCGAGGCGACACTCACCACCAGCGCGAAGTCGGTCACCCAGGCCGTGCCACGACGCAATGCCGACATCGACGTCCCCCGTTCGCTCGTCGGTTCGCCCCACAGGCTAACGGCGCCGCACCCGCCCTCCACAGGGGAGGAGGAAGATCGTTTCAGCCCAGTGACATGACGACCAGCGCGGTCGTCGCCGCCGTCTCCGCGAGCCCGCCGAACACGTCACCGGTCACCCCGCCGAACCGCCGTACGCAGTGGCGCAGCAGCAGTTCCGCGGCGCCGGCCGCCACCAGCACCGCGAGTCCGGCGCGCAGCGCGTCGGGCGCCCCGAGGGCCGCGCCGGCGCCCGCGAGCACCCCGGTGACCAGGAGCACGGCGACCGCCGCGCCCCGCACCGGCACCACCCCCGCGACGGCCGCGCCCAGCCCCTCCGGCCGGGCGGGCGGCACGCCGGGGCGCGCGGCCAGGGTGAGGGCGAGCCGCGCCGCGACCGCCGACACGACGGCGGCGAGCGCGCCCCGGGCCCATGAGTCGTCGTACGCCTGCGCCAGCGCGGCCACCTGCGCCAGCAGCACGAGGACCAGCGTGAGCACCCCGAACGGCCCGACGTCCGACTGCTTCATGATCCGCAGGGCGTCCTCGGCGGGCTTGCCGCTGCCCAGCCCGTCCGCGGTGTCGGCCAGCCCGTCCAAGTGCAGGCCCCGGGTCAGCGCGGCGGGCACGGCGACGGAGGCCACGGCGGCGAGCAGGGGACCCGCGCCGAGGAGCAGCAGCACCAGCGCCGCGCCTGCGGCCACCACGCCCACCACCAGGCCGACCACGGGCGCGCAGAGCATGCCGGCCCGCGCGGCGGCACGGTCCCAGCGGGTGAGCCCGGCCGGGAGGACGGTGAGGGTGCCGAAGGCGAAACGGAGTCCGTCGGCGGGGGAGGCAGAAGAGGGCGCGGGCACCGGCGCAGATTACCCGGCGGTCAGCAGGGCGCCGCCCGCACCCCTGGATAAAGTGCGCATATGGGACAGTGGCTGGAGCGGAACATCATCGAGCCGGGCAAACTCCCGCTGCTTCTCGCGCTGGCGGCCTTCGTCCTGACCTTCGTGATCACCCGGATCATCACCCGTCTGATCCGGGCCGGCAAAGGCCCCTTCGGCAACGTCACCGCGGGCTCGGTCCACATCCACCACGTGGTGCCCGGCGTCATCCTCACCGTGATCGGCGGCTTCGGCTCGGTGGCGGGCGGCGGACACGGTTTCGGCTCGTACTTCAGCGCGGTGCTCTTCGGCGTCGGTACGGGACTGGTCCTGGACGAGTTCGCGCTGATCCTCCACTTGGACGACGTGTACTGGTCCGAGGCCGGGCGCAAGAGCGTGGAGATGGTGGTGCTCACGGCGGCGCTGGTGGGGCTGCTGCTGCTCGGGTTCGCGCCGTTCGGTGTCAACGACCTCTCCCAGGACGAACTGCAGAACCGCGCGAGCGCCCTCACCGGCATCGCCGTCAACTTCGGCTTCGCGCTGATCGCCCTGAGCAAGGGGAAGGTACGGATCGCGGTTTTCGGCGTGATCATCCCGCTCGTGGCGCTCGTCGGCTCCCTGCGGCTGGCCCGCCCCGGCTCGCCGTGGGCGAAACGCTTCTACCGCCGCCGGCACCGGGCCCGCGCGAGGTCCCTCCTGCGGGCCTACCGCCACGACCGCCGCTGGGCCCGCCCGGCCCGGGCACTGCAGGACTGGCTGGGCGGCAAACCGGACCCGCCCAAGCCCTTGGAACGCGCGAGGTGAGCGGGCCCCATCACGGCGAGGGACCATCGCCCCCAGGGGCGCGGGGAACTGCGCGAAACGGGAGCGAACCCACGCTGCCCCGTAAGCACGGGGAGGGACCATCACCCCTCAGGGGCGCGGGGGAACTGCGCAATACGGGAGCGAACCCACGCTGCCCCGTAAGCACGGGGAGGGACCATCACCCCTCAGGGGCGCGGGGAACTGCGCAAAACGGGAGGGCAACCCCCGCTGCCCCTTCGGGGGCTTCGCCCCCGGACCCCCTTCGCGCAGTTCCCCGCGCCCCTATAGGGGCACTCCTCACCCGCGCGTCCCGAAGGGCGTGGTTTCAGTCGCCCTTGGCGACAACCCCCCGCACCGGCAACTCAGCGGCCAGCGCCCCCGCGGCCTGCACGAAAGGCAGCGCCAGCAGCGCCCCCGTCCCTTCCCCCACCCGGACCCCCTGCGGCAGCAACGGCTCCAGCGCCATCCGGTCCAGCGCCTTCGCCTGCCCCGGCTCCCCGCTCATGTGCGACGCCAGCCACCAGTCCGGCGCCCGGAACGCCACCCGCTGCGCCACCAGCGCACACGCCGCCGTCACCACCCCGTCCAGCAGCACCGGCAGCTTCCGCACGGCGCTCTGCAGCAGGAACCCCGTCATCGCGGTGAGGTCCGCCCCGCCGACCGTCGCCAGCAGCCGCAACTGGTCACCCAGCACCGGCCGCGCCCGCCGCAGCGCGTCCCGGATCGCCGCACACTTGCGCATCCACGCCAGGTCGTCGATCGCCAGGCCGCCCCGCCCGGTCACCACCGACGCGTCCGTCCCGCACAGCGCGGCCACCAGCACGCCCGCCGCCGTCGTGCCGCCGACGCTGACGTCGCCCAGCACCACCAGATCCGTACCGGAGTCGGCCTCCTCGTCCGCCACGGTCATCCCCGCGCGGAACGCCGCCTCCGCCTCCTCCAGGGTCAGCGCGTCCTCGACGTCGATCCGCCCGCTGCCCCGCCGCACCCGGTGGCGTACGACGTCCTCGGGCAGCGACGCCGGGTCGCAGTCCAGGGACATGTCGACCACCCGCACCGGCACGTCCAGCCGCCGCGCCAGCACGGAGACCGGACGGCCGCCCTCCAGCACGTCGCGCACCAGCTCCACGGCGGTGCCCGCGGCCCGGGAGGAGACGTCCAGCTCCGCGACGCCGTGATCGCCCGCGAACAGCACCACCCGCGGCCGTCCGACCGGCCGCACCGGCACCGCGGACTGCGCCGCCGCCAGCCACTCACCCAGGTCGTCCAGGCGGCCCAGCGACCCGGGCGGGACGTCCAGGCGGGCCCGGTGCTCCTCCGCGTCACGGCGCACCCCGCCGTCCGGACGCTCGATCAGATCGGTGAAGTCGTCGAGATTAAGCGAGCTCATTCGCCGAACAGTACCGGCCCCGGTCGAACACCCCGGTGCGCCGGTCGTCCCCGCGTTCGCGGCCTCACCCCCACCACGCCACCCCGGCGGTGATCCACCCCGCGAGGCCCTCCCGTACGTAACGTTTTGCTCGGGAATGCCGGAGATCCCTCCGTCCGTCCCCGACCGTCCCCGCACGTCGCGCCACCCGCGTGCCGTACGCCCTCACGCCGGGAGCCGCCCATGTCCGCCACCGCCTCCGACACCGTGTTCCCCGCCCCGCACGGCTCCGCCCGGGTGCACGAACCGCGCCGCGCGGACTGCCCCTGGTGCGGTTCCGCGCGGCTGCGGAACCGGCTGAGGACGGGGGACCTGCGCCGGCACCGGCCGGGACTGTTCACCGTCGACGAGTGCCGCGACTGCGGGCACACCTTCCAGAACCCCCGGCTCACCGCCGAGGGCCTGGCCTTCTACCGGCGGGCCGTGCGCGGCGCCCCCCGCGACCCCGCCACCGAGCGGGTCCTCGCCCTGCACGCCGTACGGCACCGGCGCCGCGCCACCGCCCGCGCGATGCTGCCCTTCGGCGAGCCGGAGAGCTGGCTGGACGTCGGCACCGGACTCGCCCGATTCCCGCAGACCGCGCGGGAGTTCTTCCCGTACACCGCGTTCGACGGCACCGACCTCACCGTGCGCGTGGAGCGGGCCCGTGACCTCGGGCGGGTCGAGGAGGCGCACGTCGGGCCGCTGACCGACCCTGGGGTGCTGGCCCGGGTGGCCGGCCGCTACGACGTGGTCAGCCTGCTGCACCACCTGGAGCGCACCACCGACCCGCGCGCCGAACTGCACGCCGCCCTGGACGCGCTGCGCCCCGGCGGCCACCTGCTGGTCGAGACGCTCGACCCGCGCTGCGCGTACGCCGCCCTGTTCGGCCGCTGGTGGCTGCCCTACGACCAGCCGCGCCGGCTGCACCTGCTGCCCCGCCGCAACCTCCGCGAGGAACTCCTGGCGCGCGGCTGCGAGATCGTCACCGCCGGGCACCGCGCAGCGCACGTGCCGCACGACTTGGCCGGCCTGACCGCCCTCGCCCTCTCCCACGCGCTGCCCGCCCCGGACACCCCCTGGCGGGCGGTCCCGCCCTCACCGGCGCAACAGCGCCTGCGAGCGGTGCTGCTGAGCGCGGGGACCCCGCTCGTCGTCGCCGCGGCGGCGGCCGACCTGGCCCTCGCCCCCCTGGCCCGCCACACCCCGTTCGCCAACACCTACCGAGTGATCGCCCGCAAACCGTGACGGTGGGTCGGGCGACCCCACGTCGTGGGCGGCTCAGCCCCGCAGGGGCAGTGCCTGGCCCGCCACCACCAGGAGGACCTGCTCGCACTCCTGGGCGAACGCCGCGTTCAGGCGGCCCAGTTCGTCGCGGTAGCGGCGCCCGGACGCGGTGGCCGGGACGATGCCCGAGCCGACCTCGTTGGAGACCGCGACCACCGTGCGCCGGGTCTCGCGCACCGCGTCCGTCAGCGCCCGCGCCCGCTCCCGCAGGGCCCGCTCACCGCCGTCCGCCCACTCCGCGTCGTCCCACGCGCCCACCGCGTCCATCGCGTCCGTCAGCCACAGCGACAGGCAGTCGACCAGGAGGGGCGGGCCGTCGTCCTTGAGCAGCGGGACCAGATCGCAGGTCTCCACCGTGCGCCAGGAACCCGGCCGCCGCTCCTGGTGCGCGGACACCCGGGACGCCCACTCGGTGTCCCCGTTGCGCGAGCCGCCGGTCGCCACGTACAGCACCTCGGGGAACGATTCCAGGCGCCGCTCCGCCTCCACCGACTTGCCCGAACGGGCCCCGCCCAGCACCAGGGTGCGCCGCGGTACGTCCGGCACGTCCTCGTAGACGCCGACCTCCAGCGTGGTGCCGTCCGGCACGGCACGCGCCCCCGCCGCCGCCAGCCGGCGCCGCACCTCGGCGCCCGGCGGCACGTCGTGGTCCAGATGGACGGCGATCACGTCCGTGGTGGGGACCACCGCGCCTACCCCCCGCAGCCGCGCCAGCGCGTCGGGGCGCCCCAGGACGTCCAGCACCACCATCGCGTACGGCTCGGCCGGCGCCTCCAGCCCGGCCGGTGCCCCGCCGGGCGGCAGGTACAGCAGCCGCCGCCCGTCCGGACCGGTCACCGCGTACCCGGTGCCGGGCGCGTCCAGCGCCACCGCGCGCACCCGATGCCCCGTCAGCAGCGCCAACTCCCGCCCGTCCGGCACCCGTCCCGGCTGCGGCAGCCCGGCCGGCACCTCCACCGCGGGGCCGTCGTGCGGGTGCGACAGCAGCACCTGGCGCACCCCGCCCAGCGAGCGTCCCGCACGGGCGGCGGCGAAGGCCGCGCCCGGCGTCAGGTCGAGCAGCAGCGCGCCGTCCACCAGCAGCGAGGTGGCCGCCCGCGCGTCCGGGCCGAGCGCGCACGCGCACGCGGCGCAGGGACAGTCGGGGCGGGGCAGTCCCGCGGGGGCACCGGTGCCGAGCAGAGTCAGTTCCACGCCCCGATTCTCACCTTTCCCCACAGCCGATGCCCGTCCGACTACGCTCTTGGTCAGGAGCCGGACCAAGATCCGGCTTCTGTCGTGCAGTGAGCTCACACCATGGGAGGCGTACATGGCGGCATGGACGTGGCGGTTCGAGAAGGCCGACGGGACGCAGGTCGAGCCCGCGGTGCCGCCGGAGGAGTTCCCCACGCAGGGGGACGCCGAGTCCTGGATCGGGGAGCACTGGAAGGCCCTCCTGGAGGGCGGCGCCGACCAGGTGCGCCTCTCGGAGGACGGCACGGAGATCTACGGTCCGATGAGCCTCCACGCGGAGACGGAGACGGAGACCGAATCCGCCGACGACGGGGCGTGAGCCCCAAGGCGGGCCGCGGGTCACCCCGCCCCGCCGGGCGGGGACGCGTCCGCCTGCCGGGGCTGAGCCCTCAGCCCCGGACCCCGCACAGGTGCAGCAGCGAGGCGACTCCCCGGTAGGGGTCCGTCCGCCCGGCCCGGTCCTCGACCGCGAGCACCGCGTCGAGGTCGTCGGGGAGCACCAGGTCGTCCGCCACCGTGTCGGTGAAGACCCGCACGCCGTACCAGGTGTGCAGCGGCGCCCCGATCCCGGCGAGGGTCGCGGTCAGCCGCTTCAGTCCGTAGGACGCCGTGGGCGTGCAGAACGCCGCCAGCGCGCCGTCCCAGTCGCCGGACAGCCCCGCCCGCATCGCCGCGGCGTCGCCGTTGCGCACCAGCAGGGACAGCATCCCGCCGGCGGCCAGCATCCGCGCCACCCCGGCGAGCAGCGCGTCCGGCTCCTCGACGTCGTCCATGAGCACGCCATGACAGAGCACGACGTCGAAGCTGCCCGGCAGGAAGTGCACACCGGTGTCCCCGGCGTGGCCCTCGATGATGCGCATCCGCTCCCGGATGCCCTCGGGCTCACCGGCGAAGGTCTCCCGGGCGGCCGTGATCGACGCGGCGTCCTGCTCGACGCCCGTGACCTGGTGGCCGGCCCGGGCCAGCCGGAGCGCCTGCGCCCCCCGGCCCATGCCGACGTCGAGCACACGCAGCCGCCGCCCCACCGGGAAGCGCCCGACTATCTGCTCCTCCAGCTGGCGGGCCACCAGCTCCTCGCGGACGACGTCACGCAGTCCGCCGAGCCCGCTCGGCAGGCCCCGCGCCGTACCGTCCGTGAACGGCGTCGTGCTCAGGGCCGCTCCCCGCGCTTGACCTGGGGCTTGGGCAGCCGCAGCCGGCGCATCTGGAGCGTGCGCATCAGGGCGTAGGCGACCGCGCCACGCCGGTTCTCGTCCGGGAAGCGCTCGGCGAGCGTCTTCTTCAGCCGGAAGCCGGTGACGATCGAGTCGAGCACGATCATCACGATGACCACGAGCCACAGCAGCAGCGCGATGTTCTGCAGCTGCGGCACCTGGACCAGGCTCAGCACGAGGATGACCACGGCCATCGGCAGGAAGTACTCCGCGATGTTGAACCGCGAGTCCACGTAGTCGCGGGCGAACCGGCGCACCGGACCCTTGTCGCGCGCGGGCAGGTAACGCTCGTCGCCGCTGGCCAGCGCCTGGCGCTGACGCTCCAGTGCGGCACGGCGCTCCTCACGCGAACGCTTGGCCGCGTCCTTGCGCGTCATGCTGGTGTTGGCCACGCTGCGGCGCTGCGACTGGGCCGCGCTGCGCTTGGGCGTGGGGCGGCCCTTGGGGGCCTCGGGGTGACGGGGCTGCTTGGAGTCGGTCATCGTCGCCTTGTCGGCGGCGGACGCCTTCTCTTCCTTGGCACGGCTACGGAACACAAAACCCAAGGGTACGGGGTGGCCGGGGTTGGACCCCAGCCCCGCGGGGAACGATCCGGCAACACCGGACGTCTTTCCCTAGGACAGAAGGGGACGTAGCGGGGATCTTGGGGACGACCGGCAGGCCGCCCCGGGGAACCACCTACTCCTCACGCCGGACCGGGAGGGTGCTCACTCGTCCTCGGGGATGAGCGCATCCGTCCCCGAACAGTGCGGTAATGGATGCAGGGCCCGTACTGTGGGTTCTGTCGCAGGTGCTGGAGCTGGAGTCCGTCAGAAGGGGGCGCGCGAAGCCCATGAGCGGTGTCATGAAGCGTATGGGGATGATCTTCCGCGCGAAGGCGAACAAGGCCCTTGACCGGGCCGAGGACCCGCGCGAAACCCTCGATTACTCGTACCAGAAGCAGCTGGAGCTGCTCCAGAAGGTCCGCCGGGGCGTCGCCGACGTGGCGACCTCCCGCAAGCGGCTGGAGCTCCAGCTCAACCAGCTCCAGTCCCAGTCGGGCAAGCTGGAGGACCAGGGCCGCAAGGCGCTCGCGCTCGGCCGCGAGGACCTGGCGCGCGAGGCGCTCTCCCGCCGCGCCGCGCTCCAGCAGCAGGTGACGGACCTGGAGACGCAGCACGCCACGCTCCAGGGCGAGGAGGAGAAGCTGACCCTCGCGGCGCAGCGGCTCCAGGCCAAGGTGGACGCCTTCCGCACCAAGAAGGAGACCATCAAGGCCACCTACACCGCCGCGCAGGCGCAGACCCGGATCGGCGAGGCCTTCTCCGGCATCTCCGAGGAGATGGGCGACGTCGGCCTGGCGATCCAGCGCGCCGAGGACAAGACCGCCCAGCTCCAGGCGCGGGCCGGCGCGATCGACGAGCTGCTCGCCTCCGGCGCCCTCGACGACCAGTCCGGCATGCACAAGGACGACATCCAGGCCGAGCTGGACCGCCTCTCCGGCGGCACGGACGTGGAGCTGGAACTGCAGCGCATGAAGGCCGAGCTGGCCGGCGGGAGCTCCGGTGACCGGCAGGCCATCGAGGGCGGCCAGGGACAGGCGGAGCCCCAGGCCCAGCAGCAGCCGCAGGACACCCCGCGCTTCGACAAGCAGTAGCCCACGCCGAGGAGGGCGACATGATCGTACGGATCATGGGGGAGGGGCAGGTGACGCTGGCCGAGAGCCGGCTCGCCGAGCTGAACAAGCTGGACGAGGAACTGCTCGCCGAGATGGAGAACGGCGACGGTCCCGGCTTCCGCGCGACGCTCAAGGCACTGCTGGACAAGGTGCACGAGCTGGGCGAGCCGGTGCCGGACGACTCCCTGGAGCCGTCCGACCTCATCCTGCCGTCCCCCGACGCCACCCTCGAGGAGGTCCGTGGCCTCCTGACCGACGACGGCCTCATCCCGGGGACCTGAGGCGTCCCGGGAAGACCTGGTCCGAGTCGTCCGCAGAGAGGGGGGAGCCGGGGCGCGCCGCACGGGCGCCCGCCCCGGTCACCGCAAGCAGCCGTGAGCACCCTGACGCGCGCCCGGTGCCGGGCGCGGGCCCACCCCACCGCAGTGGACGCGGCGCTGGCCGTCGGCGTCCTGCTGTGCATGGTCGCGGGGTCGTTCGTCGACCCGCACGACCCCGAGGGGGTCCGCTGGGGTCTGCGCACCCCCGACCCGCTCAGCCTGGTCCTGATGACGCTCGCCGCCGCCGCGCTCGTCCTCCGGCGCCGCGCCCCTCGCACGGTGCTGGGCGTGGCCGGCGGCCTCTGCGTCGCCGAGTCCGTCACCGGCGACCCCCGCGCGCCCGTCGCCATGTGCGCGGTGATCGCCCTCTACACCGTCGCGGCCACCACCGACCGCCCCACCACCTGGCGGTTCGGCCTGCTCACCATGACCGTCCTGACCGGCACCGCGATGGCCGCGGGACCCCTGCCCTGGTACGCCCAGGAGAACCTGGCGATCTTCGCCTGGACCGGCATCGGCGCCACCGCCGGGGACGCCGTGCGCAGCCGCCGTGCCTTCGTCCAGGCCATCCGCGAGCGCGCCGAACGGGCCGAACGCACCCGGGAGGAGGAGGCCCGCCGCCGGGTCGCCGAGGAGCGGCTGCGCATCGCCCGCGACCTGCACGACGTGGTCGCCCACCACATCGCCCTGGTCAACGTCCAGGCCGGGGTCGCCGCCCACGTCATGGACAAGCGGCCCGACCAGGCCAAGGAGGCCCTCGCCCACGTCCGCGAGGCCAGCCGGCACGCGCTCGGCGAACTGCGCGCCACCGTCGGCCTGCTGCGTCAGTCCGGCGATCCGGAGGCCCCTACCGAGCCGGCCCCCGGACTCGACCGCCTCGAGGAACTCGCCGGCACCTTCCGCAACGCCGGCCTGCGCGTCGAGGTGGCCCGCGCCGACCAGGACACCGAACTGCCCGCCGCCGTCGGCCTGGCCGCCTACCGGATCGTCCAGGAGGCGCTGACCAACGTGCAGAGGCACGCCGGGACCGGCGCGCGGGCCGAGGTCAGTGTCGTGCGCGTCGGACCGCACATCGAGGTCACCGTGCTCGACGACGGCAGCGACGGGGACCACGAGCACACCCCCGGCGGCGGGCACGGCCTGCTCGGCATGCGGGAACGCGTCACCGCCCTGCGCGGCACCCTGACCACCGGCCCCCGCTACGGCGGCGGCTTCCGCGTGCATGCGATCCTGCCCGTCGAACCCCGCACCTCCACCGCCCCGGGCGGCCGCCCGTGACCGACGCCCCGCTGGAGACCGCATGACGATCCGTGTCCTGCTCGCCGACGACCAGGCCCTGCTGCGCAGCGCCTTCCGGGTGCTGGTCGACTCCGAGCCGGACATGGAGGTGGTGGGCGAGGCGTCCGACGGCGCGGAGGCGGTCCGGCTGGCGCGCGAGCACCGCCCCGACGTCGTCCTCATGGACATCCGCATGCCCGGCACCGACGGGCTCGCCGCCACCCGCGAGATCAGCGCCGACCCCGCGCTCTCCGGGGTGCGGGTGGTGATACTGACGACCTTCGAGGTCGACGACTACGTCGTGCAGTCGCTGCGGGCCGGCGCCTCCGGCTTCCTCGGCAAGGGCTCCGAACCCGGTGAGATGCTCGGCGCGGTCCGCATCGCCGCCGGGGGCGAGGCCCTGCTGTCCCCGGTGGCCACCAAGGGCCTGATCGCCCGTTTCCTCGCCCAGGAGGGCCCCTCCGGCCCCGACAGCGACCCCGAGCGCGCCGAGCGCCTTGGCTCGCTGACCGTGCGCGAGCGGGAGGTGCTCGTCCAGGTCGCGGGCGGCCACTCCAACGACGAGATCGCCGAACGCCTCGAGGTCAGCCCGCTCACCGTGAAGACACACGTCAACCGCGCCATGGCCAAGCTGGGCGCCCGCGACCGGGCCCAGCTGGTGGTGATCGCCTACGAGTCCGGGCTGGTCCGTCCGAGGGTGGACTGAGCCCGGGCGGGCGTACTGCGGCGGGAGTACGCGCCCCCGGAGAGATTGGACCTCGGGTCTACGGATCGGCCCCCCGCGATGGCTCAGGGTGTAGAGCGGGCCGGCCACTGTGCGCGCGCCCGCCTGCCGGACTTTCGCCGCTCGACGGAAAAGAGACCCTGACCCATGTCCTGGCTGTCCAGATTCAGCCTCGCGCAACGGGCGCTGATCGGACTGATGTCGATCATCGCGCTCGTCTTCGGGGCGATCGCGATTCCACAGCTGAAGCAGCAGCTCCTGCCCACCATCGAACTGCCCATGGTCTCCGTGATCGCGCCCTACCAGGGCGCCTCCCCGGACGTGGTCGAGAAGCAGGTCGTCGAGCCCATCGAGGACAGCCTGGAGGCCGTCGACGGCATCTCCGGCGTCACCTCGAAGGCGAGCGAGGGCAACGCCGTGATCATGGCGTCCTTCGACTTCGGCAACAACACCCAGCAGCTCGTCGCCGATGTGCAGCAGGCCGTGAACCGGGCCGGCCCCCGGCTGCCGTCCGGCGTGGACCCGCAGGTCGTCGCAGGCTCCACGGACGACATCCCGACCGTGGTGCTCGCCGTCACCTCCGACCAGGACCAGCAGGCCCTCGCCGACCAGCTGGACCGCACGGTGGTGCCCGCGCTGAAGGGCATCGACGGCGTCGGCCAGGTCCTGGTGGACGGCGTGCGGGACCTCCAGGTCACCGTCGTCCCCGACGCCGCGAAGCTCGCCAGGGCGGGCCTGAGCACCCAGTCGATGGCGCAGGCCCTCCAGGCCGGCGGGGCGACCGTGCCGGCGGGCTCCTTCGACGAGAACGGCGCCAACCGCACCGTCCAGGTGGGCGGCGGTTTCACCTCGGTGCGCCAGATCCAGGACCTGATGGTCACCGCCGCGCCCGGCGCGGGCAAGCCCGTCCGCCTCGGTGACGTCGCCACCGTGCGTCAGGAGGAGGCGGGCTCCGACTCCCTCACCCGCACCAACGGCAGGCCGAGCCTCGCCGTGATGGCCACCATGGACCACGACGGCAGCGCGGTCGCCATCTCCAAGGCCGTCGAGGACAAGCTGCCCGAGCTGCGCGAGGACCTCGGCGACGGCGCCACCCTCACCGTGGTCAGCGACCAGGGCCCCGCGGTGTCCAAGGCCATCGAGGGCCTGACCGTCGAGGGCGCGCTCGGCCTGCTCTTCGCCGTGCTGGTGATCCTGGTCTTCCTCGCGTCGGTCCGCTCCACGCTCGTCACCGCGGTGTCCATCCCGCTGTCGGTGGTGCTCGCGCTGATCGTGCTGTGGACCCGCGACCTGTCCCTGAACATGCTGACGCTCGGCGCCCTGACCATCGCCATCGGCCGCGTCGTGGACGACTCCATCGTCGTCCTGGAGAACATCAAGCGGCACCTCGGCTACGGCGAGGAACGCGAGGCGGCCATCATGAACGCGGTGCGCGAGGTGGCCGGCGCGGTCACCTCCGCCACGCTCACCACGGTCGCCGTGTTCCTGCCGATCGGCCTGGTCGGCGGCATGGTGGGCGAGCTGTTCGGCTCCTTCAGCCTCACCGTCACCGCCGCGCTGCTGGCGTCCCTGCTGGTGTCGCTGACGGTCGTCCCGGTGCTGTCGTACTGGTTCCTGCGGCCCCCCAAGGACACCCCGGAGGACGCCGGGCAGGCCCGCCGGCTGGCGGAGGAGAAGGAGGCCAGGAGCCGCCTGCAGCGCACCTACGTGAGCGTGCTGCGGTTCGCCACCCGGCGCCGGCTGGCCAGCGTGGCGATCGCCGTGGTCGTGCTGATCGCCACCTTCGCCATGGCGCCGCTGCTGAAGACCAACTTCTTCGACGCGGGCGAGCAGCAGGTCCTCACCGTCCAGCAGAAGCTGAAGCCCGGCACCAGCCTGGCCGCCACCGACGCCCAGGCCAAGAAGGTCGAGCGGCTGCTCGACGGCACCGAGGGCGTGCGGGACTACCAGGTGACGGTCGGCTCGTCCGGCTTCATGGCCGCCTTCGGCGGCGGCACGGACACCAACCAGGCGAGCTACCAGGTGATGCTGGAGGACTCCGCGTCCTCCGAGGACGTACGGGACAGCCTGGAGAAGGGCCTCGGCGAGCTCGACGGCATCGGCACCACCACCGTGGCGGCCGGCGACGGCTTCGGCAGCCAGGACCTGAGCGTGGTGGTCAAGGCCGCCGACGCGCAGGTGCTGCGCAAGGCGGCCGAGCAGGTGCGCGACGCGGTGGCCTCGCTGGACGACGTCACGGACGTCACCAGCGACCTCTCGCAGAGCGTGCCCCGCATCTCGGTGAAGCCCAACGACAAGGCCGCCGCGGCCGGCTTCGACGCCCAGACGCTCGGGATGGCCGTCGCCCAGTCGGTGAAGGGCACCCCGGTCGGCAAGGCGGTCCTCGACGACGCCGAGCGCGACGTCGTGATCCGCTCGGCGCGGCCCGCGACGACCGTGGACCAGCTGCGCGAGCTGCGCCTCGGCGCGGTGAAGCTCGGCGACATCGCGACCGTGCGGGTGGTGGACGGTCCGGTCTCCATGACCCGGATCGACGGCCAGCGTTCGGCCACCGTCACCGCCCGCCCGGTCGGTGACAACACGGGCGCCGTGGGCACGAAACTCCAGACGAAGATCGACGAGCTGACGCTGCCCGCGGGCGCGACGGCCGAGATCGGCGGCGTGACCGAGGACCAGGACGAGGCGTTCGTCAACCTGGGTCTGGCCATGCTGGCCGCGATCGCGATCGTCTTCATGCTGCTGGTCGGCACCTTCCGGTCGCTGGCCCAGCCGCTGATCCTGCTGGTGTCCATCCCGTTCGCGGCGACCGGCGCGATCGGCCTGCTGCTGATCACCGGCACCCCGATGGGCGTCCCGGCAATGATCGGCATGCTGATGCTGATCGGCATCGTGGTCACCAACGCGATCGTGCTGATCGACCTGATCAACCAGTACCGCAAGCAGGGCCACGGCGTGGTCGAGGCCGTGCTGGAGGGTGGCCGGCACCGACTGCGGCCGATCCTGATGACGGCCCTGGCGACCGTCTTCGCCCTGCTCCCGATGGCGCTCGGCGTCACCGGCGAGGGCGGCTTCATCGCCCAGCCCCTCGCGGTCGTGGTGATCGGCGGCCTGATCACGTCGACCCTGCTCACCCTGCTCCTGGTTCCGACGCTCTACGCGATGCTGGAGCTCCGCAAGGAGCGCCGGGCGAAGAAGCGGGCGGCGAAGCGGGCCGGGAAGGCGGGCCTGCCCGAGCAGCCGGCGCCGGACGCCTCCTCCGACGAGACGCGGCCCGCGTCCGTCTGACCGCGTGACGCGTGACGGCCGGCTCCCGAACCGGAACAACCGGCTCGGGAACCGGCCGTCGCCGTTTCGCCGTTACCTATGCTGGGGCCTCGAACTGGCTCACGGGGGAGGGGCTCGGGGTGCCGCTGCGCAAGGACGACCCGAAGTCGGTCGGTGGTTACCGGCTGCTGGACCGGCTCGGCGCCGGCGGCATGGGCGCCGTCTACCGGGGCAGATCGCGGTCCGGCCGCGAGGTCGCCGTGAAGGTGGTTCACGCCCAGTACGCCGAGGACCCCGTCTTCCGGACCCGTTTCCGCCAGGAGATCGCCGCCGTCCGCAAGGTGAGCGGCGTCTTCACCGCGCCCGTCGTGGACGCCGACCCGGACGCCGAACGCCCCTGGATGGCCACCCAGTACGTGCCCGGCCCCTCGCTCGCCGCGCGGATCCGCGACGAGGGCCCGCTGAACCGCACCGAGTTGCGGCGGCTGGCGCTCGGCCTGGTGGAGGCGCTGCGGGACATCCATCGCGCCGGGGTCGTCCACCGCGACCTCAAGCCCGCCAACGTGCTGATGGCCGACGACGGCCCCCGGGTCATCGACTTCGGCATCTCGCGCGCGGCCGAGAACCACAACACCCTCACCGAGACCGGCCAGATGATCGGCACCCCGCCGTTCATGTCCCCGGAGCAGCTGACCGACGCCCGCTCGGTGGGCCCGGCCTCCGACGTGTTCTCCCTGGGCGCCCTGATCGTCTTCGCCGCCACGGGCCGCGGCCCCTTCGACGCGGACAGCCCCTATCTGACGGCGTACCGGGTGGTGCACGACTCCCCGGCCCTGGACGACGTGCCGGACCTTCTGCGCCCGGTCCTGGAGCGCTGCCTGGCCAAGGACCCCGGGGAGCGGCCGGGGCCGGGCTCCCTGGCAACCGGGTTCATGGCCGCGCTGCCGGGGACCGGTGACGAGGAGGCGTCCACGGTCCGGCTGCGCGCCGACGAGCTGGCCGCGGTGCGGACCCGGCCCGCCGGGGCCCCCGACACCGGCTCGGACGCCCTGTCCGCCTCGGAGCCGCCCGCCCGGCGCCGGGGCCGTGCCCGCAGGCTGTGGGCCGTGTCCGGGACCGCCGTCGCGCTCGCCCTCGGGCTGACGGCCTACGTCCTCTCAGGCCCCGGGGACGACGGCCGCCGGGAGGGCACGGACGTCGCCGCGTCCTCGCGGTGGGCCGCCCCGCCGGACGGCTGGCTGCCGTGGCAGACGACGGTGGAGGCAACAGCGGCGAGCGGGGTGAGGCGGGCGTCCGACGTGGCCGGGCTGGGTGGCTTCTCCGCCCCGCGGTGTGCGGCGCACGGGAACGCCGTGTTCTGCGCGGGCGACGGGACACTGCCCCTGCGGATCGACGCGTCCACCGGGCAGGTCGTCTGGCGCGCCGACGGGGTGCCGTCCGCCCAAGGAAAGGGCGGGTTCGGCTTCTCGGTGCTCGGGGTCGTGGACGGCACGGTGGTGGTCGAGCAGCAGTACCTCCCCAGCCAGGACGGAGAGATCCGGACCTCGGTCAGCGCCCTCGACGCGCGCACCGGAAAGCGCCTGTGGCACCGCGGCCTGAATGCCGGTCAGGCCCGCGCCCACCTCCACGGCGACCTCGTGGTCGTCCCGGACGACGACAGCGGCCGGACGCTCGTCGCCCGCTCGGCACGCACCGGCGCCGAGCGCTGGACGGCCGCGCTGCCGGAAGGGCAGTACTGCAACTGGGCGGGCTCGGGCACCGACGTGCCCCTTGTGTGCGGGCCGGGCGACGCGCCCGCGGAGCACCATGTGCTCCTGACCCTGGACGGAACCGACGGCACGGCGCACACCGCCGAGGCGCCCTACGACTCCGTGCCCCTCGGATCGTTCGACGGGCGCGTCCTCCTGCTCGACCGGTCCGAGGACGAGGAGAGGGAGGCGTACACGCGCATCCGGCTGGTCGACACCGGCACGGGCCGCTCCACGACGACCCGGCTCGCGCACGAGCTGGAGGGGGACGTGACGCTCGCGGACGGCGTCCTGTGGGGCACCTCGTCCTCCGGCCGGCTCACCGCGGTGTCGGCCCGGACCGGCGCCCGGCTGTGGACCACCCGGACCAGCCTGGAACAGCCTTCCGGCGTCACCCACGATCCGCGGGCCCGCGTGCTCTACCTTTCCACCGCCGGCGGCCGGGTCGCCGCCCTCGACGCCACGAAGGGGACCCCACTGTGGGAGACCCTGCCGCGCGCCCGGCGGGCGGAGAACCTGGGCCGGGAGTCGGCGCAGGTGCTGCTGCACGACGGCGCCCTGGTCGTCAGCACGTCCGAGGGCGGTCTGTTCTCGCTGGACCCCGCCCACCCCGACCGGGAACCCGTGCCGGGGTGAGGGCGGGGCGGCCGGCTACGGCAGCGCCAGCATCCGCTCCAGGGCCAGCTTCGCGAAGGCCTCCGTCTCCTTGTCCACCTCGATGCGGTTGACCAGGGTGCCCTCGGCGAGGGACTCCAGCGCCCACACCAGGTGGGGGAGGTCGATGCGGTTCATCGTCGAGCAGAAGCAGACCGTGCGGTCGAGGAACACGATCTCCTTGTCCTCGGAAGCGAAACGGTTCGCCAGGCGGCGGACCAGATTCAGCTCGGTGCCGATGGCCCACTTGGAGCCGGCCGGGGCCGCCTCCAGCGTCTTGATGATGTACTCGGTCGAGCCGACGTGATCCGCCGCCGCCACGACCTCGTGACGGCACTCGGGGTGCACCAGGACGTTGACGCCCGGGATGCGCTCACGGACCTCGTTCACCGAGTCCAGGCTGAACCGGCCGTGCACCGAGCAGTGGCCGCGCCACAGGATCATCTTCGCGGCGCGCAGCTCCTCGGCGGTCAGACCGCCGTTCGGCTTGTGCGGGTTGTAGACGACGCAGTCCTCCAGCGACATCCCCATGTCCCGCACCGCCGTGTTGCGGCCCAGGTGCTGGTCGGGGAGGAAGAGGACCTTCTCGCCCTGCTCGAACGCCCAGTCCAGGGCCCGCTTCGCGTTGGACGAGGTGCAGATCGTGCCGCCGTGCTTGCCGGTGAAGGCCTTGATGTCGGCGGAGGAGTTCATGTACGAGACGGGGACGACCTGCTCGGCCACCCCGGCCTCGGTCAGCACGTCCCAGCACTCGGCCACCTGCTCGGCGGTGGCCATGTCGGCCATCGAGCAGCCGGCCGCGAGGTCCGGCAGAACCACCTTCTGGTCGTCGCCGGTGAGGATGTCGGCGGACTCGGCCATGAAGTGCACACCGCAGAAGACGATGTACTCGGCCTGCGGGCGCGCGGCCGCGTCCCGCGCCAGCTTGAAGGAGTCGCCCGTGACGTCGGCGAACTGGATGACCTCGTCACGCTGGTAGTGGTGGCCGAGGACGAAGACCTTGTCCCCGAGCTTCTCCTTGGCCGCGCGGGCGCGCTCCACGAGGTCCGGGTCGGACGGCGAGGGGAGGTCGCCGGGACACTCCACACCACGCTCGCTCCTCGGGTCGGCCTCACGGCCGAGGAGCAGCAGGGCGAGGGGCGTCGGCTGGACGTCGAGCTCCGGGGTCTGGGCGGTGGTCACGACACGCACCCTTTCTGTTCTGGCGACTTCTCGTCGAAATGACGCTATCTATCATAACCGGTTCACGTCACTTTGACGATGGCCATAGCGTCCATGTGACGTGAATCTAGGCGGCCGCCCGTCCCTTCCCGTCGGGCCCCGACAAGGGACTGTTTCCGCTCCGCACGGCGTGTGCGAGCATGAAGAGCGAGGCGAGGAAATCACGCGCCCGGCCCGGAATGAATCCGCGGTCCCGCCGGTTGCAACCGTCGGCAAGCAGTCTCCGTACAACCCGGGAGAGATGTAGATGTCCGTATCGGACGAGACCACCACCGTCACCGACGGCATCGTCCTGACCGACGCCGCCGCGTCCAAGGTCAAGGCCCTGCTCGACCAGGAAGGCCGTGACGACCTCGCCCTGCGCGTCGCCGTCCAGCCCGGCGGCTGCTCCGGCCTGCGCTACCAGCTCTTCTTCGACGAGCGTTCGCTCGACGGCGACGTGGTGAAGGACTTCGGCGGTGTGAAGGTCGTCACCGACCGCATGAGCGCCCCGTACCTGGGCGGCGCCACCATCGACTTCGTCGACACCATCGAGAAGCAGGGCTTCACGATCGACAACCCGAACGCCACCGGCTCCTGCGCCTGCGGCGACTCCTTCAGCTGAGCGGACCGCTCGGTCCGGAGTACCGGTCCCGAACATGACGAAGGCGGCGGCCCCGTGGACACGGGACCGCCGCCTTCGTCGTACGCGCCCGGCGGTCAGCGGGTGCGGGGCGCCGGCAGGCGGGCGCCCTCCTTGTGCAGCGGCACCGCCTCGCCCCGCGCGTCCACGACCTCGCGGTCGCCGAGCGGCGCGTCCAGCCGCACCGTCTGCTGGTACTGCTTGGCGATCATGATGCACACCTTGTCCGGCCAGGGCGTCTCCGTCACCTTCACCGTGACCCGGCCGCCGCTCTCGCTCGCCGTCGCCGCGTAGTCGGCGCACACACCGCCGGAGAAGGTCACCGTGAGCTCGTCGCCCTCGGCGGTGTAGCCCTCCACCGCGACGTCCCTGGAGGCCGGCGCCGACGTCGGCTCGTCACCCGGCCGTGAGGGCCGCTCGCCCGGCCGCTCCCCGGACCCGGTCGGCGAGGCGAGGAACGAGGGGGCGACCGCGGGGTGCGTCACGGTGAACGGACTGTCCGAACCCGCCGGCCGCACCTCGAACAGCCAGGACGGCACCAGCGCGGGCCGCCCGTCCACCGAGTGCGCGGCCAGCCCGAACACCGCGTCGTCGACCGAGACGGTGTCACCGGCGGGCTTCGCGTCCGGGGCGCACGGCTCCTCCCGCTGCTGCCCGTCCTCCAGCGGTACGGGGGTGGCGCAGCCGCCGATCTCCACCCGGTCACCGGCGCCGGGAGCGCCGTTCATCGAGGCCAGCGCCTCCTCGGCGCTCACCACGGGGTAGGTGTCCCCCTTCACCGGCTCCGCGAGCCGGCCGCTGCCGCCGACCACCTCACCGCCGGCGCCGACGACCACCCCGGTCGTCCAGCCGTACGTCGGCAGCCCGCCGACCACCGGGTCGGCGTTCACCACGCGCCTGCCGTCCAGCAGCTGGCTCGCGTCCAGCTTGGCCTCGTCCTGGCCCACGGCCTTGAGCACCGGCGCGGCGGCCTTCTTCGCGGCGGCCTCGCTCACCGCGGGACCGCCGGTGCCGGACGGTGCCTTGCAGGTCGCGCCCTTGCAGTTGTCGCCGCCGGGGATGTTCCGGCTGAACGTCCAGGTGCCCGGGGCCTGTGTGTCGACGCGCAGGGTCGGTCCGGAGCCGTCCTGGCCGCCGATCCGCCACGAGGCGCCCTCGGCGACCGGCCGGCCCTCCATGCCCAGCGCCTTCGCCAGCGCGACCACCTGGTCCTCGGTCACCTGGCCCCGCGCGTGGAACACCGGCGCCGTGTCCGGGCCCTCGGGAAGCGTGCCGTCGGCGCGGTAGGTGGCGCCGTAGGGGTTGGGCTCGCCCGGTGCGATGCCGTTCGGGCCGCTCTCGGAGAAGCCGTCCAGGGCGAGCGGCGGGGGAGTGGGGTCACCGTTCGCCCCGGGAGTCGTACCGGCCCCCTTGTCCTCACCGGCACCGGCCGCGAGGTACGCCCCACCGCCGCCGACCAGCAGCACGGCGGCGGCGACGGAGGCGACCAGCACGGGAGACCGCCGCCGGCCGGTGGCGGTGTCGGGGCGGCCGTGCGCGTCGTGCGATCCCCCGACCACGGGTTCGTCGTCGCCCGCCCCGGCCCCGGCGGAGTCGGCCCCCGGCGCGTCGGATGCCCGGGCGTCGCCCGTGCCCGTCGCGCCGGGCTCCTGGCCCGCGGTCGGCTCCTCCGCCCTGCCGGTGCTCGCACCAGGGCCTGCGGCTGCCGCGCCGGGCCGACGGGACTTCTCGGAACCGGGCGGCCGGTCCCCGTCGCTCGCGGTGGAAACGGCGGCTGCCGGGTCGGGGGCCTCCGCGTCGGGGGCCTCCGCATCGGAAGGCAGGGCCTCAATCGGGCCCGCGCCCGCGGCGGCCGCACCCGCGGTGGCCGTCCCGGCTCGGCCGAAGTCCCCCCCGCCGCCGGACTCCACCGTCCCGTCCGCGGTCGCCTCCGCCCGGGACACAGCGGGCCCGGCCCCCGGTTCCGGCTCCTTCGGCCGGCCGGCCGGCCCGTCCTCACCCGTTCCGGTCCCCGTGGCCGCGGTGCCCGCGCTCCCCGGTTCGGCCGCCTCGGTCCCCGCGGCCTCGGAGGCCGAGGAAGCCCGCGCGGGACCGTCGGAGGGCGCGGAGTCGGAAACACCGCGATCCGGTGCGTCCGCCCGCGCCCGCGCCCGCTCCGGCTCGCGCTCCTGCGGTGCGCCCCCGGTGTCGGGCGCGTCGCCCGGGGCGGGGCGCGGCTCGTCGTCGTGGTCGGGTCGCTCGGTGTTCACCGCATCGCTCCTTCGCCTGCACAGCTGTCCCATGCGGACCCTGCCCGGTCGCACCGGGGTCGCCGAGGGTTCGTGTCCCGCATCCCCTCTACGGGGGACAGCGATGGGACGTAGTGGGGGAGCGCGCGGTTCCCCGCGCCCGCTCAGTCGCCGTAGTCCGACATGGCGTCGAGCAGCCGCGCGGACGTGGACGGCACGCTCACGCCGTGGATGAGGGAGGGGGACACCGGCCGTGCCGCCGCCCGCTCGGGGACCGACCAGTGCGGGACCATCCGGGCGCAGTCGCCGCGCAGCGAGGTCAGGCCGCCCTCGAGGTCGGCCGGAGCGGTGCTGTGGACCTTGATGTTCGTCATGTCGGCACCGTATGCACGCCGGAGGTCGCGAAGAAAGAGCTACTATCGGGTAGTTTCGGCTGCTTCTACGGGCCGTTCACACCCGGTAGCGTGAAGTGTCAAACCGCCTCCCTCAGGAGAATCCACGCCGTGCGCATCGCAGTCACCGGCTCCATCGCCACCGACCACCTCATGACCTTCCCCGGCCGGTTCGCCGACCAGCTCGTCGCGGACCAGCTGCACACGGTCTCGCTGTCCTTCCTGGTCGACAACCTCGACGTGCGACGCGGCGGGGTGGGCGCGAACATCGCCTTCGGCATGGGCCAGCTGGGCACCCGCCCGATCCTGGTCGGCGCCGCCGGCTTCGACTTCGACGAGTACCGTGCCTGGCTGGAGCGGCACGGCGTCGACACCGACTCCGTCCGCATCTCCGACACGCTGCACACCGCCCGCTTCGTGTGCACCACGGACGCCGACCACAACCAGATCGGCTCCTTCTACACGGGCGCGATGAGCGAGGCGCGGCTGATCGAGCTGAAGACCGTCGCCGACCGCGTGGGCGGCCTCGACCTGGTGTCCATCGGCGCCGACGACCCGGAGGCGATGCTGCGGCACACCGAGGAGTGCCGTTCCCGCGGCATCCCGTTCGCCGCCGACTTCTCCCAGCAGATCGCCCGCATGAGCGGCGAGGAGATCCGGATACTGCTGGAAGGGGCGACCTACCTCTTCTCCAACGAGTACGAGAAGGGGCTCATCGAGACCAAGACCGGCTGGAGCGACGAGGAGATCCTCGCCAAGGTCGGCCACCGGGTCACCACCCTCGGCGCCCGCGGCGTGCGGATCGAGCGGGCCGGCGAGCCGGTGATCGAGGTCGCGTGCCCCGACGAGGAGCGCAAGGCCGACCCCACCGGCGTCGGTGACGCCTTCCGCGCGGGCTTCCTGTCCGGTCTGGCCTGGGGCGTCCCGCTGGAGCGTGCCGCGCAGGTCGGCTGCATGCTGGCGACGCTCGTCATCGAGACCGTCGGCACCCAGGAGTACCAGCTGCGCCGCGGCCACTTCATGGAGCGCTTCACCAAGGCCTACGGCGACGACGCCGCGAACGAGGTGCGCCGGCACCTGAGCTGACCCGGGTCAGGACAGCCGGCGGACCACATAGGCCGCGCCCCGGTCCGCCGGCTGCTCACCGACGTACTCCTGCCCGCGCATCTCGCACCACGCCGGGATGTCCAGCCGGGCCGCCTCGTCGTCCGCGAGGACCCGCACCAGGCCGCCCACCGGCACTTCGCCGATCACCTTGGCCAGCTCGATCACCGGAACGGGGCAGCGGCGTCCCAGCGCGTCCACCACCAGCGCCTCGTCCCGCTCCGAGGCCACCGCGTCCGTCCGGGACACCGGCGCGCCGAGCTTCTCCCGCACCCCGGCCACCACCTCCGGCAGCACGGTGAGGAACCGTTCGACGTCCTCCTCCTTCGTGCCCGGCGGCAGCGAGACACGCACATTGCCCTCGCTGAGCACCCCCATCGCCTTCAGCACATGGCTCGGCGTCAGGGTGCTGCTGGTGCAGGACGAGCCGGACGACACCGAGAAGCCGGCCCGGTCCAGCTCGTGCAGCACCGTCTCCCCGTCGACATAGAGACAGGAGAAGGTGACGACGCCCGGCAGCCGCCGCTCCGGGTCGCCGACCACCTCCACGTCCGGCACCACGCCCGGCACCCGTGCCCGGATCCGCTCCGTCAGCTCCCGCAGCCGGGCCGCCTCGCCTGCCGCCTCCGCCCGCACCGCCCGCAGCGACGCCGCCGCCGCCACGATCGCCGGCAGGTTCTCGAACCCGGCCGCCCGCCCCGGCTCCCGCTCGTCGTGCGGACCCAGGGGCGCGAACCGTACGCCCTTGCGCACCACCAGCAGTCCGACCCCCGACGGTCCGCCCCACTTGTGGGCGCTCGCCGCCAGCAGCGACCAGTCGCCCTCCACGCGTCCCCAGCCCAGCGACTGGGCCGCGTCCACCAGCAGCGGCACCCCCGCCGCCCGGCACGCCTCCGCCGTGGCGGCCACCGGCTGGACCGTGCCCACCTCGTGGTTGGCGGACTGCAGACAGGCCAGCGCGGTGTCCTCCCGCAGCGCCCGCGCGTACCCGGACGGGCTGACGGCACCCGAACGGTCCACCGGGACCTCGGTGACCGTGCCGCCGCCCGCCCGGTGAACTTCCGCCGCATGGAGGACAGACGAGTGTTCGACCGCTGACACGATCAGGTGATGCCCGGTGCGCCGCCTGCCCGCCAGCGCACCCGCGATCCCCGAGTGCACGGCCGCGGTGCCGGACGGCGTGAACACCAGCTCGTCCGGGCGGCAGCCCACCGCCTCGGCGGCCGCCTCCCGAGCGGCGTCGAGCAACAGCCGAGCCCGCCGCCCCTCCTTGTACAACCGCGCCGGATCCGCCCACCCTTCGTCCAGAGAGGCCATCAACGCCTGACGGGCGACGGGATGAAGAGGGGCACCGGAAGCGGCATCGAAGTAGGACACACGGCAACGCTAACCCCCTCAGGGGCGCGGGGAACTGCGCGATCGACCATGACGACGCCGCAGCCGCCACGACGCCCGTACCCCCGGATGATGAGGCGCTCGACGTAACCCGCGGCGCGTACGGCACCCCTCCCCGCGACCCCTCGGAGAGCGTCGGCTAGGGTTTGGTCCGCATAAACATCCAAACCCCTGCCCGACGCAGGGCGGCGACCGACCAGCGAGAAGGCCAGGCCGCAGCCGAACAGCGCGGGCGAGACTCTCGGGAAGGCGCTACGTGAGTCCCAACGGCTCCGACCTCCCCCACGGCCTGGAAGGCGTGGGCGGTACCCCCAAGCCGCGGCGCCCGATGCGGCGGAAGCTGCTGCAGGCACTGACCGCGGGCCTGGTCCTGGCGACCGCCACCGGTTGCACATGGGAGGACTTCCCCCGCCTCGGCATGCCCACCCCCACCACGGAAGAGGCCCCGAGGATCCTCTCCCTGTGGCAGGGGTCCTGGGCGGCCGCGCTCGCCGTCGGCGTGCTGGTGTGGGGCCTGATCCTGTGGAGTGCTTTCTTCCACCGGCGCAGCCGCACCAAGGTCGAAGTACCTCCGCAGACCCGGTACAACATGCCCATCGAGGCGCTGTACACGGTGGTCCCCCTCATCGTCGTCTCGGTGTTCTTCTACTTCACCGCCCGCGACGAATCCGAGCTGCTGAAGCTCGAGAAGAAGCCCGACGTCACGGTGAACGTGGTCGGCTTCCAGTGGAGCTGGTGCTTCAACTACGTCGAGAACGTCGAGGGTTCCACGGGCGACGCCAAGACGTCCAAGGAACTCGACCCGATCCCGGACCGCTACAAGGAGGCCTTCCCGGCCGACGCCGGCGGTGTCTACGACTGCGGCATCCCCGGGACCCGGAACCCGCAGACCAACAACCCGGGCCCCACCCTGTGGCTGCCCGAGGGCAAGCGGGTCCGCTTCGTGCTGACCTCGCGTGACGTCATCCACTCCTTCTGGGTGGTGCCGTTCCTGATGAAGCAGGACGTCATCCCGGGCCACACCAACGCCTTCGAGGTGACCCCCAACCGTGAGGGCACCTTCCTGGGCAAGTGCGCCGAACTCTGCGGCGTCGACCACTCCCGGATGCTGTTCAACGTGAAGGTCGTCTCCCCCGAGCGGTACGAGCAGCACCTGAAGGACCTCGCGAAGAAGGGGCAGACCGGCTACGTGCCCGCGGGCATCGAGCAGTCCGGCCCTGAGAAGAACCGGGAGTCGAACATCCTGTGAGCATCCTCAACGAACCCCAGGGTGCCGCGGCAGCAGGGTCCCACTACGAGGACGAACTGCCGGTCAGGCGCCAGAGCCGTGGCAACGTGGTGGTCAAGTGGCTGACCACCACGGACCACAAGACGATCGGCACGCTGTACCTGGCGACGTCGTTCGCGTTCTTCGTCATCGGTGGCGTGCTCGCCCTGGTGATGCGCGCCGAGCTGGCCCGCCCGGGCCTGCAGATCGTGTCGAACGAGCAGTTCAACCAGGCGTTCACGATGCACGGCACGATCATGCTGCTGATGTTCGCGACGCCGCTGTTCGCCGGCTTCGCGAACTGGATCATGCCGCTGCAGATCGGCGCGCCCGACGTGGCGTTCCCGCGGCTGAACATGTTCGCCTACTGGCTCTACCTGTTCGGCTCGCTCGTCGCGATCGGCGGTTTCCTCACGCCCGACGGTGCCGCCGGCTTCGGCTGGTTCGCCTACTCGCCGCTGTCGGACGCGGTCCGCTCGCCGGGCCTGGGCGCCGACCTGTGGATCATGGGTCTGGCCTTCTCCGGCTTCGGCACGATCCTCGGCTCGGTCAACTTCATCACCACGATCATCTGCATGCGCGCTCCCGGCATGACGATGTTCCGCATGCCGATCTTCACCTGGAACGTGCTGCTCACCGGTGTGCTGGTGCTGCTCGCCTTCCCGGTGCTGGCCGCCGCGCTGTTCGCCCTGGAGGCGGACCGCAAGTTCGGGGCACACATCTTCGACTCGACGAACGGCGGGGCGTTGCTCTGGCAACACCTCTTCTGGTTCTTCGGTCACCCAGAGGTGTACATCATCGCGCTGCCGTTCTTCGGCATCGTCTCCGAGATCATCCCGGTGTTCTCCCGCAAGCCGATGTTCGGCTACATGGGTCTCATCGGCGCGACCATCGCGATCGCGGGTCTGTCGGTGACGGTGTGGGCGCACCACATGTACGTCACGGGCGGTGTGCTGCTGCCGTTCTTCTCCTTCATGACCTTCCTGATCGCGGTCCCGACCGGTGTGAAGTTCTTCAACTGGATCGGCACCATGTGGAAGGGCAGCCTGTCCTTCGAGACACCGATGCTGTGGACGCTGGGCTTCCTCATCACGTTCACCTTCGGCGGTCTGACCGGCGTCATCCTGGCCTCGCCGCCGCTGGACTTCCACGTCTCCGACTCCTACTTCGTGGTGGCGCACTTCCACTACGTGGTGTTCGGCACCGTGGTGTTCGCGATGTTCGCCGGATTCCACTTCTGGTGGCCGAAGTTCACCGGCAAGATGCTCGACGAGCGGCTCGGCAAGATCACCTTCTGGACGCTGTTCATCGGCTTCCACGGCACCTTCCTGGTCCAGCACTGGCTGGGTGTCGAGGGCATGCCGCGCCGGTACGCGGACTACCTCGCCGCGGACGGCTTCACCGCCCTGAACACGGTCTCGACGATCGCCTCGTTCCTGCTCGGCATGTCGCTGCTGCCGTTCTTCTACAACGTCTGGAAGACGGCCAAGTACGGCAAGCCGGTCGAGGTCGACGACCCGTGGGGCTACGGCCGTTCCCTCGAGTGGGCGACCTCCTGCCCGCCGCCCCGGCACAACTTCCTCACCCTGCCGCGGATCCGCAGTGAATCCCCGGCGTTCGACCTGCACCACCCGGAGATCGCCGCGCTCGACGAGCTCGAGAACGCCGGTCACGGCGAGAAGGCCCTCTCCGGCGGCAAGGAGGCCGGCAAGTGAAGATCCAGGGCAAGATGTTCGTCTGGCTGAGTGTCTTCTTCCTGGCCATCGCCGTGGTCTACGGCCTCTGGTCGAAGGAGCCGGTCGGCACCACCGCCCTCGTCCTGGCCTTCGGCCTGAGCATCATGATCGGCTTCTACCTGGGCTTCACGGCCCGGCGGGTCGACGTGGGCGCCCAGGACAACAAGGAGGCGGACGTCGCCGACGACGCCGGCGAGGTCGGGTTCTTCAGCCCGCACAGCTGGCAGCCGCTGGCCCTGGCCGTGGGCGGCGCCCTGGCCTTCATGGGCGTGGCGATCGGCTGGTGGCTGATGTACTTCTCGGCGCCGATCCTGCTGATCGGCCTGTGGGGCTGGGTCTTCGAGTACTACCGCGGTGAGAACCGCACCCAGTAGCACGCCGCGAGGCACCCGGGAGCCCGGACACTCCGTCAGGAGGGTCCGGGCTCCCGCGTTTGCCGCATCCGCCTCACCCGTTCGGTCCGCCCGGTGAGCCGGTGCCGCCCCGGCTCCCTAACGTGAGGCCATGAGAGACACAGAGTCCCCCCGGACCGGCCGCCGGGGCCCCCGGGCCCGCCTCATCGGCTGCACGCTGCTGGTGACGGCCCTCGGCGCGGGCGTCACCGGCTGCTCCTCCGACGGCAGCCCGCTGTCCGCCGAGCCGTACGACGCGGCGGACCAGATCTCCTTCAGCGGCTCCCTCGACGAGGGCAAGCCCGCCGACCCCGACAAGCCCCTCGAGATCGTCGCCGAGGACTCCGACGGGCGCATCACGGACGTCATCGCCGTGGACGCCGCCGGACGCCGTCTGGCGGGCGAACTGGCCGCCGACGGCAGCCGCTGGCACAGCACCACCCCGCTGGCCGCCGACGCCCAGTACACGGTCCGCGTGAGCACCGAGGACGAGGACGGCAGGCCCGGCCGCAAGGTCCTCACCTTCACCACCGGCAAGCCCGGCGCCGCCAAGCGCCTGGGCATCACCTTCGGCCCCGAGGCGGGCACGTACGGCGTCGGCCAGCCGCTCGTCGCGGAACTCAGCGAGCCGGTCAAGGACCGGGCCCAGCGGGCCGTCGTGGAGCGGGGCCTGAAGGTCGACTCCACGCCCGCCGTGACCGGCGCCTGGCACTGGGTCGACGACAAGAAGCTGCACTTCC
Organism: Streptomyces sp. NPDC085937; assembly: GCF_044540535.1. Lineage (NCBI taxonomy): Bacteria > Bacillati > Actinomycetota > Actinomycetes > Kitasatosporales > Streptomycetaceae > Streptomyces > Streptomyces sp. NPDC085937. The sequence continues at coordinate 156,665 of NZ_JBITSH010000012.1, read as the reverse complement.
GGCCCAAGGACTACTGGCCCGCCCGGGCCACCGTCCAGGTGCGCAGCAACCTGGAGGGCATCAGGATCGGGGACCGGCTCAGGGGCGGCGCGGCGAAGCCGCTGACGATCCGCACCGGGGACCGGGTGATAGCCCTCACCGACGCGGCCACGCACCGGCTGACGGTCTACAAGAACGACGAGGAGATCAAGCAGATCCCCGTCACCACCGGCAAGCCCGGCTTCGAGACCCGCAACGGCGTCAAGGTGGTGCTCGCCAAGGAACGCTTCGTACGCATGCGCAGCACCACCGTGGGCATCGCCGAGGGCTCGTCCGAGTCCTACGACCTGGATGTGCACTTCGCCACCCGGGTGACCTGGAGCGGCGAGTACGTGCACGCCGCCCCGTGGTCCGTCGGCTCCCAGGGCTACGCCAACGTCAGCCACGGCTGCGTGGGCATGAGCACCGCCGACGCAGAGTGGTTCTTCGACACCTTCCGCCAGGGCGACCTCGTCGAGGTCGTGAACTCCGAGGGCGACACGATGGAGGCGTTCGGCAACGGCTTCGGCGACTGGAACCTGGACTGGGACAAGTGGCGCGCCGGCAGCGCCCTGACAGCCGGCGGGACGGCGCCCGACACCGGGGAGGCGGCGCGTCTGCGTCCCGCGACCGTATGAGGCCCGCGGGAGGCGTCACAGGACCGCGGCGGGGCACCGCCGCGCCGCGGCAGGGCGGCTCAGGCGCCCGCCAGGGCCTTCCGCCGCAGCAGCGAGGCCAGGGCCGACGCGAACTCCACCGGCTCCACCGGAAGCGTCACCGCGGCCTCCGCGCGGCTCCAGGTCGCCAGCCAGGCGTCCTGCGGCCGTCCGATCAGCAGCAGCACCGGCGGGCAGTTGTAGATCTCGTCCTTGATCTGGCGGCACATCCCCATGCCGCCCATCGGAACGGCCTCGCCGTCCAGCACGCACACGTCGATGCCGCCGCGGTCCAGCTCCTTGAGCACGGCCGCCGGCGTCGCGCACTCGACGAACTCCACCAGGGGCACGTCCGGCGCCGGGCGCCGCCCGGTGGCGAGCCGCACCTGCTCCCGGGTGTTGGCGTCGTCGCTGTAGACCAGCACCGTGGCGGTCGCCTGCATTGTTCCTCCACGCGTAAGAGAGAGGGCACGGCTCGGTCGGGACCCTCGGGTACCGATGGCGCGGATGCTACCCCCTCGGACCGCCCGTCAACACTGGTTCGGACACGGCTTCGAAGGGGGCTTCCATGGGCCATACGGGCAGTCCAGGAGGGGCGAACACACCGAACGGCACCCCCGGGAGTGAGGGCGGGATAAGCGACCGACATAATGTCGGCGTGGCGACAGCAACGACAGTAGACACCGGGCACGCGCACCCGTCGGTCAACCGACCGAACCTCACCAGCGTCGGAACCATCATCTGGCTGAGTTCCGAGCTGATGTTCTTCGCGGCCCTCTTCGCGATGTACTTCACCCTGCGATCGGTGACGGGACCGGAATTCTGGTCGGAGAAGGCCGACCTGCTGAACTTCCCGTTCTCGGCGACGAACACCACGATCCTGGTGCTCTCCTCGCTCACCTGCCAGCTCGGCGTCTTCGCCGCCGAGCGCGGTGACGTGAAGAAGCTCCGGATGTGGTTCATCGTCACCTTCATCATGGGCGCGGTGTTCATCGGCGGTCAGGTCTTCGAGTACACCGAGCTGGTCAAGCACGAGGGCCTGTCCCTCTCCTCCGACCCGTACGGCTCGGCCTTCTACCTGACCACCGGTTTCCACGGCCTGCACGTGACGGGCGGCCTGATCGCCTTCCTGCTGGTCCTGGGCCGTACCTACGCGGCCCGGAGGTTCACCCACGACCAGGCGACCGCGGCCATTGTCGTGTCCTACTACTGGCACTTCGTCGATGTCGTCTGGATCGGCCTCTTCGCCACGATCTACATGATCAAGTAGGCGGGCCTCATCCGCGCGCGCTGGACACAGCGCACCCAACAGAAGCATCGACGCAGAAGATCCTGACACCGGGGTAATCCGTGAAAAAGCTCTCCGCACGACGACGCCATCCGCTGGCGGCGCTCGTCGTCCTACTCCTCGCGCTGGCATGCACCGGGGGGCTGTACGCCGTGTTCGCACCCGCGGACAAGGCGCAGGCCGACGAAACCGCCCAGTCCCTCACGATCAAGGAGGGCCAGAAGCTCTACACGGTCGGCTGCGCCAGCTGCCACGGCACCGGTGGTCAGGGCACGTCCGACGGCCCCAGCCTGGTGGGCGTGGGCGCCGCGGCGGTCGACTTCCAGGTGAGCACCGGCCGCATGCCGGCCGCCACCTCGCAGAGCGCGCAGGTCCCGCGCAAGAGGAACATCTACAGCCAGGCCGAGATCGACCAGCTGGCGGCGTACATCGCCTCCCTGGGCGCCGGCCCGGCCATCCCGACGGAGGCGCAGTACGGCCCCGAGGGTGCCGACGCCGCCAAGGGCGGTGAGCTGTTCCGCAACAACTGCGCGCAGTGCCACAACTTCACCGGCAAGGGCGGTGCGCTCACGCACGGCAAGTACGCCCCGAGCCTGGACGGCGTCTCGCCGAAGCACATCTACGAGGCCATGCTCACCGGCCCGCAGAGCATGCCCTCCTTCCCCGACACAACCCTGTCGGAGCAGAACAAGAAGGACGTCATCGCCTACGTGAAGGCGGTCAACGGCGAGGACACCGAGAGCCCCGGCGGTCTGTCGCTGGGCGGCCTCGGCCCCGTCTCCGAGGGTCTGTTCGCCTGGATCTTCGGACTGGGCGCCCTGATCGCGGTCGCCGTCTGGGTCGCCGCTCGGACCGCAAAGGCCAAGAAGTCATGAGTAGCCAAGACATTCCCGAAGAGAACCTGCCCGCAGCGCAGGACACCGGCCACGGAGCGGTGAAGCTCGCCAACGAGCAGAACCCGTTCGCCGACCCCGGTTTGCCGCCGCACGAGCCGCGGATCCAGGACATCGACGAGCGGGCCGCCAAGCGGTCCGAGCGCACGGTCGCCCTGCTGTTCACGCTGTCGATGCTCGCCACCGTCGGCTTCATCGCCTCGTACGTGGCCATCCCGGTCGACAAGTCGGTCTACATCTGGCCGCTCGGTCACATCAGCGCGCTGAACTTCGCGCTGGGCATGACGCTCGGCCTGGCCCTGTTCTGCATCGGCGCCGGCGCGGTCCACTGGGCCCGCACGCTGATGTCGGACCACGAGCTGGCCGACGAGCGTCACCCGATCGAGGCCGCTCCCGAGGTCCGCGCGAAGGTCATGGACGACTTCCGCCAGGGCGCCAAGGAGTCGGTGATCGGCCGCCGGAAGCTGATCCGCAACACCATGTTCGGCGCGCTGGCGCTGTTCCCGCTCTCCGGCGTGGTGCTGCTGCGCGACCTCGGGCCGCTGCCCGAGGACAAGCTGCGCCACACCCTGTGGGGCAAGGGCAAGCTGCTCGTCAACATGAACACCAACGAGCCGCTGCGCCCGTCGGACCTGATCGTCGGTTCGCTGACCTTCGCCAAGCCCGAGGGCCTGGAGGAGCACGACCACGGCTTCCAGACCGAGATCGCCAAGGCCGCCCTGATGCTGGTCCGCATCCAGCCGGACGACATCAAGGACAAGCGCTCGCTCGAGTGGTCGCACGAGGGCATCCTGGCCTACTCGAAGATCTGCACCCACGTCGGTTGCCCGATCTCCCTGTACGAGCAGCAGACGCACCACGCCCTGTGCCCCTGCCACCAGTCCACCTTCGACCTCTCCGACGGCGCCAAGGTGATCTTCGGTCCCGCCGGTCACCCGCTGCCGCAGCTGCGCATCGGCGTGAACGACGAGGGTTACCTCGAAGCGCTCGGCGACTTCGAAGAGCCCGTCGGCCCTGCTTTCTGGGAGCGCGGATGAGTACTACGACCAGCACCGATTCCCGCTCGCGCGGGAAGGCACCGGCCGGTGAGCGGGTCGCCGACTGGGCGGACGGCCGGCTGGGGATCTACTCCCTGGCCAAGGCCAACATGCGCAAGATCTTCCCCGACCACTGGTCGTTCATGCTGGGTGAGATCTGCCTGTACAGCTTCATCATCATCATCCTCACGGGTGTGTACCTGACGCTGTTCTTCCACCCGTCGATGAACGAGGTGGAGTACCACGGCAGCTACGTCCCGCTGCAGGGCCAGCTGATGAGTGAGGCCTACAAGTCGACGCTGGACATCAGCTTCGACGTCCGTGGCGGTCTGCTCATCCGGCAGATCCACCACTGGGCCGCGCTGATCTTCGTGGCCGGCATGTTCGTGCACATGATGCGCGTGTTCTTCACCGGCGCGTTCCGCAAGCCGCGTGAGATCAACTGGCTGTTCGGCTTCCTGCTGCTCGTCCTCGGCATGTTCACCGGCTTCACCGGCTACTCGCTCCCGGACGACCTGCTCTCCGGCACCGGTATCCGCTTCATGGAGGGCGCGATCCTGTCCGTGCCGATCGTCGGCACGTACATCTCGTTCTTCCTCTTCGGCGGCGAGTTCCCCGGCGACGACTTCGTGGCCCGGTTCTTCTCGATCCACGTCCTGCTGCTGCCGGGCATCATGCTCGGCCTCGTGGTGGCGCACCTGATCCTGGTCTTCTACCACAAGCACACGCAGTTCGCGGGCCCCGGAAAGACCAACAAGAACGTGGTCGGCATGCCGCTGCTGCCGGTGTACATGGCCAAGGCCGGAGGCTTCTTCTTCCTGGTCTTCGGTGTGCTCGCGGCCGTCGCCGCGATCGCCACGGTCAACCCGATCTGGGCCATCGGCCCCTACCGGCCGGACATGGTCTCCACCGGCGCCCAGCCTGACTGGTACATGGGCTTCTCCGAGGGCCTGATCCGTGTCATGCCGGGCTGGGAGATCAACTTCTGGGGTCACACGCTCGTCCTGGGCGTGTTCATCCCGCTGATGATCTTCCCGCTGGTCCTGGCGGCCATCGCGGTGTGGCCGTTCATCGAGTCCTGGGTCACCGGCGACAAGCGCGAGCACCACATCCTGGACCGCCCGCGCAACGCCCCGACGCGCACCGCGTTCGGTGTCGCCTGGATGACGCTGTACTTCGTGCTCCTCATCGGCGGCGGCAACGACATCTGGGCCACGCACTTCCACCTGTCGATCAACGCCATCACCTGGTTTGTCCGGATCGCGTTCTTCGTCGCCCCGGTCGTGGCGTTCATCATCACCAAGCGCATCTGCCTCGGCCTGCAGCGCCGGGACAAGGAGAAGGTGCTGCACGGCCGCGAGTCGGGCATCATCAAGCGCCTGCCGCACGGTGAGTTCATCGAGGTGCACGAGCCGCTCAGCCAGGAGCAGCTGTACACCCTCACCGCGCACGAGCAGCCCCAGCCGCTCGAGCTCGGCCCGGAGGTCGACGAGAACGGCGTCCGGCGCAAGGTGAAGGCCGGCGAGAAGCTGCGCGCCAAGCTCAGCAAGGGCTTCTACGGCGAGGAGTCCCAGATTCCGAAGCCGACCGTCGAGGAGTACAAGGAGATCACGAGCGGCCACGGCCACCACTGATCCTCAAGCACTCCACCCGTCGCCACACGACAGTGAAGGGCCCCCGTCCGTTCTGCGGACGGGGGCCCTTCGCGGTGCCCGGGGCTGGATAGGGTGGGGCCGGGACCGCGCCGGTCCCGGCCACCCGCTACGACCGTCAGGAGCGACCATGAGCGCTGTGACCCCCGCTGGAGGCGACAACGCGGCGGGCCGCTCCTGGCCCGCCCTGCTGAACGGCCTCCTGGACGGACGGAACCTGTCCGCCGACGACACCGCCTGGGCGATGGACCTGATCATGCGCGGGGAGGCGACCGACGCGCAGATCGCCGGCTTCGCGGTGTCCCTGCGCGCCAAGGGCGAGACCGTCGAGGAGATCACCGGCTGCGTCCGGGCGCTGTACGCCCACGCCAACGTCATCGACGTGCCGGGCGCCACCGTCGACATCGTCGGCACCGGCGGTGACGGCGCGAAGACGGTGAACATCTCCACCATGTCCTCCATCGTCGTGGCCGGCGCCGGCGCGAAGGTCGTCAAGCACGGCAACCGCGCGGCGTCCTCCGCCTCCGGCGCCTCCGACGTCCTGGAGAAGCTGGGCGTCAACCTCGAACTCACCCCGCGCCGGGTCGCCGAGGTCGCCGAGGAGGCCGGCATCACCTTCTGCTTCGCGGTGAAGTTCCACCCGGCGCTGCGCCACGTGGCCGCCGCCCGCGGCCAGCTCGGCATCCGCACGGTGTTCAACTTCCTCGGCCCGCTGGCCAATCCGGCCCAGGTCAAGGCCCAGGCGGTCGGTGTCGCCGACCCGCGGATGGCGCCCATCATGGCCGGGGTGTTCGCCGGGCGCGGCCACTCCTCGCTGGTGTTCCGCGGCGACGACGGCCTGGACGAGCTGACCACCACCGGCACCTCCCGGGTCTGGGTGGTCCGCGACGGCGCGGTCACCGAGGAGAGCTTCGACCCGCGTGACGTCGGCATCGAGCTGGTGCCGGTGGAGGCGCTGCGCGGCGCCGACGCCTCCTACAACGCCGAGGTCGCCCGCCGCCTGCTGGACGGCGAGCGGGGCCCGGTGCGGGACGCGGTGCTGCTGAACTCCGCAGCGGCGCTGGTGGCGTGGGAGCCGGGCGGCGGCACGCTCACCGAGCAGATCCGCGCCGGGATGGACAAGGCGGCCGAGTCGATCGACTCCGGCTCCGCCAAGCGCGTCCTGGAGCGCTGGGTGGCCGTCAGCAACGCCTGAGGGCCGCGCGGTTGTCCCGCGATCCGGACCCGGGTTGCGGGACGCCGGTCACCTCACGTAATTTCCCTGTCAGGTCATGAGTGACAGCCACAAGGCCCCGGCCGGCTGTCCGGCAACCCTCCGTCCGTGGCGGGGTGCCCCGGGTGAGGACCAGGCCGTGAGCAGCAGGGCTCACGGCAAGCGCGGACCCCTCGCACACCAGGGGTCCTGGTCGTCGAGGAGCCTTCCGTGAGCAAGCGAATGCGCTAGGGCGTCGAGCCCCGCCTCCGCACACCCCCTTCACCTTCCTTCCCGCGCCGGCGCGCCGTCCGCCCGCGCGGGGATCCGTCCTGCCTCACGGGAGTTCCGCCATGTCCGTCTCCGCCGTTGCCGCCGCCCCGACCGTCCGTGCCCCGCTGCCCGTCCTCGGCCGGGACGTCACCGTCCCGCTCGTCACCGGCGGCGAGGTCACCTACGCCGCGCTCGACCAGGCCGCCAGCGCCCCCGCCCTCCAGCGCGTCTGGGACGACGTGGCCGCGTACGCCCCGTACTACGGCAGCGTCCACCGGGGCGCCGGGTACCTGTCGCAGCTGTCCACCGACCTGTTCGAGAACGCCCGCCGGACGGTCGCCGAGTTCCTCGACTGCCGCATCGACGACCAGGTGGTGTTCACCCGGTCCACCACCGACTCCCTCAACCTGCTCGCCGCCGCCCTGCCCGAGGGCTGCGAGGTCTTCGTCTTCGAGACCGAGCACCACGCCTCCCTGCTGCCCTGGCGGGGCGCCCGGGTGACCTACCTGGACGCGCCGGGCAGCCCCGCGCGGGCCGTCGCGTCCCTGGAGCGGGCCCTCGCCGGCCGCGACCCCCACGGCCCGGCCCTGGTCTGCGTGACCGGCGCCTCCAACGTCACCGGTGAGCTGTGGCCGGTCCGTGAACTGGCCGCCGCCGCGCACGCGCACGGCGCCCGGATCGTGCTGGACGCCGCCCAGCTCGCCCCGCACCGGGCGGTGAGCGTGCGCGACCTGGACGTCGACTGGGTCGCCTTCTCCGGGCACAAGCTGTACGCCCCCTTCGGCTCCGGGGTGCTGGCGGGGCGCGCCGACTGGCTGCGCGAGGCCGAGCCCTACCTCGCGGGCGGCGGCGCCAGCCGCACGGTCGCCCGGCGCGCGGACGGCGGGGTGGACGTGGAGTGGCACGACGGCGCCGCCCGCCACGAGGCCGGCTCGCCCAACGTCATCGGCGCCCATGCCATCGCCTCCGCCTGCCAGGCGCTCACCGAGGCCGGCTTCGACGCGCTGGCCGCGCGGGAGGACGCGCTGGTCGGCGCGGTGCGGGAGGGGCTGGCGGACGTGCCCGAGGTGCGGTTCCTGTCGCTGTTCGGCGACGACGCGCCGCGGGTCGGTGTGCTGTCCTTCGTGGTCGACGGCTGGAACAGCTCCCACTTCGCGGCGGCGCTGTCCGCGGAGTACGGCATCGGTGTGCGGGACGGGCTGTTCTGCGCGCACCCGCTGGTGCGGCGCCTGGTGGGCAGTGAGGCGGGGGGCCGGGGGGAGTGCGGGGCGCCGGACGCGGGCTCGCTGAACGCGATCCGGGTCAGCTTCGGGGCCGGGACGCCGGACGAGCATGTGGAGCGGTTCGTGGGGGCGGTGCGGGAGCTGGTGCGTGACGGCGCGCGGTGGACCTACCGGACGGTGGACGGGCGGTGCGTGCCGGACACCGCGGGGCGCGCGTGAGGTGATTCGCCCCCGCCGCCCCATCCCGGCCCGACCCCGGGGCTCCGCCCCGGACCCCGCTCCTCGAACGCCGGAGGGGCTGGAACACCCGGGGCGGAGCCCCGACAGTGAGGTCAGCTGTCCAGGCCGATGGCGAACGCCGCTTCCAGGTCGTGCTGGGAGTAGGTGCGGAACGCCACATGCGTGTCCGTGCCCTCGACCCCCTGGATCTTGCTGATCCGGCCGGGGATGACCTCCGCCAGGTCCTCGTGCTCACGGACCCGCACCATGGCGATCAGGTCGTACGTGCCGGTTACGGAGAAGACCTCGCTGACGCTGTCCAGCGCGGCGATCTGTTCCGCGATCTCGGGGATCCGGTCCACGCTGGTCTTGATGAGGACGATCGCGGTGATCACGGCTGGTTCTCTCCCTCGGGAGCCGGAGCAGGGGCGGACCTCACTGTAGTCGCCCCGCCGCGCCACACCCACGCGCAGCCGAACCCCAGGCCGAAGCCCACCAGGTGCGCCAGGTGGGCCACCCCCGGCCCGCCTTCCGCCGTGCGTCCCGCCGCCGCCCACTGCAGGGCCGCCCAGAACGGCAGCACCACCCACGCGGGCAGCCGTACCGGCAGGAACAGGGCGAACGGCAGGAGACTGGTGACCCGCCCCCGGGGGAACAGGAACAGGAACGCTCCGAGGACCGCCGAGATCGCTCCCGAGGCCCCGACCAGGGACCGCTCGGAGCCGGCGTTGGCGGCGGCGTACCCCAGCAGGGCGAGGTAGCCGCTACCCGCGTAGCACAGGGTGAACCGCACACGGCCCATCCGTGCCTCGGCCATCGGTCCGAACACGTGGAGGAACAGCATGTTGCCGAGCAGGTGCACCCAGCTGCCGTGCACGAACAGTGCCGTGGCGGGGGTGAGGACGGCCGCGAGGGACCCGTCGAACAGGTCTGCGGGGATCACGCCCCAGCGGCGGAGGTAGACGTGCCGGGCGGCGAGCAGCTCGTCCCCGGAGCCGTGGGCCGGATGCAGGCCCGAGGCCGGCCCGACGAGGAAGACCAGGCAGCACAGCACGATCAGGGTGCGGGTGACCGGCGCGGGAGTGGTCCGGATCGCCCCGGCGGCCGTCGCGGCCCAGTTGCGGATCATGGCTACAGAGCATGACGTAACCGGACGCACCCACGCAGACCGCCTCGCCGCCGTGGACAGGCGGGCGGCGGGCACCCGGCAGGCCGTAGGGTTACGAGCCACACGCACCGGCCGCCCGGTGCGTCACGGACACTGGAAGGAAGGCGAACAGCCACGATGACGGTTCCTCTGCCGACCGCCTCGACGCGGTGGCGCTGCACGCTCTGCGGCAACCTCACCCGCTTCGACGTGACCCGCTCGTCGAAGGTCGTCGAGTACGTGCACCTCGATCTGGCCGGAGAGCCCAAGGTCGAGGAGCGCGAGGTGCTCGATGAGACGATCGAGTCGGTACGGTGCCGCTGGTGCAACGCCGTGGATCAGGTGGAACTCGTGGACAGGCCGGGCGCCGGCTCCTGAAGCGGAGCGGGCCCCGCTGACGGCGGCCCCCGGGCGGGGCCGTACACAGGCATTGGGGTGTGACGGATGGTGGAGACCACGGGCGGGGGGCCGCAGGACGGCACCGCCGAGGTGCTCGACCGCCCGCTGCCCGACGGAGTGCGCCGCCGGGTCGTCCAGATCGTCGCGGACGGCTTCGGCGGGCTCACGGTCACCGAGCTGCCCGCGCAGCTGCGGCAGTACGCACGGTTCACCCCGAGCCGCCGCGCCAAGTTCGCCGGGAACGCCATGGCGGCGGCGCTGGAGACCGACCCGCTGTTCCGGCAGCGCATCGGGGAGAAGCTGAGAGAGGCCCAGCCGGAGCTGACCGGCGCCCTGGACTCCGGCTCCCCGCCCCCGGCCGCGGACCCGCTCGATGTGGCGGCCGCGGCCTACGTGCTCCGCCCGGCCGGCTGGGTCAAGCTGGTCACCGCCGCCGGCGAGGAGGCCCAGCGCGCCGACGCCGAGCGCGCCGACGAGGAGACCCGCGCCGAGCTGGAGCGGCTGCGCGGCGAACTGGACCGGGCCCGTGACCACACCAGGTCCGAGACCGAGCGGCTGCGCGCCGAGCTGGACGCGGCGAAGAAGGAGACCGAGTCGCTCCACCGCAAGCTGCGCTCCGCCCTCGCGGACGTCAAGCGCGGCGAGGCCGCCGTGCGCAAGCTGCGGGGCGAGATGGAGGCCGTACGCGCCGAGGGGCATGCCCAGGTGTCGGCCGCCGAGAGCGAGAGCCGGCGCCTCAAGGCCCGGCTGGGGGAGACCGAGGCCGCCCTGGAGGCCGCACGCCGGGCCGCCCGCGAGGGCCGCAGCGTCGAGGACATGCGGGTACGGCTGCTGCTCGACACCGTGCTGGACGCGGCCCAGGGGCTGCGGCGCGAACTGGCGCTGCCTCCCGTGTCGGTGCGGCCCGCGGAGACCGTGGACGCCGTGGAGCCGGGCCGGATGACCCCGAAGGACATCGCCGCCCGCGCGCTGTCCGAGGACGACCCCGCCATCGTCGACCAGCTGCTGGCGCTGCCCCAGGCGCATCTGGTCGTCGACGGCTACAACGTCACCAAGACCGGCTATCCGCAGATGCCCCTGGAGAAGCAGCGGTTGCGCCTGCTGGGCCAGCTGGCGCAGCTCGCCGCGCAGACCGGCGCCGAGGTCACCTGTGTCTTCGACGGCGCCGAACTCGCCGCGCCGGTCCTGCTGGCCCCGCCGCGCGGGGTGCGGGTGCTGTTCTCCAAGCCTGGCGTGACCGCGGACGAACTCATCCGCCAGCTGGTGCGCGCCGAGCCCCCGGGGCGGCCGGTCATCGTCGCCTCCACCGACCGTGAGGTCGCCGACGGGGTCGCACGCGCCGGCGCGCGCCCCGTCGCGTCCGCCGTGCTCCTCAAAAGGCTTTCCTGATGTCTGATGCGCATCCGTCCCTCGTGCAACGTACCTGATCTATGCCCGAATTGACGGAACCGTCACGCAACGTAGCGTCAAGAGGGCGTCACTGCAGGTGAGTTGCGGTGCGATAAACACGCTGTAGCGGAGATTTTGTGCCCAGGGATTTGAACTGATCACAAGAGAATCACTAGGGTCAGCCTTCGAACCCTCGCTCGCGCGATCACTCTCGAGAAGGAGCTCGTCTCCGTGGCGTCCCACCGTCGTCCCAAGCAGCCGAGCCGCGCACGCGTGACTGTGCTCACCACCGCCGCCGCTGCCGCTGTCGTCATGAGCTCGCAGGCTGCCAACGCCGCCCCGAGCGAGAAGCCGAGCAAGGACGAGGTCAAGGCCAAGGTCGACAAGCTCTACGAGCAGGCCGAGCAGGCCACCGAGAAGTACAACGGCGCCAAGGAGAAGCAGGAGAAGCTCCAGAAGGAGATCTCCACCATCCAGGACAACGTCGCGAAGGGGCAGCAGGAGCTCAACGACCTGCGCGACGGCCTGGGTTCGATGGCCAGCGCCCAGTACCGCAGCGGCGGCATAGACCCGTCGGTGCAGCTGTTCCTCTCCGCCGACCCGGACGACTACCTCGACAAGGCGTCCACGCTCGACCAGTTGAGCGCCCAGCAGGTCGAGGGTCTGAAGAAGATCCAGGAGAAGCAGCGCGAGCTCGCCCAGCAGCGCTCCGAGGCCGCCGAGAAGCTCAAGGACCTCTCCTCCACCCGCACCGAACTGGGCAAGAAGAAGAAGGAAGTCCAGGGCAAGCTCGCCGGCGCGCAGAAGCTGCTCAACAGCCTCACCGCTGCGGAGAAGGCGCAGCTCGCCGACGAGCAGAACCGCGCCACCCGCGCCAGCGAGCGCGACGCCCTCTCGGTCAACGTCCCGGCCGGCTCCGGCCGCGCCGCCGCCGCCTTCGCCGCCGCGCAGAGCAAGCTCGGCACCCCGTACGTCTACGGTGCCACCGGCCCGTCCTCCTTCGACTGCTCGGGTCTGACCTCCTGGGCGTACGCGCAGGCCGGTGTCGGCATCCCGCGTACCTCCGAGGCCCAGACCGGGGCCGGCACCAAGATCTACTCGGTGGACCAGCTCAAGGTCGGCGACCTGGTGTTCTTCTTCAACGACCTGCACCACGTGGGCCTCTACGCGGGCAACGGCCAGATCATCCACGCCCCCCGCACCGGCACCGTCGTGCGCTACGAGTCGATGAACACCATCGGCGGCCCCTTCATGTTCGGCGTGCGCGTCTGACCCGACCCGGGTGCCCCCGTTCGGGGGATTCCCGGCGGTCCCGCTCCGTCCCACGCCCCGCCTCGACCCCAGGTCACAGGCGGGGCGTCACCGTGTGTACCCGCCCTGGCCGTGGATATGCCGACGGCCCTTGAGGCTACTGTCTGCCGCGTTTCCCTGTCCGCCAGCGGAAGGAGCGCGGCTTCCCGTGGGGTCCCATCGTCGTACCGCACCGTCTTCAGGATCCGACCGGAGCACCGTCCTCGCCCTCGGCCTGCTCTCCGCGGCGGCCACCGCGCTCGGCGCGGTGCCGGCCACGGCCGCGCCGCAGGAGGACACCCGGGCCGAGGTCGACCGCCTCTACGAGCAGGCGGAGAAGGCCACCGAGGCGTACAACGCGGCCGGGGAGCGTGCCGACACCCTGCGCCGGGAGATCGCCGACGTCCAGGACGTGATCGCCCGCAAGCAGCAGCGCGTCAACACCATGCGGGAGTCGCTGGGTTCGCTCGCCGGCTCCCAGTACCGCTCCGGCGGGCTGGAACCCACCCTGGCCCTGCTGCTCTCCGACGACCCGGAGGACTACCTCGAGAAGGCCTCCGCGCTCGACCGGCTCGGCGTCCACCAGAGCGCCGAACTGAACAAGCTGCGCGGCACGTTGCGCTCCCTGGCACAGGACCGCGCCGAGGCGTCCGGACGGCTCGGCGCGCTGGAGCGCAGCCGCAAGGCCGCCGCCACCCACAAGCGGACCGTGGAGAGCAAGCTCGCCGAGGCCCGCCGGCTGCTCAACTCCCTCCCGGCCGGTGAACGCGCCGCCTGGGACCGGGCCTCCCGCTCCGCCCGCGCCGACCTGCTCGGACCCGGCGGGGCCCCCGCCTCGGGGCGCGCGGCCGCCGCCGTCGCCGCCGCCCGCTCCGCCCTCGGCAAGCCCTACGTGTGGGGCGCCAACGGCCCCTCCGGCTTCGACTGTTCCGGACTGACCCAGTGGGCGTACGCCCAGGCCGGGGTCGCGCTGCCGCGCACCTCGCAGGCCCAGCGGTACGCCGGACGGCAGGTCCCGCTGTCCGAGGCCCGCCCCGGCGACCTGGTCCTCTACCGCGCCGACGCCTCCCACGTGGGGATGTACATGGGCAACGGCCAGGTGATCCACGCGCCCTACCCGGGTGCCCCCGTGCGCTACGACCCGGTGGGCATGATGCCGGTCTCGTCGGTCACCAGGGTCTGACCCCGGCGGCCCCGCGCCCGTACCCTCGGAAAGGTGGCTGGTCGAACGCGGGTGTCCGGGGCGGCGGTGGCGGCGTTGTGTCTGCTGCTCGTCGCCCTCGTGGGGTGCGGTGGCGGGCCCGCCGTGGACGCCGCCCGCGCGCAGGTGCAGTCCCTGCTCGACCGGCGCGCGGAGGCGGTCCTCGACCGGGACGCCGCCGCCTACGCCCGCACCGGCACCCGGGACGGGTTCGAGAACCTGCGCGCGGTGCCGCTCGCGGACTGGTCCTACCGCGTCACCGCGCTGGACCGCACCGGCGACCGGGCCACCGCCGCCGCCGACCTCAGCTACCGCGTCGAAGGACACGACCCCTCCCCGGTCGTCACCGCCCGCACCCTGAGTCTGAGCCGGGACCGGGACGGCGACTGGTCGGTGGACGCCGACCGCCCGGCCGACGACTCCGGCCAGCAGCTGTGGGACCAGGGCAGGGCCCAGGCCGTCCGCGGCGAGCGGAGCCTGGTGCTGGGCGTCGGGCAGCCCGCCGGGACCCTGCGCGACTACGCCGAGCTCGCCGACCGCGCGGTGCCGGCCGTCTCCGACGCGTGGGGCGCGCGCTGGGCCCGCAGCGTCGTCGTCCTGGTCCCCCGGACGCTGGAGGGCATGGCGGGCCTGCTCGGCTCGCCCCCGTCCTCCTACCGGGGCATCGCGGCCGTCACCACCGGGACCACCGGAGCCGGCCCCCGCGCCCCGGCGGACCGGGTCATCGTCAACCCGGACGCCTTCGGCCTGCTCGGCGACTCGGGACGGCAGGTCGTCCTCACCCACGAGACCACCCATGTCGCCACCCGCGCGCACACCTCCGCCGCGACCCCGCTGTGGCTGTCCGAGGGGTACGCCGACTGGGTCGGTTACCGCGACGCCGGCCCTGACCCCGCCGAGGCGGCGCCGGAGCTCGCCCACGCCGTGGGCCGGGGGGAGGTGCCGGGCGCGCTGCCCGAGGACGACGACTTCGGCTTCACCGGCGACGCGGACGGGCTGGCCCAGGCCTACGAGGGCAGCTGGCTGGCGTGCCGGATGATCGCCGACCGCTGGGGTGAGGAGCGCCTCGGGGCCTTCTACCGCGCCGTGGGCGCGCACGGGGACCGGGAGGGTGCGGTGCGGGACGCCATGAGTCGGGTCCTCGGCATCTCGCCGGAGGACTTCACCCTCCAGTGGCGCGACTACGTACGGGCGGCGCTGCGGTGAAGTGGGGACGGCTCCGGTCGGTGGGCTGTGCTTCGTTCGTCGGTGGGTGCGGGGTGGTGGGGGCTGGTCGCGCAGTTCCCCGCGCCCCTGAGGGGCGCCGGTCCGGTGCCGGCGTCAGGGCGTGACCGCCGACGAGGGCTGGTCGCGCAGTTCCCCGCGCCCCTGAGGGGTGCTCGTTCCGTCCCGGGGCAGGATGGTCCCGCCGGTGGGTTGCGCGTCGTCTGTGGGTGCGGGGTGGTGGGGGCTGGTCGCGCAGTTCCCCGCGCCCCTTGGGGTGTTGGTCCGGTGCCGACGTCGGGACGTGACCGTCGGGGGTTGGTTACGCAGTTCCCCGTGCCCCTGAGGGGGCCGGGGTCAGGGTGACACCGGGGTTCGTTCCGCCCAGGACGGGGCGGGGGTCGTGGGGACCTTTCGGCGCCCCGGCACCGACGCGCACCACAGGATGCGCGCCGCCAGCAGCGCCGCCGCCACCAGCAGCCCGTTGCGCAGCACCAGCAGCGTGATCCCCAGCCCGTCGCTCGCCACCACGTTCCCGAAGTACACCGGGAACTCCAGCACCGTCACCGGGCACGCCACCAGCACCAGCACCGCCGGCCGCCCCATCCGGCTCTCCCGGAAGCACAGGCAGGCCGCCGCCGTCCCCACCAGCCACACCATGTACTGCGGGCTGATCACCCGGCTGGTGACGGTGAACATCAGCACCGCCGTGAACGCCGCGTCCGCCACCGTGTGCGGATCGAACCGGGTCGCCAGCAGCCGCCACAGCACCAGCCAGGCCAGCGCGGCCCCGGTCAGGAACAGCGCCCCGGTGCTCACCCAGCTCACGTACGGGCCGAGGAACTCCACCGAGCCGTAGTTGAGCAGCACCTCGCCGTCCCAGCCGTGGTGCCGGGCCACGTGGAACACCAGCGCGCCCAGCGACTCGACCTCCGTGCCCCGGTCCCGCTGGAAGCCGAGGAACGCGAACGCACCCGGCATCAGCAGCGCGAACAGCCCGGCCACGACCACGCCGGTCACCGCCGCCGACACCCACGCGCCGCGCCGGCGCACCGCCAGCAGCAACAGCGCCGGCCACACCTTCAGCAGCGCCCCGAACGCCACCAGCGCCCCCGCCAGCCGGGGGTGCCGGCCGGCCGCCAGCAGGGCGGCCACCGCCACCGCGGTCACCATCACGTCGTAGCGGGCGTACACCGTCGGCCCGAGCAGCGGCACGCCCGCCACCCACATCCACGCCCCGCGGCGGGACCGGCCCGCGCCGCGCGCCCCGCGCAGCAGCAGGGCCAGCGTCACCAGGTCGGCGACCAGCGCCAGTACGAAGAAGGCGGTGGCGTACTCCAGGAACGGCAGCACGGCGGGGGAGAGGATCGCCAGGGCCGCGGCCGGCGGGTACTGCCAGGTCACGTCGTCCAGCGGAAACGTTCCGGTGACCAGGACGTCGTACCAGCCCCGGTAGATCGCCGAGACGTCGCTGGTGACGTCCGGGCCGGGGAAGACCACCACCTTCAGCACGCACAGCAGAAGCGCCGCGCGCGTCACCCCCCAGAGACCCAGCAGCGGTGCCAGGGACCCTCGTGCGGCCGTCGGTTCCACGTGATCCCTGCCTGTCGGTGTCGCGGTCGTGAGGGGCCATGATGGCGCGGTAACCCGTGCACATGCCACCGAGCACGGCCGTGGCGGACGGCACAACAACCGTTCGGTAGGGTCGGCGGCGATGCACAAGACCCTGATCGTCACGAACGACTTCCCGCCCCGCCCCGGCGGCATCCAGGCGTTCCTGCACAACATGGCGCTACGGCTGGACCCGGAGCGCCTGGTCGTCTACGCGTCCACCTGGAAGCGCACCCGGGAGGGCGTCGAGGCGACCGCCGCCTTCGACGCCGAGCAGCCCTTCACCGTCGTACGGGACCGCACCACGATGCTGCTGCCCACGCCGGCCGTCACCCGGCGGGCCGTCGGGCTGCTGCGCGAGCACGGGTGCGCCTCGGTGTGGTTCGGGGCGGCGGCACCGCTCGGCCTGATGGCACCGGCGCTGCGCCGCGCGGGCGCCGAGCGGATCGTGGCGACCACCCACGGCCACGAGGCCGGCTGGGCCCAGTTGCCCGCCGCACGCCAACTGCTGCGCCGCATCGGCGAGTCCACGGACACGATCACCTACCTGGGCGAGTACACCCGGTCCCGCATCGCCGGCGCGCTCACCCCCGCGGCGGCCGCGCGGATGGTGCAACTGCCGCCCGGCGTCGACGAGAAGACCTTCCACCCGGGCTCGGGCGGCGACGAGGTGCGCGCCCGCCTCGGACTGGCCGGCCGCCCGGTGGTGGTGTGCGTCTCGCGGCTGGTGCCGCGCAAGGGCCAGGACACGCTGATCCGGGCGATGCCCGCGATCCTCGCCGCCGAGCCGGAGGCGGTGCTGCTGATCGTCGGCGGCGGTCCCTACGAGAAGGACCTGCGCCGGCTCGCCGCTGACACCGGCGTCGCCGCCTCCGTCCGCTTCACCGGCTCCGTCCCCTGGTCCGAACTGCCCGCGCACTACGGCGCGGGGGACGTCTTCGCGATGCCCTGCCGGACCCGCCGCGGCGGCCTGGACGTCGAGGGACTCGGCATCGTCTACCTGGAGGCGTCCGCGACCGGCCTCCCGGTGGTCGCGGGCGACTCGGGCGGCGCTCCGGACGCCGTCCTCGACGGAGAAACGGGCTGGGTGGTCCGCGGCGACTCGCCGACCGACACGGCCGACCGCATCACCACCCTCCTCGCCGACCCCGAACTCCGCGCGAGCATGGGCCGCCGAGGCCGCGAATGGGTTGAGCAGAAATGGCGCTGGGACCTCCTCGCCGACCACCTGAAAGCCCTGCTGTGACGCGAAAGCCGCCCTCGAAGAGGGCGGCTTTCGCGTCACAGGGGCGCGGGGAACTGCGCGAACAACCCCCACGGACCGGCACTCGTCCAACGGGCGGAATCACCCCTCCGGGGGCGCGGGGAACTGCGCGATCAGCCCCCACGAACCGGCACCCGCCAACGGCGAGCATCCCCACCCCAGTTGGCGCCACTCCACGCACATCACTTCGCGTAGATCGCCTCGATCTCGTGCGCGTAATCCTTCGCCACAACATTCCGCTTCAGCTTCAGCGAAGGCGTCAGATGCCCCGACTCCTCGGTGAACTGCGCCGGAAGAATCCGGAACTTCCGCACCGACTCCGCCTTCGACACCGCCGCGTTCCCGTCGTCCACGGCCGCCTGGATCGCCGCCAGCAGATCAGGGTCCTGGCTCAGTGAAGCCGCCGTCGCCCCCGTCGGCTTCCCGTGCTCCGCGCACCAACGCCCGAGGAACTCCTCGTCGATGGTGACCAGCGCGCCCACGAAGGGCCGCCCGTCGCCGACCACCATGCACTCCGCGACCAGCGCGTGCGCCCGGATGCGGTCCTCGATGACCGCCGGGGCGACGTTCTTGCCGCCGGCCGTCACCAGGATCTCCTTCTTCCGGCCGGTGATCCGCAGGTAGCCGTCCTCGTCCAGGGTGCCGATGTCCCCGGTGTGGAACCAGCCGTCGGCGAGGGCCTCGGCGGTCGCGGCCGGGTTGTTCCAGTACTCCTTGAACAGGTGCTCGCCGTGCAGCAGCACCTCGCCGTCGTCCGCTATGCGCACGACCGAGCCGGGCAGCGGCTGGCCGACCGTGCCGATCTTCTGCCGGTCCCACGGGTTGAAGGCGGTGGCCGCGCAGGACTCGGTCAGGCCGTAACCCTCCAGCACGCTGAAGCCGATGCCCCGGAAGAAGTGGCCGAGGCGCTCACCCAGCGGGGCGCCCCCGGAGATGGCGTACTCGCCGCGTCCGCCCAGGACCGCGCGGAGCTTGCCGTAGACCAGCTTGTCGAAGACCTTGTGCTTGACCTTCAGGCCGAACGACGGGCCGGTCGGGGTGTCCAGCGCCTGGCTCCAGGCGATCGCGGTGTCGGCGGCCTTGTCGAAGATCTTGCCCTTGCCCTCGCCCTGCGCCTTGGCGCGCGCCGAGTTGTAGACCTTCTCGAACACCCGCGGCACGCCCAGGATCAGCGTGGGCCGGAAGGAGGCCAGCTCGTCGGTGAGGTTCTTGATGTCGGGCACGCAGCCCAGCTTGATCGGCGCCATCATGGGCGCGATCTGCACCAGCCGGCCGAAGACGTGGGCGAGCGGGAGGAACAGCAGCACCGAGCACTCGCCGGTGCGGAACAGCGGACGCAGCCGTTCCACGATGTTGCCGCACTCGGCGAAGAAGCTGCGGTGGGTCAGCACGCAGCCCTTGGGGCGGCCGGTGGTGCCGGAGGTGTAGACGATGGTCGCCGGGTCGTCGGCCTTGGCGACCGAGCAGCGCTCCTCGACCGTCTCGTCGCTGACGTCCGCGCCGAGGCGGCCCAGCTCCTCCAGGCCGCCGCCCTCGATCTGCCACACGTGCTTCAGCGCGGGCAGCCGGTCGCGTACGGACTCCACGGTCGCCGTGTGGGCGTCGAGCTCCACGAGACAGGCGGTGGCGCCGGAGTCGCCGAGGATCCACGCCACCTGCTCCGCCGAGCTGGTCTCGTACACCGGCACGGTCACCGCGCCGGCGCTCCAGATCGCGAAGTCCAGCAGCGTCCACTCGTAACGGGTGCGCGACATCAGGGCGACCCGGTCGCCGGGCTGCACGCCCGCGGCGATCAGGCCCTTGGCGGCGGCCCGCACCTCCGCGAGGAAGGTGGTGGCCGTCACGTCCTGCCACGCTCCGCCGACCTTGCGGGCCATGACGGCGACATCAGGATGCTGCGCGGCGTTTCTGCGGACGATGTCGGTCAAATTGCCGTCCGCGGGGACCTCGTACAGGGCCGGAAGGCTGAACTCGCGCAAGACTGCTGCTCCTCTTAGGGCGCCGGCGCCACGACGTTGTGCGATGCGACGGTGCGGTCCAAGGCTCGGGCGGGTGCTCGCGAATTCACTGGTTGAAATCCCGAGCACGACTGGACTGCCCGGACGTTACCCGCCGGTATGGCTGTCACGACAGGGGGGCCCTGCCAGATGTTCGCTGCGTCACACAGGTTGGTGTTTCATTGCGCACAGTAGTCCACGGCCGAAGAGGCGAGCCAGTAACCGCAGGTAGGCCCGCCATTGTTCACGTATGCCCCACAGGATTACGCTTGATCACCATGGCACCCACACCCGGCGGGGACCGGCGCACCCGCGTCCACGTGGTCAGCGACGTACACGGCAACGCGAGCGGTCTGGCCCGCGCCAAGGACGGCGCCGACGCCCTGGTCTGCCTCGGTGACCTGGTGCTGTTCCTCGACTACGCGGACCACTCGCGCGGCATCTTCCCCGACCTGTTCGGCACGGAGAACGCCCACCGCATCGTGGAGCTGCGCACCGCGCGGCGCTTCGAGGAGGCACGCGAGTTCCAGCGCGGCCTGTGGGCCGGCATCGGCGTCGACCGCGCCACGGCGATCGAGACGGCGGTGCGCAAGCAGTACGCCGAGCTGTTCGCCGCCTTCCCCGCCCCGACGTACGCCACCTACGGCAACGTCGACGTGCCGCCCCTGTGGGCGGAGTACGCCGCCCCGGGCACCACCGTGCTCGACGGGCAGCGGGTGGAGATCGGCGGCTGGACCTTCGGCTTCGTCGGCGGCGGCCTGCGCACCCCGATGCGCACGCCCTACGAGATCGACGACGAGGAGTACGCGGCGAAGATCGAGGCCGTCGGCGAGGTCGACGTGCTGTGCACGCACATCCCGCCGGAGGTCCCGGAGCTGGTCTACGACACCGTCGCCCGCCGCTTCGAACGCGGCAGCAAGGCCCTGCTCGACGCGATACGCCGCACCCGCCCCCGCTACTCGCTGTTCGGCCACGTCCACCAGCCGCTGGTGCGGCGGATGCGGATCGGCGCCACCGAATGCGTGAACGTGGGGCACTTCGCGAGCACCGGACGGCCCTGGGCGCTGGAGTTCTGAGACGCCCCTCGGTGCCGACGCCCCAGGTCGGGTGATCTCGGTACGGGCGGTGCGCGGTAGCCTTCCGCTGCACGCGCGTGCGCTGTCCGGCCCACGCACGGCGAGGACGACCTACCGGCCCGCATCTGGAGGAGCCACGGCGATGGCGGAACACACCAGCTCGAGCATCACCATCGAGGCGGCACCGGCCGACGTGATGGGGGTGATCGCCGACTTCGCCCGCTATCCCGACTGGACGGGTGAGGTGAAGGAGGCGGAGGTCCTCAGGACCGACGCCGAGGGCCGCGCCGAGCAGGTGCGCCTGGTCATGGACGCCGGCGCGATCAAGGACGACCAGACCCTGGCGTACACCTGGAGCGGCCCGCACGAGGTCTCCTGGACGCTGGTGAAGTCGCAGATGCTGCGCTCCCTCGACGGCTCCTACGTCCTCACCCCGGCAGGTGCCGGCACCGAGGTCACCTACCGGCTGACCGTCGACGTCAAGATCCCCATGCTCGGCATGATCAAGCGCAAGGCCGAGAAGGTCATCATCGACCGTGCCCTCGCGGGCCTGAAGAAGCGCGTCGAGTCGCACCCGTAACCGGCGGGGCGGCACCGGCGGGCGGCGGGGCAGGCGCCCCGCGGGCGCGGGCACGCGGAACCCGCCCCCGCCCGGCGTCCGTTACCGTTCACCCCCATGCGCACCCTCCTGATCACGGGCCCCGGCGGCAGCGGACGCACCACGACCGCGGCCGCCACCGCGCTCGCCGCCGCCCGCTCAGGCGCCCGCACCCTGCTGCTCGGCACCGACCCCACGGACACCCTCGGACCGGTCCTCGGCGACCGCGACGTACCGGGACTCACCGTGCGCCGGACCGACCCCGACGCGGGCTTCCGGGCCGACCTCGCCGCCCTCCAGGACCGCGCGGGCGGCGCCCTCGACCTGCTCGGCGCCTCCCGGCTGGTCCCCGAGGAGACCGGCCCGCTGCCCGGCGCCGAGGAACTCGCCGTCCTGCGCGCCCTGCGGGACGCCGCGAGCGACGAGGAGTCCTACGACCTCCTCGTCGTCGACCTCCCCGCCACCCCCCGGGCGATCTCGCTCCTCGCGCTCCCCGACGAACTGCGCCGCGCGCTGCGCCGCCTCCTGCCGCCCGAACGGCAGGCCGCCCGCGCCCTGCGCCCGGTGCTCGGCCGGCTCGCCGGCGTCCCGATGCCCGCCGAGTGGATCTACGAGACGGCCACCCGCCTCGACCTCCAGCTCGCCGCCGTCGAGGCCCTCCTCGCCGACCGCGGCACCGCCGTACGCCTCGTCGCCGAACCGGGCCCGGCGGGCGCCGACGCCCTGCGCACCGCCGCCCTCGGCGTGGCCCTGCGCGGACTGCGCCTGGACGCCGTGATCGCCAACCGCGTCCTGCCGGAGAGCGACGCCGACAGCTGGCTGGCCGGACCCCTCGCCCAGCAGCGCAAGACCCTGGAGGAGTGGCGCGAGGAGTACGACGTCCGCCCGGTCGCCCACCTCGGCCGCGACCCGCGCGGCGCCGACGACCTCGCCCTGCTCGCCGTACCGGTCGTGCCCGCCGCCCCCGCGGCCACCGGCACCGCCGGGTGGCCGGTCACCGACCGGCTCGCCGAGGACGGCGTCCTGGTCTGGCACCTGCCGCTGCCCGGCGCCCGCCGGGAAGCCCTCGACCTCGTCCGGCGCGGTGACGAACTGGTCGTCACCGCCGAGCCGTTCCGCCGCGTCGTCCCGCTGCCCTCCGCGCTGCGCCGCTGCACCGTCGACGGCGCCGCCCTGCGCGAGGGCGAGCTGCGCGTCAGGTTCCGGCCCGATCCGGCGCTCTGGCCGCGCACCCGGTGAAGCCGCGACGGCCGTTCGGGTACCGTCGAGGGGGCCACCCGCAGTCAAGGAGTCCGTCATGAGCGAACAGCTCCCACCGCCCGACGACGCCGCGAACCAGGCCAAGGACGACACCGTCGGCACGCCGGTGGACGACGCCCGCGCGGACCGTGCCGAGGCCCACGCCGACGCCTGGGCGACCGCGGCCGCCGAGGACCTCGAAGAGGAACGGGCCCGCCGCCGCGCCCGCTACGGCCCGCCCCCCGGCTCCGCCGCCGAGGAACTGCGCAAGCTGGTCGACGCCGTCGCGGACAAGCTCTCCGGGATGCAGTCCCCACTGCTCGGCGCGGTCGCCGGACCCGCCGCCCAGCAGGTCGTCCGCCAGGTCGTCCAGCAGGCGAAGGCCGCCGTCGAACCGGTCATCGAGCGCAACCCCGACGTGTTCGACCACCTCGCCGCCGCGGGCGGTGAACTGCTCGCCGCCTACCGGTCCGCGGTGCAGGACCAGGAACGCCGCTGGACGGCGCGCGACACCGCCCCGCACGACCCCGACGAGCACCGCGACCCCGGTGACGATCCCGGCACCGGTCCCGGCGAGCGCATCGACCTGGACTGACCCCGGCGGCACCGGTCACCGGCGGGGCGTCCCTGCTCCCCGCCGGGCCGCCCGGCCTGCGGACACAGGGACGGCGAGCCCGTCGCCTCGGGTACCGTTGGCGTAGCGGGGCTCGACCGGAACTGAGGGATTCATGGGACTCACCATCGGCGTCGACATCGGCGGCACCAAGATCGCGGCCGGCGTGGTCGACGAGGAAGGCACCATCCTCTCGACGCACAAGGTGCCGACCCCGGGCACGCCCGAGGAGATCGTGGACGCCATCGCCTCCGCGGTGGAAGGAGCACGCGCCGGACACGACATCGTCGGCGTGGGCATCGGCGCGGCCGGATACGTCAACCGTCAGCGCTCCGAGGTCTACTTCGCCCCCAACATCCTCTGGCGCAACGAGCCGCTCAAGGAGAAGGTCGAGGCCCGCGTGGGCCTCCCGGTCGTCGTGGAGAACGACGCCAACGCCGCGGCCTGGGGCGAGTACAAGTTCGGCGCGGGCAAGGGCCACCGCAACGTCATCTGCATCACCCTGGGCACCGGCCTCGGTGGCGGTGTGATCATCGGTAACAAGCTGCGCCGCGGCCACTTCGGCGTGGCCGCCGAGTTCGGCCACATCCGCATGGTGCCGGACGGCCTGCTGTGCGGCTGCGGCTCGCAGGGCTGCTGGGAGCAGTACGCCTCCGGCCGCGCCCTGGTCCGCTACGCCAAGCAGCGCGCCAACGCCACCCCGGACCAGGCCCAGACCCTGCTCGCGCTCGGTGACGGCACCCCCGAGGGCATCGAGGGCAAGCACGTCTCCATGGCCGCCCGCCAGGGCGACCGGGTGGCCGTCGACTCCTACCGGGAGCTGGCCCGCTGGGTCGGCGCCGGACTCGCCGACCTGGCCTCCCTCTTCGACCCCTCCGCGTTCATCGTCGGCGGCGGCCTCTCCGACGAGGGCGAACTGGTCCTCGGCCCGATCCGCAAGTCGTACCGGCGCTGGCTGGTGGGCGGCAACTGGCGCCCGGTCGCCGAGGTCCTCGGCGCCCAGCTCGGCAACAAGGCCGGTCTGGTCGGCGCGGCCGACCTGGCCCGGGAGCCCGACCCGATCATGTGACGGCGCGACGGCACGTGGCCACGCCCGCCCGACCCTCCCCGGGGGACGGCGGGCGTCGCCGTTTCCGGCGTATCTTGATCGTCATGGCGACGACTCCGCTGCTGCCCGGATCCCGGACCGAGGCCGACGGCTCGGCCGTCGTCCGGGTGCTCAGCTACAACATCCGCTCCCTGAAGGACGACACCGCCGCCCTCGCCCGGGTGATCGGTGCCTGCGCACCCGACCTGGTGCTGCTGCAGGAGGCGCCGCGGTTCTTCCGCTGGCGCAAGAAGCTCGCCCGGCTCGCCTCCGACTCCGGCCTGGTGACGCTCTCCGGCGGGGCCACCGCCGCCGGGCCCGCCCTCCTGTGCTCGCTGCGGGCCACCGTCGAGCGCACCGAGGACGTGCTGCTGCCGCTCACCCCCGGGCAGCACCGGCGCGGCTTCGCCACCGCCGTCGTACGGTTCGGCGGGGCACGGCTCGGGGTGCTGAGCTGTCACCTCTCCCTGCGCGCCGACGAACGCCACGAGCAGGGCGGGATGCTGCTGGACCGGGTGGCCGGGATGGGCGTCGACCACGTCGTCGCGGGCGGGGACCTCAACGACGAGCCGGCCGGGCGCACCTTCCGGCGGCTGGCCGGCACCCTCACCGACTGCCGGACCGCCGCGCCCTGGGGCGGCGAGCACACCTGGACGCACAGCGACCCGCCCAAGCGCATCGACGCCCTGTTCGTCACGAAGGGCGTCGAGGTGCTGGGCTGCGGGGTGCCCCACGACCAGCCCGGGGTGACGGAGGCGGATCTGAGGGCGGCCACCGACCACCTGCCGGTACTGGCCGCCCTGAGGATCCCCGCCGCCTGAGGCCCGTCGGACAGGGCCGGCCCGGCTCAGACCACCGCGCCCCGGCCCGGGTCCTCGTCGTCCTCGTCGTCCGTGCGCATCCGGGTCACCAGTGTGACGGCGCCGCCCAGGAAACCGCCGATGCACAGGGTGGTCAGCCACCAGGTCATCTCCCAGCCCAGCAGTATCGCCAGCAGGAGCAGCACCGGGGCGCCCAGCACCCCCAGCCAGGCGAACTTGGAGGTGACGTCCGCCTCCGGCAGCGGCGGCGGCTCCGGCGGCACGAAGTGCCCCTCGTCGCTCTCGCCGAGGTCCTCCTCCGCCGGCTCGGCCACGCTGTAGTCGCGTGGGCCGACCCCGGGGGCGAAGGACACGGAACCGCCCAGCGGTCCGGCCGGCTCGTCCTCCTCCGTCCTGCGGGGCGGCGCCTTGGTCCCGGCGCCGTCCTCGTCGTTGGTCTCGGTCTCCAGCAGCGCCAGGTCCTCCACCGACTTGAACGGCTTGGCGCCCGGCGGGTCCTTCGGCTCGTCGCCGTACCCGGCGACGATCGCCTCCCAGGCGGCGGCCTCGTCGAAGGGAACGCCCTTCTCCTCCGGCTCGCGGCCCTCACGGTCCGAGTCGTGCTCAGCCACCTGCGGTCGTCCCTTCGTTGCCGAGACCGGGCTCCTTGACGGCGCCGGGTGCGAGCCGGTCGATGAACGCGGCGCTCTCCCGGAAGATCCGCTCCGCGTCGTGGTCCAACGTCGCCACGTGGTAGCTCTGTTCCAGCAGGATCTCCGTCACGTCCACGGACGACACGCGGCTGAGGATCCGCGCCGCGTCCGCGGGCGGGACCACATGGTCCTGCGGGCTGCGCATCAGCAGCAGCGGCTGCGTGACCTGCGGCAGTTCGCCGTCGACGATCCGGAAGAAGTTCCGCAGGGAGTGCGCCGCGTGCAGCGGCACCCGGTCGTAGCCCAGCTCCCGGCTCACCGGCTTGGCGATGTCGCTCGCGATGCCCTTGGTCGCCGGGACGAGATGGCGGAGCACCGGCAGGGCGTGCGCCGCCACCCCGTGCACCTTGTTCGCCGGGTTGACGACCATCACCCCGCTCACCGCGTCGCCGTGGAGCGCCGCCAGCCGCAGCGCCAGCGCGCCGCCCATCGACAGCCCGGCCACGAACACCCGCTCGCGGCGGTCCCGCAGCAGCTGAAGCTCGCGGTCCACCTGCGCGTACCAGTCCTGCCAGCCGGTGACCCCCAGGTCCTGCCAGCGGGTACCGTGCCCGGGCAGCAGCGGCAGCGACACCGTCAGACCGCGCTCGGCGAGATGCTCCGCCCAGGGGCGCAGCGACTGCGGGGAACCGGTGAAGCCGTGGCAGAGGAGGACGGCGGTCTCCCCGCCCTCGTGACGGAACGGCTCGGCTCCGGTCAGGAGCGGCACCTTCGGCCTCCTGTTCGTGGGACTCGGGGAAGGTCCGGCACGTCATGACGGCCGGCACGGGGCCGGCCACGGTTTGCAGGACCTTCACCGTACGCGACCGCACTGACACCGACCAGGGCCGTCGGGGCCTTGGGGCCCGCTCCGGGATATGGTCTGACCAACACGCACAGGAGGCACTCGGTTGTTGTACGGCACGATGAAGGTCGCCATCGGAGCGCCGCTGAAGCTCGCCTTCAGGCCCTGGGTGGAGGGCCTGGAGAACGTTCCCGCCGAGGGCCCCGCGATCCTGGCCAGCAACCACCTGTCGTTCTCCGACTCGTTCTTCCTCCCGGTGATGCTCGACCGCAAGGTCACCTTCATCGCCAAGGCCGAGTACTTCACCACGCCCGGAGTGAAGGGGAGGATGACGGCCGCCTTCTTCAAGGGCGTGGGCCAGCTCCCCGTCGACCGCTCCGGGGCGCGCGGCGCGGGCGAGGCGGCGATCAAGAGCGGCATAGAGGTGCTGGAGCGCGGTGAGCTGTTCGGGATCTACCCCGAGGGCACCCGCTCGCCCGACGGCCGCCTCTACCGCGGCAAGCCCGGCGGCCTGGCCCGCGTGGCGCTGGCCACCGGGGCGCCGGTCGTCCCCGTCGCCATGATCGACACGGAGAAGATCCAGCCCCCGGGGCAGGTGATGCCCAAGCTGATGCGCCCCGGCATCCGGATCGGCAAGCCCCTCGACTTCAGCCGCTACCAGGGCATGGAGCACGACCGTTTCGTGCTCCGCGCCGTGACGGACGAGGTCATGTACGAAATCATGAAGCTGTCCGGCCAGGAGTACGTCGACATGTACGCCACCGCCATGAAGCGTCAGCTCGCGGAGGCGGCCAAGGCGGAGAAGGAAGCGGAGAAGGCGGCGAAGGCCGCCCTCGTCCGGGCGGACAAGGAACAGGCGGAGAAGCTGAAGGCGGCCATGGAAGAGGCGGACCGGGGACGGACCGGGGGACGTTCCGAGCGGTAGCCGGGGCCGGGTCGCACCGGGGGGAGTGGGGGAACATGGCCCAGCGCGACAGAGTCATGCGCATGTCGGTGGAGCAGCCGCTGTGGCGTGCGCTCGCCGGTTTCCGGCTGCTCGCCATGGTGTACGCGACCGGCCTGTTCGCGGCCGCCCACGACGGGTTCACCCGCCCCTGGCTCGCCGTCGCCTACTTCGCCGTCCTCGGCGTGTGGACCCTCGCCACCCTGCCCAGGGTCGCGAGCGCCGCCGCCTGCACCAAGCCCTTCCTCGCCGTCGACCTCACCCTCGCCGTCACCGGCATCCTGATCACCCCGATCGCCGACGCCGCCGAACGGGTCCACGACGGCGGTCCCACCCTGCCGTCCATCTGGACCGCCGGGTCGGTGCTCGCCTTCGCCGTCCGGGGCGGCTGGCGCTGGGCGGCCCTCGCCTCCACCCTCGTCGCCGTCGCCAACCTCGTCGAACGCGGCACCCCGGCCCGCGACACCGTGCACAACGTCGTCCTCGTCTGGGTCGCCTCCATCGCCATCGGCTACGTCGTCGAGGTCGCCCGCGCCTCCGAACGCACCCTCGCCCGCGCCCTGGAGATCGAGGCGGCGACCCGCGAGCGGGAGCGCCTGGCCCGGGACATCCACGACAGCGTGCTCCAGGTGCTGGCGATGGTGCAGCGGCGCGGCGCGGTGATCGGCGGCGAGGCCGCCGAACTGGGCCGGATGGCCGGCGAGCAGGAGGTGGCGCTGCGCACCCTGGTCTCCGGCGGCCTGGTGCCCGTCTCCCGGGCCTCCGAGGACGCGGCCCTGGGAGCGGTCGTACGGACCGTCGAGGAGGACGAACCGGCGGACGACGGGCCGGTGGACCTACGGTCCCTGCTCGCCCCGCACGCCGGGTCCCGGGTCAGCCTCGCCGAACCCGGCGCGCCCGTGACGCTGCCCCCGGCCGCCGCGCGGGAGGTGGCCGCCGCCGTCGGCGCCGCCCTGGACAACGTCCGCCGGCACGCGGGGGAGCAGGCCCGCGCCTGGATCCTGGTCGAGGACGAACCGGACGAGGTGATCGTCACCGTCCGCGACGACGGCCCCGGCATCCCCGAGGGGCGGCTCGCCCAGGCCGAGGGGGAGGGGCGGCTCGGTGTCGCCCTGTCCATCCGGGGCCGGCTGCACGACCTCGGCGGCAGCGCCGACGTGATCTCGGTGCCCGGACAGGGCACGGAGGTCGAACTCAGGGTGCCCAGGCACCGGCAGGACACGAACGACCCACGGGGGAAGGCGGAACAGCGATGAGCGAGACGACCGGCGGCACCGGGACGCCGATCAGGGTGATGGTGGTCGACGACCACCCCATGTGGCGGGACGCCGTCGCCCGCGACCTGTCCGAGTCCGGCTTCGAGGTCGTCGCCACCGCGGGCGACGGCGACCAGGCGGTGCGCCGCGCCAAGGCCGCCGCCCCCGACGTCCTCGTCCTCGACCTGAACCTGCCCGGCAAGCCCGGCGTCCAGGTGTGCAAGGAGGTCGTCGCCGCCGACCCCGCCGTCCGCGTCCTGGTGCTCTCCGCCAGCGGTGAGCACGCCGACGTCCTGGAGGCCGTGAAGTCCGGCGCCACCGGCTACCTGCTCAAGTCCGCCTCCACCGAGGACCTGCGGGACGCGGTGCGCCGCACCGCCACCGGTGACCCGGTGTTCACCCCGGGCCTGGCCGGACTGGTCCTCGGCGAGTACCGCCGCCTCGCCTCCGAACCGGCCGGCCCGGGCGGCGGCGCGGAGGAGTCCAAGGCGCCCCGGCTCACCGAACGCGAGACCGAGGTGCTGCGTCTGGTCGCCAAGGGACTGAGCTACAAGCAGATCGCCGAACGGCTGGTCATCTCCCACCGCACCGTGCAGAACCACGTCCAGAACACCCTCGGCAAACTCCAGCTGCACAACCGCGTGGAGCTCGTCCGGTACGCCATCGAACGCGGCCTCGACGACGCGTAGCCGCCCCAACGCCCCGTCCTCTCCCGGGATTTACCGTCCCGGCCATGTCGACGTGACCCGGATCACCCTTACCGTGCCAGGTGGGAACGAACGGCATTCCGTCAACCATGGCGAAGGGACACTTCCATGCGGGTCGGAGTACTGACCGGCGGCGGCGACTGCCCCGGGCTCAACGCCGTCATCCGGGCCGTCGTCCGCAAGGGCGTACAGGAGTACGGCTACGAGTTCACCGGATTCCGGGACGGCTGGCGCGGTCCCCTCGAAGGACGCACGGTCCCCCTCGACATCCCGGCGGTCCGCGGCATCCTGCCGCGCGGCGGCACCGTCCTCGGCTCGTCGCGCACCAACCCGCTCAACGAGACCGACGGCATCCGCAGGATCAACGACAACCTCGCCGCGCTGGGCGTGGACGCGCTCATCACCATCGGCGGCGAGGACACCCTCGGCGTCGCCACCCGCCTTGCCGACGAGTACGGCGTGCCCTGCGTGGGCGTGCCCAAGACCATCGACAACGACCTGTCCGCCACCGACTACACCTTCGGCTTCGACACCGCCGTCGGCATCGCCACCGAGGCCATCGACCGGCTGCACACCACCGCCGAGTCCCACATGCGGGTCCTGGTCGTCGAGGTGATGGGCCGCCACTCCGGCTGGATCGCGCTGCACTCGGGTCTGGCCGGCGGCGCCAACGTCATCCTCCTCCCGGAGCACCCCTTCGACGTCGACCAGGTGTGCGCCTGGGTCACCTCACGGTTCCGCGCCTCCTACGCCCCGATCGTGGTCGTCGCGGAGGGCGCGGTGCCGCGCGACGGCGACATGGTGCTCAAGGACCGGTCCCTGGACGCCTTCGGACACGTCCGGCTCTCCGGGGTCGGCGAATGGCTGGCCAAGCAGATCGAGAAACGCACGGGGAAGGAGGCGCGGACCACCGTCCTGGGACACGTGCAGCGGGGCGGCACGCCCAGCGCGTTCGACCGTTGGCTCGCCACCCGCTTCGGCCTGCACGCCGTCGACTGCGTCCGCGACGGCGACTTCGGCACGATGGTCGCGCTTCAGGGCACCGACATAGTCCGCGTCCCGATGGCGGACGCGACGGCCCGGTTGAAGACGGTTCCTCCCTCCCTCTACGAGGAGGTGGGCGTCTTCTTCGGCTGACGCCCGACCGCGGGGCGCCGCCGCCTGCGGGCAGTCGTGCCGCTTGGGGCGGCACGGGTGGGCGCAGGCGGCACCTCTCGGAGAGCTTCGGCGTCAGTGGTGTGCCCGCGGCTCATGGGGTGCCTCGCATCGTCGTCCGCCGGGTGCGGCCCGTCGGTGGCTGGTCGCGCAGTTCCCCGCGCCCCTGAGGGGCGCTTCCGCCGCTACGCGGCGGCACCCCCGCCCCGCGCCGACACCCAGGGCCTTTCGGCCCACGTCGAGTTTGCCCACGGCCCCGTAAGCTCCCCGCAGGGAAGCAAACCCGCACAAACCCCCGGAGGGGCCCGTGGAGATCCTCGCTTTCGGCGTCCAGGCAGACGAGAAGCCCCTCATCGAGCACGCCTTCGCAGACCACCACCCCGTCCACCCCCTCGACGTCTTCCTCAACACGGACACCGCCCCGATCGCCGCCGGTCACGAGATCATCTCCACCAGCGTCAACTGCGACCTCGGCGCCGACGTGCTGTCCGGCCTCGCCGCCGGCGGCACCCGGATGGTCGCCCAGCGCTCCACCGGCTTCAACAACGTCGACCTCGACGTGGCGGAACGCCTCGGCATCACCGTCGCCCGCGTCTCCTCCTACTCCCCGTACTCCGTCGCCGAGTTCGCCTGGACCCTCGCCATGGCGGTCAACCGCCGCATCGTCCGCGCCTCCACCCGCACCCGTGACTTCGACTTCCGGCTCGACGGGCTGATGGGCCGGGACCTGCACGGCCGCACCGCCGGCGTGCTCGGCACCGGGAAGATCGGCGAGGCCTTCGCCCGGATCGCCCACGGCTTCGGCATGCGGCTGCTCGGCTGGGACGTCGCCGAGAACCCCGCCTGCCGGGAGCTCGGCATGACGTACGTCCCCAAGGAGCAGCTGCTCGCCGAGTCCGACCTGGTCAGCCTGCACGTCCCGTTGCTGCCCAGCACCCGGCACCTCATCGACGCGACCGCCCTGAAGGCCATGCGGGACGACGCGATCCTGGTGAACTCCAGCCGCGGCGGCCTCGTCGACACGGCCGCCCTCGTCGACGAACTGCGCGCCGGCCGCTTCACCGGCGTGGGCCTGGACGTGTACGAGGCGGAGGCGGGCCTGTTCTTCCTCGACAAGTCCCTGGAGGCCGTCGACGACGACACCCTGGCCCGCCTCGTCACCTTCCCGAACGTCCTGGTCACCTCCCACCAGGCGTACTACACGCGGGACGCCGTCGCGCAGATCGTCGCCAGGACGGTGGACAACGTCCTCGACTACACCGCCGGCCGCCGCTCCGGCAACGTGCTGGTGCCGCGCAGCTGACCCATCAGCTCCCGCACCACGGCCGCGCCGTTCAGGCTGAGCACCGACTCGGGGTGGAACTGCACGCCCGCGAAACCGGGCCCCCGCAGCGCGTGCACCTCGCCGTTCGCCGCGCGGCTCACCTCGACGCCGTGCGCGGCCAGCTCCCGCGCGGCGTCCTCGTCGCAGTGCGCCACGAAGCTGTTGTAGAAGCCGACCGTCTCCGGCCGCCCGAACAGGTCGATCTCCGTCTGCGCGCCCTGGTACGGCACCTCCTTGCGGACGATGTCCAGGCCCAGCTCGGCCGCCAGCAGCTCGTGGCCGAGGCAGACGCCGAGGACGCCGTGCCGGTTGCCCGCGACGACCTCGGCGGTCAGCGCGCGCAGGAACCGCATCTTCGGGTCGGCCGTGTCGGAGGGGTCGCCCGGACCGGGCCCCAGCACCAGCGGGCCCTCGTGCGCGAGCACCGCCTCCCGCAGTCCGGGCTCGTCGTAGCGGCGTACGGTGACCTCCAGACCGGCCGCCCGCAGCACATGGGCGAGCATCGCGGTGAAGGTGTCCTCCGCGTCGACGACCAGCGCGTGCCCGGCGAGCGCCCGTGACCGCTCCTGCATCCGCAGCCAGAACGGCGCCAGCGCGGCCCGGCGCCCGTCCAGCGCCGCCCGCACCCGCGGGTCGTCCGCGAGGTTCGGCCGTGCGGACTCCGCGCGCGGCCGCCCGGGACGCACCCCCAGCGCGGCCAGCACCCCGGCGGCCTTGGCGTGGGTCTCCGCCACCTCGCCCGCCGGGTCCGAGCCGCGCACCAGGGTCGCCCCGACCGGCACCCGCAGCCGCCCGGTGGCGTCGATGTCGGCGGTGCGGATCAGGATGGGGGAGTCCAGCGTCTGGGCCCCGCCCTCGTCCCGGCCGATCAGGGCCAGCGCCCCCGCGTAGTAGCCGCGTCCGCCGGCCTCGTGCCGTTCGATCACCCGGCAGGCGTTCTGCACCGGCGAGCCGGTGACGGTCGCCGCGAACATGGTCTCCCGCAGCACGTCGCGCACGTCCATGGAGGACCGGCCGCGCAGCTCGTACTCGGTGTGCGCGAGGTGCGCCATCTCCTTCAGCCGGGGGCCGATCACCACGCCGCCCATGTCGCCGACCGTGCACATCATCTTCAGCTCCTCGTCGACGACCATCGACAGCTCCTCGATCTCCTTGCCGTCGGCGAGGAAGCGGAGCAGGTGCTCGGAGGTGGGGCCCCCGTCGGGGTAGCGGTAGGTGCCGCTGATGGGGTTCATCACGACCGTCCCGCCCGACGCCCGCACGTGCACCTCGGGGCTCGCGCCGACCAGCGTCCGGTCGCCGGTGTGCACGACGAACGTCCAGTACGCGCCCCGCTCGCCCTCCAGCAGCCGCCGGAACAGCGCGAGTGCGTCGGCCCGCCCGAACCCGGGGATCCCGCCCTCGTACGTTCTGCGGATGACGAAGTTGGCGCCCTCGCCCCGGCCGATCTCCTCGTCGAGGACCCGGCCGACGATCCGCGCGTACTCCTCGTCGTCGACGTCGAAGCCACCGCCCTCGACCCGCACGTCGTGCGCCGGGAGCGCCGCCAGGGCCTCGGCGAGCGGGATCTCGTGGCGCTCCTCGGGGGCCAGCACCAGCAGCGGGGTGCCGTCGTCGCGGACGTCGAAGCCGCGCTCGCGGATCTGCCGGAAGGGGACCAGCGCGAGGCCCTCGTCGGGCAGGTCGGCCAGACGGTCATGGGAGGCGACCGGGCCGATCAGCAGCTCGACCGTGTCGTGGTCGTGGCCGGGGGTGCGGCGGCGCAGCAGGGCGAAGGGGCGGTCGTCGTGGCGGAGCCGTGCCAGCAGGTCCATGGGGCGTTCCTCGTTTCGTCGCTGTCGTGAGCGGTGAGGAACGACCCCGGAAACCACCGAAGGCCGCCCCTCGGGCGGCCTTCGCGAAGTCGGTGCGTACGCGCAGTCAGTGGGCCGCCGGATGAGCGGTCCACCACCAGGTGCGGGTCGAGTGCGCGAACATGGCCCCGACCCTAGCGCATCGCGCGTCGGTGCGGACCCTGTCTCATTTGTTGGGCGTCGGGATGGACGACCGTTCCGACCCCGTAATGTGGGTTCCGTGACCGTGAACGCTAAGACCAGCGCGAGCGCTGGCAACACCTGGCGAGATCTGCCCGCGGCGCAGCAGCCCGAGTACCCCGACCCCGAGGCTCTGCGCGCAGTCATCGCGGACCTCGAGTCGTATCCGCCGCTCGTCTTCGCGGGCGAGTGCGACCAGCTGCGCGCCCGGATGGCCTCCGTCGCCAAGGGAGAGGCGTTCCTCCTCCAGGGCGGCGACTGCGCCGAGGCCTTCGACGCCGTGTCCGCCGACCACATCCGCAACAAGCTCAAGACGCTCCTCCAGATGGGCGCCGTCCTCACCTACGCGGCCTCGGTGCCCGTGGTGAAGGTCGGACGGATCGCCGGCCAGTACTCCAAGCCGCGCTCCAAGCCGACCGAGACCCGTGACGGCGTGACGCTGCCGACGTACCGCGGCGACTCGGTGAACGGCTTCGACTTCACCGAGGAGGCCCGGGTCCCGGACCCCGAGCGGCTGAAGCGGATGTACAACGCGTCGGCCTCCACGCTGAACCTGGTGCGCGCCTTCACCACCGGCGGCTACGCCGACCTGCGCCAGGTGCACGCCTGGAACCAGGACTTCGTGAAGTCGTCCCCGTCCGGCCAGCGCTACGAGCAGCTGGCCCGCGAGATCGACCAGGCGCTGAACTTCATGCAGGCGTGCGGCGCGGAGCCGGAGGAGTTCAAGACCGTCGAGTTCTTCTCCTCGCACGAGGCGCTGCTGCTCGACTACGAGTCGGCCCTCACCCGGGTCGACTCCCGCACGGGACAGCTGTACGACGTGTCCGCGCACATGGTGTGGATCGGTGAGCGCACCCGGCAGCTGGACCACGCGCACATCGAGTTCGCCTCGCGGATCCGCAACCCCATCGGCATCAAGCTCGGCCCGAGCACGACGGCCGAGGAGGCGCTGCGGTACATCGACCGCCTCGACCCGGAGCGGGAGCCCGGCCGGCTGACGTTCATCGTCCGGATGGGCGCGGACAAGATCCGCGACAATCTTCCCGAGCTGGTCGAGAAGGTGACGGCGTCCGGCGCGACCGTGGCGTGGGTGACCGACCCGATGCACGGCAACACCTTCGAGGCGGCCTCCGGGCACAAGACCCGTCGCTTCGACGACGTGCTGGACGAGGTGAAGGGCTTCTTCGAGGTCCACAAGGAGCTCGGCACCCATCCGGGCGGCATCCACGTGGAGCTCACGGGTGACGACGTCACCGAGTGCGTGGGTGGCGGCGACGAGATCTTCGTCGACGACCTGCACCAGCGCTACGAGACGGCGTGCGACCCGCGGCTGAACCGCAGCCAGTCGCTCGACCTGGCCTTCCTGGTCGCGGAGATGTACCGGGACCAGTGACCGGCACGGCCGGTCGCCGGCCGTCAGGGGTGGGGCGTGTTTCACACCGGATCACGCCCCACCCCTCTTTCGTGCCCTTCGAGGGCGTAGGTAAGGTTAGGTTTGCCTCACCGACGGAGGGTCGGTACGGCACGACCCTGTACTCCGTCGGGAGGTGACCCGCGTGTTCGTCTGCAGCTGCTTCGGCGTGACCGAGGAACAGGTGAGGAGCCACGCGGAAGCCGGCGCCTGCACGCCCCGGCAGATCGCCTCCGCCTGCAAGGCCGGCACCGACTGCGGCGGCTGCGTCCGGCGCATCCAGGCGCTGCTGGGCCGCGGTGCCTGCCCCCGGCGGCAGCTCATCGACCAGGGCGAGCAGCCGCTCGTGGCGGAGGTCGAGGAAGCCGCGTAGGCGGTCTCCCGCTGTCGTTCAGGGCGTCTTGAAGCCGTGGGTCCCGGGGCCCGAGGGGTCCGGCTGGGACTGCTCGATGACCGTCGAGAGGTACAGCGCCTCACCCAGCTTGTCGATCAGCTCCAGCTGGGTGTCCAGGTAGTCGACGTGGTGCTCCTCGTCGGCCAGGATCGCCTCGAAGATGTTGGCGGAGGTGATGTCGTTCTTGTTGCGCATGACCTCCACCCCGCGGCGGAGCCGGTCGATCGCCTCCAGTTCGACCTCCCGGTCGGCCTGGAACATCTCGGTGACGGTCTGGCCGACGCGGACGTGGAACAGCCGCTGGTAGTTCGGCAGGCCGTCGAGCAGCAGGATGCGGTCCGTGAGCAGCTCGGCGTGGCGCATCTCGTCGAAGGACTCGGCGCGGGTGTACTCGGCGAGCTTGTACCAGCCCTTGTGGTCCTGGAGCTTGGAGTGCAGGAAGTACTGGTTGATCGCCGTCAGCTCGGCGGTCAGCTGTTCGTTGAGGAACTCGATGACCTCGGGATCGCCCTGCATGGCACGGGCTCCTTCCGCGTGGGGGGAAATGAGCGGGTCGCGCGCATGATTGCACCGGCACGGAAGATCGTCCAGTAAGTACGTACTTAGTAAGTAAACCCATACTTGGCCTCTTTTGAGGATGATTGACCGAATCTGCGGGGCCCGGTTCAGGAGCATGGCCACCGGTCTGTCAGGATGGAGACATGGGTCAGCCGGCGGAACGCGAATCGGGGGAGCGCGCGACACGAGGAGCGGTGGATCTCCAGCTCCCGCCGGGGCAGCGGCTCCAGAAGGGCTGGCCGGTCACCCACTACGGGCCGGTCCCCAAGTTCCGCCCGGAGCGCTGGGAGTTCCGGATCTTCGGCGCCACCGCCGACGGCGAGAAGCACTGCTGGACCCACGAGGAGTTCACGGCGCTGCCGTACACCACCGTCGAGGCCGATCTGCACTGCGTCACCAAGTTCAGCATGGTCGGCTCGGAGTGGGGCGGGATCCCCGCCCGCACCGTCGTGGAGATCGCGCCGCCCGCCCCCGACGTCACCCATGTGATGGTGTGGGCGGAGTACGGATTCAGCTCCAACCTGCGGCTCGCGGACTTCACGTCCGACCGCTCCCTGTTCGCCACCCACAAGGACGGCGAACTGCTCACCGCCGAACACGGCTTCCCGCTGCGCCTGATCGTGCCCCACCTGTACGCCTGGAAGGGCCCCAAGTGGGTCCGCGGCGTGGAGTACATGACCGCCGACCGCCGCGGCTTCTGGGAGGAGCGCGGCTACCACAACCTCGGCGACCCCTGGAAGGAACAGCGCTACTCCTACCAGGAGGAGCCCGGGGACGGCCCCGAGCTCTGACCCCCGTGCGACGGCCGCGCGTGCGACGGCCGCGCGTGCGACGGCGCGCGGGGCGGCGTTCGCCCGTACGGCTCAGCCGTCGCGGAGCTTCTTCAGCCGCTCCACGTCCGCCGCGTGCCCCTCCTTGCCGCCCGGTGTCTCGATGACCAGCGGCACGCCCGCCGTCGCGGGGTGCGTCATCAGCTCCCGGAACGGGTCCTCGCCGATGTGCCCGGCGCCGATGCCCGCGTGCCGGTCCCTGTGCGCGCCGGCCACGTCCATCGAGTCGTTGGCGTGGATCAGCCTCAGCCGCCCCTCGCCGACGGTCGCCACCAGCTCGTCCAGCGTCCGGTGCGCGCCGTCCGGCGCGGCCAGGTCGTGCCCGGCCGCGAAGACGTGGCAGGTGTCCAGGCACACGCCGAGCCTCGGGTGGGCGTCCAGCGCCGCGAAGTACGGGCCCAGGTCCTCCACCAGGGAACACAGCGAGGCGCCCTGGCCCGCGGTCGGCTCCAGCAGCAGGAACGGGTCGTCGTCGTGCGTCAGCTCGTCCAGCAGCGGCAGCATGTGCTCCCGCACCTGTTCCAGCGCCACCGCCCGCTCCCGTCCGCCGGTCGCGCTGCCGGTGTGCACCACCACGCCGAGCGCGCCGATCGCCCGGCCGCGCCGCAGCGAGTGCCGCAGCGACTGGACCGACCGCTCGACGGTCGCCGGGGTGTGGGACCCGAAGTTGATCAGGTACGGGGCGTGCACGTACGCGGGCATGGACGCCTCGGCGCAGGCCGCGCGGAACGCCTCGTCCTGCACGGGGTTGCCGGCCGGGGTGGCCCAGCCGCGCGGGTTGGCGACGAAGACCTGCACGGTCTCCGCCCCCAGGTCACGGGCGTAGGACAGGCCGACGGAATGCAGACCGCCGGCCACGGGGACGTGACTGCCGATGGGGTTACGGGCGGGGCCGGACGGGTGACTCTTCACCCGTCAAGGGTGGCACGGACGCGCGCGTCACCCGGACGGCCCCCCTCCGTCACCTGATCTTGAGGGTGATCGTCGAGCCCTTGGGCGCGGTCTCGCCGCCGTCCACCGACTGGTCCTTGACGGTGTCGCCGAACAGGCCCAGCAGACCGCGGTCCTCCTTCACCCCGAACCCGGCGCCCTCCAGCTTCTCCCGGGCCTCGTCCACGCTGTCGCCGACGACGTCCGGCACCTCGACCATCTCCGGGCCCTTGGAGAGCGTGAGGGTGACGGTGTCGCCCTCCGCGGCCTGCCCGCCGGCCTCCGGGGTCTGCCGGGCCACCTTGCCCGCGTCGTGCTCGGAGTTGACCCGCTCGGTGGCAATCTCCACCTTCAGCCCGGCCTCCTCCAGCTCGGCGCGCGCGTCCTCGGGGTCGTCACCGGTCACGTCGGGCAGGTCCACGGGGCTGCCCTTGCTCACGGCCAGCTTCACCGCCGAGCCCGCGCGGACCTTGGTGCCCTTGCCCGGCTCGGTGGAGACCACCGCGTCCTTGGGCACGGAGTCGCTGAACTCGCGGGTGACCATGCCCGGCTCCAGGCCCTCGTCCTCCAGCAGCGAGCGCGCCTTGTCCAGCGGATACCCGTCCAGGTCGGGCACCCGCACGGTCTGCGGCCCCTTGGACAGGGTCAGCGACACCGAGGCGCTGCCGCGCACACGGGCGCCCGCCGCCGGGTCGGTGCTGATCACCTTGCCCCGCTCGACGGAGTCGCTGTACTGCTCCTCGACCTCACCGACGTCCAGGCCGGCCTCGGCGAGCCGGTCCCGGGCCTCCTGCTCGGTCTTCGACAGCAGCGGCGGGACCTTGGTGAACTGCCCGGAGTTGATGTACCAGACGCCCGCGCCGAGGCCCAGCACCAGCAGCACGGCCACGACGATGGCCGCGGGTCCGCGCCGCAGCGCCGTGCGGCGGCGGGGCGGAAGCGGCGGCGGGGAGTGGAAACGGCTGGTCCGGTTCACCGGATCCATGCCGTCGTCCTCGTCCTCGTTCACCGGGAGGGGGCGCGGCACGGTGAGCGCGCGGGGGATGACGCTGGTGCGGTCGTCGGCGTTGTCGTGCTCGGAGGTGAGCGCCTGCGGGGGCATCGCGTCGAGCTGCTCGTCACTGAGCCGGCCGCGCGTCTCACGGGCCCGGGCGAACAGCGCCACCGCGTCGGCCGGGCGGGCCCCGGGCTCACGCGCGGTCGCCGCCGCGACCAGCTGGTCCAGCGCGGGGGCCAGACCGGGCACGGCCGCCGAGGGCGGCGGCACGTCGTCGTGCAGGTGCTTGTAGAGGACGATCGCGGGGGAGTCGCCGTCGTGCGGCTTCTCACCGGTCAGCATCTCGTACAGCAGGATGCCGCAGGCGTACACGTCGACGCGGGGGTCCGCGGTGCCGTGCTCTATCTGCTCCGGGGCGAGGTACGACACCGTGCCCAGCACGGTGCCCGTGCTGTTGGTCACCGTGTCCACCGAGCGGACCAGACCGAAGTCGGCGACCTTGACCCGGCCGTCGTCCCCGATCAGCACGTTCTCCGGCTTCATGTCACGGTGCACGAACCCGGCCCGGTGGGCGGCGCCCAGCGCGGCCAGCACCGGCTCCAGGATGTCCAGCGCCGCCCGCGCCTGGAGCGCCCCGCGCTCCCGCAGCACGTCGCGCAGGGTGCAGCCCGCGATGTACTCCATCGCCAGGTAGACGTACGCCCCGTCGGCGCCCTGGTCGAAGACCTGGACGACGTTGGGGTGGGCCAGCCGGGCGACGGACTTGGCCTCGCGGATGAAGCGCTCCACGAAGGAGGCGTCGGAGGCGAGCGAGGGATGCATCACCTTGAGCGCGAGGATGCGGTCGAGACGGGTGTCCAGGGCCCGGTAGACCGTGGCCATCCCGCCGACGGCGATCCGCGCGTCGACGCGGTAGCGGCCGTCGAGCACCTGCCCGACCAGCGGGTCCTGAAGGGTCGTGTCCACGCAGCGAGTCTACGAGTCCGCGAGGACAGCTCCGGCCCGATCAACCGCCGTTGGAGCGGACCTGTGACCTGTGTTACCCGACCGCGTCCGAACGCGGGCCCGGACACGGGGTCAGAACGCGGGCCGCTCCGGGTCCAGCGCGGCCCGGCCCCCGACGGGGGAGGAGGCCTGCGCGAAGTGCCGCCGGGGGATGCGTCCCGCCCGCCGCGCGAGCCGTCCCGCCTCCGCCGCGCCCCGCATCGCGGACGCCATCAGCACCGGTTCCTGGGCGCGGGTGACGGCGGACGCCAGCATCACGCCCGCGCAGCCCAGCTCCATCGCCAGCGCCACGTCGGAGGCGGTGCCGGCCCCGGCGTCCAGGATCACCGGCACCCCGGCCCGCTCCACGATCAGCTCGAAGTTGTGCGGGTTGCGGATGCCCAGACCCGACCCGATCGGCGAGCCGAGCGGCATGACCGCCGCACAGCCCACGTCCTCCAGCTTCCGGGCCAGCACCGGGTCGTCGTTGGTGTACGGCAGGACCGTGAAGCCGTCGTCGACGAGCGTCTCCGCCGCGTCCAGCAGCTCGACCGGGTCCGGCAGCAGGGTGCGCTCGTCGGCGATGACCTCCAGCTTCACCAGGTCCGTGCCGAGCGCCTCCCGGGCCAGCCGCGCGGTGAGCACGGCCTCCCCGGCGGTGAAGCACCCGGCGGTGTTCGGCAGCACCCCGATGCCCAGCTTCCGCAGCACCGACAGCACGGACCCGTGCACCGAGGGGTCCACCCGCCGCATGGCGACGGTCGTCAGTTCCGTCCCGGACGCCACCAGCGCCCGCTCCAGCACGTCGAGGCTCGGCGCCCCGCCGGTCCCCATGATCAGGCGGGACGTCAGGGCCCGGCCGCCGAGGACGAAGGGATCGTCGGCCATGTCAGCCTCCTTGGACCGCGGTGAGGACCTCCACCCGGTCCCCTTCGGTCAGGGGGGTGGCGGGCCACTGGGCGCGCGGGACGACGGTTTCGTTGAGGGCCGCGGCCACCCCGGAGGGCGCGGCGGTGAGCGACCTGACGACGAGGTCCAGGGCGGTTCCGGGCGGGAACCGGCGGGGCTCGCCGTTGACGGTGACGGTGACGGTGGTGACCCGGGTGGTCATACGGGCTGCTCCGCGAGGACGGGGGCGCCGAAGCGCCGGGGCGAGAAGGGGAGGGCCTCCTGGGGCAGGTCGCCGGTGGTCAGCGCCCGCGCCATGGCGTCGCCGGTGACGGGCGTCAGCAGGACGCCGTTGCGGTGGTGGCCGGTGGCCAGCAGCAGTCCCGGGAGCCGCGTCGGGCCGAGCAGCGGCGCGTTGTCGGGGGAGCCGGGGCGCAGACCGGCGATCGTCTCGGTCAGCGGCAGCTCGGTGATGCCGGGGACCAGCTCGTGGGCGTCACGCAGCAGCTCGTAGACGCCACCCGCCGTGACGGTGGTGTCCCAGCCCATCTCCTCGCTGGTCGCGCCGATCACCAGCTCGCCGTTCTCACGTGGCACCAGGTAGACGTGGCTGCCGCGCACCACGGCCCGCACCGTGCGGCTCAGGAAGGGCTCGGGCCGGTCGGGCATCGCCAGCCGCAGCACCTGCCCCTTGACCGGCCGCACCGGGGGCAGCACGTCCTGCGGGACGCCCGCGAGCCTGCCGCTCCAGCTGCCCGCGGCGAGCACCACCTGGCCCGCGCCCAGCTCGTCACCGGCCGCGGTGACGACACCGCGCGCCCGGTCGCCGGCGACGACCAGCTGCTCGGCCCAGGTGTGGTGGAGGATGACACCGGCCCGCTCGCAGGCGGTCACGAGGGCGGACGCCAGCCGTCGGGGGTCGATCTGGTGGTCGCCGTCCACCCGCAGCCCGCCGCGCACGCCCGGCGCGAGCATCGGCTCCAGGCGGCGGCACTCCCGTCCGGACAGCCACTGCGAGTCCAGGCCGGAGCGCTGGTGCAGGGCGTGCAGCTCGCGCAGATGCGCGCGGTCGTCGGCGTCCAGCGCCACGGCGAGGGTGCCGCTGCGGCGGTAGCCGAGGTCCTGGCCGGTGTACTCGGTCAGCTCGGCGGCGAAGGCCGGGTAGCGGCGCGCCGAGGCCAGGCTGAGGCCCAGCAGCGTCTGCTCGCCGTGGTGCAGCTCGGTGACGGCGGCCAGCATCCCGGCGGCCACCCGGGCGGCGCCGCCGCCCGGCTCGGGGTCCACGACGGCCGTGGCGAGTCCGGCCTGCGCGGCCCGCCAGGCCGTGACCAGACCGATGATCCCGCCCCCGACGACGAGGACGTCTGCGCTACGCGTGGGCGACATGGGCGTCCAGCCCCTCCCTTCGCCGGCATGACCCGGATCAGGTTCGTACGGTCGGAGGCCGCCAGCCTCCCTCTCAGCCCGGTGCGTCCGGGCTCCCGCGAGTGCGTGTACGCGGGCCACCCTAGCCCGCGCCACGCGGCACCCGTAAGGGACCCCGCGTGGGAGGGGCGGCGGGGTCCCCCGCGCGGGAGGGGCGGCGACCCGGCGGGGGGAGCGGCGAGGGGTCCGGCGGGGGGAGCGACGAGGGGTCCGGCGCGGCGGGCGCGGGTGTCTATGGTGAGCGGGTGAGCGAGCAGACGCAGGAACCGGGAGGGGCCGCGCCGCGGCGGGTCGTGGTGGCGGGCGCGGGCATGGCGGGCGTACAGACCGCGGCCGCGCTGCGGGAGCAGGGCTTCGACGGTGAGGTGACGCTGATCGGGGCCGAGCCCCACCAGCCGTACGACCGGCCGCCGTTGTCGAAGGCGGTGCTGCTGGGCACGGCCGAGAGTTCCGCGTTCGACGTGGATTTCGAGGAGCTCGGCATCGGGCTGCGGCTGGGCTGCGAGGTGCTGGGCCTGCGCCCCGGCGACCACGAACTGGACACCGAGGCCGGGCCCGTCCCGTACGACGTGCTGGTGCTCGCCACCGGCGCGGAACCGCTCCGGCTGCCCGGCACCGAGGGTGTCGCCGGCGTGCATCTGCTGCGCACCCTGGACGACGCGGCACGGCTGCGGCCGGTGCTCGCCGCGCAGCACGACGTCGTGGTGGTCGGCGCCGGCTGGATCGGCGCGGAGTTCGCCACGGCGGCCCGCGAGGCGGGCTGCGCGGTCACCGTCGTGGAGGCC
Organism: Streptomyces sp. NPDC085937; assembly: GCF_044540535.1. Lineage (NCBI taxonomy): Bacteria > Bacillati > Actinomycetota > Actinomycetes > Kitasatosporales > Streptomycetaceae > Streptomyces > Streptomyces sp. NPDC085937. The sequence continues at coordinate 113,183 of NZ_JBITSH010000012.1, read as the reverse complement.
GAGGAGCGGCCGCTGGTGGGGGCGCTGCCCGCCGAGGTCGCCGCGCCGATGGCCGCCTGGTACGCCGAGGCCGGGGTCACGCTGCGCACCCACGCGCGCGTACGGGCCGTCGAATCCGGTGCCGTGCTCCTCGACGACGGCACGCGGCTGCCCGCCGGCGCGGTGGTCGTGGGCATCGGGGCCCGCCCCGCCACGGCCTGGCTGACCGGCTCCGGGATCGCCCTCGGCACGCACGGCGAGGTCGTCGCGGACGAGCACCTGGCGACCTCCCTGCCGGATGTGTACGCCGTCGGCGACTGCGCGTCCTTCCCGTCCGGCCGCTACGGCGAGCGCCTGCTGGTCCACCACTGGGACAACGCCCTCCAGGGCCCCCGCACGGTCGCCGCGAACATCGTCGGCGGGGGTGGCGAGGTGTACGACCCGGTGCCGTACTTCTGGTCCGAGCAGTTCGGCCGCTTCGTGCAGTACGCGGGGCACCACGCGGACGCCGACCGCACGGTGTGGCGCGGGGACCCGGCCGGCCCGGCGTGGAGCGTGTGCTGGCTGCGCGGGGACCGTCTGGTCGCGCTGCTCGCGGTGGGGCGGCCCCGGGACCTGGCGCAGGGACGCCGGCTGATCGAGGCGGGCGCCGCGATGGACCCGGAGCGGGTGGCGGACCCGGCGCGGCCGCTGAAGTCGGCGACGGCGTGACCCCGGGCGCGCGTCCTCCGCACGACGCGTCCGTCCTCCGCACGACGCGTCCGTCCTCCGCACGACGCGCCCGCCCGGCCGGACGGGGTCGGCTTCCGACTGTCGGTGGCAGGTGGCAGGCTTGTCCCGTGACCGAGATTGACGCAAAGATCGATGCTCTCGTCCCCGCCTGGCTCACCCTTCCCGACATCGCCGAACAGTTCGGCGTCGAGGTGACGCGCGTCCGGCAGCTGGTGAAGGACGGCCAGCTCATCGCCGTACGCCGGGGTGAGAACCGCGCACTGCACGTCCCCGCCGCCTTCATCGACGGGGACAAGGTCGTCAAGGGCCTGACCGGGACCCTGACGCTCCTGCGGGACGACGGCTTCACGGTCGAAGAGATGCTGGAGTGGCTGTTCACCCCCGACCCCAGCCTGCCGGGCACGCCCGCGCAGGCGCTGAGCGAGAACCGTGGCACGGAGGTGAAGCGTCGGGCGCAGGCTCTCGCGGTCTGAATCCCTGCCCACCCGCCTGTCGGTGTTCCCGCCGGCCGGGGCCCGGTGCTCTGGTCGGTGGGACGCCGTGGGGGCGCGAGTCCGTTGGGGCTGGTCGCGCAGTTCCCCGCGCCCCTGGAAGGAGTTGTCCCTGAGGACGGCATAGGGTTCCGGCGGCAGATCATGCGCGGGGCCGACCCGTGCCGTCGAGACCGTTCCGGGGGGACCCCATGACCGACACCGTGCGCGCCCGGCTGGCCGACGCCCGCGTCTACCTGTGCACCGATGCACGCAAGCGGCAGGGAGACCTCCCGGAGTTCCTGGACGCCGTGCTCGCCGGCGGCGTCGACGTCGTGCAGCTGCGGGACAAGGGCATGGAGGCCGCCGAGGAGCTGGAGCACCTGGCGGTCGTCGCCGACGCCTGCGCCCGGCACGGCAAGCTGCTCGCGGTCAACGACCGCGCCGACGTGGCCCACGCCGCCCGCGCCGACGTGCTCCACCTCGGCCAGGGCGACCTGCCCGTTCCCGCCGCCCGCGCGCTCCTCGGCGACGACGTCCTGATCGGCCGCTCCACCCACGCCGAGTCCGAGGCCGCCGCGGCCGCCGTCCAGCCCGGCGTGGACTACTTCTGCACCGGCCCCTGCTGGCCCACCCCCACCAAGCCCGGCCGCCTCGCACCCGGCCTGGACCTGGTCCGTTACGCCGCCGGGCTCGGCACCGACCGTCCCTGGTTCGCCATCGGCGGGATCGACCTGGCCAACCTCGACCAGGTGCTGGACGCCGGTGCCCGCAGGGTGGTCGTGGTCCGCGCCCTCACCGAGGCCGACGACCCGGAAGCGGCGGCCTCCGCCCTGGCCCGCCGGGTGCGGGAGGCCGCGGACGCGGGCTGACCCCCGTGGCGCGGCGCGGGAGCCCACGGGCAGCCCACGGCGTCTCAAGTTTGTCCACACTGTGGACAGCAAGTCGGCAAATCAGACAAATATCCCTCTTCTGGTTGGGGGACCGCCGCCCCGTGGCTAACCTGCCGGTATGGCCCTCGGAACCGCATCCACCAGGACGGACCGCGCACGCACCGTGCGCGACATGCTCGCCGCCGGGAAGACGACGTACTCGTTCGAGTTCTGGGCCCCCAAGACCGAGAAGGGCGAGCGCAACCTGTGGAACGCGCTCCGCAGGGTCGAGGCCGTCGCGCCCAGCTTCGTCTCCGTCACCTACGGTGCCGGCGGCTCCACCCGCGCCGGCACGGTCAAGGCGACCGAGCAGATCGCCGCCGACACCACCCTCACCCCGGTCGCGCACCTCACCGCGGTGGACCACTCCGTCGCCCAGCTGCGCAACATCATCGGCCAGTACGCCGACGCCGGGATCCGCAACATGCTCGCCGTGCGCGGCGACCCGCCCGGCGACCCCATGGCCGACTGGGTGCCGCACCCCGAGGGCCTCACCTACGCGGCCGAACTGGTCCGGCTCATCAAGGAGTCGGGCGACTTCTGCGTGGGCGTCGCCGCCTTCCCCGAGATGCACCCCCGGTCGGCCGACTGGGACACCGACGTCGCCCACTTCGTCGACAAGTGCCGGGCCGGCGCCGACTACGCGATCACCCAGATGTTCTTCCAGCCCGAGTCGTATCTGCGGCTGCGTGACCGAGTCGACGCGGCGGGCTGCGAGACCCCCATGATCCCCGAGGTCATGCCCGTGACCAGCGTGAAGATGCTGGAACGGTTGCCAAAGCTCAGTAATGCGGTGTTCCCCGACGCCCTCAAAGAGCGGATCCTCACAGCGAAGGACGATCCGGCGGCGGTACGCTCCATCGGTATCGACTTCGCCACGGAGTTCTGCGCGCGGCTGCTGGCCGAGGGAGTGCCCGGTCTGCACTTCATCACGCTCAACAACTCCACGGCGACGCTGGAAATCTACGAGAACCTGGGCCTGCACCACCCCCCGCAGGCCTAGACCGGTCGCACGCACATACGACACACTGCGTAACGACCACTGGGAGAGGGGCGTACATGGGCTGGACGGTCCTCTACATCGCGTTCGGCATCGTCGCGCTGTGGCTGCTGGGTGAGGTGCTGCTGCAGTACAAGGCGCGCCTGCGCTGGAGGCTGCTCGCCTTCGCCGGGTTCCTCGGCGTCGTGTTCGGCGTGCTCATCCCGTCGGTCGTCGTCATCGGACTGGGCGCCGCGGCCTTCGCCGTCGGGCAGACCTACGTCACGCTGTCGTTCCGCCGCGGCTTCCAGTCCGGCTGGGCGGTCAACGCGCCGATGCTGTCCGCCGTCAAGGGCGGCCGCGGCCGCGGCGGTGACGACGAGCCCGGCCCGGAGGCCGCCGACCCGGAGACGTCCCGCGGCGACGCCGACGCGTTCGACTCCCGCCCGCAGCCCGCCGGTTACGGCGCCGACGACGACTACGAGCGCGACGACGTCTTCACGCCCGCGGCGGACCGCCTGCAGGCCGCCGAGACCACCGCCGTCTACGAGCCGCAGCCGATGCCCGACGACACCGGTTCCTACGGCGTCTACGGCGACCAGGGCTACGCGACGCAGGACCAGTACGCGGCGACCGCCCAGGGCACCGACCAGAACTACGCCTACGACTACTCCGCCTACGGCCAGCAGCAGGGCTACGACACCACGGGCCAGCAGTACGCCGCCTACTCCGACCCGTACATCGGCAACACCACGTACGGCGGGGGCACGTACGACACCGGCTACACGGACCCGCAGCAGTACGCCCAGCAGGGCTACGCGGCCCAGGACCCGTACGCGGCGGCCGGCTACGGCGGCGAGACCCCGGCCGGCGGCCTGTGGGTGCCGCAGCAGCGCAGCACCGACGACCCCTACGGCGGTGAACTCCCGCCCGAGCAGCAGCAGTATCCGTACCAGGGCGACGGACAGGCGCAGGGCACCCACGGCAACGGGTACGACGAGCAGTACCGCTACTGAGCGGCCGGGCGGCCGACTTGACCGCCGACGCCGTTCGGGGTGACCCCCGGGTCTCCTGAACGGCGTGCGCGCGGGCCCCGGTTCACTGCGAACCGCGGAAGTCGGGCCCCTCCACGACGAGTCCGGCCACCAGGGCCCCCGACATCCCGGCGTGCGGCAGACCGCCGCCGGGGTGCGACCAGCCGCCGACCGTGAACAGCCCCGGCAGACGTGTGCTGTTGGCGGCGTGCAGGAAGCGGCCGTCCGCCGCGGCGAGCGCCGGCACCGGCACCGCGCCGCCCTCCGCGCCCGTCTCCCGCGCGACGTCGGCGGGCGTGCGCACCTCGTGCCACAGCAGCCGGTCCCGCAAGTCCGGCAGCGCGCGCCCGGCCGCCGCGACCATCCGCTCCGCGTACTCCTCGGCACCGGCCGACCCGGCGGGCACCACCGCCGTCACCGTCACCGCCTCGTGGCCGGCGTCCGGGACCAGGGCCGGGTCGTCCGGCCGCAGCACCGTCACCGTGGGCTCGGCGGGCAGGCCGGCCGCACCGGACAGCGCCTCCAGCTCCGCCTCGCGGTCCCGGGTGTGCACGACCGTCCGGTGCGGGGTCCCCGACGGACGCCCGCCGCGCAGCGCCATCAGCACCGTCACCCGGCTCGCCCCGCCCCGCCGGGCGGGCACGTCGCCCTCCCCGCGCGGCCGGGTGCCGCACAGCCGGTCCAGCACCCCCGGGTCGACGCCCGCCACCACCAGGTCCGCCCCCGCCACCGTGCCGTCGGCTAGTTCCACGCCCGCGGCCCGGCCGTCCTTCTCCCGCACCCCGGTCACCTCCGCGCCGAAGTGGAACTCCACCCGGCGGGCCACGCACCGCTCGTACACCGCCCGCGCCAGCTCGCGCAGGCCGCCGCGCACGTACCAGGTGCCGAAGGCGTGCTCCATGTACGGCAGCACCGCCGCGCTCGCCGGGGTGTGCCGGGGGTCCAGTCCGAACGCCACGGCGTGGCTCTCCAGCAGGGCGCGCAGCCGGGGGTCGCGCAGCTCCCAGTCGCCGACCTCGGCCAGCGTGGCCGCCCGGCGCGCGCGCAGCAGCCGGCGGTGCGCGACCGCCGGGTAGGGCTCACGCCCGGCGAGCACCTCCCAGTTGGGCCACAGGGGCTCCTCCAGCAGCGGGCGGCGCGCCCGGTCCCAGGCCTCGCGGGCCCGCACCAGGAAGTCGCCCCAGCGCCGTGCCGCGTCCGCGCCCAGCGCCTCCTCCATCGCGGAGACCACCCCCGCGCGGGAGGCGTTCGGCAGGGACACCCGGGTGCCGTCCGCGAAGACGTGGTGCGACGACGGGTCGGCCTGCACCAGCTCGACGCACTCCTCCAGCGGCTCCCGGCCGGTCTTCACGAACAGGTCCCGGTAGACGGCGGGCAGCGGCAGCAGTCCCGGCCCGGTGTCGAAGGCGAACCCGTCCCGCTGCCGGCGGCGCAGCGCACCGCCGTACGTCTCCGTCCGCTCGTACACCGCCACCCGGTGGCCCGCGACGGCCAGCCGGGCGGCGGCCGCCAGCGCGCCCATCCCGGCGCCGATCACCGCAATCCGTGCCATGCCAGGGACTTTATCCGCCCCTGCTCAGAGGCCGTCCCCGAGTACCCGCACCCCCGTCGGGCGACCGTCCGGACGCGCCCCGTGATGCGCCCGGGTGCGCAGGGGTGAGTACCCGTACTCAACCGGCGAGATGAGTACGGCGGCGGATGGGTCCGGACCTGCGGGAACGGGAGAGTGGAGACCACGGAGAGGGGCACGGCCTCCCGGCACCGGCGGCACGGGGCGCCGGAACGGGGGCCAGGCCCGCGATCCGCTCCTTCCGCCGGCACCACCGGCGGGAGCGAGGCACGGGGGGACCCGGGGGAACGACCGTGAACGGGGGTTCCACGGGGGGACGTACGGGGGAACAGGAGGCGCCGGTCCGACCGGTGGCCCGCGGGGGACGCGGCCACCGCCGGACCGGCGCCTTCACCTGTGCGGCGGGTCAGCGGCGGCCGCTGACCCGCCCCTGCAGCAGCCGGGACAGGGCCGCGTGCACGTCGTCCAGAGAGCGCTCCGGCTGGAACGACTTCCAGTCCAGCGCCGCCACCAGCACCATGCCCACCAGCGCCGCCGCCGTCAGCGGGACGTCGATCTCCTCGCTGAACTCACCGGCCGCCACCCCCTCGCGCAGCACGCCCTCGACCACCGCGACGGCCTGCTGCCGCACCACCATCAGCGTGGACTGCCAGGCCCGGTTGGTGCGCCACAGCTCGGCCACGTACAGCTGGGTGAAGGCCGGATAGCGGTCGATGAACACCAGCCCCGCGTGGATCATGGCGTCCAGGGCGTCGACCTTGCCGCGCCCCTCCCGGGCCGTGCGCTCGGCCGCCTCCCGCAGCGACGCGGTCAGCAGACCGACCCCGTGCCGCAGCAGCTCCTCGAAGAGGACGGACTTGCTCGCGAAGTTGTAGTAGACGGTGCCCTTCGCGACGCCCGCCCGCTCGGCGATCTCGTCCACGGTGGTGGCGGAGAACCCCTGCTCGGCGATGAGGGTGACGGCCGCCTCGTAGAGCTTCTGCCGGGTGGCCTCGCGGCGGGCACTGCCGCCCGGCGTGGTGCTGCTGCGTTCCATGGCCCCGATTCTCACAGGAGCGCCGGCCGGTCCGTTCACAGGCTCAGCTCCGGGTGCAGCCGGTCGAGCGTCCAGACCTGCTTGCGGCGGGCCGACAGCGCGGTCAGCGCGAGCGCGCCGGCCGTGAAGGCCGCCAGTACCGCGCAGGCCAGCCACACCGGTTCAAGGCCGCCGCCCGTGACGAGCCGCCGCAGCGCCTCCACGACGTGCGTCATCGGCAGGAACGGATGCAGCGCGTTGAAGAACCCCGGACTGGTCTGGACGGGGTACGTGCCGCCCGCCGAGGTCAGCTGGAGCATCAGCAGCGCGAGCACCAGGATCCGGCCGGCCGCGCCGAAGCGCGCGTTCAGCCACTGCACGATCGCCGCGAAGCACGCCGTCACCAGGAACAGGAAGCCCACCGTGCCGGCCGCCCGCGCCATCTGCAGCCCCAGCCCCCAGTGCAGCACCGACATCAGCGCCACCGTCTGCAGCACCCCGATCGCCACCACCGGCAGCCAGCCCGCCAGCGCGATCCGCCAGGCGGAGGCGCCCGCCGCGAGCGCCCGCCGGTTCATCGGCGCGATCAGCATGTACGCCACCATCGCGCCCACCCACAGCGACAGCGGGATGAAGTACGGGGCGAAACCGGTGCCGTAGTTGGGTGCCTTGTGCAGGTCGCTGGAGACCAGCCGCACCGGGTCGGACATCACGCCGGTGCGCACGTCGCGGTCCCGCTCGTCGTAGTCGGGGATCTTGTCGGCGCCCTCGTGCAGGCCGCCGGCGAGCTCCTCGGACCCGTCGACGAGCTTGAAGAGCCCGCCGCTGAGGTCGTCCGCGCCCGTCTTCAGCTCGCCGACGCCCTTGTCCAGCTTCCGCGCGCCGGTCTCGGCGGTGGCGAGCCCCTTGTTCAGCTTCTTCGCCCCGGCGGCGACCTCGCCGGCGCCGGTGTTCAGCTTGTTGATCTTGCCGACCGCGTCCTCCAGGTCCTCGGAGAGGTGCGGCGCGCGCTTCGCGAGCGCCCGCGCCTGCTTCTCCAGGGTGGCGAGCTGCCCGTCGAGCTTCTTCAGGTCGGCCCGGTGGCCGGTGACCAGCGCGCCGACGTCGGCGGCGACGTCCGAGGCGGTGGCCACCGCTTCCTGGGCCTTCTTCAGATCCGCGCAGGCGGGGTCGGGTTCGGCGGCGTCCTCGCAGCGCTCGCGGTACAGCGCGTCCATGGTCGCGGACGCCTCACGGGCGTCCTTCGCGGCGGCCGGCGCCGTCTCCACCAGCGTGTCCAGGTCGTCGCGGAGCCGTCCCGCCGAGTCGGCGACGAAGCGGGCCGTCGCGCCGATGGCCTTCTCGTTGTCCTTCAGGAACGGGCCCGCCTCGGCGTTCAGCGCGTTCACCTTCGCGGCGAGCCGGCGCGTGCCGTCCGCGACCTTCCCGGAGCCGTCCTCCAGGGAGCCCGCGCCCTCGTGCAGGTCCTTCAGGCCCCGGGACAGCTTGCCGCTGCCCGAGCGGGCGTCCTTCAGGCCGTCGACGAGGTCCTTCGAACCCTTCTCGGCCTTCCCGATCCCCCCGTTCAGCTTGTCGGCGCCCTGCGCCGCCTTCACCGTCTCGCCGTGGATGCCGGAGAACGACACGAAGATCTGGTCCAGGAAGGACCGCGAGGTCTTCGTGGACGCCGCCCGGCGCACCTCGCCGAAGACCGTCCGGGAGATCTGCCCGACGATGTAGTTGTTCGCGTCGTTGGTGCGCACCCGCAGGGCGCCGGACTCGGGGGTGTCGCCGGAGCTGGAGGCGATACGGCGGCTGAAGTCGGCGGGCACGGTCAGGGACAGGTAGTACCTGCCGTCCTCGACGCCGCGCCGTGCCTCCTCCTCGCTCACCTCACGCCAGTCGAAGGTGGAGCTGTCCCGCAGGCCCTCGGTGATGTCGTCACCCGCGGCGATCCTCCTGCCGTTCGCGCTCGCCCCCTCGTCCTCGTTGACCAGGGCCACCGGGATCCGGTCCAGCCTGCTGTACGGGTCCCAGAACGACCACAGGTACAGGGCGCCGTAGAGCAGCGGCAGCACCAGCAGGGCGACGAGGGCCGCGCGCGGCAGGGTGCCCCGGCCGAAGCGCCGGAGCTCAAGAGCGGCCAGTTTCGGCGAGCGCATCGGCCGCCGCCTCCTTCGCGTCGTGGTCGTGGTGGTCGTCGTGGTCGCGGTCCTGGTGGGGGTGGTCGGTGCCGGTGGTTCCGGTGGGCTCGGCGGGCTCCGCGGGGGCGGCGGGCTTCTCGGCCTCCGCGGGCTCCTCGGCCTCCGCGTCGCCGTCATCGGCCGGTTCGGCCGCCTGGCCGGGCAGGGTCGGACGGGCGGTGGCCGGACGGGCGGTGGCCGTACGGACCACGACCGCGTCGGCCGGAGGCTCGCTGCACACGGCCAGCACGGTGACGCCGGTGGCCGCGACGGACCGCAGCAGGGCCCAGACCTCCTCCCGCTCGGCGGACGACAGCTTCAGATCGGCGTCGTCCACCCCGAGCAGCCGGGGCCGCCCCAGCAACGCCAGCGCCAGCGACAGCCGCAGCGCCTCCACCCGCTCCAGATCCCGTACGGCGGTCCGCCCGCCCTTGGGCAGGGCGGCGAGGCCGAGCCCGGCGGCGGCCAGCGCCTCGTCGATGTGCCGGCGCCGCTCCCGCCGGCGCTCACCGCGTGGGCACAGCAGCTGCCGGGGCCGGGGGAGGGCGCCGCCGAAGCGGCGGCGCAGCAGCTCCTGTTCGCGCAGGTGCTCGGCCACGGTGAGGGCCGGGTCGAGGTCGGTCACACCGGTGACGTGCGCCAGGGCGCTGCGACGGCGTACGGCGGCCATGCGCCGGGGCAGCTCCAGCCCGCCGACGGCGGCCCGCCCCTCCGTGGGCCGCATCCGCCCGGTGAGGGCGAGCAGCAGGCAGGTGCGTCCGGTGCCGGACGGCCCCACCACCGCGATCAGCTCGCCGGGCTCCGCGTCGACCGAGACGTCGCGGAAGGCCCAGCCCCGTGGTCCCTTCAGGCCGAGGCCGTCGGCCGTGACGGCGAGTCCGCTCGGATCGTCCACGTGTTCCCCCTGGAACAACTTTTGAACTGACTGGTCAGTGCAAAAGTTAGCTCGAACGAGAGAACGAGGCAACGTCGCAGGTCAGAACGGATTGTCAGTGCCATACCGCACGATGTGCACATACGGCACTTGCCTCATGGCATGCCGTCACGAAGACGACAGGAGGTTCGTCATGGCCCACTCGTCCGCAGCCGCCGCCCGTCGGCGCCGCGCAGCCGGCCCTGCCCCCTCACTGAACAACGGCCCGGCGAGCGACATCCACCCCGTGCTGCGCCGCGCCACGGCCCCGCCCGCCGCCCTCGACCTGCTCGCCCAGGCCCGTGCCGGACTCGACGAGGCCGCCGTCCTCGACACCCCCAACGAGCGCTACGCGACGGCCCACCTCGCCGCCCTGCGCACGGCCGCCGCAGTCCTCGCCGCCCGCGGCAGGCCCGAGACCTCGCCCCGGGCGCGGGCCAAGATACGAAGTGCGTGGGAGGTGCTTCCCGAGATCGCGCCCGAACTCGCCGAGTGGAGCGCCCTCTTCGCCTCCGGGGCGCAGCGCCGGGCCCGCGCCGAGGCCGGTATCCAGGGCGCGGCGACCGTCCGGGACGCCGACGACCTGATCCGGGACGTGGCGATGTTCCTCCGCCTGGTGGAGCGGATGCTGGTGCTCCAGCCGGTGCTGCCCCAGCCCCGCCCCGACCAGGACGGCGCGGGCACCGGCCCACGCGGGGACCTGCCCGACGCGGGCTGACCGGGCGGGCGGGGTGGGGCGGGGCGCCCCGGCAGGCCGCCACCGGGTGACCGGCGGCCGCTCCCCAGGCCATAGGGTGGACAGCGCCTGAAATCCGCTCGCCCCGCCCCACCCCAGGCGGTGCCCCGCCGAGGAGTCACCACCGTGTCGGACCCGATGCGCCCCCGCGCCGCTCTCCGTACCGCCGTTGTCTGGGACGTCCTCCAGGACGCCCTGGAACGCCGGGTCAAGGCCACCGGACGACAGGCCCTGGACGTCCTCGACACGGGCGGCGGCAGCGGCAACTTCGCCGTGCCCCTCGCCCGGCTCGGCCATCGGGTCACCGTCGTCGACCCCAGCCCCAACGCCCTGTTCGCCCTCGAACGCCGGGCCGCCGAGGAGGGCGTCGCGGACCGGGTCCACGGCGTCCAGGGCGACGCCCGCGGCCTCTTCGACGTCGCCGAGCGCGGCGGCTACGACGTCGTGCTGTGCCACGGCGTCCTGGAGTACGTCGACGACCCGGCGGAGGGCGTGCGCAACACGGTGGCCGCCCTGCGCCCCGGAGGCGTCCTCAGCCTGCTCGCCGCCGGCCTGGGCGGCGCGGTGCTCGCCCGCGCCCTCGCCGGGCACTTCACGGAGGCCCGGCAGGCGCTCGACGACCCGAACGGCCGATGGGGCACCGGCGACCCGGTGCCGCGCCGCTTCACCGCCGACCAGCTCACCGCGCTCGTGCGCGGGGCGGGCGTGGAGGTCGGCGCCGTGCACGGCGTGCGGGTCTTCGCCGACCTCGTCCCCGGCGTGCTCGTCGACACCGAGCCCGGCGCCCTGGAGGCGCTGCTGAAGCTGGAGGCCGCCGCGGCCGAACTCGACGCGTTCCACTCCGTGGCCACGCAGCTTCATGTGCTCGGTGAGGCCCGTGAGGCCGCCGAGGCGTGAGCCGTCGCCCGTGGCACGGCGCTGATCAGCGACGCGTCCGGCGGCCCCGGGCCGCATGGACTGTGCCACAGGCCCCCCGAATGGTGGCTTGGCGCCGTATGATCGAGGGAGACCGCCCGGCATGACGGGTCGGCCGCCGGGGAATGACAGCCTCAGCGGACCGGGACGTGATGGCGGACACCGGTCGGCAATTGGCGCAGAGGGGCGGGTTTCACGGGGGCGATTCCCTGCCTATCCTGAAGGGACCCCCCGGGTCGCCCCGGCGACTGCACGATGAGGAGGACTCCGTGCCGCTCTCGGAGCACGAGCAGCGCATGCTCGAGCAAATGGAGCGAGCGCTGTACGCCGAAGATCCCAAGTTCGCGACGGCGCTCGAGGGAAGCGGGCTGCGTACGTACACCCGGCGACGGGTCTACCAGGCGGTCGCGGGCTTCCTCGTAGGTATTGCGCTCCTCATGGCCGGTATGGTCGCCCAGCAGGTGTGGCTCAGCGTCGTGGGGTTCCTCGTGATGCTGGGGTGCGCCGTCCTCGCGGTGACCGGCTGGCGCAAGGCACCCAAGCCGGGTGAGCAGGCCGCCGGTGCGACTGCCGCTCCGCGGGCGGGCCGGCAAAGCAGACAGCGTCGTTCGATGATGGACCGCATCGAGGAGCGGTGGCAGCGGCGGCGTGACGAGCAGGGGGGCGGCGGTCGCTGAGGCCCCCGGAAGCTTTCGTCTCAGGGGGTGCCCACGTTTGTGGGCACCCCCTGAGGCGTACGTGACCCCTCACGGGCCCCGGCCCCATTAGTGCTCGGCGCCACGTGCGGGTGCGTGGTGGTCACTCGCGCAGTTCCCCGCGCCCCTGAGGGGGCTGGCTTGCGCTTCTGCCTGCGGCTCGTCTGTGGCTGTTCGCGCAGTTCCCCGCGCCCCTTTTCGTGCCGGCTTTCGGGCTTGCCTGCGGGTGCGTCGTGGTTGCTCGCGCAGTTCCCCGCGCCCCTGAGGGGGCTGGCTCGCGATCCTGTCCGCGGCTCGTCTGTGGTTGCTCGCGCCGTTCCCCGCGCCCCTGAGGGGCGCGGGGAACGGCGCGAACGGCCCGGGACGGCCCGCGGCTGCCACACCCGGACGAGCGGGGCAGCCCCCGGCTGCGACGAACCTCAGCCGCGCTGGCGGGTGGGGAGGTGCCAGTCGGGGCGGAGGGCCGTGAGACGGTCCCGCAGGACCACCCAGCGGTCGGACACCGCCCACACCACCCGCACGGCCGACCGCGGCGCCAGCAGCGCCCGCAACCGTGTCCTACCGCTCACCGACGCCCGCAGCGCGGCCCTCGCACGGCGCACGTCGTCCCCCAGGCCCATGACCGGCCGCGGCCGTGGCGCGTACAGCGCCTGCTCCACCGCCCCGGCCACCCGGTGCACCGACGCCGCCGCGTCCCCCTCCAGCCGGGCGGACCGGACGATCCGTTCGGCCGCACCGCGCGGGGTCAGTGACTCGTCCGGCGGGATGCCGTGGTCCCACGCCGTGTCCGTCAGCTCCTCCCAGACGGCCAGCACATGCGGGACGGCGTCCGCCTCGGAGCGGCCGTGACCGCCGAGCCGCACCGCCCGTGTCCTGGTCCGCCAGAGCATCGGGGCGAGCGGCAGCACCAGCACCAGCAGCCCGGCCAGCGCCCACAGCAGCACCACGTGCCACTTCGGGCCGTCGCCGCCCGCGGGCAGGGCCGCCTGCGGCGACTCGCTGTCGCAGGCCTCCAGCTTCTTGTCCTGCGCCGAGCACTCCGAGCTCTCGGACGGCGCCGCCGACGACTCGGTCGGAGCGGCCTGGGACGGACGGACCGGGTCCGGCACCGCCTCGTTCCCCGTGTCCGGCACGGTGTACGGGGGCGTCGAACCCCGGGTCGGGGTCGGCTCGAAGCGGGTCCAGCCCACCCCCTCGAAGTACAGCTCGGGCCAGGCGTGCGCGTCCCGCAGCCCGACCGAGATCGAGCCGTCCGCCTGCGGGGTGCCGGGCGCGAAGCCCACCGCCACACGGGCCGGGATGCCCAGCGAGCGCGCCATGGATGCCATGGCGAAGGAGAAGTGGACGCAGAAGCCCTCCTTGTCCCGCAGGAAGCGGGCGATCGCCCCCGAGCCGCTGCCGACGTCCACCTGGGTGTCGTACTCGAAGCCGCCGTTCAGCGTGAAGTACTCCTGGAGGGCGACCGCCTGCTCGTAGGCGGTCCGAGCGCCCTCGGTCACCTCACGCGCGGTGCTGAACACCACCGGGGGCAGCGAGTCGGGCAGTTCCGTGTACTCGCGCAGCAGCGCGGACGACGGCTCCGGCGCGTCGGCCAGCTGCTCCGCCGTGGGCTGCACGTCCAGGCTGCGCACCTCGTACGTCAGCCCCCGGGTGTTCTGCCCGTGGTCGCCGACCAGCGTCATGCCGACGGGCTCGTAGCGCCAGTCGCCCCGCACGCTCACGCTGCTCGGCGGGTACGGCATCGGCAGCCAGTCCTGGCCGTACCAGTCCGCGGTGGAGATCATCGTGCCGACCTCCGCGCGCGCGACGTCGGGGCCGAGGCCGGGCGGGACCGGGAAGCCGTCCGGCACCTGTGTGATGGCCCGCTTCGACGGCTTCCACGTGGTGCCGTCGAAGTCGTCCAGGGACACGATGCGCAGGTACAGGTCCGAGGTGTTCGCCAGCTCGGTGCGCACCGAGAGCACCTGGCGGTCCTCGTTCACGTTCAGCGAGTCACGCAGCGACACCAGCGGGTTCACCGCGGAGATGGTGCCGCCCCCGCCGCGGCCCGCGCCGACACCCCGGCCGGCGGGATCCAGCAGACCGCCGTCCATCGCCGGCAGGGCCAGCGGCACCACCAGGGCGATGCCCAGCGCCAGCACCCCGATCCGGCGGCCCGAACGCACCGGTGCCGGCGCCCCGGGCGTCTCCGCGCCCCGGTTCCGGGCCGCTCCGCTGAACACCCGGCCCCACTGGGAGAGCCGGTCCCGCCCCTCGGCCAGCAGCAGCATCAGATAACCGGCCGCCGCCAGCAGGAACCACAGCCAGTCGATGCCGTTGTCCGCCAGGCCCGCGGCCACCGAGTACAGCGCCAGCAGCGGCAGCCCGGCCGGTGCGGCGCTGCGGAAGGTCACCGCGAGGGCGTCCACCAGCAGGCCGATGACCAGGACACCGCCGACCAGCATCAGCCGGATGCCGTCGGTCAGCGGCGCCGGTATCGCGTACCGGTTGACGTCGTTGCCGCCCTGCTCCAGCAACGCGCCGAAGAAGCGCAGGGCGTCCGGGCCGGGTATCAGCCCCGCCACGGCGTGCTCCCGCGCGAACAGCAGGGTGAGCAGCAGCAGGGTGACGACCACCTGCGCCAGGATCGTCAGCGGCCGCCCGAGCGGCACCCGTCGGGCCCCGGCGCCCACGCCCGCCTGCACCGCCAGCAGCAGCGCCGCCTGGAGGATCCAGGTCGCCGGTTCCACCAGCGGCAGCAGCGCGCACGCCGCCAGCAGGGTGGCCGCCCACGCGCGCACCGTCAGTCTGGCCCGCCCGCTGATCACGGTCCCTCCCTACCGCTCGCCGCCGTCAGGCCCGAGCGCTCACGGTCCGCCTGCCGCCACACCTGCTCCACCGAGGCGCCCCGCGGCACCGCCACGGCCGTCCACCCCGACTCGCGCAGCATCCGCAGCCGCTCCTCGCCCGGCTCCGACGCGCCGGGCACGTCCGACGGTTCCCGCAGCCAGTCCTCGCTGTTCAGCAGGAACGCGACGGCGCCCCCGCTGCGCTGCCGCATCCGGGCCAGTACCGCGGCCTGCTCCTCGTCCAGGTCGCCGAGGAAGGCCACGAGCAGCCCCTCGCCCCCCGAACGGAGCACGTCGTAGGCGCGGGACAGGCCCTCCTCGTCGGAGTGGTCCACCACGGCCAGCGTGTCCATCATCAGCCCGGCGGCGTCCGCCGACTCCTGATGGATGCCCGAGAAGCCGTCGGACCCCTCGCCCGGCACCACGCTGCCGGTGTCGGTCAGCAGCCGCACCGAGAAGCCCCGCTCCAGCATGTGCACCAGCACCGAGGCCGCGCCCGACACCGACCACTCGAACGCCGAGTCCGGACCCGCGCCCTCGTAGGCGATGGCCCGGGTGTCCAGCAGCACCGTGCAGCGGGCGCGCTGGGGCTGCTCCTCGCGGCGCACCATCAGCTCGCCGTAGCGGGCGGTGGAGCGCCAGTGGACCCGGCGCAGGTCGTCGCCGTAGCGGTAACCGCGCGGGATCACGTCGTCCTCGCCCGCCAGGGCCAGCGAACGCTGCCGGCCGTCGCCGTACCCCTTGGCCTCGCCGCTCAGCCGCACCGGCGGCAGCGGCTCCACGCGGGGGATCACGGTCAGCGTGTCGAACGTGGAGAACGAGCGGTTCAGCTCGCACATCCCGAACGGGTCGGACAGCCGCAGCTGGAGCGGGCCCAGCGGATAGCGGCCGCGCAGGTCGGAGCGGACCCGGTAGGACACCTCGCGGCGTCCGCCCGCCTCCACCCGGTCCAGCACGAACCGCGGTCGGGGGCCGAGCACGTACGGCACCCGGTCCTGCAGCATCAGCAGCCCGGTGGGCATCCGGGAGACGTTGTCCATCCGCAGGTGCACGCGCGCCTCGGAGCCGGCCGGCACCCGGCCGGGGGAGAGCCGGCGGCTGCCGGCGACCCGGTAGCGGGTGCGGTACAGCACGGCCGCGCACACCAGCGGCAGCCCCGCCAGCAGCAGCCCGACCCGCAGCAGGTCGCTCTGCCCCAGCACGTACGCGCAGATCGCGGCGGCCACCCCGGCCGCCAGGAAGGAGCGCCCACGGGTGGTGAGCCCCGCCAGCGCGGTCCTCACCCCGCTCCGGTCGCCGCGGTCGCCCTCGGCGTGGACCGCGCCGACGGCTGTCATCACAGCCTCCGCGGCGGCTGCTGGCCGTAGCCCGGGCGGCCCAGGCCGCCGAACCCGGCGGGCCGGCCGGCGCTCGCGGGTACCGTGGTGCGCTGCAGGATCTCCTGCACCACCTGCTCGGCGGTGCGGCGGTTGAGCTGGGCCTGGGCGGTGGGCAGCAGGCGGTGCGCGAGCACGGCGACGGCGAGCGCCTGCACGTCGTCCGGCAGCGCGTAGTCACGGCCCGCCAGGGCCGCCGCCGCCTTCGCCGCGCGCAGCAGATGCAGTGTCGCGCGCGGGGACGCCCCGAGTCTGAGGTCGGGGTGCGTACGCGTGGCGGACACCAGGTCGACCGCGTACCGGCGGATCGGCTCGGCGACGTAGACGCCGCGCACCGCCTCGATCAGCTTCACGATGTCGTGCGCGTGCGCCACCGGCTGGAGGTCCTCCAGCGGGGAGACGCCGCCGTGCACGTCGAGCATCTGGAGCTCGGCCTCCGTGCTCGGGTAGCCGACCGAGACGCGGGCCATGAAACGGTCGCGCTGGGCCTCCGGGAGCGGGTAGGTGCCCTCCATCTCGACCGGGTTCTGCGTCGCCACGACCATGAAAGGGCTGGGCAGTTCGTAGGTCTTGCCGTCGATGGTGACCTGGCGCTCCTCCATCGACTCCAGCAGCGCCGACTGCGTCTTCGGCGACGCGCGGTTGATCTCGTCCCCGATCACGATCTGGGCGAAGATGGCGCCGGGCTTGAACTCGAAGTCATGGCGCTGCTGGTCCCAGATGGACACGCCGGTGATGTCCGAGGGCAGCAGGTCCGGTGTGAACTGGATGCGCCGCACGGAGCAGTCGATCGACCGCGCCAGTGCCTTCGCCAGCATCGTCTTGCCGACTCCCGGGACGTCCTCGATGAGCAGATGTCCCTCGGCGAGCAGCACGGTCAGCGAGAGCCGTACGACCTCGGGCTTCCCCTCGATCACGCCTTCCACCGACCCGCGCACGCGCTCCACGACGGCGGTCAGGTCCTCCCCGACCGCCCCGTATGCCCGGTCGGGGGCGCCCCCATGGCTCGCACGATCGTCATAGGTCGTCACCCGGCCCTCCTCGGCCTTTCCCGCGCTCCGCAATGAAGCGGGGGGTTCCCCAAATGTTCCGGCCGATCCCACACCCGGCGGACCGGCCCACCCCGAATCACGGGTGCCACGCTGGAGAAGTTCCGCGTGACACCACTTCCGCATTCTTGCCGCCGTTACCGTTTCGTGTCACTCGCCTGTGGACAACTGACAGCGATATGTCAGCTCTTACGACGTTCGACGGCTCCCCGGGCGCGGCCGGTCCCGGGTCGGACGGCCGGATCAGGTGGGGTCGACCTCGCGCAGCAGACCCGTCTTCACGTCGAAGACGAATCCGCGCACGTCGTCGGTGTGCAGCAGGAACGGCGAGGTCCGCACGCGCTGCATCGACTGGCGGACGTCCTGGTCCACGTCCCGGAAGGCCTCCACGGCCCACGCCGGACGCTGTCCCACCTCCATCTCGAGGTCGTGCCGGAACTCCTCGGTGAGGGACTCCAGACCGCAGTTGGTGTGGTGGATGAGGACCACGCTGCGCGTGCCCAGCGCCCGCTGGCTGATGGTCAGCGAGCGGATCACGTCGTCGGTGACGACACCGCCCGCGTTGCGGATGGTGTGGCAGTCACCCAGGGAGAGGCCCAGCGCGTCGTGCAGGTCGAGGCGGGCGTCCATGCAGGCGACGACCGCGACTTTGAGGACGGGACGGGCGTCCATCCCGGGATCGGTGAACGCGTCGGCGTAACGCTCGTTGGCTTCGACCAGACGGTCGGTCACGGTGCCGGCGCCGGCCCCGGCGTTTCCGGAACCGGCGGGTACGGATGCAGAAGTCGTCATACCTATGACGGTAATGGTCACGGGGGCGTGAGGCCCGCTGTGACAGGCGACAAAGAACGTCAGCGAACCTTGGTGTGAGGTAACCCACAGGAGTGGTGTGACCCCCTTCCTCCGGGTGATGTGTCCGATCCGCCCCTTGACCCGCGCGGGCCGCGACGCGCAGTCCGGTTGATTGACCGGAACGGACCGTGGACTAAAGTGACGCGAAGCGGGAGGCGAGACCGCCCGCCGCTGTGACTTCCCCGGATCCCCCGGCCACGACCAGGGGATCTCCCGCGTGCGCGGCGCGTACGTACGGCTCGGCCTCCCCCCGCCGCCGCCCGGCCGACGCCTCCGGCGCCGGCCGCCCCCTCACCCGGGGAGGGCGGGAACCCGGCAGTGCGTGAGCGCCGTGCCGGAATTGAGAGGGCCTCTTGAGCCAGCGACACGTCCCGGTGATGCTCCAGCGGTGCCTGGACCTGTTGGCACCCGCCCTGGAGCGGCCGGGAGCGGTGGTGGTCGACTGCACGCTGGGCCTCGGCGGCCACAGCGAGGCACTGCTCACCCGCTTCCCCGAGGCGCGGCTCGTCGCCCTCGACCGCGACAAGGAGGCGCTGCGCCTGTCCGGCGAGCGGCTCGCCCCCTTCGGCGAGCGGGCCACCCTGGTGCACGCCGTCTACGACGAGCTCCCCGACGTCCTCGACCGCCTCGGCATCGCACGCGTCCAGGGCGTCCTGTTCGACCTCGGGGTGTCCTCCATGCAGCTCGACGAGGCCGGCCGCGGCTTCGCCTACGCCCAGGACGCCCCCCTCGACATGCGCATGGACCAGACGACCGGCGTCAGCGCCGCCGAGGTCCTCAACACCTACCCGCCCGGCGAACTCGTCCGCATCCTGCGCGCCTACGGCGAGGAGAAGCAGGCCAAGCGGATCGTCGCCGCGGTCGTGCGGGAGCGCGAGAAGGAGCCGTTCGACAACAGCGCCCGTCTGGTCGAACTGATCCGTGACGCGCTGCCCCAGGCGGCCAAGCGCACCGGCGGCAACCCGGCCAAGCGCACCTTCCAGGCACTGCGCATCGAGGTCAACGGCGAGCTGTCGGTGCTGGAGCGGGCCGTCCCGGCGGCCGTGAAGGCCCTCGACGTCGGCGGACGCATCGCCGTGCTGTCGTACCACTCCCTGGAGGACCGGCTGGTCAAGCAGGTGTTCGCGGCGGGCGCCGCCACCACCGCCCCGCCCGGGCTGCCGGTCGTCCCCGAGCAGTACCAGCCGCGGCTCAAGCTGCTCACGCGCGGTGCCGAACTTCCCACCGAGGAGGAGATCGCCGAGAACCGCCGCGCGGCCCCCGCGCGGCTGCGCGGCGCGCAGCGGATCCGGGAGGACGTGGAGTGAGGCGGCCGCGGTGAGGCACCGGCCGGACCCGAGGGCGGGTGACGGCCGGGCGGACGGGCGGGACGAGCGAACTCAGGGGAGCGTGAGTGAGTAGGAAACCCGAACTGAAGGGGCGGCCCGAGCTGCGGGGGAGAGCGGCCCGGCTCGCGCACCTGTTGCCCACCGGCCGTGCCCAGGCGGCCCGCACCCCCTTCGTCCTGCTCGTGGTCCTGCTCCTCGGCGGCGGCCTGATCGGCCTGCTGGTGCTGAACTCCGCGCTCAGCGAGGGCGCGTTCCGGCTCGACGACCTCCAGCGCGAGACCAAGGAACTCACGGACGAGGAGCAGGCCCTGCAGCGAGACATCGACGCCTACTCCGCCCCCGACGCCCTCCAGCGCCGCGCCCGCGAGCTGGGCATGGTGCCCGGCGGCGACCCCGCCTTCCTCGGCCCCGACGGCAAGGTCAAGGGCGTGCCCAGCGAGGTTTCCGGCGCACGCGCCCCCCTGGTCCTCGCCCCCGAGGCGCTGGCCACGGCGACGGCCCCGCCTCCCGCCTCGGCGTCCGCCCCCCGTTCCCCGCACACAACGACCCCCGGCAGGTGACGGAAGTGTCCGACAGGGAACCGCCCCGCCGCCGGGTGCCCGGACCCGCCCGGCCCGTCCGTCCGGCCGCCCGCGGCCGCACCGGCCCCGGCGCCCGTCCGGCCCGCCGGCCCGGCGGGCCGCGCCCCGGCGCCCCGAAGGTCATCCGGCTGGGCAGCCCGCGCCCCCGGCTGCGCCTGGTCGGCGTGGGCCTCACCCTCGTCATGCTCGCCTTCGTCGTCCGCCTGTTCCAGGTCCAGGCCGTCGACGCGAGCACCTACGCCGGCAAGGCCGAGCGCAACCGCTACGTGGGCCAGGTGCTGGCCGCCGAACGCGGTGAGATCACCGACCGCAACGGCGTGGCCCTCGCCACCAGCGAGGACGCCTACGACATCACCGCCGACCCCACGATGTTCGCGCCGGACGAGCTGAAGGTCACCGACGGCCCCGAACAGGCCGCCGCCCTGCTCGCCCCGATCCTCGGCGCCGACCAGGAGGAACTCGTCCGCAAGCTGCGCCCGGACAACCCGTCCCTGCGCTACGTGAAACTGGCCGGCCGGCAGACCCCGCAGGTCTGGAAGCAGATCAAGGACCTCAGGGCGGCCCTGGCGAAGAAGGCCGAGACCGACCCGTCCACCGTCAACGCGCTGGCCGGCGTCTTCTCCGTGCCGACCAGCAAGCGGGTGTACCCGAACAACGAGCTCGCCGCCGGGATACTGGGCTGGGTCAACGCCGAGGGCAAGGGCAGCGGCGGCGTGGAGCTGCAACTGGAGAAGCGGCTGGCCGGCGAGGACGGCAAGATCCGCTATGCCCAGTCCGGCGGCCGTCTGGTCCCCACCGCGGGCTCCACGGAGACCCCGGCGGTGCCCGGCAGCGACATCGAGCTCACCATCGACCGCGACATCCAGTGGGCCGCGCAGAACGCCATCAGCAAGCAGGTGGAGGAGTCCGCGGCCGACCGCGGTTACGTCATCGTGCAGGACACCCGCACCGGTGAGGTTCTCGCGATGGCCAACGCCCCCGGCTTCGACCCCAACGACCTGTCCGAGGCCGACCCGAAGACGCTCGGCAACGCGGCCCTCCAGGACGCCTTCGAACCGGGCTCCACGGCCAAGGTGCTGTCCATGGCGGCCGTCCTCGAGGAGGAAGCCGCCACTCCCGGGACCCATGTCGTGGTGCCCAACCGGCTGCACCGCGGCGACCGGCTGTTCAAGGACGACATCGACCACCCGACCTGGTACCTGACCCTCAACGGCGTCCTCGCCAAGTCCAGCAACATCGGCACCATCCTCGCCACCGGGCAGCTAGGCAAGACCCAGGGGCAGGCCAACAAGGTGCTGTACGACTACCTGCGCAGGTTCGGGCTGGGCAGCCACACCGGGCTGGGCTTCCCCGGCGAGACCAAGGGCATCCTGGCCCCGCCGGACGACTGGTCCACCTCGCAGCAGTACACGATCCCTTTCGGCCAGGGCGTCTCCATCAACGCGATGCAGGCCGCGTCCGTCTACTCGACCATCGCCAACGGCGGCGTCCGCGTCGAACCCACCCTCGTGCGCGGGTCGAAGGGAGCCGACGGACGCTTCACCCCCGCACCGAAGCCCAAGGAGACCCGCGTCGTCAGCGAGAAGACGGCGAAGACCCTCGCGCGGATGCTGGAGTCGGTCGTCGACGACGAGGAGGGAACCGGAACCAAGGCGCGCATCCCGGGCTACCGGGTCGCGGGCAAGACGGGTACGGCGAACCGCGTGGATCCGGCCACCGGCAAGTACCACGGCTACACCTCGTCCTTCGCCGGGTTCGCGCCCGCCGACAAGCCCCGGGTCACCGTCTACTGCGTCATCCAGAACGCCACCCAGGGCAGCTACTTCGGCGGCCAGATCTGCGGCCCCGTCTTCAAGCAGGTCATGGAGTTCTCCCTGAAGACCCTC
The DNA here is from genome assembly GCF_044540535.1 of Streptomyces sp. NPDC085937. NCBI lineage: Bacteria > Bacillati > Actinomycetota > Actinomycetes > Kitasatosporales > Streptomycetaceae > Streptomyces > Streptomyces sp. NPDC085937. The sequence goes on along the minus strand of NZ_JBITSH010000012.1, from coordinate 91,151 downwards.
CAGGTGCCCCCCACCGGCGCCGCCCCCGCCGCCCTTCCGGTCACCTACCAGCCCTGACCCCCGTACCGAGCACCGAGCCACCAGGAACCACCTCGTGACAACGATCACCCCCGACCCCGGGAACCAGCGCACCCCCCGCCCCTCACTTGGCCCACCGGCCGGTACGCCCGGTACGCTCACCGCCGTGCCACACGCTGATCAGTCCCAAACCACCCAGAAGGGCCAACCCGTGACATATCCGGGACCGCCCCGTCCGGACCGGGTCTCCGCCACGACCCTCGTGGAACTCGCCGGTCAGCTGGGTGTTCCCGCTCCGGAGCAGACCGCCGAGGTCACGGGCATCACCCACGACTCGCGCGCCGTCCGCCCCGGCGACCTGTACGCCGCGCTGCCGGGCGCCCGCGTCCACGGCGCCGACTTCGTCACCCAGGCCGCGGGTCTCGGCGCTGCCGCCGTGCTGACCGACCCGGCCGGCGCCGAACGCGTCGCCGCGACCGGGCTGCCCGCGCTGGTCGTGGACGACCCGCGGGCCCGGATGGGCGAACTGGCCGCCACGATCTACGGCGACCCCGGCCGCGACCTGCTCCAGATCGGCATCACGGGCACCTCCGGCAAGACCACCACCGCCTACCTCGTCGAGGGCGGTCTGCGGACCGTCCGCAGCACGGGGCTGATCGGCACGGTCGAGATGCGCATCGGCGACGAGCGCATCAAGTCCGAGCGCACCACGCCCGAGGCCACCGACCTCCAGGCGCTGTTCGCGGTGATGCGCGAGCGCGGCACCGACGCGGTCGCCATGGAGGTCTCCAGCCACGCCCTGGTCCTCGGCCGGGTCGACGGCTGCGTCTTCGACATCGCCGTCTTCACCAACCTCAGCCCGGAGCACATGGAGTTCCACTCCGGGATGGAGGACTACTTCCAGGCCAAGGCACAGCTGTTCACCCCGGCCCGCAGCCGGCTCGGCGTGGTCAACGCCGACGACGAGTACGGCCGCCGCCTGGTCAAGGAGGCCGGCGTCCCGGTCGTCACCTACTCCGCCGAGGGGCACCCGGACGCCGACTGGCGTGCCGAGGACGTCCAGGTCGGCCCGCTGGACTCCACGTTCACCGTGGTCGGCCCCAAGGGCGAGCGGATCACCGCCCGTTCGCCGCTGCCGGGCCCCTTCAACGTGGCCAACTCCCTGGCCGCGATCGTCGCGCTGGCCGCCGCCGGACTCGACCCGCAGGCCGCCGCCGACGGCGTGGCCGCCGTGCCGGGCGTGCCCGGCCGTCTGGAGCGCGTCGACGAGGGCCAGCCCTACCTCGCGGTCGTGGACTACGCCCACAAGACGGACGCCGTGGAGTCGGTGCTGCGCGCCCTGCGCAAGGTGACCGAGGGGCGGGTGCACATCGTGCTCGGCTGCGGCGGCGACCGTGACGTCACCAAGCGGGAACCGATGGGCGCCGCCGCCGCGCGGCTCGCCGACACCGCCGTACTGACCTCCGACAACCCCCGCTCCGAGGACCCGCTGGCGATCCTCGCCGCCATGCTGCTGGGCGCGGCCTCGGTGCCCGCCCACCAGCGCGGCGAGGTCCAGGTCTTCGAGGACCGGGCCGCCGCGATCGCCGCAGCCGTCGCCCGGGCCGAGCCCGGCGACACCGTGCTGGTCGCCGGCAAGGGCCACGAGCTGGGACAGGACATCGCCGGGGTGGTGCGTCCCTTCGACGACCGCCAGGTGCTTCGCGAAGCCATCAAGAAGACCCAGGGATGAACTTGTGATCGCCCTCTCCCTCGCCGAGATCGCAGAAGTCGTCGGCGGGCAGACGCACGACATACCGGACCCTGCCGTCCGGGTCACCGGTGAGGTGGTCCGGGACTCGCGGGAAGCGGGCCCGGGCAGCCTCTTCGTCGCCTTCGTCGGCGAGCGCGTGGACGGCCACGACTACGCGGCCCAGGTCGTCGAGGCGGGCGCGGTCGCCGTGCTCGCCTCCCGGCCGGTCGGCGTCCCCGCGATCGTCGTGGAGGACGTCCAGGCCGCCCTGGGCGCCCTCGCCCGGCACGTCGTCCGACGGCTCGGCGCCACCCTCGTCGCCCTCACCGGCTCGGCCGGCAAGACCAGCACCAAGGACCTCATCGCCCAGGTGCTGCGGAGCAAGGCGCCGACCGTCTTCACCCCCGGCTCCCTCAACAACGAGATCGGGCTGCCGCTGACCGCGCTCACCGCCACCGAGGAGACGAAGTTCCTCGTGCTGGAGATGGGGGCGCGCGGCATCGGCCACATCCGCTACCTCACAGGTCTGACACCGCCGAGGATCGGCCTCGTGCTGAACGTCGGCTCCGCCCACATCGGCGAGTTCGGCGGGCGCGAGCAGATCGCCCAGGCCAAGGGCGAACTCGTGGAGGCCCTGCCCCCGGCCGAGGAGGGCGGTGTCGCGGTCCTCAACGCGGACGACCCCTACGTCCGGGCGATGGCCTCCCGTACGAAGGCGAAGGTGATCCTTTTCGGAGAGTCCGGCGAAGCGGACGTCTCCGCCGAGAACGTGCGACTCACGGACAGCGGACAGCCCTCCTTCAGGCTTCACACACCCTCCGGTGCATGCGATGTGACCATGCGCCTGTACGGTGAGCATCACGTGTCGAACGCGCTCGCCGCGGCCGCCGTCGCCCACGAGTTGGGCATGTCCGCAGACGAGATCGCCCGTGCGCTCTCCGAGGCGGGCTCCCTCTCCCGCTGGCGCATGGAGGTCACCGAGCGACCGGACGGCGTGACGGTCGTCAACGACGCCTACAACGCGAACCCCGAGTCCATGAAGGCCGCGCTGCGCGCGCTGGCGGCGATGGGCAACGGGCGTCGTACGTGGGCGGTGCTCGGCAAGATGGCCGAGCTCGGGGACGAGGCGCTCGCCGAGCACGACGCGGTCGGACGGCTCGCCGTCCGGCTCAACGTCAGCAAGCTCGTCGCGGTCGGGGGCAGGGAAGCCGCCTGGCTGCAACTGGGCGCATATAACGAGGGTTCGTGGGGTGAGGAGTCGGTGCACGTGTCCGACGCACAGGCGGCGGTCGATCTGTTGCGCAGCGAATTGCGCCCGGGGGATGTCGTACTCGTGAAGGCGTCCCGTTCGGTCGGGCTCGAGAGCGTGGCGCAGGCGCTGCTCGAGACCGGTGCCGAGGGTGAGGTCTCCGCCCGATGATGAATCAGATCCTGTTCGCAGGAGTCATTGGCCTCTTCCTGACCCTGGTCGGCACCCCGCTGCTGATCAAGCTGCTCGCCCGCAAGGGATACGGGCAGTACATCCGTGACGACGGCCCGCGCGAGCACGCCAGCAAGCGCGGTACGCCGACCATGGGCGGTATCGCCTTCATCCTGGCGACGGTCGCCGCCTACTTCCTGTCCAAGGTGATCACCGGCAAACCCCCCACGTTCTCCGGGCTGCTGGTGCTCGGCCTCATGGTGGGCATGGGCATGGTCGGCTTCCTCGACGACTACATCAAGATCGTCAAGCGGCGTTCGCTGGGCCTGCGGGCCAAGGCGAAGATGGCCGGCCAGCTGATCGTCGGCATCGCCTTCGCGGTGCTCTCGCTGCAGTTCGCGGACTCCCGCGGGCAGACCCCGGCCTCCACCAAGCTGTCGTTCATCACCGACTTCGGCTGGACCATCGGCCCGGTGCTGTTCGTGGTCTGGGCGCTGTTCATGATCCTCGCCATGTCCAACGGCGTGAACCTCACCGACGGTCTGGACGGCCTCGCCACCGGCGCCTCCGTCCTGGTCTTCGGCGCCTACACCTTCATCGGCGTCTGGCAGTTCCAGGAGTCCTGCGCCAACGGCGACACCCTGACCAACCCGGGCGCCTGCTACGAGGTGCGCGACCCGCTGGACCTCGCGGTGGTCTCCTCCGCCCTGATGGGCGCCTGCCTGGGCTTCCTGTGGTGGAACACCTCCCCGGCCAAGATCTTCATGGGCGACACCGGTTCGCTGGCGCTCGGCGGTGTGCTCGCGGGCCTGGCGATCTGCTCCCGCACCGAGCTGCTGCTCGCCATCCTCGGCGGCCTGTTCGTCCTCATCACGATGTCGGTGGTCATCCAGGTCGGTTCGTTCCGGCTCACCGGGAAACGCGTCTTCCGGATGGCGCCACTCCAGCACCACTTCGAACTCAAAGGCTGGTCCGAAGTCCTCGTGGTGGTCCGCTTCTGGATCATCCAGGGCATCTGCGTGATCGTCGGACTGGGCCTCTTCTACGCGGGATGGGCAGCGGACAAGTGACCGACTGGCAGGGCAAGCACGTCACCGTCGCCGGACTCGGCGTCTCGGGTGTCCCGGCGGCCAGGGCGCTGCACGGACTCGGCGCGAAGGTCACCGTCGTCAACGACGGCGACGACGCCCGCGCACGCGAGCAGGCGGCGGAACTGGAGGCGCTCGGTGTCACCGTCCGCCTCGGCGACGGCGACACCCTGCCCGACGGCACCGAGCTGATCGTCACCGCCCCCGGCTGGAAGCCGGACAAGCCGCTGTTCGCGGCGGCGGACGCGGCCGGCGTGCCGGTGTGGGGCGACGTCGAACTCGCCTGGCGGCTCAGGAAGCCCGGCGCGGCCGACTGGCTCGCGGTCACCGGCACCAACGGCAAGACCACCACGGTGCAGATGCTCGCCGCCATCCTGGAGGCGGCGGGCCTGCGCACCGCCGCCGTGGGCAACATCGGCGTCTCCCTCCTCGACGCGGTGCTCGGCGACGAGGAGTACGACGTGCTCGCCGTGGAGCTGTCCAGCTACCAGCTCCACTGGGCGCCCTCCCTGCGCGCCCACTCCGCCGCCGTCCTCAACCTGGCGCCCGACCACCTCGACTGGCACGGCTCCATGGAGGCGTACGCCAAGGACAAGGGCCGCATCTACGAGGGCAACCGGATCGCCTGCGTCTACAACACGGCCGACAAGGCCACCGAGGACCTGGTCCGCGAGGCCGCCGTCGAGGAGGGCTGTCGCGCGGTCGGCTTCACCCTCGGAACCCCCGGCCCCTCCCAACTCGGCGTCGTCGAGGGCATCCTGGTCGACCGCGCCTTCGTGGAGAACCGGCACAAGAACGCCCAGGAGCTCGCCGAGGTCGCCGACGTGAAGCCGGCCGCCCCGCACAACATCGCCAACGCCCTTGCCGCTGCGGCCCTCGCGCGCGCCTACGGGGTGCCCGCGAACGCCGTACGGGACGGACTGCGGGCCTTCACCCCGGACGCCCACCGCATCGCGCACGTCGCCGACCTGGACGGCGTGGCCTACGTGGACGACTCCAAGGCCACCAACACCCATGCCGCGCAGGCCTCGTTGGCCGCGTACGACTCCGTGGTGTGGATCGCGGGCGGACTCGCCAAGGGCGCCACCTTCGACGAACTCGTCGCGGACGCGGCGAAGCGGCTGCGCGGCGCCGTACTGATCGGCCGGGACCGCGAGCTGATCCGCGAAGCCCTGGCGCGACACGCCCCCGAGGTACCCGTCGTCGACCTCGACCGGACCGACACTGGGGCGATGCTCGAGGCGGTCCAGGAGGCGCGGCGGCTCGCACGCCCCGGTGACACGGTGCTGCTGGCACCGGCCTGCGCCTCGATGGACATGTTCGCCAACTACAACAAGCGCGGTGACGCGTTCGCCCAGGCGGTGCGCGAGCTCGGCGCCTGACCCCGGCCGCCCCGGCGCCGGGCGACCTTGGGAGGGACGCGTGGGACCGTCCAGGACCTGTTGGCCGGCGTACCGCGGAGGTCGTGATGTCCAGTAGTCGTACCGGCCGGCCGCCCGTCCAGCGGGCCGCCCGGCGCCCCGCCGCGCCCCGCCCGCCGCGCGAGAACCCGGTGCGCACCGCGGTCACCCGGGCGCGCAGGGCCTGGGACCGGCCGCTGACCGCCTACTACGTGATCCTCGGCGGCAGTCTGCTGATCACCGTGCTGGGTCTGGTGATGGTCTACTCGGCCTCCCAGATCACGGCGCTGCAGATGTCGCTGCCCGGTTCGTACTTCTTCCGCAAGCAGCTGCTGGCCGCGGTCATCGGCGGCGTACTGCTGCTGGTGGCCTCACGGATGCCGGTGAAGCTGCACCGGGCGCTCGCCTATCCCATCCTCGCGGGGGCCGTCTTCCTGATGGCCCTGGTGCAGGTGCCGGGGATAGGGGTCGCGGTCAACGGCAACCAGAACTGGCTCTCCCTCGGCGGCAGCTTCCAGCTCCAGCCCAGCGAGTTCGGCAAGCTGGCGCTGGTGCTGTGGGGCGCCGACCTGCTCGCGCGCAAACAGGACAAGCGGCTGCTGACCCAGTGGAAGCACATGCTGGTGCCGCTGGTGCCGGCCGCCTTCATGCTGCTGGGGCTCATCATGCTCGGCGGCGACATGGGCACCGCGATCATCCTCACCGCGATCCTCTTCGGCCTGCTGTGGCTGGCCGGAGCGCCCACCCGGCTGTTCGTCGGGGTGCTGTCGATCGCCGCGCTGCTCGGCGCGATCCTGATCCGCACCAGTCCCAACCGCATGGCCCGGCTCGCCTGCCTGGGCGCCACCGAGCCCCAGACGGGACCGGTCGACTGCTGGCAGGCCGTGCACGGCATCTACGCCCTCGCCTCCGGCGGGATCTTCGGCTCCGGGCTCGGGGCGAGTCTGGAAAAATGGGGCGAACTGCCCGAAGCGCACACGGACTTCATCTTCGCCGTCACCGGTGAGGAACTGGGCCTGGCGGGGACGCTGTCGGTGCTCGCCCTGTTCGCGGCTCTAGGCTATGCGGGTATCCGCGTGGCCGGACGCACGGAGGACCCCTTCGTCAGGTATGCCGCGGGAGGCGTGACCACCTGGATCACGGCGCAGGCCGTGATCAACATCGGTGCGGTGCTCGGTCTGCTGCCGATCGCCGGTGTCCCGCTCCCGCTGTTCTCCTACGGCGGGTCCGCCCTGCTGCCGACCATGTTCGCCATCGGGTTGCTGATCGCCTTCGCGCGTGAGGACCCCGCTGCGCGGATGGCGCTTGCGATGCGGCAACCCCGCTTTGGTAAAAAGCGGATCGGGGGTCCTCGGCGGCCCCGGAGATGGAACACGATGCGACGGCGTGCCCCGGGGGCGCGTACGTCCGGAGAGCGGTGAATTTCGGTGCATGTCGTACTCGCCGGCGGAGGAACCGCGGGCCACATCGAGCCCGCGCTCGCCCTCGCGGACGCCCTGCGCAGGCAGGATCCGACCGTGGGCATCACGGCCCTGGGCACGGAGCGCGGCCTGGAGACCCGTCTCGTACCCGAGCGCGGGTACGAACTGGCGCTGATCCCCGCCGTACCGTTGCCACGCAAGCCCACCCCCGAGCTGATCACCGTCCCGGGCCGGCTGCGCGGCACCATCAAGGCCACCGAGCAGATCCTGGAGCGCACCCGGGCCGACGCCGTGGTCGGCTTCGGCGGCTACGTCGCCCTGCCCGGCTACCTCGCGGCCAAGCGTCTCGGGGTGCCGATCGTGGTGCACGAGGCCAACGCCCGCCCCGGCCTGGCCAACAAGATCGGCTCCCGGTACGCGGCGCAGGTCGCCGTCTCCACCCCGGACAGCAAGCTCCGCAACTCCCGTTACATCGGCATCCCGCTGCGCCGCTCCGTCGCCACCCTGGACCGTGCCGCCGTGCGCCCCGAGGCGCGCGCCGCGTTCGGTCTCGACCCCAACCTGCCGACCCTGCTGGTCTCCGGCGGTTCGCAGGGCGCCCGCCGGCTCAACGAGGTGGTGCAGCAGGTCGCTCCGTGGCTGCAGCAGGCCGGCATCCAGATCCTGCACGCGGTCGGCCCGAAGAACGAACTGCCGCAGGTGCAGCAGATGCCGGGCATGCCCCCCTACATCCCGGTAAGTTACCTGGACCGGATGGACCTCGCGTACGCGGCGGCGGACATGATGCTCTGCCGCGCGGGCGCGATGACCGTCGCCGAACTCTCCGCCGTCGGACTCCCGGCCGCCTACGTCCCGCTGCCCATCGGCAACGGCGAACAGCGGCTCAACGCCCAGCCGGTGGTCAAGGCCGGCGGCGGACTGCTGGTCGACGACGCGGAACTGACGCCGGAGTGGATCCAGCAGAACGTGCTGCCCGTGCTCGCCGACCCGCACCGGCTGTACGAGATGTCCCGCGCCGCCGCCGAGTTCGGCCGCCGGGACGCCGACGACCTGCTCGTCGGCATGGTGTACGAGGCGATCGCCGCCCGTGCCCGCAGCTAGAGGCATGTGACGGAAGGCAGGGAGCGTGGCCGGATCGACGACCGCCGAGCGCGGTGAACGCAAGCGGGAGTCGTCCGGCCCGCCGCCCGTACGAGCCGTACGCCGACGGCGTCTTCGTCTGATCATCGCATCGGCGGTCGTGCTGGTGTTCCTCGGCAGCGGCACCTTCTGGCTGCTCTACGGATCGGACCTGGTCCGCGTGGAGCGCGTCGCGGTGTCGGGGACCGACGTCCTGACGGCCGATCAGGTGCGTGAGGCGGCCGACGTTCCCCTCGGCGAACAGCTCGTCTCGGTGGACACCGGGGCGATCGAGAAGCGGGCCGCGGAGAAACTGCCCCGGATCGACACCATCGACGTGATCCGGTCCTGGCCGGACGAGATCAAGCTGAACGTCACGGAGCGCACCCCCGTCCTCCTCGTCCACCAGGGCGGGAAGTTCGTCGAAGTGGACGACGACGGCGTGCGGTTCGCCACGGTCGACAAGGCGCCCAAGGGGGTGCCCGCCCTGGAACTGGACATCTCCCGGACCGGTTCCGCGGCGGCCAGCCACCGGCGCTTCGGTGAGGACCGACTGGTGCGCGAGGCGGTACGCGTGGCCGGCGCCGTCCCCGAATCCCTGATCCCCGACACCCGGAGCGTCAAGGTCCGTTCCTACGACGACATCTCGCTGGAACTGACCGACGGCCGTACGGTCGACTGGGGAAGCAGCGAGAAGGGTAAGCGTAAGGGCCGCGCACTCACCGCGCTGATGAAAGCGGAGCCCGGTGCGCGGCACTTCGACGTCAGCGTTCCCAGCGCCCCCGCGTCATCGGGGAGTTGACGCACATCAGCGCAGGCCAGCACCCTGGTTGGGCAGCGACACGGCTGATCACATAGGGTGAAAAGAAAAACGGGAGGTTCGGCGTGTTCGTTGAACGTGCGCCACGTGTCGACTTAGTGTCCTGTTCAGAAGACTCCAGGGAACAGACACACTGGTAACCCTAAACTTCAACGTTAGGGTTCGGGTCGGCGATACGGGCCGTCCCATTCGGCATCAGTCGTCGCAGCGCGGGGCAGCAAGTGCTCCGGCGCTTCGGCGACACGTAACTCGAGGCGAGAGGCCTTCGACGTGGCAGCACCGCAGAACTACCTCGCAGTCATCAAAGTCATCGGTGTCGGCGGCGGTGGTGTCAATGCCATCAACCGGATGATCGAGGTCGGTCTCAAGGGCGTCGAGTTCATCGCCATCAACACGGACGCGCAGGCGCTGTTGATGAGCGACGCCGACGTCAAGCTCGACGTCGGCCGTGAACTCACCCGCGGACTCGGCGCCGGAGCGAACCCGGCCGTCGGCCGCAAGGCCGCCGAGGACCACCGCGAGGAGATCGAGGAGGTCCTCAAGGGGGCCGACATGGTCTTCGTGACGGCCGGTGAAGGCGGCGGCACCGGCACCGGCGGCGCGCCCGTCGTGGCCAACATCGCCCGCTCGCTCGGTGCCCTCACCATCGGCGTGGTCACGCGCCCGTTCACCTTCGAGGGACGGCGCCGCGCGAACCAGGCCGAGGACGGCATCGCGGAGCTCCGCGAAGAGGTCGACACCCTCATCGTGATCCCCAACGACCGGCTGCTGTCCATCTCGGACCGCCAGGTATCGGTCCTCGACGCCTTCAAGTCGGCCGACCAGGTCCTGCTCTCCGGTGTCCAGGGCATCACCGACCTCATCACCACCCCCGGTCTCATCAACCTCGACTTCGCCGACGTCAAGTCGGTCATGTCGGAGGCCGGTTCGGCCCTCATGGGCATCGGTTCGGCCCGCGGCGACGACCGCGCGGTGGCAGCCGCCGAGATGGCCATCTCCTCCCCGCTGCTCGAGGCGTCCATCGACGGCGCCCGCGGTGTGCTGCTCTCCATCTCCGGCGGCTCCGACCTCGGCCTGTTCGAGATCAACGAGGCCGCCCAGCTGGTCAGCGAGGCCGCCCACCCCGAGGCCAACATCATCTTCGGCGCGGTCATCGACGACGCCCTCGGCGACGAGGTGCGGGTCACCGTCATCGCCGCCGGCTTCGACGGCGGGCAGCCGCCCGCCAAGCGGGACAACGTCCTCGGCTCCTCCTCGGTCAAGCGTGAGGAGCCCGCCCCGGCGGGCCGGCAGGAGAGCCGGCCCTCCTTCGGTTCGCTCGGCAGCGTCACGCCGAAGGAGGACCCCGAGCCGGTGCCGTCGCCCGAGCCGGTGGCCGACATCCCGGCCGTCCAGCCGCCGGTCCCGCCGTCCCGGAGCTACGACAGCGCGGCCGAGGAACTGGATGTCCCGGACTTCCTGAAGTGATAGGACAGCGCGAACACGTGAGCGGCGCGCACTTCGGCTTCACCGACCGGTGGGGCGGGGTGAGCGCCGCTCCGTACGAGGAGCTCAATCTCGGCGGCGCGGTGGGGGACGACCCCGCGGCCGTACGCGCCAACCGGGACCTGGCCGCCAAGGAACTCGGCGTCGACCCGGCCCGCGTGGTCTGGATGAACCAGGTGCACGGGGCCGACGCGGTCGTCGTCGACGAGCCGTGGGGCGACCGTCCGGTGCCCGAGGTGGACGCGATCGTCACCGCCCGGCGCGGACTCGCCCTGGCGGTGCTCACCGCCGACTGCGTGCCGGTGCTGCTCGCCGACCCCGTCGCGGGTGTCGTGGCCGCGGCCCACGCGGGCCGGCCCGGACTGGTCGCCGGGGTCGTCCCCGCCGCCGTACGGGCCATGACGGAACGGGGCGCCGACCCGGCCCGGATCGTCGCCCGCACCGGGCCCGCCGTGTGCGGCCGGTGCTACGAGGTGCCGGAGGACATGCGCGCCGACGTGGCCGAGGTCGAGCCGGCGGCGTACGCCGAGACCGGCTGGGGCACCCCGGCGGTCGACGTCGTCGCGGGTGTGCACGCGCAACTCGACCGGCTCGGCGTGTCCGACCGGGAGCGGTCGCCCGTGTGCACCCGGGAGTCGGACGATCACTTCTCGTACCGCCGCGACCGCACCACGGGGCGGCTCGCGGGCTATGTGTGGCTGGACTGATGGGGCATGACGGACCGTAAGGGCGAACTCGCCACGAACCTGGCGAAGGTGGAGGAGCGGATCACCGCCGCGTGCGAGGCCGCCGGTCGCGGACGCGACGAGGTGACCCTGATCGTGGTCACCAAGACCTGGCCCGCGAGCGACGTACGCATCCTCTCCGGACTCGGAGTCCGGCACGTCGCCGAGAACCGCGACCAGGACGCCGCCCCGAAGGCGGCGGCTTGCGGGGATCTGCCCCTTTCCTGGCATTTCGTCGGTCAACTTCAGACCAACAAGGTGCGTTCGGTGGTCGGTTATGCCGATGTGGTGCAGTCCGTCGACCGCGCCAAGCTGGTGTCGGCCCTCTCCAAAGAGGCCGTCCGGGCCGGGCGCGAGGTCGGCTGCCTGATCCAGGTGGCCTTCGACGCCGGTGTCGGCGGCCGGGGCGAACGCGGAGGCGTGGCGCCGGGCGGCGTCGCGGAGTTGGCCGACCTGGTGGCCGGTGCCGAAGGGCTGCGGCTCGACGGACTGATGACCGTCGCGCCGCTCACCGGGGAGTACGCCGGACGCCAACAGGCGGCGTTCGAGCGGTTGATGGATTTGTCGACCGACCTGCGCCGGACCCATCCGACTGCGAACATGGTCTCGGCAGGGATGAGTGCGGACCTCGAACAGGCCGTGGCCGCCGGAGCGACACATGTGCGCGTCGGCAGTGCGGTACTCGGAGTCCGCCCCAGGCTCGGGTAACGTCGCCAAGAAGTCGGACCACAGCAGAAAATATGGTCATTTCCGCCCAACGGCGGAACAAGGACCCAGTGGATCGCGGGCACTTGGCGGTCGTCAGCGGATCCACCACAGAGCGGAGGACTCGGAGCATGGCCGGCGCGATGCGCAAGATGGCGGTCTACCTCGGCCTCGTGGAGGACGATGGGTACGACGGCCGCGGATTCGACCCAGACGACGATTTCGAACCGGAACTCGACCCGGAGCCGGAGCGGGACCACCGGCGGCACGAGCCGTCCCATCAGTCCCACGGCGCACATCAGCCCCAAAGGGACGAAGAGGTACGAGTCGTCCACCCTCCCGCGCCACGCGAACCGGTGTCCCGTGCCGCTTCGCTGCCCGCGGAATCGCCACGCCCGGCGCGGATCGCGCCCGTGGCATCCATCACACAAGAACGCGCCAGCCTGGAGAAGAACGCACCGGTGATCATGCCCAAGGTCGTGTCGGAACGAGAGCCTTACCGGATCACCACACTTCACCCCCGGACCTACAACGAGGCCCGTACCATCGGGGAACACTTCCGTGAGGGCACCCCGGTGATCATGAATCTGACGGAGATGGATGACACGGACGCGAAGCGACTTGTCGACTTTGCGGCAGGTTTGGTGTTTGGTCTTCACGGCAGTATCGAGCGGGTGACGCAGAAGGTGTTCCTGTTGTCGCCTGCTAACGTCGATGTCACGGCGGAGGACAAGGCCCGCATCGCAGAGGGCGGGTTCTTCAACCAGAGCTGAGACGCAGGACCGGACAAGAGCGGTACAGGGGAGAGGGAAAAGCAGGCCATGAGCGTGTTCGCGCAGGTGATCTACATCGCGCTGATGGTGTTCCTCATCGTGCTGATCTTCCGTTTGGTCATGGATTATGTGTTCCAGTTCGCCCGCTCGTGGCAACCCGGCAAGGCGATGGTGGTCGTCCTGGAGGCCACCTACACTGTCACCGATCCACCGCTGAAGCTTCTGCGGCGGTTCATCCCGCCGCTGCGTCTCGGGGGCGTGGCGCTCGACCTGTCCTTCTTCGTACTGATGATCATCGTCTACATCCTGATCTCGATCGTGGGCAATCTCGCGAGGTGACTGTGGACGATACGGTCTTGCCGACTGCCGATGACTACGTTGAGGTGAAGAGATGCCGTTGACCCCCGAGGACGTGCGGAACAAGCAGTTCACGACCGTCCGCCTCCGAGAAGGCTATGACGAGGACGAGGTCGATGCCTTCCTCGACGAGGTCGAAGCCGAACTGACGCGCCTGCTCCGCGAGAACGAGGACCTGCGCGCCAAGCTGGCCGCGGCCACGCGCGCCGCTGCCCAGAACCAGCAGAACATGCGCAAGCCCCCGGAGCCGCAGGACCAGCAGCAACAGCAGGGTCCGCCTCCGGGCATGCCCCAGCAGGGCATGCGAGGTCCCGGCGCTCCCGTGCCCGCCGGCATATCGGGCCCCCCGCAGCAGCAGATGGGTGGCCCCATGGGTGGCCCGCCCCAGCTGCCGAGCGGTGCTCCCCAGCTGCCCGCCGGCCCCGGCGGACAGGGCGGCCCGCAGGGTCCCGGCCCCATGGGTCAGGGTCCCGGGCCGATGGGCCAGGGCGGCCCGATGCAGGGGCAGATGGGCCATGGCGGCCCGATGGGCGGTCCCATGGGTGGTCCTCCCGGACTTCCCGGTCAGCAGGGCGGCCCCGGTGGCGACAGCGCCGCGCGCGTCCTGTCGCTGGCCCAGCAGACCGCCGACCAGGCGATCGCGGAGGCCCGTTCCGAGGCCAACAAGATCGTGGGCGAGGCGCGTTCGCGTGCCGAGGGCCTCGAGCGTGACGCCCGTGCCAAGGCCGACGCCCTGGAGCGGGACGCGCAGGAGAAGCACCGCGTCGCGATGGGCTCCCTGGAGTCCGCCCGCGCCACGCTGGAGCGCAAGGTCGAGGACCTGCGCGGCTTCGAGCGCGAGTACCGCACGCGGCTGAAGTCCTACCTGGAGTCCCAGCTGCGCCAGCTGGAGACGCAGGCGGACGACTCGCTCGCCCCGCCGCGTCAGCCCGCGAGCGCCGCTCCGTCCCTCCCGCCGTCCCCGGCGCCCTCGATGGCTCCGGCCGGTGCCGGTGCCCCGTCCTACGGCGGCAACCAGGGCATGGGCGGCGGTCCCGGCGGACCGTCGGGCCCGTCGTACGGCGGCCAGCAGCAGATGCAGCCGGCGATGACCCAGCCCATGGCGCCGGTCCGTCCGCAGGGCCCGTCGCCGATGGGTCAGGCTCCCTCGCCGATGCGTGGCTTCCTGATCGACGAGGACGACAACTGACGGCCCCTGTGGCCATAGGTACGGCGTAGCAGTCGGCAGCGTTCAGGGCGGGGCCCCGGGTTCATCAACCCGGGGCCCCGCCCTTGTGCTACGCGTGTTCACGGTGTTTGCGTCGTTTGTTCGGCCACGACCGGCTTGTCCGACGTACGCAACGCCGAAGGCCCGGCCCCGGAGATTCTTCCGGGGGCCGGGCCTTCGGTTCGCCGGCCGGGTCCTACGCCTTGCGCAGACGGAAGGTCAGCGCCAGGCCCTCGTCGGTGAAGGGGGCTCCGTAGGTGTCGTCCGTCTCACCCTGGGCGAAGTCCGTGGCGAGCACCTCGTCGGCGATGAGGTCCGCGTGACCGGTCAGCGCGGCGACCGTGGCGGGTTCCTGTGACGTCCAGCGCAGGGCGATCCGGTCGGCCACGTCCAGGCCGCTGTTCTTGCGGGCCTCCTGGATCAGGCGGATCGCGTCGCGGGCCAGGCCCGCGCGGCGCAGTTCCTCGGTGATCTCCAGGTCCAGGGCGACCGTGGCACCGGAGTCGGACGCCACCGACCAGCCCTCGCGCGGGGTTTCCGTGATGATCACCTCGTCGGGGGAGAGGGTGATCGTCTCACCGTCGACCTCCACCGAGGCCGTGCCCTCGCGCAGGGCCGCGGACAGAGCGGCGGCGTCCGCGTTCGCGACGGCCTTGGCGACATCCTGGACCCGCTTGCCGAACCGCTTGCCGAGCGCGCGGAAGTTGGCCTTGGCCGTGGTGTCCACCAGCGAGCCGCCCACCTCGGACAGCAGCGCCAGGGACTCGACGTTCAGCTCCTCGGTGATCTGCGTGTGCAGCGCCGGGTCGAGGGAGTCGAAGCCGGCCGCGGCGATCAGCGCGCGGCGCAGCGGCTGACGGGTCTTGACGCCCGACTCGGCGCGGGTCGCCCGGCCCAGCTCCACCAGGCGGCGTACCAGCGCCATCTGCCGGGACAGCTCCGGGTCGACGGCGGACAGGTCCGCCTCGGGCCAGGAGGACAGGTGCACCGACTCGGGGGCGCCCGGGGTGACCGGGACGACCAGGTCCTGCCAGACCCGCTCGGTGATGAACGGGGTGAGCGGGGCCATGAGCTTGGTCACCGTCTCCACGACCTCGTGCAGGGTGCGCAGCGCGGCCTTGTCGCCCTGCCAGAAGCGGCGGCGGGAGCGGCGGACGTACCAGTTGGACAGGTCGTCGATGAACGCCGACAGCAGCTTGCCGGCCCGCTGGGTGTCGTAGTTCTCCAGCGCCTGGGTCACCTGGTCGGTGAGGGCGTGCAGTTCGGACAGCAGCCAGCGGTCCAGCACCGGACGCTCGGCCGGCGCCGGGTCGGCCTCACTCGGCGCCCAGTCCGACGTACGGGCGTACAGGGCCTGGAAGGCGACCGTGTTCCAGTACGTCAGGAGGGTCTTGCGGACGACCTCCTGGATGGTGCCGTGGCCCACACGGCGGGCCGCCCACGGCGAACCGCCGGCCGCCATGAACCAGCGGACCGCGTCGGCGCCGTGCTGGTCCATCAGCGGGATCGGCTGCAGGATGTTGCCCAGGTGCTTGGACATCTTGCGGCCGTCCTCGGCGAGGATGTGGCCGAGGCAGACGACGTTCTCGTAGGAGGACTTGTCGAAGACCAGGGTGCCGATCGCCATCAGCGTGTAGAACCAGCCGCGGGTCTGGTCGATGGCCTCGGAGATGAACTGCGCGGGGTACCGGGACTCGAAGAGTTCCTTGTTCTTGTACGGGTAGCCCCACTGCGCGAACGGCATGGAGCCCGAGTCGTACCAGGCGTCGATGACCTCGGGCACGCGGGTGGCCGTGGTGCCGCAGCCGTCCTGCGGGCAGGTGAAGGTGACCTCGTCGATGAACGGGCGGTGCGGGTCGAGCCCCGACTGGTCGGTGCCGGTCAGCTCGCTCAGCTCGGTCAGCGAGCCGACGCAGGTGAGGTGGTCGTTCTCGCAGCGCCAGATGGGCAGCGGGGTGCCCCAGTAGCGGTTGCGGGACAGCGCCCAGTCGATGTTGTTGTTCAGCCAGTCGCCGTAGCGGCCGTGCTTGACCGTGTCCGGGAACCAGTTGGTGTTCTCGTTCTCCTGGAGCAGACGGTCCTTGATGGCCGTGGTGCGGACGTACCACGACGGCTGCGCGTAGTAGAGCAGCGCGGTGTGGCAGCGCCAGCAGTGCGGGTAGCTGTGCTCGTACGGGACGTGCCTGAACAGCAGGCCGCGCTGCTGGAGGTCCTCGGTGAGCTGCTCGTCGGCCTTCTTGAAGAACACCCCGCCGACGAGCGGCAGGTCCTCCTCGAAGGTGCCGTCGGGGCGCACCGGGTTGACCACCGGCAGCCCGTAGGAGCGGCAGACCTTGAGGTCGTCCTCACCGAAGGCGGGGGACTGGTGGACCAGACCCGTGCCGTCCTCGGTGGTGACGTACTCGGCGTTCACCACGTAGTGGGCGGGCTCGGAGAACTCGACCAGCTCGAAGGGGCGCCGGTACGTCCAGCGCTCCATCTCGGCGCCGGTGAACGTCTCTCCGGTGGTCTCCCAGCCCTCACCGAGCGCCTTCCCGACCAGCGGCTCGGCGACGACCAGCTTCTCCTCGCCGTCGGTCGCGACGACGTAGGTGACGTCGGGGTGCGCGGCGACCGCGGTGTTGGACACCAGGGTCCACGGGGTCGTCGTCCACACCAGCAGGGCCGCCTCGCCGGCCAGCGGGCCGGAGGTCAGCGGGAAGCGGACGTAGACCGACGGGTCGACGACCGTCTCGTAGCCCTGTGCCAGCTCGTGGTCGGACAGGCCGGTGCCGCAGCGGGGGCACCAGGGGGCGACGCGGTGGTCCTGGACCAGCAGGCCCTTGTTGAAGATCTCCTTCAGCGACCACCAGACGGACTGGACGTACTCCGGGTCCATGGTGCGGTAGGCCTCGTCGAGGTCGACCCAGTACCCCATGCGGGTCGTCAGCTCGGAGAAGGCGTCGGTGTGCCGGGTCACCGACTCACGGCACTTGGCGTTGAACTCGGCGATGCCGTACGCCTCGATGTCCTGCTTGCCGGAGAAGCCGAGCTCCTTCTCGACGGCGAGCTCCACCGGGAGGCCGTGGCAGTCCCAGCCGGCCTTGCGGGCCACGTGGTAACCGCGCATGGTCCGGAAGCGGGGGAAGACGTCCTTGAAGACGCGCGCCTCGATGTGGTGGGCGCCGGGCATGCCGTTGGCGGTGGGCGGACCCTCGTAGAACACCCACTCGGGGCGTCCCTCGGACTGCTCCAGGCTCTTGGCGAAGATCTTCTGCTCGTCCCAGAACTTGAGCACCGTGTGCTCGAGGGCGGGCAGGTCGACCTGCGCGGGTACCTGGCGATACGTCGGCGTTGTCATCAGCGGGCTTCCTCCGGCGGACTTGCTGCCTTCCGTCCGGAGGGACGAGAGCTGTGTCTCCACGCCGCCGTCGGCGCGCTCCCGCGGTACCACCCTCCTTGGCTCCCGGCCGAACGCTCCGGTGAGCCCCCTCATTGGGGTCGCGATGCCGGTTCTACTCGCCGCGACCGCGGCTTTCCTCCGGCGGCTCCGGGGTGATATTCACGTCGCGCTCGCCCCCGGGCTCACACCGTCCCCGGGTCGCTCTGGGCTGCGTACGCCGCTACTCGTCCCCATCCACGCTTTTCGCTCCGCCCAGTGTACGGCGCGGCGCGCAGAGCCGACCACGTTTCCCGGGACGGTAGTACGGGAGGACATGCCTCGAATGGTGCGATACGTCTGTTCGGATACCGGGACGTCCGTGCGGGCGGCATACCCGGCGGGTAGCTGGGCACAACGCATGCAGGTCGCCGCGCGGCGTCCGCGGAGTGTGGCGATCGGGCGGTGCGCCCCGTTGCCGCGGGCCCCGAGTCGATTTATCGTCCCAGCACGATTTGCGCGCAAGATCACAATATGTGAAGGGGCCGCGGCCATGATGGCGAAGAAGGCGACGGGTGCCGAGACGCATGCCGGGGGCCGGAGGAGTGCGGTGTCCGACGCGGCCGGGGGCGGCGGGGCGGCGGCCGCGAGCGGCGCGGGGACGAAGAAGGCCACGGCGAAGGCGACGGACGCCGGGGCCGCCAGGACGAAGGCCGCGGCCGGGAAGGGCACGGGGGCGAAGGCGGCGGCGTCGAAGAAGGCAGGAACGGCGGGGAAGGCGGGGACGGCGGGGAAGAGCACGACGGCCGCCGGGAAGACGGGACGGGCCACGGCGAAGAAGGCCGCCGGGAAGGACCCGGAGCACGAGGAGGCAATCGCGGGGACCGCCGGCGGGGACGCGGACGCCCGAGGGGGCGACCGCGAGGGGAACGGCGCTGCCAGGACCAGTGGGTCCACCCAGGATGTGGCCGGGCACAGCACGGCCGATGACGCGGACGCGGCAGAGGCCGCGGCGCAGACGGGAGTGACGACGGTGGGTGCGAAGAAGACTCCTGGCCCGGCGGCCACAGCGGCGGCGACCGCCGTGCCCAAGGCCCGGCACGTGGCGGTGGAGCCGGGCGAGCTCGCGGTCCGTCCCGGTGAGGACCCGTGGACCGAGGCGGAGGTCGAGGAGGCGCGGGCCGAGCTGATGTCGGAGGTGCTGCGGCTGCGCGAGGAGATCAGCTCCTCCGAGCGGTCGCTGGCCGGTCTGATGCGGGACTCCGGCGACGGCGCGGGCGACGACGACGCCGACACCGGCACCAAGAACATCACGCGCGAGCACGAACTCGCCCTCGCCGCGAACGCGCGCGAGATGCTCAGCCAGTTCGAGCGGGCGCTCCAGCGTCTCGACGCGGGCACCTACGGCCTGTGCGAGAACTGCGGCAAACCCATCGGCAAGGCCCGGATGCAGGCCTTCCCGAGGGCCACCCTGTGCGTCGAGTGCAAGCAGAAGCAGGAGCGCCGGTACTGAAGGGCGGCCGCGCAGGTCGTGCCGTACCCTCGTCCTCAGTCAAGGACCTAGGCTGAGGGACTCACGTGGCAGAGGCGGAGCGCATCATCGGTACGCCGGACACCCCGGACGCGGACCGGGACGGGCAGGACCGGGACGAGCAGGACCGGGTCCGTCCGGACCGCGGCGGGCAGGAGCCGGCCGGTACCGACGGGACGGCGGCGGAGACCGGGCGGCCCCGCGGCAAGCGGCGGATCGCCGTGCTGTTCGCCGTCGCCGTCGTCGCCTACCTCCTCGACCTGGTCAGCAAGATGATCGTGGTGGCCGAACTGGAGCACCACGAGCCGGTCGAGATCATCGGGGACTGGCTGCGCTTCGAGGCGATCCGCAACGCGGGCGCGGCCTTCGGCTTCGGCGAGGCCTTCACCGTGATCTTCACGGTGATCGCCGCCGCCGTGATCGTGGTGATCATCCGCCTCGCCCGCAAGCTCTACAGCCTGCCCTGGGCGATCGCGCTCGGTCTGCTGCTGGGCGGCGCCCTCGGCAACCTCACCGACCGGATCTTCCGCTCGCCGGGCGTCTTCAAGGGCGCGGTCGTCGACTTCATCGCACCCAAGCACTTCGCGGTGTTCAACCTGGCCGACTCGGCGATCGTGTGCGGCGGCATCCTCATCGTGCTGCTGTCCTTCCGGGGCCTCGACCCGGACGGCACCGTCCACAAGGACTGAGCCCCGGTACCAGGCGCCGGTACCGGGCCCCGGTGCTCCCTCCCGTACGGGAGTACCGGAGCCGTCCGGCATACTCGACGGGTGAGCACGATTCCCGAGATCCGCACCCTGCCCGTGCCCGACGGCCTGGAGGGCGAGCGCGTCGACGCCGCCATCTCCCGCATGTTCGGCTTCTCCCGCACCAAGGCCGCCGAGCTCGCCGCCGCGGGGAAGGTCATGGTCGACGGGTCGGTGGTCGGCAAGTCCGAGCGGGTCAGCGGCGGTGCCTGGCTCGAGGTGGAGATGCCGCAGGCGCCGGCCCCTGTGCAGGTCGTCGCCGAGCCGGTCGAGGGCATGGAGATCGTCCACGACGACGACGACGTGGTCGTGATCGTCAAGCCCGTCGGGGTCGCCGCCCACCCCTCCCCGGGCTGGACCGGCCCGACCGTGATCGGCGGGCTGGCCGCCGCCGGGTACCGCATCTCGACCTCCGGCGCCGCCGAGCGTCAGGGCATCGTGCACCGCCTCGACGTGGGCACCTCGGGCCTGATGGTCGTCGCCAAGTCCGAGTACGCCTACACGTCCCTGAAGCGCCAGTTCAAGGAGCGCACGGTCGACAAGCGCTACCACACCCTGGTCCAGGGCCACCCCGACCCGACCAGCGGGACCATCGACGCGCCGATCGGCCGCCACCCGCAGCACGACTACAAGTGGGCGGTCACCGCCGAGGGCAAGCCGTCGGTCACGCACTACGACCTGATCGAGGCCTTCCGCGCCGCGTCCCTGCTCGACGTCAAGCTGGAGACCGGCCGCACCCACCAGATCCGCGTGCACATGGCCGCCCACCGGCACCCCTGCGTCGGCGACTTGACCTACGGCGCCGACCCCACGCTCGCCAAGCGGCTCCGCCTCACCCGCCAGTGGCTGCACGCGGTGCGCCTCGGCTTCGAGCACCCCGGCGACGGCCAGTGGGCCGAGTTCTCCTGCGACTACCCCGACGACCTGCGGCAGGCGCTCGACCAGGTCCGCGAGGAGACCTACGCATGAGCCCCGCCGTCACGGTCCGGGTGGCGGAGGACCCGGCCGACCGCGAGGCCTGCTTCGCGGTCCGCAAGGAGGTCTTCGTCGCCGAACAGGGCGTGCCCGAGGACATCGAGTACGACGCCCATGACGCGGACGCCGTGCACGTGCTCGCCGTCGCGGACGACGGCACCCCGCTCGGCACCGGACGTCTGCTGCACGGCGCCGCCGCCGCGGCGAAGACGGGCGGCGACCCGTCGGTCGGATCCCTCGGCCGGCTCGCGGTCCTCCGGCGGGCGCGCGGGCTCGGGGTCGGCGCGGCACTCGTGCGGGCCGTCGAGCGGGCGGCCCGGGACCACGGGCTCACCGCCGTCGACCTGCACGCCCAGACCCACGCCCTCGGCTTCTACGAGCGTCTCGGCTACGAGGCCTACGGGCCCGAGTTCCCGGACGCCGGCATGCCGCACCGGGCCATGCGGCGCGCGCTGTAGCCGGGCGCCGGTGACCGCGCCGGTGGTTCCGGGCATGGCAGGCTGGAGATCACCCGACCGACCGTCGACCTCCCGGGAGCGGTGACCGTGGACCAGCTGGCCCTGCTGTTCGCCCTGTTGCTCGGGGCTGTGGTGAGCGTCCCCGTGGGCGAGCGGCTGAAACTGCCGGCGCCGGTGCTGATGACGGTGTTCGGGATCGTGCTGGCGCTGCTGAACTTCGTGCCGAACGTCGACGTCCCGCCCGAACTGATCCTGCCACTGCTGCTGCCGCCCCTGCTCTACGCCGCCGTGCGCCGCACCTCCTGGCGGCAGTTCGCGGCGAACGTCCGGCCGATCCTGCTGCTGGCCGTGGCGCTGGTCTTCGTCACCACCTTCTGCGTCGCCGCTGTCGCCCACGCGATCGTGCCGGGGCTGCCGCTGGCCGCCGCCGTCGCCCTCGGCGCGCTCGTCGCCCCGCCCGACCCGGTGGCGGCGACCGCCGTCGCGGGCAAGCTGGGGCTGCCGCGCCGCCTGGTGTCGATCCTGGAGGGCGAGGGGCTGTTCAACGACGTCACGGCCATCGTGCTCTACCACGTGGCCGTGGCCGCCGCCGTGAGCGGAACCTTCTCGCCCTGGTCGGCCGGTCTGGACCTGGTGCTGTCGGCGGTGGTGGCGGTCGCCGTCGGGCTGGTGCTCGGCTGGGCCACCAACAAGGCGATGGACCTGCTCGGCGACCCGACCCTGCAGGTCGCCCTGACCCTGCTGGTGCCGTTCGCCGCGTACGTCCTCGCCGAGGAGCTGCACGGCTCGGGCGTCCTCGGGGTGCTCGTCACCGCCCTGTTCCTCGTGGAGTACGCCACCGACGCCGACGACGTCATGGCCCGGCTCGCCGGACACACCTTCTGGGACATCGTGGACACCCTCGTCACCGGGGTGGCGTTCGGGCTGGTCGGCCTGGAACTGCACAACGCGGTGCAGACCGCGTCCGGCCACTGGGCCGAGCTGCTCGGCTGGTCGGGTGCGGTCGTCGGGGTCGTCGTCCTGGTCCGGCTGGCCTGGCTGCTGCCGGCGACCTGGCTGACCAAGCGGATGCACACCGAACGGGACGTCGGCGAGGACATCCCGCTGAGCTGGCGCGAGAGCGTGGTGATGTGGTGGTCCGGGATGCGCGGGGTGGCGTCCGTCGCCCTGGCCCTCGCCATCCCGCTGGAGACCGACTCCGGCGCCGACTTCCCCGCCCGTGCGGAGATCATCTTCATCGCGTTCGGCGTGGTGCTGGGGACCTTGCTGGTGCAGGGGCTCACCCTGCCGTGGCTGGTGGGCAAGCTCGGGGTGCGCGGGGACACCGGCCGCGAGATGGAGCTGGAGCGTGAGCTCGCCGTCCGGGTGGCGAAGGCCGCCAAGCGCAGGCTGCGGGAGATCGAGGCCGCCGAGGACCTGCCGGAGGAGCTGTCCGAGCAGCTGCTGCGCCGGGCGTTCGACCTGGGGGTGCGGATCAGCCCGGACATGGCGGACGACGAACGGCGCGAGGCGACCCGGCAGCGGGCCAAGCGGCTGAAGAAGGTCCGGCGTATCGAGCACGAGATGCTGAGCGCCGCCCGGCACGAGGTGCTCAGCGCCCGCAGCGAGCCGGGCGCCGATCCCGAGGTGGTGGACCGGGTGCTGCGCCATCTGGACGTGCGCAGTCTGCGCTGAGCGCCGCCGGGTTGCCGCCGTCCCGGGCCTTCGCTCCGTAGGGTCGGGGCATGACGCGCAATGTTGTGATCAGCGGCGGCGGCACCGGGATCGGGCTCGCCACCGCGCAGGTGTTCGCCGCCGACGGCGACCGGGTCCTGCTGCTCGGGCGGCGCGGTGACGTCCTGGAGCGGGCCGAGGTGCCCGGCGCCCTGACCTACGCCGCCGACCTGGCCGACCCCGAGGCCGTACGGGGCGTGTCCGGGTTCGTGGGCCGCGAGTTCGGAGCCGTGGACGTCCTGATCCACTCCGCCGGAGGCAACGGGCTGCTCGAACCGCCGGTGGGCGCCGACGACCCGCTCGACGCCGTCGCCCGCGACTGGACGGTCAACTTCCGGCTCAACGTGCTGACCGCCGTGCTGCTCACCGAGGCGCTGCGCACCCGGCTCGCCGTGCCCGGCGGGCGGGTGCTCTTCCTCAGCTCCATCGCCGCCCGGCGCGGCTCCGGGCGGGTGTCGTACGCGGCGGCCAAGGCCGGGCTGCACCCGTACGCGCACGCCCTGGCCCGGGAGCTGGGGCCGCACGGCATCACGGTGAACGTGGTCGCGCCCGGCTACGTCGAGGACACGGCGTTCTTCGGCGGCGACGGCCTGGACGAGGAGCGGCGGGCGGCGCTGGTCGCCGAGACGTCGAACCGGCGCGTGGGACGGCCCGGTGACGTCGCGGCGACCCTGCACTGGCTCGCCTCGCCCGGCGCCGGACACATCACCTCGCAGGTGGTCCAGGTGAACGGCGGCGCCGAGCGCGGCCTCTGAGCGCCGCTCAGCGCTGCCGGGGATGGGTGTGGATCCGACGCGCCGCCGGTATGCCGCCGGACACACGGTCGCCGGACACGCGGTCACCCGGCACGCGGTCGCCGGGCACGTGGTCCTCGGGCGAGCGGCCGCCCGAACCGGGGGGCAGCACCGCGTCGGCGGTGTTGACCCGGGGCAGCGCGTAGGGGTGCTCGTCGGCCAGGAAGCGCATCATCTGCTCGCGGACCGCGACCCGGACCGTCCAGATGTCGTCCGCGTCCTTGGCCGTCACCAGCGCCCGTACCTCCAGGGTGCTGGGGGTGCTGTCCGTGACGGTCAGGTTGTAGGCACGCCCGTCCCAGGCCGGGCACTCCCGCAGGATGTCGCGCAGCCTCTCGCGCATGGCGTCCAGCGGGGCGCTGTGGTCGACGTGCCAGAACACGGTGCCGGTCATCTGCGGCGTCCCGCGCGACCAGTTCTCGAACGGCTTGGAGGTGAAGTACGACACCGGCATGGTGATCCGGCGCTCGTCCCAGGTGCGCACGGTCAGGAAGGTCAGCGTGATCTCCTCCACCGTGCCCCACTCGCCGTCCACCACGACCGTGTCGCCGATGCGCACCATGTCGCCGAAGGCGATCTGCAGCCCGGCGAACATGTTGCCCAGCGTGGACTGGGCGGCCACACCGGCGACGATGCCGAGGATGCCGGCCGAGGCCAGCAGCGAGGCCCCGGCCGCCCGCATCGCGGGGAACGTCAGCAGCATCGAGGCCACCGCGACCACGCCCACCACCGCCGACACCACCCGGCGGATCAGCGTCACCTGGGTGCGCACCCGGCGCACCCGGGCCGGGTCGCGCTCCCGGTGGTTGCTGGCGTACCGGGTGTACGAGGTCTCCACGACCGCGACGGCGATCCGGATCGTCAGCCAGGCCGCCGACCCGATCAGCACCAGGGTCAGGGTCCGGCCCACCCCGACCTGGTGGGAGGTCAGCAGCCGTGTCTCGTCGTAGGAGCCTCTGAGCAGGGCGGCGCAGAGCAGCAGCTGGTAGGGGATCCGGCCCCGGCGCAGCAGGCCCCACAGCGGTGTCTCGTGGTGGCGTTCGTCGGCCTTGCGCAGCAGCAGGTCGGTGGCCCAGCCGAGCAGCAGCGTCAGCACCACCGAACCGCCCACCACGATCAGCGGGCGCAGCACGTCATCCATGCCACCGAACCTAACCGGACGGGACGGGCATGAACATGTGACTTCCGTCCGTTCCCGGGTAGTGCCGCCCGAGGGGTTCGTCACACCCTGCTGGCACCATGGACCGCATGAACATCATGCTCTTTCACTCGACCTACGGGCTGCGTCCCGCGGTGCGCCGGGCCGCGGACCGGCTGCGCGCGGCCGGACACGAGGTGTGGACGCCCGATCTCTTCGAGGGACACACCTTCGACACGGTCGAGGAGGGCATGGCGTACCAGGAGGAGACCGGGAAGGACGAGCTGCTGAAGCGGGCCGTCCTGGCGGCCGCCCCGTACTCGGAGCGGGGCCTGGTGTACGCCGGGTTCTCCTTCGGCGCCTCGGTGGCGCAGACGCTGGCCCTGGGCGACGACAAGGCGCGCGGTCTGCTGCTGCTGCACGGCACCTCCGACATCGCGGAGAACGCCACGGCCGACGGGCTGCCGGTGCAGCTGCACGTCGCCGAGCCCGACCCGTTCGAGACGGACGACTGGCTCACCGCCTGGTACCTGCGGATGGGCCGGACGGGGGCCGACGTGGAGGTCTACCGGTACGCGGGCGCCGGCCACCTCTACACCGACCCCGACCTGCCCGACCACGACGAGGAGGCGGCCGAGGCCACCTGGCGGGTGGCCCTCGGCTTCCTCGACTCGCTGGCTCAGGACGCGGACTGAATTCCCGAGGGAATTCCTCGGGCCGTCAGACGGGGGCGTCCGCCCGCTCCACCTTCTGGGTGCCGCTGCGGGTGCGGTAGGAGCGGGCCCACCTCGCGCCGGAGTCCGCCTCGGTGCGGTCGGACAGCACGTAGTAGTCCATCTGCGCCCGCTCGGCGGTGAGGTCCAGCACCCCGTAGCCGTGGCGGTCGGTGTCGACCCAGTGGACGTGCCGGTTGGCGGCCCGGATCAGCGGGGCGGCGACCGCGGAGACCGTGCCCTCGGGGACGTTCACGATGTCGTCGAGGTTGTCGGAGGTGACCGAGGTGACCACGAACTCCGTGGCGGCGGAGGCCGACAGCGGGTAGGTGCCCGCGTTCACCGGCACGTCGTTCGCCCACGCCATGTGGATGTCGCCGGTGAGGAAGACCGTGTTGCGGATGGCGTGGGTACGCAGGTGGGCGAGGAGTTCGCGCCGGTCGTCGGTGTAGCCGTCCCACTGGTCGGTGTTGAGGGCGAGTCCTTCCCGCGGCAGGCCGAGCAGCTTCGCCAGCGGCTTGAGCAGGCTCGCGGGCAGGGAGCCCACCGAGAACGGCGAGATCATCACCGAGGTGCCGACCAGCCGCCAGGTGGTGTCGGACGCCGACAGCCCCGCCTTGAGCCAGTCCAGCTGGGCGCGGCCGGTGAGGGTGCGGTCGGGGTCGTCGACGTCGCCGTCGCCCAGGGACACCTGCCGGGAGCGGAAGGAGCGCAGGTCGAGGAGCGAGAGGTCGGCCAGCTTGCCGAAGCGCAGCCGGCGGTAGGTGGTGCCCTCGACCGCGGGACGCACCGGCATCCACTCGAAGTAGGCCCGCTTGGCGGCGGCCTGGCGGGCGGCCCAGGTGCCCTCCGCGCCCTCCGTGTGGTTGCCGGCGCCGCCGGACCAGGTGTCGTTGGCGAACTCGTGGTCGTCCCAGATGGCGACGACCGGTGCCGTGGCGTGCAGCGCCTGGAGGTCCGGGTCGGTCTTGTAGCGGGCGTGCCGCGCCCGGTAGTCGGCGAGGGTGACGATCTCGTGGGCGGGGGAGTGCGGGCGGACGACCTCGCCGCGGGCGCCGTACTCACCCGTGCCGTACTCGTAGATGTAGTCGCCGAGATGCAGCCAGGCGTCGAGGTCGCCGCGCGCCGCGAGGTGGCGGTACGCCGCGAAGTGGCCGGCCTCCCAGTTGGCGCAGGAGACCACCCCGAGGCGCAGGCCGGCCACGGCGGTGTCCGCGGCGGGCGCCGTGCGGGTGCGGGCCGCGGGGGAGTCGGTGCCGCCGGCCGAGAAGCGGAACCAGTAGTCGGTGGCGGGCCGCAGCCCGCGGATGTCCGCCTTCACGGTGTGGTCGGAGGCGGCGGTCGCGAGGGTCGAGCCCCGCGCGACGACGTCGGTGAACCCGCTGTCCCGGGCGACGGTCCAGCCGACCTCGGTGTCGGGACCGGCGCCGGAGCCCGGTGTCGCCTCCGGGGTGGGCGTCACCCGGGTCCACAGCAGCACGCCGTCCGGCAGCGGGTCGCCGGAGGCGACACCGTGCAGGAAGGCGGGGGCCCGCTGGGCGGCGCGGGCGGGCAGCGCGGCGGCGAGCGGTCCGGCCAGCGCCGCGGTGGCGGCGGCGGCCTTGACCACCGTACGGCGGCGCGGGGCGAGGGCGGCGGTGTCCGCGGTGGCGGAGACGGCGGCCCCGGTTGTTCCCTGTCGACTGGTCACAGCCGAACAGGGTAGTGACGTGTACACGCTAGAGCGGGCGAACCCGGGAAAAGTTCGCCCGCTCTTCGGCGTGCCGTCGGCCGGCCGGCGCGTCAGCCCTTCAGGGCCTTGTCGACCGCCGCGGTGAACTCGTCCACCGTCATGGGCGCGTTCTCCCCGTCGGAGCCGGTGAGCTTCTTGCCGTCCATCTTCACCGTCGGGGTGCCCTGGACGTCACTGCCGTCAAACTTGTCGGACATCTCAAGGGCCCACCGGTCGTAGGTGCCGTCCTTCACGGCCGCCTGGAACTCCTTGTTGTTCTTCAGGGCGTCCACCGAGTCGGCGACCTTGATCAGGTACGCGTCGTCCTTGAACTTGTCGTCCGTCTCCTCGGGGTGGAACTCCGCCGAGTAGAGCGCCGACTTGTAGGCCAGGAACGCCTCGGGACTGACGTCCAGCGCGGCGCCCAGGGCGCTCAGCGCGTTCTTGGAACCCTCGCCCGTGAGGTTGCGGTCCAGGAACGAGGCGCCTATGAACTGCACCTTGTACTTGCCGTCCTCGACGTCCTTCTCGATCGTCTTGCCGACGGACTGCTCGAAGGAGGCGCAGATCGGGCAGCGCGGGTCCTCGTACAGCTCCAGGGTCTTCTTCGCGTCGGCCTTGCCGATGACGACGGTGGTGCCGTCCTTGCCGCTGGTGTTGGCCGGCTTGACGAGCTTCGCGTCCTTCGCGGCCTCCCAGTGGTCCGGCTTGTTCGCCTGGACCACCGCGTAGCCGATGCCGCCGGCCGCGGCCAGCACACCGACCACCGACGCGGCCACGACGAGCTGCCGCCTGATCTTCGCCTTCTTCGCCTGACGCTCGCGCTCCTCGCGCAGACGCTCACGCGCCGCCATCTTGGCCGACTGGCTGTTCCGCTTGCTCATGCTGATGACTCCACGGGGGACGCACACACGGGTGTGCGGGAATGGGTACGGGGGACTGCCGGTGCTTCTCCGCGCGCCCGGGGCGGGGTCCGCCTCAGGCGAGGGCGGAGCACGGCGGCCCGCGCCGTCCCAGGGAGTGCGCGAGGAGCAGCGTGCGGACGGCGACGGCACGGTGCGGCGTGCGGCCCGGACGGCGCACCCGGGGGGCACGGCGCACGGTCACCGCCGCCACGGCCACCAGCAGCGGCCGGAAGGTGGTCGCGGCGACCGCGCTCAGCAGCTGCGCCAGCGCCCGCTCCCCGCGGCGCAGCCACGCGGCGGCGAACAGGCCCACCCCGATGTGCGCGCCGAGCAGCAGCCAGGCGGTCGCCGGGCCGGCCTCGGCGAGCAGCGCGGCCACCCGGTCGCCGCCCGCGGCGGCGGAGCCGGTGACCCGGGCGAGCGGCGCGCCCACGCTGGTGCCGTCGCCGCACAGCACGTCGAACCCGACGGACCGCAGCGGACCGGCGACCGGACCGCCCATGCGGCCGTAGCAGACGTGCTGGCCGGTGGTGAAGACCGTGTCGGCGGCCAGCTCCAGCGGGATCAGCAGGGCGGCGATCCGGCCGAAGGAACGCTCCCGCCCCGCCAGCCCGTACGCCAGGAGGAACACGGCGGCGGCGATCGCGGCCACCGTGTTCAGCGGCAGCGGAGCCCCGGACAGCAGCACGTGCGACGCGGTGCTGAGCGTCACGACGACAGCCGTGAACAGCGCCGCGCGCACGGCTCTGAGCTGGGGTCCGGATATGTCCATGGCGGTACGAGTGTGGCACGTGCTCCGGTAAGGGGTCCCTAAAGGGGGCCTGTGAATGTGCGGAAGGTTACAGCCCCGGGATCCGGCCGTTGCGGAACAGGTCGAGGAAGATCTGGTGGTCGCCGCGGGCGCGGGCTCCGTAGTCGTGGGCGAAGTCGACCAGGAGCGGGACCAGTCCGTCCTCGTCGGCCGCGATCGCCGCGTCGATGGCCCGCTCGGTGGAGAACGGCACCAGCGACTCGCCGGAGGTGTCGTCCGCCGCCGCGTGCATCGCGGCCGTCGCCCGGCCGAGGTCGGCGACGACCAGCGCCATCTCCTCCGGGTCGTCGAGGTCGCTCCAGTCCAGGTCCACGGCGTACGGCGAGACCTCCGCGACCAGCTGGCCGGCGCCGTCCAGCTCGGTCCAGCCGAGCCACGGGTCGGCGTGCGCCTGGAGGGCCCGCTGGGAGATCACCGTGCGGTGGCCCTCGTGCAGGAAGTACTCCCCGATCGCCGGGTCGGTGATGTGCCGGGAGACGGCGGGGGTCTGCGCCTGCTTGATGTAGATCACCACGTCGTTCTCCAGGGCGTCGCTGTGACCCTCCAGAAGGATGTTGTACGACGGCAGCCCGGCCGAGCCGATGCCGATTCCCCGGCGGCCCACGACGTCCTTCACGCGGTAGGAGTCGGGGCGGGCCAGCGAGGAGTCCGGCAGCGTCTCCAGATAGCCGTCGAACGCCGCGAGCACCTTGTAGCGGGTGGCCGCGTCCAGCTCGATCGCCCCGCCGCCCGGGGCGAAGCGGCGCTCGAAGTCGCGGATCTCGGTCATCGAGTCCAGCAGCCCGAACCGCGTCAGCGAACGGGCGTCACGCAGCGCGTCCAGCAGCGGACCCTGCGCGGTGTCCAGGGTGAACGGCGGCACCTCGTCGCTCTTGGCGCCCGTCGCCAGGGCGCGGATCCGCTCCCGGTAGGCGGCCGCGTACACCGAGACCAGATCGGTGATCTGCTCGTCGCTGAGCGCCTTCGCGTAGCCGATCAGCGCCATCGAGGCCGCGAAGCGCTTCAGGTCCCACAGGAAGGGGCCGACGTACGCCTCGTCGAAGTCGTTGACGTTGAACACGAGGCGGCCGTTGGAGTCCATGTACGTGCCGAAGTTCTCCGCGTGCAGGTCGCCGTGGATCCACACGCGCGAGGTGCGCTCGTCCAGGTACGGGCCGCTGTACGCGCTGCCGCCGCGCCCCGCGTCCTCGGCGGACAGGTCGTGGTAGAAGAGGCTCGCCGTCCCGCGGTAGAACGCGAACGCCGACGCGGCCATCTTCCGGAACTTCACCCGGAACGCGGCCGGGTCGGCGGCCAGGAGCCGGCCGAAGGCGGTGTCGAGGACAGCGAGGATCTCCTCGCCGCGACGCTCGTCGTTGAGCTGCGGGACCGACATCGCTGGGTGCCTCCTGGTGCGGAAATCTGGGGGACGGCCAATCCGTCCCCTGCCTAACGTGCGGCGGCGCGCGGGAGTGCCCGCGACCCGCCCGAAGGTACGTGGGGACGGGCCCGGGGTGTCGGTCCCGGGGCATAGACTTCGACGCTGTCCCCCGTCCGTCCGTCTGCCGCCCGCAGCACCTGGAGGCCGCACCGTGTCGAAGCCGCCGTTCACGCACCTGCACGTCCACACCCAGTACTCGCTGCTGGACGGTGCCGCGCGGCTGAAGGACATGTTCAACGCCTGCAACGAGATGGGCATGAGCCACATCGCCATGTCCGACCACGGCAACCTGCACGGGGCGTACGACTTCTTCCACACCGCGCAGAAGGCCGGGGTGACGCCGATCATCGGGATCGAGGCGTACGTCGCCCCCGAGTCCCGGCGCAACAAGCGCAAGATCCAGTGGGGCCAGCCGCACCAGAAGCGCGACGACGTCTCCGGCTCCGGCGGCTACACGCACAAGACGATGTGGGCGGTGAACAGCACCGGCCTGCACAACCTCTTCCGGCTCTCCTCCGACGCGTACGCCGAGGGCTGGCTGCAGAAGTGGCCCCGGATGGACAAGGAGACCATCGCGAAGTGGTCCGAGGGCATCGTCGCCTCCACCGGCTGCCCCTCCGGGGAGGTGCAGACGCGGCTGCGCCTCGGCCACTTCGACGAGGCCCTCAAGGCCGCCGCCGACTACCAGGACATCTTCGGCAAGGACCGGTACTTCCTGGAGCTGATGGACCACGGCATCGAGATCGAGCACCGGGTCCGCGACGGTCTGCTGGAGATCGGCAGGAAGCTCGGCATCCCGCCCCTGGTCACCAACGACTCGCACTACACGTACGCGCACGAGGCGACGGCGCACGACGCGCTGCTGTGCATCCAGACCGGCAAGAACCTCTCCGACCCGGACCGCTTCAAGTTCGACGGCACCGGCTACTACCTGAAGTCCACGGACGAGATGTACGCCATCGACTCCTCGGACGCCTGGCAGCAGGGCTGCGCCAACACGCGGCTGATCGCCGAGATGGTCGACACCACGGGCATGTTCGAGAAGCGCGACCTGATGCCGAAGTTCGACATCCCGGAGGGGTACACCGAGGTCAGCTGGTTCCGCGAGGAAGTCCTGCGCGGCATGAACCGCCGCTTCCCGGGCGGCATCCCGGACGACCGCATGAAGCAGGTCGAGTACGAGATGGACACCATCATCTCGATGGGCTTCCCCGGGTACTTCCTCGTGGTCGCCGACTTCATCATGTGGGCCAAGAAGCAGGGCATCGCCGTCGGCCCCGGCCGAGGCTCCGCGGCCGGCTCGATCGTCGCCTACGCCCTCGGCATCACCGACCTCGACCCGATCCCGCACGGCCTGATCTTCGAGCGGTTCCTCAACCCCGAGCGCATCTCCATGCCCGACGTCGACATCGACTTCGACGAGCGCAGGCGCGTCGAGGTGATCCGGTACGTGACGGAGAAGTACGGCGCCGACAAGGTCGCCATGATCGGCACCTACGGCACCATCAAGGCGAAGAACGCCATCAAGGACTCCGCGCGCGTGCTGGGCTACCCGTACGCGATGGGCGACCGCATCACCAAGGCCATGCCCGCCGACGTCCTCGGCAAGGGCATCCCGCTGTCCGGCATCACCGACCCCTCGCACCCCCGGTACTCCGAGGCCGGCGAGGTCCGCGGGATGTACGAGAACGAGCCGGACGTGAAGAAGGTCATCGACACCGCCAAGGGCGTCGAGGGCCTGGTGCGGCAGATGGGCGTGCACGCGGCCGGCGTGATCATGTCCAGCGAGACCATCACCGACCACGTCCCGGTCTGGGTCCGGCACACCGACGGCGTGACCATTACGCAGTGGGACTACCCGAGCTGCGAGTCGCTCGGCCTGCTGAAGATGGACTTCCTGGGCCTGCGCAACCTGACCATCATGGACGACGCCGTCAAGATGGTGAAGGCCAACAAGGGCATCGACATCGACCTGCTGTCGCTGCCCCTGGACGACCCCACGACCTTCGACCTGCTCCAGCGCGGCGACACCCTCGGCGTGTTCCAGTTCGACGGCGGTCCGATGCGCTCCCTGCTCCGGCTGATGAAGCCGGACAACTTCGAGGACATCTCCGCCGTGTCGGCCCTGTACCGGCCGGGCCCGATGGGCATGAACTCGCACACCAACTACGCCCTGCGCAAGAACGGCCAGCAGGACATCACGCCCATCCACCCCGAGCTGGAGGAGCCGCTCAGGGAGGTCCTGGACGTCACCCACGGCCTGATCGTCTATCAGGAGCAGGTGCAGAAGGCAGCCCAGATCATCGCCGGCTACTCGCTCGGCGAGGCCGACATCCTCCGCCGCGTGATGGGCAAGAAGAAGCCCGAGGAACTGGCGAAGAACTTCACCATCTTCCAGGCCGGCGCCCGCAAGAACGGCTACAGCGACGAGGCCATCCAGGCGCTCTGGGACGTGCTGGTCCCCTTCGCCGGCTACGCCTTCAACAAGGCGCACTCCGCCGCGTACGGCCTGGTGTCGTACTGGACCGCCTACCTCAAGGCCAACCACCCCGCCGAGTACATGGCGGCGCTGCTCACCTCGGTGAAGGACGACAAGGACAAGTCGGCGGTCTACCTCAACGAGTGCCGCCGCATGGGCATCAAGGTGCTCCCGCCCAACGTCAACGAGTCCGAGTCCAACTTCGCCGCGCAGGGCGACGACGTGATCCTCTTCGGCCTCTCCGCGGTGCGCAACGTCGGCACCAACGTCGTGGAGTCGATCATCAAGTGCCGCAAGGCCAAGGGGAAGTACACGTCCTTCCCGGACTACCTCGACAAGGTCGACGCGGTCGTCTGCAACAAGCGCACCACCGAGTCGCTGATCAAGGCCGGCGCCTTCGACTCCATGGGCCACACCCGCAAGGGCCTCACCGCCCAGTACGAGCCGATGATCGACAACGTGGTGGCGGTCAAGCGCAAGGAGGCCGAGGGACAGTTCGACCTCTTCGGCGGCATGGGCGAGGAGCAGACCGACGAGCCCGGCTTCGGTCTCGACGTGCAGTTCACCGACGACGAGTGGGACAAGACCTACCTGCTCGCGCAGGAGCGCGAGATGCTCGGCCTCTACGTCTCCGACCACCCGCTGTTCGGTCTGGAGCACGTGCTGTCCGACAAGGCCGACGCGGGCATCTCCCAGCTCACCGGCGGTGACTTCGGTGACGGCGCGGTGGTCACCATCGGCGGCATCATCTCCGGCCTCCAGCGCAAGATGACCAAGCAGGGCAACGCCTGGGCGATCGCCACCGTGGAGGACCTCGCGGGCTCCATCGAGTGCATGTTCTTCCCGGCGACCTACCAGCTCGTCTCGACGCAACTCGTCGAGGACGCCGTGGTGTTCGTCAAGGGCCGGCTCGACAAGCGGGAGGACGTGCCGCGCCTGGTCGCGATGGAACTCCAGGTTCCCGACCTGTCCAACGCCGGCACCAACGCGCCCGTGGTGCTCACCATCCCGGCCACCCGCGTCACCCCGCCCATGGTCAGCCGGCTCGGCGAGATCCTCACCCACCACAGGGGCGACAGCGAGGTCCGCATCAAGCTGCAGGGCCCGACGAAGACGACGGTGCTGCGCCTCGACCGGCACCGGGTCAAGCCCGATCCGGCCCTGTTCGGCGACCTGAAGGTGCTGCTCGGACCGTCCTGCCTGGCCGGTTAGGCACCGGCCCCCGACGCGCCGGAGGGGCGCACCCGCGACGGGTGCGCCCCTCTTCCTGTGCCGCCGGGCCGCAACGGCCCTTCACACCAGTGTCAGTTGTGGCCGAAGCGCTTCTGCCGGCCCTTGCCGGGGCCGACCTCGCCGGGCACCACCTGCGTGGTGCGCTGCTCGTCCGGGGTCTCCAGGGTGGACGTCTGCGCGGCGCGCGGGGTGCGCTCGGCCTGGGGCTGCTTACGGTCACGGTTCTTGTTCTTGGCCATGGTGTTGCCTCCTGTGGGGACTAGGGGCCAGGGCCGAATTCAGATTCACATAAGCCGATAACAAGCGCATGTCGGACAATTACCGTCCGTAGTGGGGCGGTCGGGGGAGGAAGTGTGGAAACGCCACGCCGAAGATCGAGTTCGGGCCGTTAACACCGGCGGGGTCGGGCAGACTCGAAGGAAGCCCGAAGCCAAACCTCCCGGAAAGAGGGTGGATCGCGTGGACCGCTGCATCGTCCTGGTGGACGCCGGGTATCTGCTGGGGGCCGCCGCCAGTCTCCTCGCCGGGGAGCCCTCGCGGTCCCGCATCACCGTGGACCACGCCGCCCTGATCCAGGGACTGCGTGACCGCGCCGAGAACGACACGCGCCAGCCGCTGCTGCGCATCTACTGGTTCGACGGCGCCCCCGACCGCGTGCCGCAGCCCGAGCACCGCCGGCTGCGCGTGATGCCCCGGGTCACCGTCCGGCTCGGCGCGCTGACCCGCAGCGACGGACGCTGGGCGCAGAAGGGCGTGGACGCGGCGATGCACGCCGAACTCACCGAACTCGCCCGCAACCGCGCCTGCTCCGACATCGTCCTGGTCACCGGCGACGGCGACCTGCTGCCGGGCATGATGGCCGCCAAGGAACACGGCGTGGCCGTGCACCTGTGGGCCGTGCAGGCCGCCGACGGCGACTACAACCAGTCCGAGGACCTCGTCGCCGAGGCCGACGAGCGCCGGGTGCTCGACCGGGCGTGGATCACCCAGGCGGTCCGCGCCAAGGAGATCGGCGGTGTGTGCGCCCCGCAGCCCGCCCCCCGGCCCGAGATCGCCGCGATCCTCTCCGCCCCGCTGCCCGAGTCCGCCCTGGCCCCGGCCACCGAGCGCACCGCCCCGGAACCGCGCCACCCGGCCGCCGCCGGGCACAACGGCACCGGCGAGCGGACGCCCGTCGCCAAGGGCGTCCCCACCCCCAAGGACCTGGCCGCGCTGCGCCACCCCGGAGCGCACCAGCCGCCGCAGCCGCAGCAGCCCGCCTCCGCGACCCTGCGCTGGTCCTCCGACAAGGGGTGGGTGGACCGGCCCGCCGCCGAGCCGCCGGAGGCCGCTTCCATGCCGACGCTGGCCCAGCTGACCACGGCGGAGCAGCGGTGGGCCGACCGCGAGGAGGACATCACCACCGTCGGCGGCGACCCGTTCGAGGTCGGGCAGGTCTTCGCGCGGCGGTGGGTGGAGCGGCTCGGCGACCACAGCCACATCCAGAAGCTGTCCGCGATGTACCCGCGCATTCCGCACCGCGTCGACGGTGAGCTGCTGCGCTACGCGGCCCGCTTCGGGCTGCTCGCCCACAAGGACGACCAGATCGACGAGCGGGACCGCTACGCCATCCGGGCGGGGTTCTGGCGTGAGCTGGACACGCGGACCGGGACGGAGCGGGTTTCCGCGGGGGAGTGAGGGGCGCGCCGGCTTTGCCGCCGGGTGCGGTCGTGGCACCCGCTGTGCGCAGTTCCCCGCGCCCCTGGATCGGTGGGGCCGGTGGGTGTGGCTGAGGTCGTTGGGGGCTGGTCGCGCAGTTCCCCGCGCCCCTTTGTGGGCTGGCGCCGGTGGGTAGGGCCGGGGCCGTGGTGGGTTGGTCGCGCAGTTCCCCGCGCCCCTCAAGGGGCGCGGGGAACTGCGCGAGTGGCTGCAACGCGCCCGCGGACGCACGTCAGGGGGGCGCCCCTCGCGGGGCTCTAGTCGTCGAGTTCGGTGAACAGCGTGAGCTGGAGCGCGCCCGGCGCCTCCAGCCGGGAGTTCAGCGAGTTCCACGGCGTGCGGGTCGGTTCCGCGACCACCTCCGCCCCGGCGGCAGCCAGCCTCTCCGTCGTCGCGGCCGAGTCGTCGACCTGGAAGGCGACCCGGACGTGCCCCGCGACCCGCCGGCCCACCTCGACGTCGTCGATGAACGCCGCATGGTTCGGGTCGGTCAGCTCCAGTGTGGCCCGCCCCGCCTCCAGGATCGTCACCCTCCCGCCGTCCGACGTGAACGCGGCCCGCTCGGGCAGCCCCAGCACGTCCCGGTAGAACCGCAGCGCGGCGTCGTAGTCCTCGGCCGTCACCACCAGGCGCAGCTCACGGACGGCGGGTATGTCGGTCATGGCGGCTCTCCGTCTCCTTCGGCGCTTCCGGTACGCGGGGGTGAACACGGTCCGCGACGGGTTGATTCCCGGCCGTCAGGGCCGCCGCCGGTGCCTCCGGACGCCCGTCGCCCGCCGGGGAGGGCGATCCCTCCCCCGGTGTCCGGTGCGTCCCCCCGCCCAGGGCGGCACGCAAGGGTGACCCGAAGGCGGTACGACGGCGCCGACCCCGTACGCTCGTCCCTTGTGAGTACGCGCGCGGCACAGGGACATCGGCACGGTGGTGACGTCGTGTGTGCGGTGCGCGGGCTGACCAAGACCTATCCGGCGGTGCGCGGACGGCGCGGCGTACCCGCGACGCCCGAGGTCCGGGCCACCGACGACGTGGCGCTCGACATCGCGCGCGGCGAGATCTTCGGCCTGCTCGGGCCGAACGGCGCCGGAAAGTCCACCCTGGTGCGCCAGATGACCGGACTGATGCGGCCCGACAGCGGCAGCGTCGAGATCCTCGGTCACGACATCGTCCGCCACCCCGAGCGGGCCTCCCGCATCCTCGCCTACCTCGGCCAGGAGTCCAGCGCCCTGGACGAGCTGACCGTGTCCCTGGCCGCCGAGACCACCGGCCGGCTCCGCGGACTCGACGTACGGCGGGCCCGCGCCGAACGCGACGACGTCCTCGACGAACTGGGACTCACCGCGATCGCCTCCCGCCCCCTGCGCAAGCTCTCCGGCGGCCAGCGCAGGCTCGCCTGCTTCGCCGCCGCGCTGGTGGGGGAGCGCCCGCTGATGGTCCTCGACGAGCCCACGACCGGCATGGACCCGGTGGCCCGGCGCGCGGTCTGGTCCGCCGTCGACCGGCGCCGCGCCCAGCGGGGCACCACCGTCGTGCTGGTCACCCACAACGTCATCGAGGCCGAGACCGTGCTCGACCGGGTCGCCGTGCTGGACCGGGGCCGGGTCATCGCCTGCGACACCCCGGCCGGGCTGAAGGAACAGGTCGCCGGGGAGGTCCGGGTGGAGCTGGTGTGGCGCGAGGCCGCGCCGCTGCACGTGCCCGAGGTGGCCGCCCTGCGCGACCGGGCGGCCGAGTCCGGCCGCCGCTGGACCCTGCGGCTGGCGCCGGAGGAGGCCCGCACGGTCGTCGCCACCGTGACCGGCGGCGCCGCCTTCGCGGCCCTCGACGACTTCACGCTGGCCACGCCCAGCCTGGAGGACGTCTACCTGGCGCTGGGCGGCGCCGTGCGACAGGGGCTGGTGAAGGCGTGAGCGCACGGGCCGTGACATCCGTACCGAACGGGGCGACCTCCGGAGCGGCTCCGGACGGAATCCCGAGCGAAGGGGAGCAGCACGACGTGAGTGTCGTACCCGCCGATGCCCTGCCGGCCGGCGCCCTGACCGCGGAGGAGGCCGCGCCGGCACCGGCCGCGCTCGGCCCCCGGGCGCGGCTGTGGCCGTCGCTGGCGGCCGTGTACCGGGCCCAGCTGTCCCGGGCCCGGGTGGCGCGGATCCCGCTGCTGTTCGTGGCGACCTTCCAGTCGGTCGGGATCATGGTCCTGATGCGCGGGGTGGTCGACGGCGGCGGCGAGGCGCGGGCCGTGGTGGCCGGGTCGTCGGTCCTGGTCGTCGCCTTCGTCGCGCTGAACCTGCTCGCCCAGTACTTCGGCCAGCTGCGCGCCAGCGGCGGCCTCGACCACTACGCGACCCTGCCCGTGCCGCCCGCGGCCGTGGTGCTGGGCGCGGCGGGCGCCTACGCCTCGTTCACCGTCCCCGGCACCGTGGTGACCGCTGTCTTCGGCTGCGCGCTGTTCGGGCTGCCGCTCGCCCACCTGTGGATCCTGGTCGCGGTGATCCCCCTGGCGGGAGCGGCCCTCGCCGGGCTCGGCGCCGCCCTCGGCCTGCTCGCGCCCCGCCCGGAACTGGCCACCCTGCTCGGCCAGCTCGGCATGTCCGCGGCGCTGCTGCTGGGCGTGCTGCCGCCCGAGCGGATGCCGGAGGCGGTCCGCCTGGCCCGCGACCTGCTGCCCTCCACGTACGGCGTCGAGGCCTTCGCGCGCACCTTCGCGCCGCACCCCGACTGGGCGCACGTGCTCGGTGACCTCGCCGTGTGCGGAGTGGTCGGGGTGATCTCGCTGGCCGTGGCGACCTGGGCCTACCGCAGGGCCGCCGTCCGGTGACGCGCGGCACGGTCACGCCTGGCACGATGGCAGGGTGAGTGCACCCCTGACACCCCCGCCGCCGCACGACCCGTCCGCGCACGACCCGTGGCAGCCGCCCTCCGGCACTCCCTCGGGCGGCGCGCACCGGTACGACGGGAAGCCCGGTGCCGCCGCTTCCCCCCGGCACGGCTGGTGGCAGAACCCGGGCGGCCCCGGACTCGCGAAGGAGATACGGGAGGCCGCCGTGGTGGCCGCCGCGGTGGCGCTCGGCGGGGTGCTGCTCGGCGTGCTGTGGTGGTGGCTGGCGCCGCGGGTGCCGCTGGTGGGCGACGCGTCCGGCAACGCCTGGGTGGTCTACCTCAAGGACTCCGAGGGCGAGCAGAGCATCGGCGTGGACGGCACGTTCACCCTGCTCGCCCTGGCCTGCGGTGCGCTGAGCGCGCTGGTGGTCTTCCTGGTGCGGCGGCGCGGCGGCGTCCCGCTCGTGGTGGGCCTGGCGATCGGCGGGCTGCTGGGCTCGGTGCTGGCCTGGCGGCTCGGGGTGTGGCTCGGCCCGACGCAGGACGTCATCGCGCACGCCAGGAGCGTGGGGAAGGGCGTCACCTTCGACGCGCCGCTGAAGCTGAACGCCAAGGGCGCGCTGCTGGCGTGGACCTTCGCGGCGCTGGTGCTGCACCTGGGGCTGACGGCGCTGTTCGGGCCGCGCGACCCGGAGGACTGGCCGCAGGCGGACCAGCCGTACGCACCCCACGGGGCGTGAGTCCCGGGGTGCCGGGCAGCCGCGTACCGCCCGGCGCGTCCGTCAGGCCGGGCGGCGACCGTGGTTCGCCCGGCGCTTCCTGATCCGCCACCTGCGCTTGCGCGTCCGCTTCGACATACCTCGGTACATACCGAACGCCCCGGGGCCCGTCGACCCCCGGAACAGGCCGCGTCCGGGCGGCGGCCGGCGGACTACTCCCGGCCGATCGGGGCCAGGGTCGCCGAGGTCAGCTTTGCCAGGTCGGCCGGGGCGAGTTCGACCTCCAGCCCGCGGCGGCCCGCCGAGACGCAGATCGTCTCGTGGCGGTCCGCCGACGCGTCCAGCACCGTCGGCAGCTTCTTGCGCTGGCCCAGCGGGGAGATCCCGCCCCGCACGTACCCGGTGGTGCGCTCCGCCAGGGCCGGGTCGGCCATCGCCGCCCGCTTGCCGCCGGCCGCCGAGGCCAGCGCCTTGAGGTCCAGCTGGCCCGCCACCGGCACCACCGCCACCGTGAGGGTGCCGTCCACGTCCGCCACCAGCGTCTTGAAGACCCGGTCGGGTGACACGCCCATCGCCTCGGCCGCCTCCTCGCCGTAGCTCGGACGGGAGGGGTCGTGGTCGTAGGAGTGCACCGTGAAGGGCACCCCTGCGGCGGTGAGCGCCACCGTGGCGGGCGTCCCGCCGGACTGCTGCTGCTTCTTGGACTTCTTCGCCATGCCGGTCGTCGCTCCGCAAGCGTCAGTTGAGACTCGTCGGGGCCCGCGTCAGCTCCGACGCGGGCAACGACGGAAGACTACGGATGATCGCCGTCTCGGTGCGAAGGAGTTTCAGCTCGTCACGCAGCCGGGACGCGGTGTCCGGAGCCTGCAGCAGACGCTGCCGGGTCGGCGTGTCCAGCATCATCGCGGCGGCGACCAGGTACGAGACCACGCTGGGCTCGTCCGGCAGGTCCGTGTCCGTGGCCAGCGACCGCTCCCGCGCCCCCGCCAGCCGCTTCTGGTACTGCCGGAACGCCCGCAGCACCCCCTCCGCCAGCGCCCCCGCCTCCTCGCCGGGGTCCTCCTCCAGCGGCTCCAGCTCCGCCGTGAGGAACGGCCCCGAGGCGTCGACCGACAGCAGCCGCACCCGGGTCGTGCCGGTCGCCAGCACCTCGAAGGTGCCGTCGGGGCGCTCCCGGACCGTCGCCGCGTCGGCGATGCAGCCTGTCTTGTGGAAGGCGCGGAGCGGGTCGGCGCCGAAGCCGGCCGTGGGGCCCCGGTCGGGCACGGCGGTGGGGTCGGGCAGGCCGGGGGCGCTCGGCGCCACCTCGTGGCCGTCCCGGATCGCCACCACGGCGAAGCGCCGTGGCTCGTCCTCCGGGGTCTTCAACAGCTCACGCATCATGGCGCGATAGCGCTCCTCGAAGACGTTGAGCGGGAGCACGAGCCCCGGGAACAGCACCGTGTTCAGGGGGAAGAGCGGAAGCCGGACGGTGGTCACGACGCAAAAGCCTAATGGCCGCCGGGGCCGGGCCGTCCGCGCCGTCCGCCGCCCGGACGCCCGGAGGCGGGGGAGGGGCCTCGCGTTCCGGCCGTCGCGGCGTCCGACGCGAGCGCGCCGAGGACGTCCTGACGCACCTCCAGGAACCGCCCGAGCGGGTCCTCCCCGTCCCGGTCCCAGGGGAACGACGTGGCGTACGGGCCGGTCAGCCGCAGCTGTTCCAGGGCGTCCTGCCAGCGCTCCAGGCGGACCAGGACGTAGGTCAGCAGATTGCGCACCTCGGCCGGCCAGGGCCGGCCCGCCGGCAGCCGGGCGGACAGGACGACGGCCCGGTCGGCGGCGGCTTCCAGCCGTTCCTGTCCGACGGCGGGACCGCAGCCGTCGGTCAGGTAGCCGTACGCCGCCCGCAGCGGCAGGGCCTGGGTGAGGGAGCCCTCCGGCGCGTCCTGCGCGGCCAGGTCCGCGAAGTCGAAGCACTCGCGGTGCGAGCCGTGCCAGGAGGACGCCAGGTAGCGCAGGGCCGCCACATGGCAGCCGTGGTGGTGCGGGGCGCGGCGCACCGCCGCCTCCCACAGCTCCTCGAAGTAGGTGTGGCCGGCGCGCGCGCCGCGCGCGTGGTCCAGGGCCAGCCGCCACGGCACCGGGTCGCGGTGGTCCGCCCGGGCGGCGGCGGTGATCAGCGGGCTCACCTCGCGCAGCAGCTCCGTCCGGGCCGGCGAGTCCCAGGCCCGGTCCACCGCCCGCTGCGCGTCCAGCAGCAGCGCGTCCGGGTCGCGCGGGACGCGGGCGCGCCAGGTGTCCAGCCACTCGGGGCGCGACCGGGCGAAGGAGGCGAGGCGGCGCACGTAACGGTCGCGGTGTTCCCAGGCGGCCCGGTGCCGGGTGGCGGCGAGCAGGTCGGCGGCGGGGGCGTGGTCACCGGCCGCGGCGCCCACCAGCGCGCGGCCCAGGGCGTCGTCCGGTACGTCGAGGAGCACCTCGTCGTCGGCGGGCAGCACGACGGGGGCGGGGGGCGTGGTGCCCGTCCGCTTTCCTCGCACCCGGGACGTGCGGGTGAACGCGTGCAGCAGAGCCATGGTGTTGACCATTGAAAGACCGCAGGTCACGGGCGCGCCAGACCCCACGCGGAAGTTGCCTAAAGTTGTACGGTCGTTGGTCAAGGGACGGTAAAAAGCGGGTGGCTCTGTGGGTGTGTCGGGACTCATGGCCCTCACCAGTCGCACACATCTCCGGTTGTTGAGCGGTCCCTGGCTCACCTGGGCGTCGCGCAGTTCCCCGCGCCCCTGGGGGGCTTGCGTCGCCGGTGGTTGATTCGCGCCCCGGGGAAGCACACGTCGCGCAGTTCCCCGCGCCCCTGGGGTGACTTGCGTCGCCGGTGGTTGATTCGCGCCCGGGGAAGCGCACGTCGCGCAGTTCCCCGCGCCCCTGGGGGGCTTGCGTCGCGGTGTTGTCCCGGGTCCGGGGCGGCCTGGGCGTTGCGCAGTTCCCCGCGCCCCTGGGGTGACTTATGGCGCCGGTGATTGCTTCGGGCGCCGTTGCCCGTGCCCTTCAAGACCTCACGTGCGGCGCAGCGTGCGGGTGGCGCCGGCGGCGACCGTTGTCGCCAGGATCCAGCCCAGCAGGATGAACGCCGCCGACAGCCACTGCCAGCCGCCGCGCATCTGCCAGAAGCCCGCCTGCCCCAGGTCGATCACCGGCAGCAGCAGGTCCAGCGCGAACAGCGCCGGGTTCCAGGTTGGGTGCTCCCCGGCCTTGAGCGGCGGATGGTCCGCCCGCGCGAAGGCCAGCGAACCGGCCGCCCACAGCACCGCCATCCACACCGCCGCCCGGCCCGGCCGGTACCCGTAGGCGACCGTCCAGTCCTGCGCGTACCCCCACAGCTTGGCCGCGAGCGGCAGGCTCTCCCGGCGCCGGCGCTGCTTGGCGAGCAGCACCTCGCGGGCGTCCTCGTCCGCCCCGCTCTCCCGCAGCACGGCGGCCAGCCGCTCGTACGGCTCCGGGTTGTACTCGGCGCTCGCCGCGTCCACCCAGCGCAGCCGCAGCGCCAGCGGGAACGGGCCGCGCGGCACCAGGTTCTCGTAGGTGAACCCGCCCATGTGCAGGCGGCCCGGGCCGGGCCAGCTGTCCGCCCGGTCCATCAGGTTGACCACCTTCGCGCCGGACAGCACCACCCGGCCGCGCCGCGGCCGCTCCCCGAGGAAGCGCAGCTCCGGCGTCTGCACCCGGCGCAGCGACAGCTCCTGCTCGTCGGTGAAGGAGAACGAGGCCCCCTCGAAGTCGACCGCGTCCCCGAACCGCCCGTCGTCCAGCCGCACCCCGCCCTCGCACGCGAACCGCTGGATGCGTGTGCCCCGCGCCGGGGTCATGCCGCTGCGGGCCTGCGCGCCCACCCCGGCCGGCGTCAGGTACAGCGAGCGCTCCACGGTCAGCTGCGGCGCGTTCAGCGCGAGCCGGGTGTAGGGGTTGACCAGCCGGGCGCCGCGCAGGCTCAGCGACACGCCGATGGTGGCGCCGCGCAGGCTCAGCTCGCCGTGCGACTCCAGCATCTCTGCCTGGAGGTCCTGGCCGACGCTCATCC
Source organism: Streptomyces sp. NPDC085937 (assembly GCF_044540535.1). Lineage (NCBI taxonomy): Bacteria > Bacillati > Actinomycetota > Actinomycetes > Kitasatosporales > Streptomycetaceae > Streptomyces > Streptomyces sp. NPDC085937. Next base: position 47,605 of record NZ_JBITSH010000012.1, on the reverse strand, counting down.
CGTCCGCGGCCAGGGAACGGCCGCTGCGGTCCCGGTGCAGGACCGCCTGGTTGAGCATGAGGTCCGTGCCGATCCGGGCGTCGGTCAGGCGTATGCCGCCGAGGAACCGGCAGCGCGGCAGATGCAGATCGCCCTCGGTGTGCAGCCGGGCGGCCTCCAGGCGGGGTATGGAGCAGTCCACCATCCGCATGGTGGTGAAGCGGGCCTCCGGCAGCAGCACGTCCCGCTCGAAACGGCAGCCGCGCATCTCCACGTACGGCACGACGGTGCCGCCCGCCAGGTCCAGCGGGCCGCTGATGCGCACCCCGACCAGCTTCAGCGAGGAGACCCGGCCGGCCAGCGCGGGCGGACCGTCCAGCAGCAGCCAGCACACGACCCGGGCCCGCACGGTCCGCTCCGGCCCCCAGGGGTGTCCCCCGTGCGGATCGTCGACCACCGTGTCACCGCTGCTCAGGTCGTACACGCTGCCGTTGCGGAAGGCCTGCCACATCCCGGCCTCCGCGGCGGTCAGGTCCTCCGGCGGCTCACCGCCATGCGGTCCCACCCCGTCGGCCACGGCACTCCCCTCCTCCTCATTACTCACCGGTTCATCGCTTCGTACAGCCGTTCATGCCCGGTACGGTGACGCGTTGAACACGGAAAGTGAAGAGGATCTCGAAAACGAGCGCGGACGGTCACCGGGAGGGTGACGTATCAGCCACTGGAACAGGCGGACGCCCCGCGCGACGGGTCTGAGAGAATTGAGCACGTGATCTCGCGAATCGACCTGCGCGGCGACGCCCTCCCCGAGGGCCCCGCCCTGCGTGACCTGCTGCCCCGTGCCGACTTCGACGTCGCGGCCGCCCTGGAGAAGGTGCGGCCCATCTGCGAGGACGTGCGTCATCGGGGCGACGCGGCGCTGATCGACTTCGCCGAGCGCTTCGACGGTGTGAAGCTGGCGCAGGTCAGGGTCCCGGCCGACGCGCTGAAGCGCGCGCTGGAGGAGCTCGACCCGGCCGTACGCGCGGCCCTGGAGGAGTCCATCCGGCGCGCCCGCCTCGTCCACCGCGCGCAGCGCCGCACCACCCACACCACCCAGGTCGTGCCCGGCGGCACGGTCACCGAGAAGTGGGTCCCGGTCGACCGCGTCGGGCTGTACGCGCCCGGCGGCCGGTCCGTCTACCCGTCCTCCGTGATTATGAACGCGGTACCCGCCCAGGAAGCCGGTGTCCCGTCGATCGCGCTCGCCTCCCCGGCGCAGGCCGAGTTCGGCGGCCTGCCGCACCCGACCATCCTTGCCGCCTGCGCCCTGCTCGGCGTCGACGAGGTGTACGCGGCCGGCGGCGCCACCGCCGTCGCGATGTTCGCGTACGGCACCGAGTCCTGCCCGCCCGCCAACATGGTCACCGGCCCCGGCAACATCTGGGTCGCCGCAGCCAAGCGCCACTTCACCGGGAAGATCGGCATCGACGCCGAGGCCGGCCCGACCGAGATCGCGATCCTCGCGGACTCCACGGCCGACCCGGTGCACGTCGCCTCCGACCTGATCAGCCAGGCCGAGCACGACCCGCTGGCCGCCGCCGTCCTGGTCACCGACTCGCCGGACCTCGCGGACGCGGTCGAGAAGGAACTGAAGCCGCAGGTCGAGGCCAGCAAGCACGTCGACGAGCGGATCGCCCCGGCCCTCGCCGGCCGCCAGTCCGCGATCGTCCTGGTCGACGGCGTCGAGGAGGGCCTGCGGGTGGTCGACGCCTACGGCGCCGAGCACCTGGAGATCCAGACCGCCGACGCCGCCGCGGTCGCCGACCGGGTGCGCAACGCGGGCGCGATCTTCGTCGGCCCCTGGTCCCCGGTCTCCCTCGGCGACTACGCGGCAGGATCCAACCACGTGCTGCCCACCGGCGGCTGCGCCTGCCACTCCTCGGGCCTGTCCGTGCAGTCCTTCCTGCGCGGCATCCACGTCGTCGACTACACGGAGGACGCGCTGGCCGAGGTCGCGCACACCGTGGTGACGCTGGCGGAGGCGGAGGACCTGCCCGCGCACGGCGCGGCGATCAAGGCCAGGTTCGGCTGGAAGGTGCCCGAGAACAAGTGAGCGACGTGAGCATCGACGACCTCCCCGTGCGGGACGAGCTGCGCGGCAAGTCCCCCTACGGCGCGCCCCAGCTGGACGTCCCCGTACGGCTGAACACCAACGAGAACCCCTACCCGCTGCCCGAGCCGCTGGTCGAGCGGATCGCCGAGCGGGTCCGCGAGGCCGCCCGGGACCTCAACCGCTACCCCGACCGGGACGCGGTCGAGCTGCGCACCAGGCTGGCCGAATACCTCAGCAGGACGACCGGCCACCCGGTCGCCCTGGAGAACGTGTGGGCCGCCAACGGCTCCAACGAGGTCCTCCAGCAGCTGCTGCAGACCTTCGGCGGCCCCGGCCGCACCGCGATCGGTTTCGAACCGTCGTACTCGATGCACGGACTCATCTCGCGCGGCACCGGCACCGGCTGGATCTCCGGGCCGCGCCACGAGGACTTCACCATCGACGTGCCCGCCGCCGAGAAGGCGATCGCGGAGCACCGCCCGGACGTCGTCTTCGTCACCACCCCCAACAACCCCACCGGCAACGCGGTCCCGGCCGGGACGGTCCTCGCGCTGTACGAGGCCGCCCAGGCGGCCAAGCCGTCCATGGTCGTCGTGGACGAGGCGTACATCGAGTTCAGCCACGGCGACTCGCTGCTCCCGCTCCTCGACGGACGCCCCAACCTGGTGGTCTCCCGCACCATGTCGAAGGCGTTCGGCGCGGCGGGCCTGCGCCTGGGCTACCTCGCCGCGCACCCGGCCGTCGTCGACGCCGTCCAGCTCGTACGGCTGCCGTACCACCTGTCGGCGATCACCCAGGCGACCGCGCTGGCCGCCCTGGAGCACACCGACACGCTGCTCGGCTACGTCGAGCAGCTGAAGACCGAGCGGGACCGCCTGGTCGCCGAACTGCGGGCCATCGGCTACGAGGTGACCGAGTCCGACGCCAACTTCGTCCAGTTCGGACGGTTCGCGGACTCCCACGAGACCTGGCGGAAGATCCTCGACCGGGGCGTCCTGGTCCGGGACAACGGCGTACCGGGATGGCTGCGGGTCACCGCCGGCACCCCGGAGGAGAACGACGCGTTCCTCGACGCGGTACGTGAAGTCAAGAAGGAGCAGAGCACATGAGCCGCGTAGGACGCGTGGAACGCACGACCAAGGAGACGTCCGTCCTCGTCGAGATCGACCTCGACGGGACCGGAAAGACGGAGATCGCCACCGGGGTCGGCTTCTACGACCACATGCTCGACCAGCTCGGCCGGCACGGTCTGTTCGACCTGACCGTCAAGACCGAGGGCGACCTGCACATCGACTCCCACCACACCATCGAGGACACCGCCCTCGCGCTCGGCGCCGCCTTCAAGCAGGCGCTCGGCGACAAGGTGGGCATCTACCGCTTCGGCAACTGCACGGTCCCGCTGGACGAGTCCCTCGCCCAGGTCACCGTCGACCTGTCCGGCCGCCCCTACCTCGTGCACACCGAGCCCGAGAACATGGCGCCGATGATCGGCGAGTACGACGTGACGATGACCCGGCACATCCTGGAGTCCTTCGTCGCCCAGGCGCAGATCGCGCTGCACGTGCACGTGCCCTACGGGCGCAACGCCCACCACATCGTGGAGTGCCAGTTCAAGGCCCTCGCCCGGGCCCTGCGCTACGCGTCCGAGCGCGACCCGCGCGCCGCAGGCATCCTGCCCTCCACGAAGGGCGCCCTGTAAATCATGAACGGCCTGTCCACCGTCCTGATCGTCGTCGGCCTGTTCTTCGTCGGCGGGATCATCTCCTTCGTCAAGCAGAAGATGCCGGCGAGCCTGATCGTGCTGATGTCCGTGGGCGCCGCGCTGTGCCTCTTCACGGGCCTGCTGCAACTGGAGGTGTGAGCCCTTGAGCACCACCAAGAAGGTCGTGGTCTTCGACTACGGCTTCGGCAACGTCCGCTCCGCCGAGCGCGCCCTCGCGCGCACCGGGGCCGACGTCGAGATAACGCGCGACTTCGACACGGCGATGAACGCCGACGGCCTGCTGGTGCCCGGCGTCGGCGCCTTCGCCGCCTGCATGAAGGGCCTCAAGGAGGCCCGCGGCGACTGGATCGTCGACCGCCGGCTCGCCGGCGGCCGCCCGGTGATGGGCATCTGCGTCGGCATGCAGATCCTCTTCGCCCGCGGCATCGAGCACGGCGTCGAGGCCGAGGGCCTCGACGAGTGGCCGGGCTCGGTCGAACCGCTCCAGGCCGACGTCGTCCCCCACATGGGCTGGAACACCGTGGACGCCCCGGCCGGCTCCGAGCTGTTCGCCGGCCTGGACGCGGACGCGCGTTTCTACTTCGTGCACTCCTACGCCGTCCACGACTGGACGCTCCAGGTGGAGAACCCCGCGATGCGCGCCCCGCTCGTCACCTGGACCACCCACGGCAAGCCCTTCGTGGCCGCCGTGGAGAACGGCGCCCTGTGGGCCACCCAGTTCCACCCCGAGAAGTCCGGCGACGCCGGTGCCCAGCTCCTCACCAACTGGATCGGAACCCTGTAGAGACATGGCCAAGCTCGAACTGCTCCCCGCCGTCGACGTCCGCGACGGCCAGGCCGTCCGCCTCGTGCACGGCGAGTCCGGCACGGAGACCTCGTACGGCTCGCCGCTGGAGGCCGCGCTCGCCTGGCAGAGCTCCGGCGCCGAGTGGCTGCACCTGGTCGACCTGGACGCCGCGTTCGGCACCGGCGACAACCGCGCGCTGATCGCGGAGGTGACCGGGGCGATGGACATCAAGGTGGAGCTGTCCGGCGGCATCCGCGACGACGACACCCTCGCCGCCGCCCTCGCCACCGGCTGCACCCGCGTCAACCTGGGCACCGCCGCCCTGGAGACCCCCGAGTGGGTCGCCAAGGTCATCGCCGAGCACGGCGACAAGATCGCCGTCGGCCTCGACGTGCGCGGCACCACCCTGCGCGGCCGCGGCTGGACCCGCGACGGCGGCGACCTCTACGAGACACTGGACCGTCTCAACAAGGAGGGCTGCGCCCGCTACGTCGTCACCGACATCGCCAAGGACGGCACCCTGCAGGGCCCGAACCTGGAGCTGCTGCGGAACGTCTGTGCCGCCACCGACCGACCGGTGGTCGCCTCCGGCGGGGTGTCCTCGCTCGACGACCTGCGCGCCATCGCCGAGCTGGTCCCCCTCGGTGTCGAGGGCTCCATCGTCGGCAAGGCCCTGTACGCCAAGGCGTTCACCCTGGAAGAGGCTCTGGAGGCCACGTCGTGAACAAGGACACAGCCCGATGACATCCGAAGCCGTACGGCGTGTGCAGAGCGGGAACCCCTGGGAGGAGACCCTCGGATCCGCGCGCGCCGTGGCGGCGGGCGACCTCGTCATGGTGGCGGGCACCACCGCGTTCCGGGGCGATGTCCTCCACGGCGAGGGCGACCCCTACGAACAGGCCAAGGTGGCCTTCACCAGCGCCCTGGAGGCGATCGGGGAGTTCGGGCTCGGCATCGGGTCCGTGGTCCGCACCCGTCTGCACCTCGCCCACGCGCGGGACGTCGACGCGGCCTGCCGCGCGCACAAGGAACTGTTCGACGCGGTCCGCCCGGTCACCACGCTGCTGGTGGTCGAGGGCTTCGTCGACTCGCGCGTACTGGTCTCAGTGGAACTCGAAGCATTCAGAGGAGCCGTGGATTCATGACCCTGGCGGTCCGAGTCATCCCCTGCCTGGACGTGGACGGCGGCCGGGTCGTCAAGGGCGTCAACTTCCAGAACCTGCGCGACGCGGGCGACCCCGTCGAGATGGCCAAGGTGTACGACGCCGAGGGCGCCGACGAGCTGACGTTCCTCGACATCACCGCCTCCTCGGGCAACCGCGAGACCACCTACGACGTGGTCCGCCGCACCGCCGAGCAGGTGTTCATCCCGCTCACCGTGGGCGGCGGCGTGCGCACCGCCGAGGACGTCGACAAGCTGCTGCGCGCCGGTGCCGACAAGGTCGGCGTCAACACGGCCGCCATCGCCCGCCCCGACCTCATCCGTGAGATCGCCGAGCGGTTCGGCCGGCAGGTGCTCGTCCTCTCGGTCGACGCCCGGCGCACCGAGGGCGGGACCTTCGAGGTCACCACGCACGGCGGACGCCGCGGCACCGGCATCGACGCCGTGGAGTGGGCGCACCGCGCCGCCGAGCTGGGCGCCGGGGAGATCCTGCTCAACTCCATGGACGCCGACGGCACCAAGGACGGCTACGACCTGGAGATGATCGCCGCCGTCCGCAAGCACGTCACCGTGCCCGTCATCGCCTCCGGCGGCGCGGGCCGGCTCGGCGACTTCCCGCCCGCGGTCGCCGCCGGCGCGGACGCGGTCCTGGCCGCCTCGGTGTTCCACTTCGGCGACCTGCGCATCGGCGAGGTCAAGCAGACCCTCAAGGACGCCGGCCACCCGGTGCGCTGAGACTCAGCCGAGCTTCTGGGTGAGCTGGATCAGGTTGCCGACCGTGTCGTCCAGGAGCGCGGTCAGCACCGGGCCCTGCTTCTCGGGGTCCCGCACGAAGTGGACGCCCTCCCCGCGCAGCCGCTCGAATTCCGCGCGGAGGTCGTCCACCGAGAACACGATCGCCGGCAGCCCCGCCTCCCGCACCGAGCGGCGGTAGGGCTCCGCGATCGCCCCGTCACCCGGCTCGAGCAGCAGCTCCAGCTCGGGCTGGGCACCGTCGCGCGCCCCCACGGTGACGAACGGCGAGCCCCCGCCCGGGTCCACATGGGTGCGGGTCTCGAAGCCGAGGACCCGCGTGTAGAAGGCGTGCGCCTTCGCCACGTCCTCGACGTACACACTCGTCATGGCGACCTTGATCACGAGCTGTGCCTTTCCGGAGCGGATCAGATGCCGAGCTGTTTCGTGGCACGCAGCTCGGCGATCGCGTTCTCGTCGCCGTCCAGCTCGACCTTGGCCGCGCTCTGCCGGCCGTACGCGAACATCACCAGCTCGGACGGCTGTCCGGTCACCGTCACCACCGGCGTCCCACGGCGGGCCACCGCCGTCTGGCCGTCCGGGCGGCGCAGCACCAGGCCGGTCGGCACCCCGCGGCCCATCAGCCGGGCCGACCGCTCGAGCCGCGACCACAGGGCGTCCTGGAACACCGGGTCCAGCTCGCGCGGGGTCCAGTCCGGCTGGGCCCGGCGCACGTCCTCGGCGTGCACGTAGAACTCGATCACGTTCGACATCTCGTCGACCTGCTTGAGCGAGAACGGCGAGAAGCGCGGCGGGCCGGTCCGGATCAGCCCGATCAGCTCGTCGTACGGCTTCGCCAGGAACTCCGCCGTCACCCGCTCCAGGCGTGACGCCAGCTGCTTCACCAGCAGGCCGCCCGCCGCGTCCGGGCGGCGCTCGCGCACCACCACGTGGGCGGCGAGGTCCCGGGTGGTCCAGCCCTCGCAGAGGGTGGGGGCCTCGGGCCCCGCGGTCTCCAGCAGGTCGGCCAGGAGAAGCCGTTCACGCTTGGCATGGGTCGACATGCCAGCCAGCCTACGGCCGCCCGTCACGTCCGGACAGTGGACGACGGCACGGGGGGACCGGGGGCGCGCGGCACAATGGTTCCCATGACCAGCCAGCCCCGGCCCAGCCGCCTCGACCCGGAGATCGCCGCGCGCCTCAAGCGCACCCCCGACGGCCTCCTTCCCGCGATCGCCCAGCAGTACGACACCGGAGAGGTGCTGATGCTGGGCTGGATGGACGACGAGGCGCTGCACCGCACCCTCACCACCGGCCGCTGCACCTACTGGTCGCGCAGCCGCCAGGAGTACTGGGTCAAGGGCGACACCTCCGGGCACTTCCAGTGGGTGAAGTCGGTCGCCCTGGACTGCGACGCGGACACGCTGCTGGTCAAGGTGGACCAGGTGGGCGCCGCCTGCCACACCGGCGACCGCACCTGCTTCGACGCCGACGTGCTGCTGAAGGACGCCGGTACCGGCGCGCCCGCCGCGGATCAGTAGGGTCTGCCGCCATGGACCTCGAGACGTTCCGCAAGCTCGCCACCGACCGCCGGGTCATCCCGGTCACCCGCAAGCTCCTCGCCGACGGCGACACCCCGGTCGCGCTCTACCGCAAGCTCGCCGCCGAGCGGCCCGGCACCTTCCTGCTGGAGTCCGCCGAGAACGGCAGGTCCTGGTCCCGCTACTCCTTCGTCGGCGTGCGGTCCGCCGCCACCCTCACCGAGCGCGACGGGCAGGCCCACTGGGTGGGCACCCCGCCGGTCGGCGTGCCCGTCGACGGCGACCCGCTCGCCGCGCTGCGCGCCACCCTGCGGACCCTGCACACCCCGCGCGACCTCGCCGAGGACCTCGGCCTGCCGCCCTTCACCGGCGGCCTGGTCGGTTACCTCGGCTACGACATCGTGCGCCGCCTGGAGAAGGTCGGGCCCGGTGAGCGGGACGACCTGAAGCTCCCCGAGCTGACCATGCTGCTCACCAGCGACCTCGCCGTGATGGACCACTGGGAGGGCTCGGTCTGGCTGATCGCCAACGCGATCAACCACAACGACCTGGAGACCGGCGTCGACGAGGCCTACGCCGACGCCGTCGCCCGCCTGGACGCCATGGAGGCCGACCTCACTCGCGCGGTGGCGCAGCCCCCGGCCGTCCTGCCTCCGTCCGAGCTGCCCGAGTACACCGCCCTGTGGGGCGGCCCCGACTTCCAGGCGGCCGTCGAGGACGTCAAGGAACGCATCCGCGCGGGCGAGGCCTTCCAGGTGGTCCCCTCCCAGCGCTTCGAGACGCCCTGCACGGCGAGCGCCCTGGACGTCTACCGGGTGCTGCGGGCCACCAACCCCTCGCCGTACATGTACCTGTTCCGGTTCGACGGCTTCGACGTGGCCGGGTCGTCCCCCGAGGCGCTGGTGAAGGTCGAGGACGGGCAGGCCATGGTCCACCCCATCGCCGGCACCCGGCACCGCGGCGCCACCCCCCAGGAGGACCAGGCGCTCGCCGACGAACTGCTGGCCGACCCCAAGGAGCGCGCCGAGCACCTGATGCTCGTCGACCTCGGCCGCAACGACCTCGGGCGGGTCTGCGAACCCGGCTCCGTCGAGGTCGTCGACTTCATGTCGGTCGAGCGCTACTCGCACGTGATGCACATCGTCTCCACGGTCACCGGCCGGGTCGCCCCGGACCGCACCGCCTTCGACGTGCTCACCGCCTGCTTCCCGGCCGGCACCCTCTCCGGCGCGCCCAAGCCCCGCGCCCTGCAGATCATCGACGAACTCGAACCCTCCCGGCGCGGTCTGTACGGCGGCTGCGTCGGCTACCTCGACTTCGCCGGGGACTCCGACACGGCCATCGCCATCCGCACCGCCCTGCTGCGCGACGGCACCGCGTACGTGCAGGCCGGCGCGGGGATCGTGGCCGACTCCGACCCGGTCGCCGAGGACACCGAGTGCCGGAACAAGGCGGCCGCGGTGCTGCGCGCCGTCCACACGGCGAACCGGCTGGGGTGACGGCCGCCACCCCACCCCGGATGCCGTAACGGCCGGGGTTCAGGCGATAGTGGTGCATGTGACTGCTGTACCTACCCCTCGTTCCGAGCCCGCCGGCCCCGCCCGGGCCGGCCGCACCAGCCTCGCCGTGGCCCTGCTGAGCGGCGCCCTGGGCGCGGCCGTGGCCCTGCTCGCCACCCGGCAGCAGTGGTCGGAAGGCACCGCGACGGTGGCCGGCGGCGCGTTCCCGCTGACCGCCAAGGGCAGCGACGTCACCGGCGTGCCCGCCGCCCTCGCCGTCGTGGGGCTCGCCGCCCTCGTCGCCGTCTTCGCCGTACGCCGGACCGGCCGGCTGGCCGTCGCCGCGGTGCTCGCCCTTTCCGGGGCCGGCACCGTCGCCGCCGCGCTGCTCGGGGCGTCCGACGCCTCGGCGCTCGACGCGAAGGCCGCCGAGGCGTCCGGGGACACGTCGGCGACCGTCGGCGCCCTCTCGCACACCGCCTGGCCGTACGTGGCCGCCGTCGGCGGACTGCTGCTGCTGGTCGCCGGTCTGCTCGCGCTCCGCTACGGGCGGCTGTGGCCCGCCATGTCCGGGCGCTACGAGCGCGGCGGCGCCCCCCGTCCGCGCCGGGCGGCGGCACCGGCCGACCCGGACCGCCCCGAGGACCTCTGGAAGGCCCTCGACCGCGGCGAGGACCCCACCGGCTCCTAGGGCCCGACACGCGAGGCCCTCACGGCCGACCCCCGGCGCACGGCGGTCCCGTGTGTGCGGGACAATGGGGAAGAGCGTCCCGCTCACCCACGCACACGGCAACGAGGAGCAAGCAATGGCGGGCAGCAGCCACGGTCACACCCCGGCCGCCTGGACCGGTGTCATCATCGCCTTCATCGGTTTCTGCGCCGCGGGCGCGTTCATGGTGATGGACCAGCCCGTGGGCTTCTGGGCCGGACTGGGCGTCGTCCTCCTCGGTGGCGTCGTCGGCGCCGTCATGCGCGCCATGGGCATGGGCCAGCCGAAGAGCCACCACCCGGTGCACGAGACGACCGGCGACCGCGAGCCGGCCCGCGCCCAGGGCTGAACCCCGCGAACCCCGACGGGGGCGGCCGCCGGCGTGTGCCGGTGCCGCCCCCGCGGCGCGTCCGGGGGAGAATGCACCCCGTGAACGCCCCCAGCCCGCACGCGGTCTCCGGCCCGGCGGCCCGGCTGGCCGTCCCCGCCGGCCTGCTCGCCGCCGTGGCCGGAGCCTTCGCCTACGTCGCCGCCGTCGACCCCAACGAGCCCGGCCACTACCCGGTCTGCCCGCTGCTGCACCTCACCGGCCTGTACTGCCCCGGCTGCGGCGGACTGCGCAGCGCCCACGCCGTCGCCCACGGCGACCTCCTGACCGCGCTCCAGGCCAACGCCCCCGCCGTCCTCGGCTACGCGGCCTTCGCCCTGCTGTGGACCGTCTGGGTGGTGCGGACGGCGCGCGGCAGGCCCTTCCGGCTCGACCCGCCCCCCGCGCTGGTGTGGTCGGCGGGTGCGTTGCTGCTGGTCTTCACGGTGGTCCGGAACACGCCGTTCGGCGGCTGGCTGCACCCCTGAACGAGCGGTGATCGTCCAGGTACTGGACCGCGCCTCGGCCGGATGCGGGGCATTCGCCCTGCTCCGGATACCATCGCAGGGACCAGCCAAGCCCGACCGTCAGGAAGGGGGCCGCTCGCGTGAGTGTGCTCGACGAGATCATCGACGGAGTCCGTGCCGACCTCGCGGAGCGGCAGGCGCGCGTCAGCCTCGACGAGCTCAAGGAGCGCGCGGCCAAGGCGCCCGCGGCCAAGGACGGCGTGGCCGCACTGCGCGGCGACGGCGTCAAGGTGATCTGCGAGGTCAAGCGCTCCAGCCCGTCCAAGGGCGCGCTGGCCGCCATCGCCGACCCGGCCGCTCTGGCCGCCGACTACGAGGCGGGCGGCGCCGCCGTCATCTCCGTCCTCACCGAACAGCGCCGCTTCGGCGGTTCGCTGGCCGACCTGGAGGCCGTCCGCGCCAAGGTCGACATCCCGGTGCTGCGCAAGGACTTCATCGTCACCTCGTACCAGCTCTGGGAGGCCCGCGCCTACGGCGCCGACCTGGCGCTGCTGATCGTGGCCGCCCTGGAGCAGTCCGCCCTGGAATCGCTGATCGAGCGCGCCGAGTCCATCGGGCTCACCCCGCTCGTCGAGGTCCACGACGAGGACGAGGTCGAGCGGGCGGTCGACGCCGGCGCCAAGGTCATCGGCGTCAACGCGCGCAACCTGAAGACCCTCGAGGTCGACCGCGGGACCTTCGAGCGCGTCGCCCCCGAGATCCCCGCCCACCTCGTCCGGGTGGCCGAGTCCGGCGTCCGCGGCCCGCACGACCTGATCGCCTACGCCAACGCCGGGGCCGACGCCGTCCTGGTGGGCGAGTCGCTGGTCACCGGCAAGGACCCGAGGACGGCCGTCTCCGACCTGGTGGCGGCGGGCGAACACCCCGCCCTGCGCCACGGCCGCTGAGACCTCGCCAGGCTGACCCCCGATGACGCTCTCCCGCCTCGCACGTGGCTGCCGGCCCCGTGGCTGCCGTGCCCCCGCCCGCCGGGTGCACGGCCGCAGGGTCCGCTACGTCATCGGCGACGAGCCGGGCCAGGTGAACGGCAGACGATGGCAGCGCCCCGCAAGGGGCGCGGGGCTCTGACGCCATACGGCTCCGCCGCGTGGACGCGATCAGCCACACACGGCACGCAGCCGACCGACAGCCTCCGCCCCGAAAGGGGCGCGGGGAACTGCGCGACCGGCCACGTACGACCCGCGGTCGACGAAAACCCCGCCCCCACGGCGCTCAGTGTCGTCCCACACACTCACCGTGAGGTACACCCATGCCCAGCACCTTCTTCATCCCCGACCCGGAGGGTCAAACCCCCTCCGCGGAGGGCTACTTCGGCGCCTTCGGCGGCAAGTTCATCCCCGAGGCCCTCGTCGCCGCCGTGGACGAGGTCGCCGTCGAGTACGACAAGGCCAAGTCCGACCCGGAGTTCGCCCGCGAACTCGACGACCTCCTGGCCCACTACACCGGCCGTCCCAGCGCCCTCACCGAGGTCCCCCGCTTCGCCGAGCACGCCGGAGGCGCCCGCGTCTTCCTCAAGCGCGAGGACCTGAACCACACCGGCTCGCACAAGATCAACAACGTGCTCGGCCAGGCCCTGCTCACCAAGCGCATGGGCAAGACCCGGGTCATCGCCGAGACCGGCGCCGGGCAGCACGGCGTGGCCACCGCCACCGCCTGCGCCCTGTTCGGCCTCGAGTGCACGATCTACATGGGCGAGATCGACACGCAGCGCCAGGCCCTCAACGTGGCCCGGATGCGGATGCTCGGCGCCGAGGTCATCGCCGTGAAGTCCGGCAGCCGCACCCTGAAGGACGCCATCAACGAGGCGTTCCGCGACTGGGTCGCCAACGTCGACCGCACCCACTACCTGTTCGGCACCGTCGCCGGCCCGCACCCCTTCCCGGCGATGGTCCGCGACTTCCACCGCGTCATCGGCGTGGAGGCCCGCCGCCAGCTCCTGGAGCAGGCCGGCCGGCTGCCCGACGCCGCGATCGCCTGCGTCGGCGGCGGCTCCAACGCCATCGGCCTGTTCCACGCCTTCATCCCCGACGCGGGCGTCCGCCTGATCGGCTGCGAGCCCGCCGGACACGGCATCGAGAGCGGCGAGCACGCGGCCACCCTCACCGCCGGCGAGCCCGGCATCCTGCACGGCTCCCGCTCCTACGTCCTCCAGGACGACGAGGGCCAGATCACCGAGCCGTACTCGATCTCCGCCGGCCTGGACTACCCGGGCATCGGCCCCGAGCACGCCCACCTCAAGGACAGCGGCCGCGGCGAGTACCGCGCGGTCACCGACGACGCCGCCATGCAGGCCCTGCGCCTGCTGTCGCGCACCGAGGGCATCATCCCGGCCATCGAGTCCGCGCACGCCCTGGCCGGCGCCCTCGAGGTCGGCCAGGAGCTGGGCAAGGACGGGCTGATCGTCGTCAACCTGTCCGGGCGCGGCGACAAGGACATGGACACCGCGGCCCGCTACTTCGGGCTGTACGACACGGACGCCGAGGTCGAGGACAACGCCTCCGGCACCGCCGAGATCGAGGGGGACGCCAAGTGAGCGGGAACGTGCGGCTGCTGAGCGACACCCTCGCCGCGGCGAAGGCCGAGGGCCGTGCCGCCCTCATCGCCTACCTCCCGGCCGGGTTCCCGACCGTGGACGGCGGCATCGAGGCGGTCAAGGCGGCGATCGAGGGCGGCGCCGACGTCGTCGAGGTGGGGCTGCCGCACAGCGACCCCGTCCTGGACGGCCCGGTCATCCAGACCGCCGACGACATCGCCCTGCGCGGCGGGGTGAGGATCGCGGACGTGATGCGCACGGTGCGCGAGGCCCACGCGGCCACGGGCGCGCCGATCCTCGTCATGACGTACTGGAACCCGATCGACCGCTACGGCGTGGAGCGGTTCACCGCCGAGCTGGCGGAGGCCGGGGGCGCCGGGTGCATCCTGCCCGACCTGCCGGTGCAGGAGTCGGCGCTGTGGCGGGAGCACGCCGAGAAGCACGGGCTGGCCACGGTCTTCGTGGTGGCGCCCAGCAGCAAGGACGAGCGGCTCGCCGAGATCACCGCGGCCGGGAGCGGTTTCGTCTACGCCGCCTCCCTCATGGGCGTCACCGGCACCCGCGCGTCGGTCAGTTCCCAGGCCGAGGACCTGGTGCGGCGCACCCGCGCCACCACCGACACCCCCGTCTGCGTCGGGCTCGGCGTGTCCAACCCGGCGCAGGCCGCCGAGGTCGCCCGGTTCGCCGACGGGGTGATCGTCGGCTCCGCCTTCGTCAAGCGGATGCTGGACGCGTCCGACGACGCCGCGGGCGTCGAGGCCGTCCGCGCTCTCGCCGGTGAGCTGGCCAAGGGCGTGCGCGGACAGGTGTGACCGCACCGGCCGGCCGCCGCGGCGGGCCGCCGGGGTCCCTCGTACGGGTGGACCTGGGACCGGGGAGGCGCTGGGCGCCTCCCCGGTTCGTTCTGCGGGGTGTGAGCGACAAGAACCGTGAGGGAAAGCGCACCGCCCGGGAGCGGATGGCGGCAGAGCGCGAGAAGCAGAAGACGGCGGACAAGCGGCGCCGCACCCTGATCGTGGGCGCGAGCGTGGTCTGTGTCCTGGGGCTCGCGGCGGTGATCGGCGTCGTCGCGGCGAACTCGGGCGGGGACGACGAGAGCAAGGCGTCCGGCCCCGTCGTGGCGCCCTCGGGCGCGCAGGGCAAGGACGGCCTGGCCATCCCCGTCGGCAAGGAAAACGCCAAGGCCACCCTCACGGTGTGGGAGGACTTCCGCTGCCCCGCCTGCAAGGCCTTCGAGCAGACCTACCGTTCCACGCTGAACGAGCTGACCGAGGCCGGCAAGCTGAAGGTCGAGTACCACCTGGTGACGCTGATCGACGGCGGCCTCGGCGGCAGCGGTTCGCTGAGCGCGGCCAACGCCGCGGCGTGCTCCCAGGACGCGGGCAAGTTCACCGAGTACCACGACGTGCTGTTCGAGAACCAGCCGATGGAGAGCGACGACGCCTTCTCCAGCGACGACAAGCTGTTCGACCTGGCGAGCAAGGTCGACGGGCTCGACACCCCCGCCTTCCGCACCTGCGTCGAGGACGGCACGCACGACAGCTGGGTGGTGAAGTCCAACGAGGCCTTCCAGAAGGGCGGCTTCAGCGGCACCCCGACCGTGCTGTTCGAGGGGCAGAACATCTACCAGGACCGCTCCATGACGCCCGAGAAGCTGAAGGAGATGGTCGAGGAGGCCAACAAGTCCTGAGCGGCGTGTCCCCGAGGGGCCTGTTATGGAGCCGTAGCCGGACCGCCTGCCGTGCGGGCCGTCCGGCACGGTAGCGTCGACCCTGCCATGGAACTTGCCTACATTCCCAGCCCGTCGAGCGGGGTGCTGTACCTCGGCCCCGTTCCGCTGCGCGGCTACGCGTTCTGCATCATCATCGGCGTCTTCGTTGCCGTCTGGCTCGGCAACAAGCGCTGGATCGCCCGGGGCGGGCGGGCCGGCACGGTGGCGGACATCGCTGTCTGGGCCGTGCCGTTCGGCCTGATCGGCGGCCGGCTCTACCACGTGGTCACGGACTACCAGCTGTACTTCAGCGAGGGCCGTGACTGGGTGGACGCCTTCAAGATCTGGGAGGGCGGCCTCGGCATCTGGGGCGCCATCGCCCTGGGCGCGCTCGGCGCGTGGATCGGCTGCCGCCGCCGCGGCATCCCGCTGCCCGCGTACGCCGACGCCATCGCCCCCGGCATCGCCCTCGCGCAGGCCATCGGCCGCTGGGGCAACTGGTTCAACCAGGAGCTGTACGGGCGGGCGACCGACGTGCCGTGGGCGGTGGAGATCACCTCCTCCTCCGACGGCCGGGTGCCGGGCACGTACCACCCGACGTTCCTGTACGAGTCGCTGTGGTGCGTCGGCGTGGCGCTGCTGGTGATCTGGGCCGACCGGCGCTTCAAGCTCGGCCACGGACGCGCCTTCGCGCTGTACGTCGCCGCGTACTGCGCGGGCCGCTTCTGGATCGAGTACATGCGGGTCGACGAGGCGCACCACGTCCTCGGCATGCGGCTGAACAACTGGACCGCGATCCTGGTCTTCCTGCTCGCGGTGCTGTACATCGTGCTGTCCGCGCGGAAGCGGCCCGGGCGTGAGGCCGTGGTCGAGCCCGGCGCGAGCGACGGCGACGGACCGGCCGACGGGGAGACGAAGGCCGGCGACGTGAAGGCAGGCGACGAGAAGGCCGGGAAGACGGCCGACGACGCCGAGGAGGGCGAGACGTCCGCCACGGAGAAGGCGGACGCGTCCGCCGAGGACTCCGACGCCTCCGCGGACTCCGAGGCGTCCAAGGACGGGGCCGGGTCGGCCAAGAAGGGCTGACCGCCCGCCGTACGACCGTGGAGGGCGCCCGGGGAGACCCCCGGGCGCCCTTCGCGCGTCAGCGTTTGTGGGCCAGGGACAACGTGCGGTGGGCCGCCGCCACCACCGCCGCGTCCACGAAGGTGCCGTCCGGGAGCGCCTGGGCCCCCCGCGTGGCCGCCGCTGCCTTGAGCACCGTCTCCGCCTGCTCGATCTCGCGCGCCGTCGGCAGATAGGCGCGCTCGATGACCGGGAGCTGGCGCGGGTGGATCGCGGCGCGGCCCAGGAACCCCAGGGCGCGGCCCCGCACGCAGGACGCCTCCAGGCCCTCCTGGTCGCGGATGTCCGGGTGCACGGACTGCGTGGGCGGGGCCAGCCCGGCCGCGCGCGCCGCGACCACCACCCGGGCCCGGCACCAGTCCAGTCCGGAGTCCTCGCGCACCCCGAGGTCGGCCCGCAGGTCCGCCTCCCCGATCGCGATGCCGCGCAGGGCCGGATGGGCGGTCGCCACGGCGTGCGCGTGCTCGATGCCCAGCGCGGTCTCCAGCAGGGCGTACAGCGGCGGGGACCCGCCCCGCGCGGAGACGGTCCGGCGCGCCACGCGCACCACGTCGGCCGGCGAGGACACCTTGGGCAGCCGCAGCCCCGACAGGCCGGGGGCCGGGGCGACGGCCGCCAGGTCGGCCGGTCCCCAGGGGCTGGTGAGGGCGTTGACGCGCACGTGCACCGGCACCGGCTGCGGGTCGCGCAGCAGCTCGGCGGTGGCGCCGCGGGCGTAGGCCTTGCGGTCGGGCGCGACCGCGTCCTCCAGGTCGATCACCACCACGTCCGCGCCGGAGCGGAGCGCCTTCGCCACCACCGCCGGACGGTCGCCCGGGGCGTACAGCCAGGTCAGCGGGAAGCCCGTCACAGGGCGCCCTCCGCGCGCAGCTCCGCGAGCTCGGCCGGGGTGAGACCCAGCTCGGTGAGGACCTCCTCGGTGTCCGCGCCGTGCGGGCGGCCCGCCCAGCGGATCGCACCCGGGGTGCCGGAGAGCCGGAAGAGCACGTTCTGCATGCGCAGCGGGCCGAGCTCCGGGTCGTCGACCGTGGTGATCGTGCCCAGCGCCTGGTACTGCGGGTCCGCCATCACGTCCCGCACGTCCTGGACCGGGGCGACGGCCGCCTCCGCCTTCTCGAAGGCGGCCAGGACGTCGGCGCGGGTGTGGCGGGCGATCCAGCCGCCGACCGCCTCGTCCAGGACGTCCGCGTGCCGGGCGCGGCCCTCGCCGGTGGTGAACCAGGGCGCGTCGATCAGGTCCTGGCGGCCCACGAGCACCATCACCCGCTCGGCGATCGACTGGGCCGAGGTGGAGACGGCGACCCAGGTGCCGTCGGCGGTGAGGTACGTGCCGCGCGGGGCGTTGTTCTGCGAGCGGTTGCCGGTGCGGGGCTGGACGTGACCGAGCTGGTCGTACCAGGTGGGGTGGGGCCCGAGGGCGCTGAGGATCGGCTCGATCAGGGCCAAGTCCACGACCTGGCCCTCGCCGGTGCGCTCGCGCCCCGCGAGGGCGGTCATGACCGCGTAGGCGGTGGTGAGCCCCGCGATCGAGTCGGCCAGGCCGAACGGCGGCAGCGTGGGCGGGGCGTCAGGTTCGCCGGTGAGCGCGGCGAAGCCGCTCATCGCCTCGGCGAGGGTGCCGAAGCCCGGCCGGTGCGCGTACGGGCCGAACTGGCCGAAGCCGGTGACCCGGGCCAGGACCAGCCCCGGGTTGGCGGCGGACAGCTCGGGCCAGCCCAGGTCCCACTTCTCCAGGGTGCCGGGGCGGAAGTTCTCGACGACCACGTCGGCGGTGCGCACCAGGCGCAGCAGGGTGTCCCGGCCGCCCGGCGTGGACAGGTCGAGGGTGATGGCGCGTTTGTTGCGGCCGAGCACCTTCCACCACAGGCCGATGCCGTCCTTCGACGGCCCGTGGCCCCGTGAGGGGTCCGGTCTCCTCGGGTGCTCGACCTTGACGACCTCTGCGCCGAAGTCGCCGAGCAGGGTCGCCGCGAGGGGGCCGGCGAAGAGGGTGGCGAGGTCCAGGACGCGCAGACCGGTGAGCGGGGGAGCGGCGGGGGCGGCGGCCGGTTCGGGGGGTGTCATGGGCGGGACGCCTCCAGGTGGGTCAGACGGGCCAGGGTGTCGAAGCCGGTGCCGTCGAAGTCGCCGACGGAGGTGGCCAGGCGGTTCTTCAGCGGGGCCGTCCAGCGTTCGGGGAGCGCGCGGGGCGAGCCGGCCAGCAGTCCGGCGACGCCGCCGGCGGTGGCGCCGACCGAGTCGGTGTCCCAGCCGCCGGACACCGCGCGGCAGACCGAGGCGGTGAAGTCCCCGTCGGCGTGGGTGAGGGCGGCGGCGAGCAGGGCGGTGTTGGGGACGGCGTGCACCCAGTGGTGGGTGGCGCCGTGCGCCGCGTGCAGCAGGTCGACGACGGTGTCGAAGTCGCGGTGCTCGCGGGCCATCCGTACGGCGTCGCGGACGGCCAGGGCGAGCCGGGAGCGGGGCGGGACGACGGTGAGGCCGGTGCGCAGGCAGGCGTGCACGTCGTGTCCGCCCGTGGCCGCGGCGGCGATGACGGCGGCGGTGAACATCGCCGCGTAGACGCCGTTGGCGGTGTGGGTGAGGACGGCGTCGCGGTGCGCCTGCGCGGCGGCGGCGCCCGGGTCGCCGGGGTTGGTCCAGCCGTGGACGTCGGCGCGGATCAGGGCGCCGATCCACTCGCGGAAGGGGTTGCGGTGGCGGGCGGTGAGCGGGGGTTCCAGGCCGTCGAGGAGGTTGCGGTAGGCGACGCGCTCGGCGGTGAAGGTGCGGCCGGCGGGCAGCTCGTCGAGCCAGACGCGGGCCACGTCGGCGGTGCTGAAGCGGCGGCCGTGGCGGCGCAGCACGAGCAGGGCGAGCAGCGGGTAGTTGAGGTCGTCGTCCTCGGGCATGCCGTCGATGTTCTCGGCGAGCGAGGTGTCAGCGGAGCGGCGGTTCCAGGGGTGTGCGGCCAGCAGCTCCGCGGGGACGCCCCGGGCGGTGAACCAGTCGTTCAGCGGCCAGTTGCCGGTGGCGCGGGCGAGGGCGCGGATGGCGGCGAGAGGGAGCTTCTCGACCGGCTTGCCCAGCAGGCAGCCGGCCGCCCTGCCGAGCCAGGCGGCCTCCAGCCGGGCCTCGAACGCGGGCCCGTCCCAGGCCGGCGGGGTGGCGGGGGAGGCGGGCCAGTGCGGGCACAGCGCCCTGATGGCGGGGAGGTCGGTCGGCTCGTCGTCCGCCAGGGTGCTCGGCAGGTCGGCCAGTTCGTCCAGCAGGTCACCGGCCAGCAGCCGCAGACAGCGGGAGGCCGGCCGGGGCGAGGCGCCGGCGGCGGAGGGGGCCGGCGGGCCGCCCGCCGCGAACCAGCGGGCGGCGACCGCCGCCGGCTCACGGCCGTCCAGGGCGGCCTGGCGCAGTTCGTGGCCGACGAGGTCCTCGGGCTGGACCCAGGTCAGTCGGAGCATCCGGCCCCTCCCAGCTGTGCGAACGCCCGCTCGTGGGCGCGGCGGCGCTCCACGTCCCGGGCGAAGACCTCGCGGGCCACCCCGGTCAGCGTGGCGGCCGGCTCCCACAGGTCGAGGCGGCTGGCCTCCGCCACGGTCTTGGCCCACTCCTCGGGGACGGAGGAGCCGAGCGCACCGGTCACCGCCCCGGCCATCGTGGCGATGGAGTCGCAGTCGCGGCCGTAGTTCACCGCGCCCAGCACCGCGTGCCGGGTGTCGCCGCGCGCCACCAGCACCATGCCGAGGGCGACCGGCAGTTCCTCGATCGCGTGCAGCCGGGAGGGGCGCCGGGCACCCAGCGAGGGGGAGCGGTAGTCGGGGCCCACGGTGTCGTAGGGGGCGACCGCCTCGCGCAGCGGACCCAGCGCCGACTCGAAGTCGGTGTGCCGCGCCGCTTCCGCGCAGACCCGCTCGATCGCCTCCCGGGTGCCGTCCTTGGCCAGGGACAGGCACGCGGCGACGACCGACTCCGGGGTCGCCCCCGGTGCGCAGGCCGCCGCCACGGCCGCCGCGAACACCCCGGCCGCCTCCCTGCCGTACGACGACTGGTGGGCGCCCGCGACGTCCAGGGCCTCGGCGTACGCGGCGGCCGGGTGGGCCGCGTTGACCAGCCCGACCGGGGCCATGTACATCGCCGCGCCGCAGTTCACGATGTTGCCCACCCCCGCCTCACGCGGGTCCACGTGGCCGTAGTGCAGCCGGGCCACCAGCCACTTCTCGGCGAGGAAGATCCGGTGCAGCGGGATCGTCTCCGCCTCCAGCTCCGGGATCCAGCGCGGGTTCGTCATCAGGTCCGGCACCAGGTGGTCGGCGACCGCGTAGGCGTCCAGATGGTCGCGGACCCGCGCGTACACCCGGACCAGCGCGTGGGTCATCAGGGTGTCGTCGGTGACGTGGCCGTCACCCTTGTGGTACGGCGCGACGGGGCGGGCGGTGCGCCAGGCGTCGCCGTTCCACGGGCCGACCACGCCGTGCACCCGGCCGCCGTGGCGGTCGGTGATCTGTTCGGGTGAGTACCCCTCGACCGGGCCGCCGAGGGCGTCGCCGACGGCAGCCCCGACCAGGGCCCCGGTGATCCGTTCCGCCAGGGAAGGCGTGCTTGCCTGGTCTTCGGTGGATTCGCGCGTCATGCCGGAATCATCCTCTCGGTGCGGCCGGCCGGGCGGCTTCCAGGAGCCCGGCGAGTTCGACCAGGTCCGTCCCCGTCAGCCGGGGCAGCACGCAGCCCGAGAGGGTGCGGCAGCTCTCCCGCCAGGACCGGGGGATCGCGGCGCTCCCGCCCAGCGCCCCGGTGAGGGCGCCGGCCAGCGCCGGGGCGGAGTCCGCGACCCGTGACAGGCAGGCCGCCGCGGGGACCGCCTCCGCGATCCGGCCGCGGGCGGCGGTGGTCAGGGCGAGGGCGACGGGGACGGTCTCGGCGGCGGCGACGCCGTAGCTGTAGACGTGGTCGACGATCTGGTGCTCCAGCGACGGCACCAGGGCGAAGGCGCTGTCGGCGTCCGCCGCGAGGGCCAGCGCGTGCCGGGCGTTGCGGCCGATCTCGGTGTCCTCGGGCAGTTCGGCACAGGCGGCGTCCGCGCAGGCGCGCGGGTCCGCGCCGGCCAGCGCGAGCGACACGGCGGCGGCCATGGCACGCGCGCCGTGCACGCCGTCGCCGTCCTGGGTGTAGCGGGCGTCGAACTCGGCGAGGTCGGCGGCGGCCCGCGGGTCGCCCGCGTGCGCCACGGCCAGCACGCAGGCCCGGACGCAGGCGGCGTCGTCGAAGTAGTGCGGGTTGTCGTGCCCGGTGGCGGGCGGGCGCAGACCGGTGGCGAGGTTGCCGAGGCCGGCCCGCACGGAGATGCGGGCGCGCAGGGGCAGGACGGCGGACTCGGTCTCCGGGGCCCGCTCGGTGGCGGCGGCGACCTCGGCCGCGACCGCGTTCCAGGTCAGGTCGATGGCGGCGCGGGTACGGCGCTCCCGGCTCAGGTCGCCGAGCACGGTGTCGTCGCCCGCGCGCAGCACCGCCTCGGCGGCGAACGCGGCCCACTCGGCGTCGTCGGAGGGGCCGAGGCGCAGGGGTTCGGGGGGCTGGTTGAGGGCGATGGGGACGGGGAGCGTGGTGGTGGCGTTCTGTTCGGCGAAGGTGTCCAGCTCGCGGGTGAGGCGCCGGGTCCACTCGGGCATGCGGGCGGCGCGGTGGCGGGCGGCGGGCCAGCCGGCGGCGTCCCCGGCGGCGAGTCCGAGGAGCAGGCCCTCGACGGCCGAGCGGGCCGGACGGGGGGCGGGTCCGGCGGGTGTGCGCGGCGCCGGCGCGGCGTCGTCCCGCGCGGTGCCGGTGGCCGGCCTGTCGTCGGTGGCCGGCGTGTCGTCGGTGGTCGGTGCGGGGGTGGTGGAGGTCATGTGGGGGTCTCCGGGGTCAGGAGGTCCGCGATGTCGAGGACGTGGTGGCCGGCCATGGCGGGCAGGCAGCTGCCGCGGGCCGGGGTGATGGCCGCGGCCCAGCGCTCCGGGACGGCGGCGACCCCCTGGGTCGCCCCCGCCAGCGCGCCCGCGACCGCCGCCGTGGTGTCGGCGTCGCGGCCCATGTTCACGGCGGTCAGCACCGCCTGTTCGAAGTCGCCGTCGGCCGTCGCGTACGCGCCGAAGGCGAGGGCCACCGCCTCGGGCGCCAGGTCGGTCCAGGGGTAGCCGCCGATCACCACCGCGGCGCGGACCGCGCGTTCGCCGTGATGGGCGGCGGTCACCGCGCGGCGCAGCGAGCGGGCGGTCCAGGAGTCGTCCGGCACCACCGCCAGCGCCGAGGCCACGACGGTGACCACCGGTGCCCCGGCCATGGCCGCCGCGACGCCCGCCGCGACCGCCTGCCCGCCGTAGATGCCCTCGCCGTCGTGGCTGACCGAGCCGTCGATCGCCGCGAGCCGGGCCGCCTCGTCCGGCCGTCCGGCCGCGTGCACGCCGTACGGTGCCGCCCGCATCGCCAGCCCGTCGCTCCAGGCGTGCCGGTGCTGGGCGGAGATGGGCGCGGCGAGCCCCCGGCGCAGGTTCTCCAGGGTGCCCCGCTCGCTGAAGCCGGCGCCCCGGAAGGGGCCCTCGGCGCGGTCGGCGATCCACTCGTGCCAGGCCGCCTCGACGTGCGCGGGGGTGAGCGCGGAGCCGTGCCGGGCCACCAGCAGTCCGGAGAAGATGGCGTACTCGGTGTCGTCCGTGCCCGCCGGGGGGTCGGTCACGTATCCCGTGACGCGGCCCCACCGGGCGCGGATCTCGGAGGGCTTCATGTTCTCGGCGGGCGCGCCCAGCGCGTCGCCGACGGCCAGGCCGAGCAGCGCGCCGCGTGCCCGTTCCCGGAGCCCGGGGGCGTCCCCGGGCGCGGGCACCGAGGGGATGCGGGCGGTCGATGCCATACGCGGCTCTCCTCTCAGGCGCGCCCCGCGGGGCGCGGGCCCCTTGCGGAACTGTCCCCGGTGCCGTGTTCGCCGCAGCCTCGTCCGCCCGAGCGTCACCCGGACGACATCGGCGGGGGCATCCACGCACCGCGGTGAGAATCGCAAAAGGGCTGGTTAGCGCAGCCTTTCCTTGCTGGCAGGAGGTTCGGCCGAGGCGTAGACTGGCTTCCGTCGAAAAGTAGAACAAGTCCAAAGAAGCGCCCGGACGAGGGCGCCGAGAGTGTCCTGGGGGACCGGCATGGCCATCATCGAGACCGAGGCGACGCTGCACGAGGCGCACCGCGACAACCACACCCACCGCGACGTGAACGGCGGCTGGCTGCGCCCGGCGGTGTTCGGCGCCATGGACGGGCTGGTCTCCAACCTCGCCCTGATGACGGGCGTCGCCGGCGGCGCGGTCGGCCAGCAGACCGTCGTCCTCAGCGGCCTCGCGGGACTGGCCGCCGGTGCCTTCTCCATGGCGGCCGGCGAGTACACCTCCGTCGCCTCCCAGCGCGAGCTGGTCGAGGCCGAGCTGGCCGTCGAGCGGCGCGAACTGCGCAAGCACCCGGCGGACGAGGAGGCCGAGCTTGCCGCGCTCTACGAGGCCCGCGGGGTCGAGTCGGAGCTGGCCCGCGAGGTCGCCCGGCAGCTCTCCCGCGACCCCGAGCAGGCGCTGGAGATACACGCCCGCGAGGAGCTGGGCATCGACCCCGGTGACCTGCCGTCGCCGACCGTGGCCGCCGTGTCCAGCTTCGGCTCCTTCGCCCTGGGCGCGCTGCTGCCGGTCCTGCCCTTCCTGCTCGGCGCGAGCAGCCTGTGGCCGGCCGTGCTGGTCGCGCTGCTCGGACTGTTCCTGTGCGGTGCCGTGGTGGCCAAGGTCACGGCGCGGTCCTGGTGGTACAGCGGACTGCGGCAGCTGGCCCTCGGCGGTGCGGCGGCCGGTGTGACGTACGCCCTGGGCTCGCTGTTCGGAACGGCCGTAGGATGAGGTCCCTTGCGTTTATGCGAAGCCTCGCATAAATAATCATTACTCGCTGGTTTCGCACGTGTGACCAGTGGGCATGAGCCGTACGCGCTGAAGGCAATGAGGCCTGCGGCGCGCCCAGCGGGCGAGGCGACGAAGCCTCTCCCCGCCGTCGGACCGGCGGACACCGATCTGCCCGCCGCGGTCCCCCACAGCCTCTCGTCGACAGGCGCGGAACCCCGCCGCGACCCCCTCGATGTCCGCATGCTGGAACGGAAGTCCCGGTTCCCGAGAGTCGTTCCATCATGTAACCTGCACGAAATTTAGCCACGCAGAGGGCCAACGTCGTCCCTCGGCACGCACATGCCACATGACGACGACGGGAGAGCCGATGCGTACGCCGCGCCAGCCGTCCCAGCATTCCTCGAACGACCGCACGAGCTGGTCGTTCATGGATGCTCGCCCTGCTGCGCAGGGTATGTACGACCCCCGCAACGAGCACGACGCCTGCGGCGTCGGCTTCGTCGCCACCCTCACCGGCGAGGCGTCCCACACCCTGGTCGACCAGGCCCTCACGGTCCTGCGCAACCTGGAGCACCGCGGTGCCACCGGCTCCGAGCCGGACTCCGGCGACGGAGCGGGCATCCTGTCCCAGATCCCGGACGCCTTCTTCCGTGAGGTGGCCGGTTTCGACCTGCCCGAGGCGGGCGGGTACGCCGCCGGCATCGCCTTCCTGCCCGGGGAGGGCACGGACGCCGCCGTCGCCCGCATCGAGGAGATCGCCGCCGCCGAGGGGCTGACCGTGCTCGGCTGGCGCGAGGTGCCGGTCGCGCCCCAGCTGCTGGGCGCCACCGCCCGCTCCACCATGCCGGTCTTCCGGCAGCTCTTCGTCTCCGACGGCACCAGCCGGGACATCGCCCTGGACCGCAAGGCGTTCCTGCTGCGCAAGCGCGCCGAGCGCGAGGTGGGCGTCTACTTCCCGTCGCTGTCCGCGCGGACCATCGTCTACAAGGGCATGCTGACCACCGGCCAGCTCGAGCCCTTCTTCCCGGACCTGTCCGACCGCCGCTTCGCCTCCGCGATCGCGCTGGTGCACTCCCGGTTCTCCACGAACACCTTCCCGTCGTGGCCGCTGGCGCACCCGTACCGCTTCGTCGCGCACAACGGCGAGATCAACACCGTCAAGGGCAACCGCAACTGGATGCGCGCCCGCGAGTCCCAGCTGATGTCCGACCTGTTCGGCACGGCGAAGGACCTGGAGCGCACGTTCCCGGTCTGCACCCCGGACGCCTCGGACTCCGCCTCGTTCGACGAGGTGCTCGAACTGCTGCACCTGGGCGGCCGCTCGCTCCCGCACTCCGTGCTGATGATGATCCCGGAGGCGTGGGAGAACCACGACTCCATGGACGCCAGCCGGCGCGCCTTCTACCAGTACCACTCCACGATGATGGAGCCCTGGGACGGCCCGGCCTGCGTCACCTTCACCGACGGCACCCAGGTCGGCGCCGTGCTCGACCGCAACGGCCTGCGCCCCGGCCGCTACTGGGTCACCGACGACGGCCTGGTCGTCCTCGGCTCCGAGGTCGGCGTCCTCGACATCGACCCGGCGAAGGTCGTCCGCAAGGGCCGCCTCCAGCCCGGCCGCATGTTCCTCGTGGACACCGCCGAGCACCGCATCATCGAGGACGACGAGATCAAGGCCGCCCTCGCCGCCGAGCACCCCTACGCCGAGTGGCTCGAGGCCGGCGAGATCGAGCTGAGCGACCTGCCCGAGCGCGAGCACATCGTGCACACCCACGCCTCGGTCACCCGCCGGCAGCAGACCTTCGGGTACACCGAGGAGGAGCTGCGCGTCATCCTCGCCCCGATGGCCAAGGCCGGCGCCGAGCCCATCGGCTCCATGGGCACTGACTCGCCGATCGCCGCGCTCAGCGAGCGCCCGCGGCTGCTGTTCGACTACTTCACCCAGCTGTTCGCGCAGGTCACCAACCCGCCGCTGGACGCCATCCGCGAGGAGCTGGTCACCTCGCTGCGCTCCTCCCTCGGCCCGCAGGGCAACCTGCTGGAGCCGACGGCCGCGGCGTGTCGCAGCGTCACCCTGCCCTTCCCGGTGATCGACAACGACGAGCTGGCCAAGCTCATCCACATCAACGCCGACGGCGACATGCCCGGCTTCAAGGCCGCGACCCTCTCCGGCCTCTACCGGGTGGCCGGCGGCGGCGAGGCCCTCGCCGCCCGAATCGAGGACATCTGCGCCGAGGCCGACGCCGCCATCGAGAACGGCGCCCGCCTGATCGTCCTGTCCGACCGGCACTCCGACGCCGAGCACGCGCCGATCCCGTCGCTGCTCCTCACCGCGGCCGTCCACCACCACCTCATCCGCACCAAGCAGCGCACCCAGGTGGGCCTGCTGGTCGAGGCCGGCGACGTCCGTGAGGTCCACCACGTGGCCCTGCTCATCGGCTACGGCGCCGCCGCGGTCAACCCGTACCTGGCGATGGAGTCGGTCGAGGACCTGGTCCGCGCCGGTACCTTCCTGCCGGGCGTCGAGCCCGAGAAGGCCATCCGCAACCTCATCTACGCCCTCGGCAAGGGCGTGCTGAAGGTGATGTCCAAGATGGGCATCTCCACCGTCGCCTCCTACCGCGGCGCCCAGGTCTTCGAGGCCGTCGGTCTCGAGGAGGGCTTCGTGGAGAAGTACTTCAACGGCACCACCAGCAAGATCGGCGGCGTCGGCATCGACGTGATCGCCAAGGAGGTCGCCGCCCGCCACGCCAAGGCGTACCCCGCCTCCGGCATCGCCCCGGCGCACCGCGCCCTGGACATCGGCGGCGAGTACCAGTGGCGCCGCGAGGGCGAGCCGCACCTGTTCGACCCGGAAACGGTCTTCCGTCTCCAGCACTCCACGCGCTCCGGCCGCTACGAGATCTTCAAGAAGTACACGGAGCGGGTGAACGAGCAGTCCGAGCGGCTGATGACGCTGCGCGGCCTGTTCGGCTTCAAGCCGGGCCGGGGCCCGATCCCCGTGGAGGAGGTCGAGCCGGTCTCCGAGATCGTCAAGCGCTTCTCCACCGGCGCCATGTCGTACGGCTCCATCTCGCAGGAGGCGCACGAGACCCTCGCCATCGCCATGAACCAGCTGGGCGGCAAGTCCAACACCGGTGAGGGCGGCGAGGACCCGGAGCGCCTGTACGACCCGGCCCGCCGGTCGTCCATCAAGCAGGTCGCCTCCGGCCGCTTCGGCGTGACCTCCGAGTACCTGGTCAACTCCGACGACATCCAGATCAAGATGGCCCAGGGCGCCAAGCCCGGCGAGGGCGGCCAGCTGCCCGGCCACAAGGTCTACCCGTGGGTGGCGAAGACCCGGCACTCCACGCCGGGCGTGGGGCTCATCTCCCCGCCGCCGCACCACGACATCTACTCCATCGAGGACCTCGCCCAGCTGATCCACGACCTGAAGAACGCCAACCCCCAGGCGCGCATTCACGTCAAGCTGGTCTCCGAGGTCGGCGTCGGCACCGTCGCCGCGGGTGTCTCCAAGGCCCACGCGGACGTCGTGCTGATCTCCGGCCACGACGGCGGCACCGGTGCCTCGCCGCTGACCTCGCTCAAGCACGCGGGCGGCCCCTGGGAGCTCGGTCTCGCCGAGACCCAGCAGACCCTGCTGCTCAACGGCCTGCGCGACCGCATCGTCGTGCAGACCGACGGCCAGCTGAAGACCGGCCGTGACGTGGTGATCGCCGCGCTGCTCGGCGCCGAGGAGTTCGGCTTCGCCACCGCCCCGCTGGTGGTCTCCGGCTGCGTCATGATGCGCGTCTGCCACCTGGACACCTGCCCGGTCGGCATCGCCACCCAGAACCCGGTGCTGCGCGACCGCTTCACGGGCAAGGCCGAGTACGTGGTGAACTTCTTCCGGTTCATCGCGCAGGAGGTCCGCGAGCTGCTGGCCGAGCTGGGCTTCCGCTCCATCGAGGAGGCCGTCGGCCACGCCGAGGTCCTCGACGTGACCCGCGCGGTCGACCACTGGAAGGCGCAGGGCCTGGAGCTCGAGCCGCTGTTCCACGTGCCCGAGCTGCCCGAGGGCGCCGTCCGCCACCGGGTCGTCGCCCAGGACCACGGCCTGGAGAAGGCGCTCGACAACGAGCTGATCAAGCTCGCCGCCGACGCGCTCTCCGCCACCGGCGCCGAGGACGCCCAGCCGGTGCGCGCCCAGGTCGCCATCCGCAACATCAACCGCACGGTCGGCACCATGCTCGGCCACGAGGTGACCAAGAAGTTCGGTGGCGCGGGCCTGCCCGACGACACCATCGACATCACCTTCACCGGCTCCGCCGGCCAGTCGTTCGGCGCCTTCGTCCCGCGCGGTGTCACGCTGCGCCTGGAGGGCGACGCCAACGACTACGTCGGCAAGGGCCTGTCCGGCGGCCGGATCGTCGTGCGGCCCGACCGGGCGGCCGACCACCTCGCCGAGTACAGCGTCATCGCGGGCAACACCCTCGCCTACGGCGCCACCGGCGGCGAGATGTTCCTGCGCGGCAAGACCGGTGAGCGGTTCTGCGTCCGCAACTCCGGCGCGCTGGTCGTCTCCGAGGGCGTGGGCGACCACGGCTGCGAGTACATGACGGGCGGCCACGCGGTCGTCCTCGGCGAGACCGGGCGCAACTTCGCGGCCGGCATGTCCGGCGGCGTCGCCTACGTCATCGACCTCGACCGGGACAACGTCAACGCGGGCAACGCCGGCTCCGTCGAGGCGCTGGACGACGCCGACAGGCAGTGGCTGCACGACGTGGTCCGCCGGCACCAGGAGGAGACGGGTTCCACCGTCGCCGAGAAGCTGCTCGCCGACTGGGACACCGCCGTGGAGCGCTTCAGCAAGATCATCCCCAGCACGTACAAGGCAGTGCTCGCCGCCAAGGACGCCGCCGAGCGAGCCGGTCTGTCCGAGACCGAGATCACCGAGAAGATGATGGAGGCGGCGATCAATGGCTGACCCGAAGGGCTTCCTGAACCACGGCCGCGAGGTCGCCACGCCCCGCCCGGTCGAGGAGCGCAAGAAGGACTGGAACGAGGTCTACGTCCCCGGCTCCCTGCTGCCGATCATCAGCAAGCAGGCCAGCCGCTGCATGGACTGCGGCATCCCGTTCTGCCACAACGGCTGTCCGCTCGGGAACCTCATCCCCGAGTGGAACGACTACGCCTACCGCGAGGACTGGGGCGCGGCCAGCGACCGGCTGCACGCCACGAACAACTTCCCCGAGTTCACCGGGCGGCTGTGCCCCGCCCCGTGCGAGTCGGCGTGCGTGCTCGGCATCAACCAGCCGCCGGTCACCATCAAGAACGTCGAGGTCTCGATCATCGACAAGGCGTGGGAGACCGGTGACGTCGCCCCGCAGATCCCCGAGCGGCTGTCCGGCAAGACCGTCGCGGTCGTCGGCTCGGGCCCCGCGGGCCTGGCCGCCGCCCAGCAGCTGACCCGGGCCGGCCACACCGTCGCCGTCTACGAGCGGGCCGACCGCATCGGCGGCCTCCTGCGGTACGGCATCCCCGAGTTCAAGATGGAGAAGCGGCACATCAACCGCCGCATCGAGCAGATGCGCGCGGAGGGCACCAAGTTCCGCACCGGCATCGAGATCGGCCGCGACATGCCGGCGACCGCGCTGCGCAAGCGGTACGACGCCGTCGTCCTCGCGGTCGGCGCGACCACCGCGCGCGACCTGCCGGTGCCGGGCCGCGAGCTCAACGGCATCCACCAGGCCATGGAGTACCTGCCGCTGGCCAACAAGGTGCAGGAGGGCGACTACGTCTCCCCGCCGATCACCGCCGAGGGCAAGCACGTCGTCGTGATCGGCGGCGGCGACACCGGCGCCGACTGCGTGGGCACCGCCCACCGCCAGGGCGCCGCCTCGGTCACCCAGCTGGAGATCATGCCCCGCCCGAACGACGACCGGGACCCCCTCGCCCAGCCCTGGCCGACCTTCCCCATGCTGTACAAGGTCACCAGCGCCCACGAGGAGGGCGGTGAGCGGGTCTACTCCGTCTCCACCACCCACTTCGAGGGCGACGAGGACGGCAACGTCCAGTGGCTGCACCTGACCGAGGTGGAGTTCGTCGACGGCAAGCTGACCCAGAAGCCGGGCACCGAGCGCAAGATCCCCGCGCAGCTGGTCACCCTGGCCATGGGCTTCACCGGCACCGACCGGGACAACGGCCTGGTCGAGCAGTTCGGCCTGGAGCTGGACGCGCGCGGCAACATCGCCCGCGACGGCGACTTCCAGACCAACGTGCCGGGTGTGTTCGTCGCCGGTGACGCCGGCCGCGGCCAGTCGCTCATCGTGTGGGCGATCGCCGAGGGCCGCTCGGCCGCCCAGGGCTGCGACCGCTTCCTCACCGGGGCCAGCGCGCTGCCCGCCCCGATCCGCCCGACGGACCGCGCCCTGGCGGTCTGACCCACCCCGAGACGTCCCGCACAAAGGCGTGCGGAACACCGCGGCGCCTGCCCGCCAGTCCCCGACCGGACCGACTGGGCAGGCGCCGCGAACACGTTCAGGACAGGGTGTAGTGGTCCCCGTACATCTCCCAGGTCAGCGGGGTGGCAAGGTCCAGGTTCCCGGCCTGGAGGAAGCGGCGCTGCGCGGTGTCGACACGGGAGGTGTCGCGGTCCGGGTACCGGGTGAGCATGGTGTCGCGGCGGACGTCGAGGAAGGCGCCCAGGTACTTCTTCTCGCCGCCCCCCGCGGCGGGTGTCTTCGCCTGCTTCAGCACGCGCTCCCGCAGGGCGTAGAAGCCGGTCTCGTCGGTGCCCGTGCCGTGGAAGACCATCGCGTCGAAGTAGACGAACTGGCCGAGGGTGCCCAGGCCGTCCAGCTTGGCCAGGCGCACCGCCGGTTCGAAGTAGACGCGGTCGCGCTCCTCCTCCTGCGCCGCGCGGAACTCCGGCACCTCGGCCTCAGCCTTCCAGGCGTCCGTGAAGCCGGGGTCCAGCCCCTCGTGGGAGTCCGTGCCGTCGACCTTCCGCAGGGCGGGCAGATAGCGCGCGAGACCGTTCCCGGGGTGCTTCTCCGTGTAGTGCTCCACCAGGGTGAGCAGGTCGTGGGTGCCGGTGCAGAAACCGATGATGCCCGCGGTGTAGCCGCAGTCGTCGTCCCGGTCCTCGATGATCCCGTAGGTGGAGCGCCAGTCGGTGGTGGAGTGCTCGGCGCTCGCCACCAGCTTGTGGGCCAGCTCCTTCTTCGCCGGGGCGGCCAGACCGGGCGGCAGGGAGGCGATGATCTCGTCGTCCTTGTCCCGCTGCTCCTCGTGGTCCTGCTCGGCGCGGTCCTTCACGTCGTCCCGGGAGGACTGCGCACCGACCGACGTCGGGGCGGCCGGCGCGTCCGCGGCCCCCGACGGCAGGACGAAGTACACCGCCGTGGCGACCACGGGGACGCCCGCGAGGAAGAGCACACCGGCACGTTTCACTGGGGGATCCCTCCACCTGTCAGTTCGGACACCTTGACCACCGTCAGGACCGCCAGCAGCACCGCCAGCCCCACGCACGCGCCGATCTGCACCGCCGCCCGGCGGCCGTCACGGGGGGCGTACGCGAACGCCAGGGCCACCAGCCCGCCCGTCAGCAGCCCGCCCAGGTGGCCCTGCCAGGAGGTGAAGAGCGCGGACACCACCAGCCACAGCAGCAGTCCGCCCATGAGGCGGTTCACCCCGCCCATGTCGGCGCCCACCCGCCGGGCCATCACGTAGTAGGAGGCCCCCAGGCCGAACAGGGCACCGGACGCGCCGACCGTGGGGTCCGAGGGCGCGATCAGCAGCACCAGCACCGAACCGCCCAGCGCGGACAGCAGGTACAGGGTGAGGTAGTGCAGGCGGCCCAGCATCGGCTCGACCATCCGGCCCAGGTTCCACAGGGCCACCATGTTCATCACCAGGTGGAGGACGCCGAAGGTGCCCTCCGTGGGCGGCAGGTGCAGGAACGCGCCGGTCAGCAGCCGGTACCACTCACCGCCCGCCAGCCCTTCGGGGGCGAAGCCCGGGGGGTACGCGTCGGTCCACAGGTAGTGACCGCCGTCCGGGCCGGCCAGCCCCGCGCCCAGCATCGCGAACCGGTCCACGACCTCCGGCCGGACCACCTCCGCCAGGTACGCCAGCACGTTCAGGACGATCAGCACGTACGTCGCGACGGGCACGGCCGAGACCCGGCCGCCCACCAGGGTGCGCGCCTGCCGCATCGACCGGGCGCCCTCCCGCACGCACTCCGGGCACTGGTGGCCCACGGCCGCCTCGCGCATGCAGTCGGGGCAGATGTACCGGTCGCAGCGGACACAGCGGACGTGACACTCGACCCGCGGATGGCGGTAACAGGTGGTGACGACGGACTCGGGCTCCACAGGCCTGCTCCTCGGCGGGGTCGGGACAGAAACGGGCCGGCGGGGACGGCGGCGCACACGACGACAGCGGCGAACAAAATAGCGAACACCTGAGACATGAGCGAATACCGGGGTGAAATGCCGCTTCTGTGGCGGTCGTTGCAGGGGTGGCGCGGTGGCGCGGGGCCCGGCCCTCAGGTGTCGCACTCCAGGACGGTCCGGCACACACCGCACCGCGCCCGGACACGCCCCGTCACCGGGACCCGGATCCGCTGGTGGCAGGTGGGACACGGGAACGACACCCGCAGCGGCCCGTCGCCGTCCGCCGAGAACCGGTACGGCGTCTCCCGCCCCGGCCCGGCCGCCTCCGCGTGCCCCAGGGCGTGCCGCCGGTCCCGCGCGTACCGGCGCCGCCCGGCCCACCCCGCGGAGCACAGCGGCGGCTGCTCCGCGTCGCGCCGCGCCAGCGCCATGCCCTCCCGGTACGCCGAGTACGCCTGCGCACTGGTGAACCACACCGACGGGTCCTCGCCGAACAGCAAGGACCGCTTCGCCAGCACGTAGCCGAACTCCTCAGGCGTGAGGTACCCGAGCTTCTGCGAGGACGCCCCGTCCTCCCGGAACGCGTCCAGCAGCAGCCAGCCCGCGCCGAGGTACGTCGCCGCGGTGTCCGTGAGGATCTCGTTCTCCCGCGTCGACGGGAACGACAGCCCCAGCCGGTGCAGGTACACGTGCGCCACCTCGTGCGCCAGCGCCGCCCCGATGTCCCGCCGATGGTCACGGAACCGGTCGTTCAGCTCGACGAAGTACTCCGGGCCCGCCGTCAGTTCCACGTTCGCCGCATGCGTCATCTCACGGAACCCGACGATCAGCCGCGCGTCCGGCAGGCGGTAGTGCCCCACCATCTCGTGGGCCACCCGCTGCGCCCCCAGATGCAGGTCGTCCGTGTCGCAGAACGCCACGTCCGCCGGTGCCACGCTCACCGAGAAGGTGCGGACCGTGTCGTACGACAGGCGCCGGTACAGCGCCGTGACCGACTCCCGCACCGTCCGCAGATGCGGGTAACCGTGCTCCACCGGCCCGCCGTTCGCCACGTCGCACCCCCGCCGCGCTGGACCCCGTTCCACTCTACGGGCCCGCCCCCGGCGCCGCCCCGTCCGCGCCCGGGGCCGCCCGGCCGTAGGCTGAACCGCCATGACCACCAGCAACGCCGCCACCCCGGACGCCGACCCCGCCGTCCTCGACGAGCTGACCCGTCTGCGCGACAGCATCGACAACATCGACGCGGCCGTCGTCCACATGCTCGCCGAGCGCTTCAAGTGCACCCAGCAGGTGGGCCGGCTCAAGGCCGAGCACCGGCTGCCACCCGCCGACCCCGGACGCGAGGCCCGCCAGATCGCCCGGCTGCGTGCCCTCGCCGAGAGCGCCAAACTCGACCCGGCCTTCGCGGAGAAGTTCCTGACGTTCATCATCGCCGAGGTGATCCGCCACCACGAACGCATCGCCGACGACACCGCGAACGGCACGGCCTGAGCGCGGCGGACACCGTCTCCTCCTCCGCGGGGAGTGACAGGGCGGCCCGCGCGGTGCATGCTGCGCCGTGCACTCCTCGTCCGCCGGCGAGCACCGTCCGTCAGCGCCCGGAGCCACACCCGGACCCTGACGGGGGAAGGACGTGCGCCATGCCGCCCACCGCCCGCATCCTCCTCGTGGACGACCACGAGGACACCCTGTACGCCCTGGAGAGCGCCCTGGCCCCGCTGGGCCACCTGCTGGGCCGGGCCACCAGCGGCGACGAGGCGCTCAAGCAGCTGCTGCGCGGGAACGTCGGCCTGCTCCTGCTCGACGCGCACCTGCCCGGCACGGGCGGGCTCGACGTCGTGCGCCACATGCGCCGCCTGGAACAGACCCGGCACGTCCCCGTCGTCCTGCTCACCGGCTTCGCCCGCGACCGCCGCCTCGGCGCCGCCGCCTACCGCCTCGGCGTGGCCGACCTGGTCACCACACCCGTCGACCCCTGGGCCCTGCGCACCAAGGTGCGCCACCTGTACGACGCCCACCAGCGGCGGCTCGCCCTGGAGGCCGAGATACGCGCCCTGCGCGCCCGGCTCGACGAACACGGCACCCCGCCCGCACGCCCCGCGCCGCCCCGTCCGCGCGCGCACGTGCCTCCCGCACAGCCCCCGGGGGCGCACACCGCGGAGCTCGGCGGGGACCGGACATAGGCCGCGTACCCCATCCTCCTCTGTGCCCGGCCGACGCCATCAGGCAGCATGGCGTGCATGTCCGTACTGACGCGCGACGAAGCGCAGAACCGAGCACAGCTCATCGACGTCCACCGCTACACGATCGCCCTCGACCTGACCGCCGGGGACGAGACGTTCGACTCCCGCACCCTCATCAGGTTCAGCGCCCGCACCGACGCGGACACCTTCGTCGAGATCAAGCCCGCC
The DNA here is from genome assembly GCF_044540535.1 of Streptomyces sp. NPDC085937. Taxonomy (NCBI): domain Bacteria; kingdom Bacillati; phylum Actinomycetota; class Actinomycetes; order Kitasatosporales; family Streptomycetaceae; genus Streptomyces; species Streptomyces sp. NPDC085937. The sequence continues at coordinate 12,455 of NZ_JBITSH010000012.1, read as the reverse complement.
GAGCTGCGCACCGTCACGCTCGACGGACAGCCCCTGGATCCCGCCCTCCTCGACGACGGCCGGCTTCCGCTGAAGAACCTCACCGCCGGCGAGCACGAGCTGCTGGTCGACGCGCGCATGCACTACTCCCGCACCGGCGAGGGCATGCACCGCTTCACCGACCCCACCGACGGCGAGACCTACGTCTACACCCAGCTCTTCCTGGACGACGTGCAGCGCGTCTTCGCCGCCTTCGACCAGCCCGACCTCAAGGCCGTCTTCGACCTCACCGTCACCGCGCCCGACACCTGGACGGTCCTCGCCAACGGCGTCACCGAGCACACCGGCGGCGGCGTGTGGAAGGCCGCCCCCACCCCGCTGATCTCCACCTATCTCGTGGCCGTCGCCGCCGGCCCCTGGCACTCCGTGCGCACCGAGCACCGCGGCCTGCCCTTCGGCCTGCACTGCCGCCGCTCCCTGGCCCCGTACCTGGACACGGACGCCGAGGAACTGCTCGACATCACCCGCGCCTGCTTCGACCGCTACCACGAGAAGTTCGAGGAGCCGTACCCCTTCGACTCCTACGACCAGGCCTTCGTCCCCGAGTTCAACGCGGGCGCCATGGAGAACCCCGGACTGGTCACCTTCCGGGACGAGTTCGTCTACCGCTCCGCCGTCACCGACACCGAGCGGCAGACCCGCGCCATGGTCGTCGCCCACGAGATGGCCCACATGTGGTTCGGCGACCTCGTCACCCTGCGCTGGTGGGACGACATCTGGCTCAACGAGTCCTTCGCCGAGTACATGGGCTACCAGACCCTCAACGAGGTCACCCCCGCGAGCCCCGGCGGACAGCCGCCCCGCTGGCGCGGCACCGACACCTGGACCGACTTCGGCGTCTCCCGCAAGGCCTGGGGCTACGACGCCGACCAGCGGCCCTCCACCCACCCCGTCGCCCCGGAGCACGTCGAGGACACCGCCTCCGCCCTGCTCAACTTCGACGGCATCTCCTACGCCAAGGGCGCCTCCGCGCTGCGCCAGCTCGTCGCCTGGCTCGGCGAGAAGGACTTCCTCACCGGCATCAACATCCACTTCGAGCGCCACCGCTTCGGCAACGCCGGACTCGCCGAGTTCATCGACTCGCTGGCCGCCGCCACCGAACGCGACGTGCACGCCTGGGCCGACGCCTGGCTGCGCACCACCGGCGTCGACACCCTCGTCCCGGAGGTGCGCGGCGGCGAGTCCGGCTCCTGGACCCTCGCCGTCCGCAACCTGGGCGACGTCCGCCCCGCGCCCGCCGACGGCACCACCCCCGACCGGGACGGCGTCGGGCGCCCGCACCGCATCACCATCGGCGTCTACGACCGCGACCTGCACGACGCGGGACACCTCGCCCCACGCGAGCGCATCGACGCCGACGTCCCCGCCGACGGGACCGTCTCCCTCGGCACCGGCGGCACCCGCCCCGCCCTCGTCGTCCTCAACGACGGCGACCTCACCTACGCCAAGATCCGCTTCGACACCAGGTCCCTGGCCACCCTGCGCACCCACCTGTCCGGCCTGCCGGACCCGCTCACCCGCGCCGTCGTGTGGAACGCGCTCCGGGACGCCGTACGGGACGGCGAGCTGCCCGCCGCCGACTACCTCGACATCGCCCGCGCCCACCTGCCCCACGAGACCGACGTCGCCCTCGTCCAGGGCGTCCTCGCCTTCGCCTCCGGACACGTCGCCGACCGCTACCTGAGCCCCGACCGACGGCCGGCCGCGCTCGCCACCCTCACCGACCTGTGCCGCGACCTCATCCGCCGCACCGAGGACGGCGACCACCCCGGCCTGCGCCTGGTCGCCGTGCGCCACTCCATCGACGCCGCCGCCCACCCCGAACCCGTCGCCGCCTGGCTCACCGAGGGCACCGTCCCCGGAGGCCCGGAACTCGACCCCGAACTGCGCTGGCGCGTCCTCGCCCGGCTCGCCACGCTCGGCGCCGTCACCGAGACCGACATCGCCGAGGAACTGCGCCGCGACCCCAGCGCCACCGGCCAGGAGGGCGCCGCCCGCTGCCGGGCCGCACTGCCCGACCCGGACGCCAAGGCCCGTGCCTGGGACGCCATGTTCGCCTCCGACGACCTGTCCAACTACCTGTTCACCGCCACCGCCCAGGGCTTCTGGCAGCCCGAACAGGCCGAACTGGTCCGCCCGTACGTGGCGCGCTACTTCAAGGACGCCGTCGCCGTCGCCGCCCGCCGGGGCCCCGCCATCGCCGAGGCCGCCGGACGCTGGGCCTTCCCCGCCCACGCGGTCGACGCCGAGACCCTGAGGCTCGGCGAGAAGTGCCTGCGCAAGGCCGACCCGATCCCCGCCCTGCGCCGCAAGCTGGCCGACCAGCTCGACGACCTGGCCCGCGCCCTGCGCGTCCAGGAGGCGTGACGGCGGACGGGAACGCCGCGGGGGCGCCGCCGGACGAACCGGCGGCGCCCCCACATGCCGTACCCCGGACGGTCAGAACACCGGCGTGCCGTCCCGGGTCAGCCGCCAGTCCTCCGACGCGAAGTCCTTCGGGTCCAGCACGCCCTTGGCCGTCGCCCACTCCGCGATCCGGGTCCGGATCTCCGTCGACTCCGCCCACAGCTCCTGCGCCGACGCCACGTGCGGGAACGCGCCGCCTCCGTTCGCCCGGTAGTTGTTCACCGCGAACACGAACCGCTGCGCGTCGTCCACCGGGGCGCCGTCGAACGTCAGGTTCCTGATGCGCGACCCGGCCGGCTGGGCGATGTCGATGTCGTACTTCACGCCCGACACGTAGTCGTAGTTGTAGTCCGGACGCCCGCCCGCGTTCGTCAGCTTGTCGACGTCCACCGGCGCGCCGGCCGCGGTCTGCGTGAAGTACTCCGCCGAGTACTCGAGGTACGCCCGCACCTGAGCACCCGTCAGCAGCTTCGCGACCAGCGTGTTGTCGTACACGTACAGGCTGGAGAGGTCCCGGATGGTCACCTCGCCCGCCGGAATCTCGCTCGTCCGCGAGAACGGCGACGCCTGCGACAGCACCGGCAGCGACGCGTACTCCGTGCCCGCCAGCGCCTCCCTGACCACGTCCTCCTGCACCTTGCTGATCAGGTCGATGATCGGCGCGTCCTTGTAGCGCGCCTCCACCGTCGTCAGCGTCTCGGTGGCCGTCCCCACCACCTGGTTGACGTACGCCACCACCCGCGCGTGCTCGTCGCCCAGCAGCCGCGTGATGCGCGGGTCGTCCTCCACCGTCGCCGCGTCCCGCAGCGACGCCTTGACCGACTCCACCTGCCAGCGGCCCCGCTCGAAGGTCAGCTCGACGTCGAAAAGGGTCAGCCGCTCGGCGTAGCACAGCGGCTCCGACAGCACGACCTCCTTGCCCGTCTCCTCGTTGGTCACCCGCAGCTCCGCGATCTCCGCGTGCGCGTGGCCGACCAGGATGGCGTCGATGCCCGGCACCCGCCGCGCCACGTTCGCCGCCGCGTTCTCCACGTGCGGCAGCTGGTCACCGTAGGAGGAGGTGCCGGACGTGCCCGAGTGCGCCGACACGATGACCACGTCCGCGCCCATCGAGCGCAGCTTCGGCACCCACTTCGCCGCCTGCTCCTCCAGACCCGGGAACGTCAGCTTCCCCTGCACGTACGCCTTGTCCCAGATCGCGATGCCCGGGTTGGTCAGCCCCAGCACCGCCACCTTCACCGGCGCCGCGCCCTTCACGTGGAACTTCTTGACGAAGTACGGAGGGAAGGCGGGCTTCAGCGTCTTCGCGTCCACGGCGTTGGCGCCGAGCAGCGGGAAGTCGCATTGCTCCTCGAACTTCCGCAGCGTCTCGATGCCGTAGTTGAACTCGTGGTTGCCGAGCGCCACCGCGTCGTACCCGATGGCGTTCATCGCCTGCGCCATCGGGTGCACCGGGCCGCCCTTGGCGGTGATCGGGTCCACCTTGGCGTAGTAGTACGTCAGCGGCGTGCCCTGGATGGTGTCGCCCGCGTCCAGCAGCAGCGTGTTCTCCCGGCCCCGCTCCCTGCGGATCCGGTCCACCAGCGTGGACACACGCGCCAGCCCCTGGGCGTTGCCGTCCGTGTCCTGGTACTCGGCGTCCTTGAAGTAGTCCCAGTTGAAGACGTGCCCGTGCAGGTCGGTCGTGCCCATCACGGTCAGCGCGTACCGCTTCACCGGCTTCTTCCCCCGTCCCGCAGGTGCTGCGGCCTCGGCCGCGGGAGTGGCCACCGTACCCGCCAGCGCCACCCCCGCCCCCGTGACGGCGGACTTCTTCAGGAACTTCCGGCGGTCCAACGGCATGTCAGGTTCTCCTCGTACGACGACGGCGCACAACGCGCGTAGATTCGCCCGACGATTCTGACCTGAACACGTCGACCCGGAACAGACCCCTCAGGTTGCGATCCGATGACCGGCCCCGCACGCTCATCTGAGCGGCCCCGCGCACACTTCGACACTTGTCAAGAGCCCCTCACCCGCACGACGTTGAGTGGTCACGCGCCGCCAGATCGCTACCGGCAAGTAAGGCCTAGGGTCGAACCATGCGCCGAGCGAAAATCGTCTGCACCCTCGGGCCCGCGACGGACACGTACGACCAGATCAAGGACCTGGTCGACGCCGGAATGGACGTGGCCCGCTTCAACCTCAGCCACGGCGAGCACGCCCAGCACGAGGAGCGGTACCGAAGGGTGCGCAAGGCCGCCGACGAGACCGGCCGCAGCGTGGGCCTCCTCGCCGACCTCCAAGGCCCGAAGATCCGCCTGGGCCGTTTCACCGAGGGCCCGGTACTCCTCGAACGCGGAGACACCTTCACCATCAGCGTCGAGGACGGCGTCGAAGGCGACCGCCACCTCTGCGGCACCACCCACGCCGGCCTCGCCGACGACGTCACCCCCGGCGAACGCATCCTCGTCGACGACGGCAGGGTCACCCTCGAAGTCACCGCCGTCGACGGCCCCCGCGTCCGCACCACCGTCGTCGAGGGCGGCGTCGTCTCCGACCACAAAGGCCTCAACCTCCCCGGCGTCGCCGTCTCCGTCCCCGCCCTCTCCAAGAAGGACGAGGACGACCTGCGGTGGGCGCTGCGCACCGGATTCGACGTCGTCGCCCTCTCCTTCGTCCGCGGCGGACGCGACGTCAAGGACGTCCACCGCATCATGGAGGAGGAAGGCCGCCGGCTCCCCGTCATCGCCAAGATCGAGAAGCCCCAGGCCGTCGACAACCTCGACGAGATCGTCGCCGCCTTCGACGGCATCATGGTCGCCCGCGGCGACCTCGGCGTCGAAATGCCCCTCGAACAGGTGCCGATCGTCCAGAAACGCGCCGTCAAACTCGCCCGGCGCAACGCCAAGCCGGTCATCGTCGCCACCCAGATGCTCGACTCGATGATCGACAACGCCCGGCCCACCCGCGCCGAGGCCTCCGACGTCGCCAACGCCGTCATCGACGGCACCGACGCCGTCATGCTCTCCGGCGAGACCAGCGTCGGCAAGCACGCCGTCGAGACCGTCCGCACCATGGCACGCATCGTCGAGGCCGCCGAGGAGGACATCCTCGCCCGCGGCCTGCCACCGCTGACCGAGCACAACAAACCCCGCACCCAGGGCGGCGCGGTCGCCCGCGCCGCCGCGGAGATGGGCGACTTCCTCGGCGCCCGCTTCCTCGTCGCCTTCACCCAGTCGGGCGACACCGCCCGCCGTCTGTCCCGCTACCGCTCACCGATCCCGCTGCTCGCCTTCACCCCGGACCCGGCCACCCGCTCCCAGCTCAGCCTCACCTGGGGCGTGGAGACCTTCCTGGGCCCGCACGTCGAGTCCACCGACGCGATGGTCGACCAGGTCGACGAGCTGCTGCTGCGGTACGCACGCTGCGCGAAGGGCGACGCGGTCGTCATCACCGCCGGCTCCCCGCCCGGGGTCTCCGGCTCCACCAACCTGGTCCGCGTCCACCACATCGGCGAGGACGACAGCCCGAAGTGACGGCACCGGGCCCCGGTCAGTACTTGGGGCCCACGTGGAGGTCCATCAGGGCGACGGACGCCTTGCGGGCGATGGAAATGTTCCGGGCCCCGGCCCAAGCCCATTCGACGCCCACCCTGTCGAGTGCGGACGTGAAAAGACCGATGATGTCGGCCGACAGATTGGTGAAGAAGTACCGCGGATACGTGTGGCATCTGCGCTCACCGGCCACCACCCGAGTCGCCCAATTGACGGTGCGGCAGCCGTCCGAATGGATCAGGCCACGGATGAACTCCCAAGGGTGGGCGTCGACAATGCTCTGCTGCCAGCCCTCGAGCACGATGTCACGCAAGTGCTTCTTCCCGGGCCCGTGCTGGGGGAACAGTGCGGGCCAGTGCCGCGAATAACTCGTCACCATCCGGCAGCCCTGCTTCGGCACGAGAGAGACCTTCACGGCCGGGCGCACCCTGGTGATGGCCTCACGGCACTCGTCGATGAGGCCGGGCCACGCGTCCGCGCAGGCGATCCGCATGTAATGGCCACCGCGCGGATGGGCGCTGATGCATCCGTCGCCCAGGTAGAGGCCCAGCAGGTACGCGTACGCGCGTGCACAGGCGGGGGGGACCGGGGTGGTGAGATTCCGGGGTGGGCGTGGTGTCCGGACGGTTCCGCCAAGCACGGAGCGCGGAGCGCGAGATCCCGGTCTCCCGGCTCACGGAACTCAGACTCCGGCCCTGATCCACCAGTGCCAGAGCACGTCTGCGGGTGCTGATGTCGTACATAGGGCCCACGATCGCCGGAGAGCCGCATCCGGACCCGGTGAAACAACGGGATTCAGGCGAACGGGGAAATCCGCTATCCGTGTCAGCCTTGAGATCGAAGGAAAAAGTGCCCCAGGTGGGATTCGAACCCACACTGTCCGCTGTTTGAGAGCGGCCTCTCTAACCAGTTGGAGTACTGGGGCCTTCGAAAGCAAGGGGTGCGGCGCCCCCTCGCGCCCCTACCTTACCGCAGCTAGGTAGGCTCTTGGCAGCAGAGTTCTGCCTCGCACCAAGGAGCCCACGTTGAGCGCCCCCGAGTCGCCCCAGCCCGCAGACGTGCCCGACGACGACAAGTCGCACGTGCCGCCGATGACGACCCGCGTCGTCATCGCCGAGGACGAGGCACTGATCCGGCTCGATCTCAAAGAGATGCTCGAGGAGGAGGGGTACACGGTCGTCGGCGAGGCCGGCGACGGTGAGCAGGCCGTCGAGCTGGCGCGCGAGCACCGCCCCGACCTGGTGATCCTCGACGTCAAGATGCCCAAGCTGGACGGCATCTCCGCGGCCGAGAAGATCGCCGAGGAGTCCATCGCCCCGGTGCTGATGCTGACCGCGTTCTCGCAGCGCGACCTGGTGGAGCGGGCCCGGGACGCGGGTGCGATGGCGTACCTGGTCAAGCCGTTCAGCAAGAGCGACGTGGTGCCCGCGATCGAGATGGCGGTGTCGCGGTTCACGGAGCTGAAGGAGCTGGAGCGCGAGGTCGCCGACCTGAGCCAGCGTCTGGAGACGCGCAAGCTGGTGGACCGCGCCAAGTCGGTGCTGCAGACGCAGTACGGGCTGACGGAGCCGGCGGCGTTCCGGTGGATCCAGAAGACGTCGATGGACCGGCGGATGTCGATGCAGCAGGTCGCGCAGGCGGTCATCGACGACGCCGAGGAGAAGAAGGCAGCGAAGGGCGGCTGAGCGGGGCCGCCGCCCGGGGTCCCGGGTACGACGAAGGCCCGCGCCCCCCGACCGGGGGCGCGGGCCTTTCGCCTGCGGGTTCAGTCCTCGCCGAGGTAGGCCTTGCGGACCGACTCGTCGTGGAGGAGGTCCCGGCCGGTGCCGGACAGGACGATGTTGCCGACCTCCATGACGTGGCCGTGGTCGGCCAGCGAGAGGGCGGCCTGGGCGTTCTGCTCGACGAGCAGGATGGTGGTGCCCTGGGACTTCAGCTCGGCGATGGTCGCCATGATCTTCTGCATCATGATCGGCGACAGACCCATGGAGGGCTCGTCGAGCATGAGGAGCTGCGGCCGGGACATCAGGGCCCTGCCCATGGCGAGCATCTGCTGCTCGCCGCCGGAGAGGGTGCCGGCGGCCTGCTTGCGGCGTTCCCCGAGGATAGGGAAGAGGTCGTAGGCGCGCTGGATGTCCTGTTCGATGCCCGCCTTGTCGCTGCGCAGGAAGGCACCGAGGCGCAGGTTGTCCTCGATCGTCATGCGCGGGAAGATGTGCCGCCCCTCGGGGGAGTGGGCGAGCCCGAGAGAGACGATCTTGTGGGCGGGGATCTTCTTCAGCGACCTGCCGTTGAACTTGATCTGGCCGCCGACCGGCTTGAGGAGCCCGGAGAGCGTGCGCAGGGTGGTGGTCTTGCCGGCGCCGTTGGTGCCGATGAGGGTGACCACTTCGCCGGCCTCGACGCTGAACGAGATGCCCTTGACGGCCTGGATCTTGCCGTAGGCGACTTTCAGGTCCTCGACCTCGAGGAGTGCGGTCATCGGTCGTTCTCCTTGCCGGGCGCGGCGTCGGTGGTGGCCTCGGCCTCCGTCTGCGCCTGTGCTTCTGTCTCGGCGTCCGTGTCGGCGTCGGCGCTCGCCTCGGTCTCCGCTTCGGCGTCCGCCTCGGCGGCGTCCGTGCCTGCGTCCGCCGGCCCGGAGCCGGCCGTGCCGGCGGGCGCCTGGGGCCGGCCCGCCGCCTGGGCCGCCGCCTCGGCGGCCTCGACCTCGGCGACCTCGGCGGCACCGGGGTCGTCCGCGAGGGGCTCACCGATGTACGCGGCGATCACGCGTTCGTCGCCCTGGACGGTCGCGGGGTCGCCCTCGATCAGCTTCTCTCCCTGGACGAGCACGGCGACCCGGTCGCAGAGGTTGAAGATGAACCGCATGTCGTGCTCGATCACGAGGACCGCGGTGCCCTGGTCGCGGATGGCGAAGATGAGTTCCTCGGCCGCCCGGGTTTCCTGGGGGTTCATGCCCGCGGTGGGTTCGTCGAGGAGCAGCAGCCCCGGTTCGCTGGCGAGGGCGCGGGCGATCTCCAGCTTGCGCTGCTCGCCGTAGGGGAGGTTGCGCGCGAGGTGGTCGGCCTTGTCGGCGAGGCCGACGAACTCCAGCAGCTCCATGGCCCGGGCGCGGGAGGCGGCCTCCGCCTTGTGGAAGCCGGGTCCGCGCAGGACGGCGGACCAGAAGCCTTCCTTGGTGCGGGTGTGCCGCCCGACGAGCACGTTCTCCAGAACCGTCATGTTGGCGAACAGCCGGATGTTCTGGAAGGTGCGGGCGATGCCGGCGGCGGTCACCTTGAAGGACTTGGGCGGCAGCACCTTGTCCTGGTAGCGGACCTCGCCCTCGGTCGGGATGTACAGCCCGGTGAGGCAGTTGAAGAAGGTGGTCTTGCCGGCGCCGTTGGGGCCGATGAGACCGACGATCTCGCCGCTGCGGACGGTGAGGTCGACGTCCCGGACGGCGGTGAGGCCGCCGAACCGCATGGTGACGCCGCGGGCGTCGAGGACGACGCTGCCGGGGTCGGACGCGCCCGCGGCGGTGTCCTTGGTGGTGGTGTCGGTGGTCATGGTGGTCAGGCCCCCGTCTTGCTCAGGACTGTGGGCGCGTCGGCCTCTTCGTGGAACTCCAGCTGGCGGCGGCGGTTGGGGATGAGGCCCTCGGGACGGAAGCGCATCAGCAGCACGAGCGCGAGACCGAACGCGAGGAGCTGGTAGTCGCCCAGGAACTGGAGCTTGTTGGGGATCAGGAAGAGCAGCGCCGCACCGAGGAGGGGTCCGGCGATGGTGCCCATGCCGCCGAGCACGACCGCGGCGAGCAGGAAGGCGGAGTTGGGCGGGGTGGTGCCGGCGAACAGGTACTGCTCGGGGGTCACGGTGTAGGTGACGTGTGCCTGCACCGTTCCGGCGAGGCCGGCGAGGGTGGCGCCCACGGCGAAGGCGATGAGCTTCACGCGGAAGCCGTTGATGCCCATGGCGAGGGCGGCGGTCTCGTCCTCGCGGATGGCGACCCAGGCGCGGCCGATGCGGGAGTCGCCGCTGCGCCGGAAGACGAGGACGACGACGGCCGTGATGAGCAGCATCAGGAAGAAGTAGTTCGCGAACCGGCCGATGGTGAAGCCGCCGATGTCGTGTGCGATGCCGAGGTCGAAGCCGAGGATGTTCAGGTCCGGGATGGACGCGATGCCGTTGGAGCCGTTGGTGAGGTCCGGTCCGGAGGTGCCGTCGGTGTTGTTGACGGCGATGCGGAAGATCTCACCGAAGCCGAGGGTGACGATGGCGAGGTAGTCGCCGCGCAGTCGCAGGGTCGGTGCGCCGATCAGCACACCGAAGATCAGCGAGGCGGCGGCGCCGACGAGCACGGCGGCCCAGAAGGGGAAGTGCACGCCGAACGGTGAGCTGGGGGAGCCGGAGACGAGTGCGGCCGCGTAGGCGCCGACGCCGAGGAAGGCGACGTAGCCGAGGTCGAGCAGGCCGGCGAGGCCGACGACGATGTTCAGGCCCAGGGCGACGGTGGCGAAGATGAGGATGTAGACGCCGAGGGTGGCGTACTGGTCGTCGGTCTGGGTGAAGGGGAACAGGGCCGCCGCGATGAACGCGCCGCAGACGGTGATGTTCTGGTGGCGTGCGCTGATCTGGGAGGCGTGGGCGATCAGGCCGGAGCGGTTCAGCGCGCTGAAGCCGAAGCCGGCGGTGATCAGGAAGCCGACGAACAGCTCGTCGTACTCGGTGCCGATGCCGTAGGTGAAGACGACCAGGGCGAGCGCCAGGATGCCGACGATGACGAGGATCTCGGCGTAGGACGGCAGGGTGCGCAGGGGGCGCGGGCTGCCGGAGGAGAGGGCGGCGCGGAGCACGGCCATGGCGTGGCCGACGTCGTGCTTGAACTGCTCCCAGCCGGTCTCGTCGGGGTCGATCGGGTCGGGCTCGGGCCGCTCGAAGGGGAGGGCCAGGGCGCCGAGGAGGGCTATGAGCGTGGCGGCGGCGACGAGGTAGCCGCCGGGCTCGAGGTTGACGACACCCCCGAGTTCGGTGCTGATCGAGACGACGGTGTACCAGGCGGTGGCGAAGGTGCCGAGGACGGCGTACTTCACGGCCGCGTCGGCGCCGGCCGGGGTGAGCCAGCGCAGTCCCTTGACGCCGTAGGAGGCGAGGCAGAACAGGGTGGCGAGGGCGCCGCCGACGAGGACCAGGACCTGCAGTCCGCCGGGGTAACCGTAGACGGTGAGGTCGCCGGGGAACTCGGCGGTCCAGGTCCAGGCGAGGAAGGTCGAGACGACGGCGAGGACGCTGCCGCCGGTGGCGAGGGCGCGGCCGAGGTGGGCGGGGATGCCGATGAGCCCGGAGGGGGTGCTCGGGGCGGGTGCGGCCACGGTCTCGGATGCGGTGGTCTGTGTGGTCATCGGTGTCACGCCCTGTCCGCAACGCGCTCGCCGAGCAGGCCCTGTGGCCGGAACAGGAGCACGAGGATGAGGAGGATGAAGGCCCAGACCTCGGCCCAGGACTGGCTGCCGAACTTGTCCAGGCCGGGGATGTCCGCGATGTAGGCGGTGGCCAGGGTCTCGACGACGCCGAGGACCACACCGCCGATCATGGCCCCGTAGATGTTGCCGATGCCGCCGAGCACGGCCGCGGTGAAGGCCTTGAGGCCGAGGATGAAGCCCATCTTGAAGTCGATCTGGCCGTACTTCAGACCGCTGGCGACACCGCCGACGGCGGCGAAGACGGCGCCGAGGGCGAACGCGATCACGATGATGCGGTCGGTGTTGACGCCCATGAGCTTGGCGGTGTCCGGGTCCTGCGCGGTGGCCTGCATGCCGCGGCCGGTGCGGGTGCGCATCACGAAGTAGGCCAGGAAGGCCATGCTGACGGGCGCGGCGACGAGCAGGAAGATGTCACCGGTCTGGATGGTGGCTCCGCCGATGGTGAAGGGGCCGCCCTCGATCTGGGGGAAGGGCAGCTTGGACTTGGCCTCGGGGTAGAAGGCCCAGACGGCCTGCTGGAGGGCGAGGGAGAGTCCGATGGCGGTGATGAGCGGGGCCAGACGGGGGGCGCCGCGCAGCGGGCGGTAGGCGAACCGTTCCGCTCCGATGGCGACCAGTACCGAGACGATCATGGCGCCGAGCAGCATGAGCGGCAGGGCGACCCACATGGAGGTGCCGTCCGGCAAGACGTACAGGTGCACGGTGATGGCGCCGAAGGCGCCGACCATGAAGATCTCGCCGTGGGCGAAGTTGATGAGCTGGACAATGCCGTAGACCATTGTGTAGCCGATGGCGACCAGGCCGTACATGGATCCCAGTAGCAGGCCGTTGACCAGCTGCTGCGGCAGTTCGTTCACCGCATGTCCTCCGAGACTTTCGGAATGTTCGACGGATGGGCCGGAACCGGGTCCGGGGGGGGGGGCCCGGGGGCACCCCCCCCCCCCGCCCCCGGGGGGGGGGGGGGGGGTGTTCAACCGGGTAAGATGCGGGCAAGTCCCTGGCCGCCGAGGCC
>NZ_JBITSH010000011.1:269858-310698 GCF_044540535.1 Streptomyces sp. NPDC085937 | reverse complement strand
CCCGGGCGCGGGCGGTCGTTTCGTCCCGGCCCGGCGCACCCGTTCTCGGGTTGGGGTTGCCCTGGGGGGGCGCCCGGGCCGCGCGCGGGGGGGGGGGGCCCCCCCGGGGGGGGGGGGCCGCCCCCACGTCGTACACGGCGACCCGTGCTACTGGGCGCCGGGACGCACCAGCCCGCTCTCGTACGCGTACACCGCCGCCTGCACCCGGTCGCGCAGTCCCAGCTTGGTCAGCACATGACCCACGTGCGTCTTCACGGTGGTCTCGCTGACGAACAGGTCGGCGGCGATCTCCGCGTTCGACAGCCCGCGCGCCACCAGCTTGAGCACCTCGACCTCGCGGTCGGTCAGCGTGTGCAGGGTGTCCGGCACCGGCTCCTCGCCGGACGGCAGATGCGTGGCGTACTTGTCCAGCAGCCGGCGCGTGATGCTCGGCGCGAGCATCGCCTCACCGGCGGCCACCACACGGATCGCCTGCACCAGCTCGTTGGCCGGGGCGTCCTTGAGCAGGAAGCCGCTCGCCCCCGCCTTCAGCGCCTCCACCACGTACTCGTCGAGGTCGAACGTCGTCAGCACCAGCACCTTCGCCGGCCCGTTCCGCTCCGGGCCGGTGATCTGGCGGGTGGCCTCCACCCCGTCCATCCGCGGCATACGGATGTCCATCAGCACCACGTCGGGCTGAAGCGCCCGCACCTGGTCCAGGGCCTGGAGGCCGTCGCCGGCCTCGCCGACGACCGCGAGGTCCTGCTCGGCCTCCAGAATCATCCGGAAGCCGGTGCGCAGCAGCGGCTGGTCGTCGACCAGTAGGACGCGGATGGCCACGTAAGTCTCCTTCGCTAGTCCGGCCCCATTCTGCCCTGCTCGGTCCCGCCGGATTCCGGCGCCCTCAGGGGCAGCGGATAGGGCGGGGGAGTACCGCCGAACTCGGGGCAGTGCTCCTGGTGGTCGCACCAGCCGCACAGCTTGGTCGGCCTCGGCCGCCAGTCCCCGGTCTCGGTCGCCAGCCGGATCGCCTCCCACAGCGCCAGCAGCTTGCGCTCGACCCGCTCCAGGTCGGCGAGCACCGGGTCGTAGGTGAGCACGTCACCGCTGCCCAGGTACACCAGCTGCAGCCGGCGTGGGATCACCTTCTTCAGCCGCCACACCACGAGCGCGTAGAACTTCATCTGGAACAGCGCGCCCTCGGCGTACTCCGGGCGGGGCGCCTTGCCGGTCTTGTAGTCGACGATCCGCACCTCGCCGGTGGGTGCCACGTCCACCCGGTCGATGATGCCGCGCAGCCGCAGCCCGGACTCCAGCTCCGCCTCCACGAACAGCTCCCGCTCGGCGGGCTCCAGCCGGCTCGGGTCCTCCAGCGTGAACCACCGCTCGACCAGCGACTCCGCCTGCGTCAGCCAGCGCGCCAGGCGCTCGCCCTCGGGATCGTCCGCGAAGAGCTCCGCGACATCGGGTCTGCTCTCGCGCAGCCGGTCCCACTGGCCGGGGATCAGTGACTTCGCCCGCGGCACGGTGCGGTCGGCGGCCGGGGCGTCGAACAGCCGCTCCAGCACCGCGTGCACCAGCGTGCCCCTGGTCGCCGCCTCGCTCGGCTTCTCCGGCAGCCGGTCGATCACCCGGAACCGGTACAGCAGCGGGCACTGCATGAAGTCACTCGCACGGGAGGGCGACAGCGAGGCGGGCGGCGCCGCGGGCGTCCCGGTCGCCACGACCGTGTCCGCCGGCGCCTGAGGCGCGGCCGGGCTGCTGTCGGGCCGCGTGGTGCCCTCGGTGCTCGTCTCCATGACCACAGACCTTACGGCCCGGCACCGACAACGCGGCGTGACCGGAGGGAGAGAAGGGGAAGGAGGGGGTAGAGAGAGGGGTGCCGGGGCGAACGGGCGGCGGACGCCGCATACCATCGACCCAGGACCCTCCCGTCCGGCAGGCGCGGGAGACGCAGCGAACGAGGGGACACCGGTGGACGTAAGCGGCGGGCGCGGACGGCCGCGGCCCGGCAACGACGAGTCGGCCGAGCAGACCGGGCCCGACGCCCCGGCCACCGGCGACGACACCCACGCCACCGGCGAACCCCGCGCGACCCCGGCCGCCCCGGCGCCCGACCCGACGCACACCGCCGGCCCCGGCGCCCCGGCCCCCGGGCCCGCGGCCGAGGACGGCGACACCCCGGCGTCCGGCCCCACGGCCGAGGACCCCCACGGGACCACGGGCGGGCCGGCGCACGGCACCACCGGTACCGGCCCCGCCGCACCGGACGGGCGTGCCGAGCCGGACGGGCGTGCCGAGCCGCACCAGGAGTCCCCGGCGGACCGTCCGTCCGCCGCCCCCGACGCGCGGGCCCCGGGGCCCGCCGGGCGGGGCGCCGGCGACGGGGGCGGACAGCTGCCGGAGCACGCCGACCGGCCGTTCGCCCACTCCGGCGCCAAGGGACCCACGCCTCAGCGCCCCGAGGAGCGGCGGCGGGGCGGCCTGCTGATGGGCCGGCCCTTCGGCGTCCCGGTGTACGTGGCGCCCAGCTGGTTCCTGGTGGCGATCCTCATCACCTGGGTGTTCGGCGGCCAGATCGACCGTGTCCTGCCCGAGCTGGGCGCGGCCAGCTACCTGGTCTCCCTCTTCTTCGCGGTGGCCTTCTACGCCTCCGTGCTGGTGCACGAGCTCGCCCACACCGTCGCGGCCCTCCGCTTCAAGCTCCCCGTGCGCCGCATCCAGCTGCAGTTCTTCGGGGGCGTCTCCGAGATCGAGAAGGAGGCCGAGACCCCCGGCAGAGAGTTCGTGCTGGCCTTCGTCGGCCCGCTGCTCTCCCTGGTGCTCTCGGGCCTCTTCTACCTCGCCCTGCAGGCCGTGGACCCGAGCAGCGTCCCCGGCGTCCTGCTGGCCGGCCTGATGGTGTCCAACCTCATCGTGGCCGTCTTCAACCTGCTGCCCGGCCTCCCGCTGGACGGCGGCCGGATGCTCCGCGCGGTCGTCTGGGCGATCACCGGCAAGCCCATGACCGGCACCGTCGCCGCCGCCTGGGTGGGACGCGCCCTCGCCGTCTCCGTGCTGATCGGCCTGCCGCTGCTCACCCAGTCCGGGGCGCTCGGCTCCGACGCCGTGGACAACGTCGGCATGGACACCGTCCTGGACGCCCTGCTCGCGGCCATCCTCGCCGCGATCATCTGGACCGGTGCCGGGAACAGCCTGCGCATGGCCCGGCTGCGCGAGCACCTGCCCGAGCTGCGTGCCCGCACCCTCACCCGCCGCGCGGTCCCCGTGGAGACGGACACGCCCCTCTCCGAGGCGCTGCGCCGGGCCAACGCCGCGGGGGCCCGCGCCCTGGTCGTCGTCGACACCGACGGCGTGCCGCTGTCGCTGGTCCGCGAGGCCGCGATCGTCGGCGTACCGGAGCACCGCAGGCCCTGGGTGCCGGTCGGCGGACTCGCCCAGGACCTCACCGACGGCATGCGCGTCTCCGCGGAACTGGCCGGCGAGGACCTGCTGGACGCCCTGCGCGCGACGCCCGCCACCGAGTACCTCGTCGTCGAGAACACCGGCGAGATCTACGGCGTGCTGTCCGCCGCCGACGTGGAGCGGGCCTTCGTCAAGGCCATGGCCCGCCCCTCCTAGAGAGCACCCCGGTGGCGCCGGCCGTGGTCGGCGGGCCCCTCGCGGACCGGTAGGCTGGTCACATGTCCGAACCGACCGGTGCCGCCCGCAGGCGCGGGCCCTTCAAGGTCGGGGACCAGGTTCAGCTGACCGACCCCAAGGGCCGCCACTACACGTTCACGCTCGAGGCCGGGAAGAATTTCCACACCCACAAGGGTTCCTTCCCCCACGACGAACTGATCGGTGCTCCCGAGGGCAGCGTTGTCCGCACCACCGGGAACGTCGCCTACCTCGCGCTGCGCCCCCTGCTCCCCGACTACGTCCTGTCCATGCCCCGCGGGGCAGCCGTCGTCTACCCGAAGGACGCGGGGCAGATCCTCGCCTTCGCCGACATCTTCCCCGGCGCGCGCGTCGTGGAGGCCGGCGTGGGCTCCGGCTCGCTCAGCAGCTTCCTGCTGCGCGCCATCGGCGACCAGGGCATGCTGCACTCCTACGAGCGCCGCGAGGACTTCGCCGACATCGCCCGGCAGAACGTGGAGCGCTACTTCGGCGGCCCGCACCCCGCCTGGCAGCTCACCGTCGGTGACCTCCAGGACAACCTGTCCGACGCCGATGTCGACCGCGTCATCCTCGACATGCTCGCCCCCTGGGAGTGCCTGGACGCCGTCTCCAAGGCGCTGGTGCCCGGTGGCATCCTGTGCTGCTACGTCGCCACCACCACCCAGCTCGCCCGGACCGTCGAGTCCATCCGGGAGATCGGCTGCTTCAACGAGCCGACCGCCTGGGAGACGATGATCCGCAACTGGCACATCGAGGGCCTGGCCGTCCGCCCCGACCACCGGATGATCGGCCACACCGGCTTCCTGCTCACCGCCCGCCGGCTCGCCGACGGCGTCGAGCCGCCCATGCGCCGGCGCCGCCCGGCCAAGGGCGCCTACGGCGAGGACTACGCCGGCCCCAACGCCGACGGAGGCGCCGGCCGCTGACGCGCGGTCCGTACCTCACCAACGCTCCGGCGCCGGGGGGGGGGGGGCCCCCCCCCCCCCGCGGCCCGCCCCCCCCCCCCCCCCCCCCCCCCCCGGCGGGGGGCCCGGGGGGGGCGGGGGGGGGGGCGCCGCCCCCCCCCCCCCCGGGCGGGGGGGGGCCCCCCCCCCGCCCCCCCCCGCCCCCCCCCCCACGGCGCTCTCACGTTGACGCAGGGTCGTGGCCGTCCCCGCAGGCGGCGCGTCGCGGGCGCTTCGCGCGGCCGGTGCGGACCCCGCCGTTCCCTCCGTCCTGTGACGTGTGGCACGATGCTGGCCACCCCCACCGGCACAGTCCTCACAGGAGACACTCCTCGTGCAGTCTTCCGCCGTACCGGAGCTCGCCCAGACGCACGCCCGGCCCATCCACTGGATGGCCACCGCCACGGCCGTCGCCGGTGTCGTGGCGCTCTCCTCCGTCCTGCAGCCCGATCCCGCGACCGCCGCCGCGCCGGGCGCCCCGCACACGAAGAACGCCCCGGCGCAGACGCTGCCGCCCGACCCGGCCGACGTCGACTTCCCGCTCGACTGCGGCCCCGTCAAGGTCGTGGTGAAGAAGCAGGCGTCCGGCGACCTGGACGGCGACGGCCGCCCCGAGACGGTCGCGGCGGTCCACTGCGACGCCCCGATGGGCACCCCGCCCGACGGCGTGTACGTCCTCACCCAGGCGGCCGACGGCACGAAGCCGCGCGTGGTGGCCACCCTCGTCGACCCCAAGGACCGCACCAACGTCGAGGACCTCGCCGTGCGCGCCGGCGACGTCGTCGCCACGCTGCTGGGCTACTCGTCCACCGACGTGCCCCGTTGCTGCCCCGACGTCCGCGAGACCGTGAAATGGCGCTGGGAGAACGGCGCCTTCGTACGCTCCGCGCCGTCCGACGCCCGGAGCGTGTGACCCGCACGCGGGCGCACGCGGCGGGCGTACGCCCGCCGCGTGAGCATCAGCCACCTGTGACCCGTGGTGCGACGGCGGTCACCCGGCGTCCGGGCCGTACACCTCGACGCTGTCCGAAACCCGGCGGACGTGGATGCACTCGCCCGGGCACTCCTTCGCGGAGTCGATGACGTCCGTGAGGAGCGGCAGCGGGACGGGCGTTGTCGCGCCCTTGTCCTGCAGCAGCTCGTCCTCGCCGCTCTTCACGTAGGCGAGACCGTCGATGTCCAGCTCGAACACCTCGGGCGCGTACTGGGCGCAGATGCCGTCGCCGGTACACAGATCCTGGTCGATCCAGACTTCCAGGTCCTCGCCCGCGACTGCGGCCTCCTGCTGCACGATCGTCTCTCCTGCCGTTTTACTGCGTCGAGCCGTACGGGAATCCGGCCAGCTCTGACGGGTGTTGAACACTTCGACCCTACCGCCGCCAGGGTTCCGATCATCTTCGGTGGGTATTCCCCTGGCGTGAGGGAGAGCGCAAGGGTGAAGATCGGACACACCCCGACCGTCTTTGTGATCTAGGGGTTTCAATCGACACCCGCCCAGGTAGGGTCTGGAAGCGTCCAGCTCCCCTTGGAGGAGGTGAGGACCGTGGCAGCCCACGACGACGACATGAACCGCGGCATCCGCCCGGGACGCGGGTCCGAGGACCCGGCCGGGCAGATCGCCTACCTTGAGCAGGAGATCGCCGTCCTGCGACGCAAGCTCGCCGACTCTCCGCGGCACACGAGAATTCTCGAAGAGCGGATCGTCGAGCTGCAGACCAATCTGGCCGGCGTGTCCGCCCAGAACGAACGACTCGCAGGCACGCTCCGCGAGGCCCGCGACCAGATCGTGGCCCTCAAGGAGGAGGTCGACCGGCTCGCCCAGCCCCCGGCCGGCTTCGGTGTCTTCCTCACGGCGAACGAGGACGGCACGGCCGACATCTTCACCGGCGGCCGCAAGCTGCGGGTGAACGTCAGCCCGAGCGTCGAGCTCGAAGAGCTCCGGCGCGGCCAGGAAGTGATGCTCAACGAAGCGCTCAACGTGGTCGAGGCCATGGAATTCGAGCGCGTGGGCGAGATCGTCACCCTCAAGGAGATCCTCGAGGACGGCGAGCGCGCCCTGGTGCTGGGGCACACCGACGAGGAGCGGGTGGTGCGGCTCGCCGAGCCGCTGCTGGACGTCACCATCCGTCCCGGCGACGCCCTGCTGCTGGAGCCCCGCTCCGGATACGTCTACGAGGTGGTCCCGAAGAGCGAGGTCGAGGAACTCGTCCTCGAGGAAGTCCCCGACATCGGCTACGAGCAGATCGGCGGCCTCGGCGGCCAGATCGAGGCCATCCGCGACGCGGTCGAGCTCCCGTACCTCTACCCGGACCTGTTCAAGGAGCACGAGCTGCGGCCGCCGAAGGGCGTCCTGCTGTACGGACCCCCTGGATGCGGCAAGACGCTGATCGCCAAAGCCGTGGCGAACTCGCTGGCCAAGAAGGTCGCCGAGGTCACCGGTGTCGCCGCCGGCAAGAGCTTCTTCCTCAACATCAAGGGTCCCGAGCTGCTGAACAAGTACGTCGGCGAGACCGAGCGGCAGATCCGCCTGGTCTTCCAGCGTGCGCGTGAGAAGGCCAGCGAGGGCACCCCCGTCATCGTCTTCTTCGACGAGATGGAGTCCCTCTTCCGCACCCGTGGCTCCGGTGTCAGCTCGGACGTGGAGAACACCATCGTCCCGCAGCTGCTCGCCGAGATCGACGGTGTGGAGGGCCTGCAGAACGTGGTCGTGATCGGTGCCTCCAACCGTGAGGACATGATCGACCCCGCCATCCTGCGTCCCGGCCGGCTGGACGTGAAGATCAAGATCGAGCGTCCGGACGCCGAGGCGGCCAAGGACATCTTCGGCAAGTACCTCACCGAGCGCCTCCCGCTGCACGGCGACGACCTCACCGAGCACGGCGGCGACAAGTCCATGACGGTCCAGAGCATGATCCAGACCGCCGTGGAACAGATGTACGCGGAATCCGAGGAGAACCGCTTCCTGGAAGTCACCTATGCCAATGGTGACAAGGAAGTCCTGTACTTCAAGGACTTCAATTCCGGTGCCATGATCGAGAACATCGTGGGCCGTGCCAAGAAGATGGCGATCAAGGACTTCCTGGAGAAGAACCAGAAGGGCCTGCGCGTCTCCCACCTCCTCCAGGCCTGCGTGGACGAGTTCAAGGAGAACGAGGACCTGCCCAACACCACCAACCCGGACGACTGGGCCCGGATTTCCGGAAAGAAGGGCGAGCGGATTGTTTACATCCGCACCCTCATCACCGGAAAGCAGGGCGCGGACACCGGACGCTCCATCGACACGGTGGCGAACACCGGTCAGTACCTGTAAAAGCAAGGGCGGCTGCGGGTGCCCACGTCGGGTACCCGCAGCCGACTGCTTTTCGGGCCACGGCTGGAGCACAGCAATGACGCAAATGATCTCCCCACCAGGGCGAAGGCGTTCTAGGCTCGTCCGTACCGCCGAGTCGCGCAGTGCGGGGACGGGCACCGCACACGCACCGGAGCGCCAGCGGTACAGCAGCGCCCCCGACCGGGGACGCCGCCGGGCAAGGAGGGCCGCATGACCGTACGGCGAGTAATGGGCATCGAGACGGAGTACGGGATCTCCGTCCCCGGCCACCCCAACGCCAATGCCATGCTCACCTCGTCCCAGATCGTGAACGCCTACGCGGCGGCGATGCACCGGGCCCGCCGGGCCCGCTGGGACTTCGAGGAGGAGAATCCGCTGCGCGACGCGCGAGGCTTCGACCTCGCCCGGGAGACGGCCGACGCCAGCCAGCTCACCGACGAGGACATCGGCCTGGCCAACGTCATCCTCACCAACGGCGCGCGGCTCTACGTCGACCACGCCCATCCGGAGTACAGCGCCCCCGAGGTCACCAACCCGCGGGACGCGGTGCTCTGGGACAAGGCGGGCGAGCGGATCATGGCGGAGGCCGCGGAGCGGGCGGCGCAGCTCCCCGGCGCCCAGCCCATCCACCTGTACAAGAACAACACCGACAACAAGGGCGCGTCCTACGGCACGCACGAGAACTACCTGATGAAGCGGGAGACCCCCTTCTCGGACATCGTGCGCCACCTGACGCCGTTCTTCGTCTCCCGGCAGGTCTTCACCGGCGCAGGCCGCGTCGGCATCGGCCAGGACGGCCACGAGCACGGCTTCCAGATCAGCCAGCGCGCGGACTACTTCGAGGTCGAGGTGGGCCTCGAGACCACGCTGAAGCGCCCCATCATCAACACGCGCGACGAACCGCACGCGGACGCCGAGAAGTACCGGCGCCTGCACGTGATCATCGGCGACGCCAACCTCTCCGAGATCTCGACCTATCTCAAGCTCGGCACGACCGCGCTGGTGCTGTCCATGATCGAGGACGGGTTCATCGCGGTGGACCTGGCGGTCGACCAGCCGGTGCGGACGCTGCACCAGGTGTCGCACGATCCCTCGCTGAAGCACCTGGTCACGCTGCGCAGCGGCCGGACGCTGACCGCGGTGCAGCTCCAGATGGAGTACTACGAGCTGGCCCGCAAGTACGTGGAGGAACGCTTCGGGGCCGACGCGGACGAGCAGACCAAGGACGTCCTCACCCGTTGGGAGGACACGCTCACCCGGTTGGAGAACGACCCTATGAGCCTGGCCGGCGAGCTGGACTGGGTTGCCAAGCGGGAGCTCATGGAGGGCTACCGGCGCCGGGACGGCCTCGACTGGGACGCGGCCCGGCTTCACCTGGTCGACCTCCAGTACGCCGACGTGCGTCCCGACAAGGGCCTCTACAACCGTCTGGTGGCCCGGGGACGGATGAAGCGGCTGCTGGACGAGACCGAGGTCGAGCGGGCCCGCACGGCGCCTCCTGAGGACACTCGGGCGTACTTCCGCGGGCGGTGCCTGGAGCAGTACGCCGACGACGTCGCGGCGGCTTCCTGGGACTCGGTGATCTTCGATCTGCCGGGCCGCGACTCGCTCCAGCGGGTGCCAACCCTGGAACCGCTTCGCGGAACGCGTAATCACGTCAAGGCGCTCCTGGACCGCTGCCGGACGGCGGAAGACCTGGTCAGGGTGCTGTCCGGCGGCTGACCGGGTGAGCCGCCGTCGCATGGGTACCTGCGGGTGTCCGGGACGGACCGGCCGGACAGGGTGGAAAACCGCCCGTCCGGGAATCATCGAGGTGGTCCCCGTACGTTGGAGCAACTGCGGGGGCATTGTCGGACCCGGCTTGTAGGGTCTGATCTTGACCAGCAACTGTGTCGGGCGAACCGAGCGGGGTGAGGGTGATGGCGACCAAGGACACCGGCGGCGGACAGCAGAAGGCCACGCGGTCCACCGAGGAGGTCGAGGAGCAGGCGGCGGAGACCGAGGCTTCCGAGGACCTCAAGGAGCGTCACGAGAAGCTGAGCGACGATGTGGACGACGTCCTGGACGAGATCGACGACGTGCTCGAGGCCAATGCCGAGGACTTCGTGCGGTCCTTCGTGCAGAAGGGCGGCCAGTAGCCTCACCGGCCTCGCCGGTGCCGGTTCGGCAGCCGCGCGGCGAGAGACACACGGCGGACGGAGGAGCGCTGTTCGCGGCCGGCCCGGTGGCCGGCCGCGGGCGGCGTTCGCTCGGCTCCGAGGCGTGCTGCCCGGTCGCTCCAGAAGCTGTTGTCGTAAATGTGGATCATTGCTGTGGGGCGGGTAGGGTCCGTGGCGTAATGTGCTTCAACTGCAATTCGGCCATCGGCAAGTTGGGAGATGATCCCGACGCTGTTCGTCGGGCAGCTGCCTACCTGGAAGGAACTTCGTGGAAGCCAACACTTCTGGCACCGGGCGTCTGCCGGCTGCCTTTCTGACGCCGGGCTCCTCCTCCTTCATGGACTTCCTCTCCGATCACCAGCCGGAGCTGCTGCCCGGCAGGAGGACGTTGCCGCCCGTGCAGGGCGTGATCGAGGCGCCGCACGGCACGACCATCGTCGCCGTCAGCTTCCCGGGCGGTGTCGTCCTCGCCGGTGACCGCCGGGCCACCATGGGGAACGTCATCGCGCAGCGGGACATCGAGAAGGTGTTCCCGGCCGACGAGTACTCGGCGGTCGGCATCGCCGGTACGGCCGGTCTGGCCGTCGAGATGGTCAAGCTGTTCCAGCTGGAGCTCGAGCACTTCGAGAAGGTCGAGGGCGCGCAGCTGTCGCTGGAGGGCAAGGCGAACCGGCTGTCGACGATGATCCGCTCGAACCTGGGCATGGCCATGCAGGGGCTGGCCGTGGTCCCGCTGTTCGCCGGGTACGACGTGGACCGGGAGAAGGGGCGGATCTTCTCCTACGACGTCACGGGCGGGCGGTCCGAGGAACACGGGTACGCCGCGACCGGCAGCGGGTCCATCTTCGCGCGCGGTGCGATGAAGAAGCTGTTCCGGGACGACCTGAGCGAGGCCGAGGCCACCACGCTGGTGGTCCAGGCGCTGTACGACGCGGCAGACGACGACTCGGCGACCGGTGGTCCCGATGTCGCCCGCCGGATCTATCCGATCGTCACCGTGATCACCGAGGACGGTTACCGCCGGCTCACCGAGGACGAGGCGTCGGACATCGCCCGGTCCGTGCTGGAGCGGCGGCTGGAGCAGCCGGACGGGCCGCGGGCCTCGCTGCTGTAGTGCGGGGGCCCGTGGTTCAGGCCCTGTCGTTCAGGGTGGTCCAGTGACTTCTACAGAAAAGGACGGGTAACCGGTGTCGACGCCGTTCTATGTCTCACCTCAGCAGGCGATGGCCGACCGGGCGGAGTACGCCCGCAAGGGCATTGCCCGTGGCCGCAGCCTGGTCGTGCTGCAGTACGCCGACGGGATCGTGTTCGTCGGTGAGAACCCGTCCCGTGCGCTGCACAAGTTCAGCGAGATCTACGACCGGATCGGGTTCGCCGCGGCGGGCAAGTACAACGAGTACGAGAACCTGCGGATCGGTGGTGTGCGGTACGCGGATCTGCGCGGGTACACCTACGACCGTGACGATGTGACCGCCCGGGGTCTGGCGAACGTGTACGCCCAGACGCTGGGCACGATCTTCTCCAGCGTGGGGGAGAAGCCGTACGAGGTGGAACTGGTGGTGGCCGAGGTCGGGGAGACCGCGGAGGGCGACCAGATCTACCGGCTGCCGCACGACGGGTCGATCGTCGACGAGCACGGCTCGGTGGCGGTGGGGGGTAACGCGGAGCAGATCAGCGGGTACCTCGACCAGCGGCACCGGGACGGGATGACGCTGGCGGAGGCGTTGAAGCTGGCGGTGCAGTCGTTGTCCCGGGACACCAACGGCAGTGAGCGGGAGATTCCCGCGGAGCGGCTGGAGGTGGCGGTGCTGGACCGGACGCGGCCGCAGAAGCGGAAGTTCAAGCGGATCGAGGGGCGGCAGCTGGTGCGGCTGCTGGAGGCGGGTGGCGGTGGCGGTGGCGGTGCGGAGACGCCTTCGTCCGAGGACTCCGGCGGGGACGTGGAGTAACCCGTTCGTTCGCACGGGTTGAGGTTCGATGCCTGCGGCGCAGGGTTCTGTCCGGTGGGGGTTGCTGTAGCGCCCACGGTGGGGTGGTGGTGCGGGGTCGGGGTGGGGATGGCCGTCCTCGGTCTGGCGCGAAAGTGCCTGTGGTGAAGCACAGGGTGCGGACGCGCCAGCCGCTGCGGGCGCCCACCCCCACCCCGCCCCCTCCCCGCCGCACGCGGCCACATCAACGCCGTGGCGGGCCATCGCCCTCCGCCGCTCGCGGCGCGCCTACCGCGCCGCCATGCCCGCCAGCTGCGGGCAGTCGTGCCTCCCCCAGTGCCTTTAGGGCCTGGGAGGTGCCCCCAGGGCGATGGGGGTCCCCCCGCTCGAGCGGAGCCGAGAGTGGGGAAGGGTGGGCGCGGCGGCAACCCGGAAGCGCCGGGCTGCGCGCGCACCCCCCCCCCCGGCGCGCAGCTGCGCCTGTGTGATCCAGCGTCGGGGTGCAAGAACACGCCCCGCACCCGGGCCGGTGCGTTTCGGGCGCCGGGTGCGCGAAGACGCCCGCGCCGGTGCGTTCCCGGCGTCGAGGCGCGAGAAGACGTATCGCGGGGGAGTCAAGGCACGCGCGTGGTGGAGCCCCGGACCTCCAGGTGGACCGGGATGTCCGTCGTGGGGGGTTCCTCGCCGTTCAGGACGGCCAGCAGTGCCTGCATGCCTCGTTCGCCGAAGAGTTCCGCGTTCAGGCGGACCGTCGTCAGCTCGGGGTCGATCGCCGTGGCGAGCGCCAGGTCGTCCATCCCCGTGACCGAGAGGTCCGCCGGGACGCGCAGTCCCAGTCGGCGGGCGGCCTTGTACAGGCCGGCTGCCAGCTGGTCGTCGTCGCAGACGACCGCCGTCGGCAGGCCGCCGGATTTCAGCGCGGCCTCCGCCGCCTCCTCCGCGCCCTTGATGGAGATCGGCGAGCGCGCCGTGCGCAGAGACGTGCCCGGCACGCGGCGGAGCCGCGCCTGAAGTTCCCGTGCGCGGACCTCGAAGGTCCAGGACGGCACGTCCGCGCCGAGGTGCAGGAAGTGGCGGTGGCCGAGGCCCAGGAGATGGTCCGTGACCTGACGGACCCCGTCGGCGATGTCCAGGTTCACCGTGGCCCCGCCCGCCGCCGGGTCGCTGTCCAGCATGACCAGGGGCAGCTGGTCGCCCCGGATCGCGGTCAGGGCCTCCGCGGCCATGGAGGAGGCGATGACGCCGTCCAGCGCCGCCTGGGCGGACGCGAACGGGTCACGGGCCGGGCCGATGCCCTCGGGGGAGGGGTAGAGCACGACGCCGAAGCCGTGGCGGGAGGCGACGCGTGCCGCGCCGGTGTAGACGCCCGCGAAGAACTCCGTGGTCAGGGCCGGGACGACCAGCAGCACCGTGCGGGTGCGGCCGAGCCGCAGGTTGCGGGCCGCGAGGTTGGGGCGGTAGCCGAGCGTGCGGGCGGCCTCGCGGACGCGTTCCGCCGTGGTCTCGGACACCCGGCCGCGCCACTTGTCGCCCAGGACCAGCGAGACCGCGGCCTGGGAGACGCCTGCGGCCCGGGCGACGTCCCGGCTCGTGGGGCGGGTGCTGGCTCTGGGCACCATCGCTCCTTCGTCTGGACTGGTGAACAGCGGTCATGGTACGTATGGAGGGCTTAGTTATACGTAAAACTTCCTGGGAGGAGCCGGCATGGCGACGGGATACCTGGAGATCCTCCGGGCACGGCACGCCACCCGGCTGCTCGTGGGCACGCTCGTGGGGCGGCTGCCGAACGCGACCGCCGCCATCGCCGTGGTGCTGTTCGTGCGCGCGGAGGGCGGGACGTACAGCCTGGCCGGCGCGCTCGCCGCCGTGTACGGCGTGGCCAACGCGGTGGGGCAGCCGGTGCTCGGGCGGCTGGTCGACCTGAAGGGGCAGCCCCGGGTGCAGTTGCCGGCCGCGCTGCTGTCCGCGGCGGCCATGGCCGTGTTCGCCTTCGTGGGGACCGGTTCGCTGGTCGTGGCGTACGGCGCCGTCGCCCTCGCGGGACTGTTCACTCCGCCGCTGGAGGGCGGGCTGCGGGCGCTGTGGTCCACCGTGCTCCCCAAGGAGGAGCACGTGCACCGGGCGTACGCGATGGACGCCGTGGCCCAGGAGGTGATGTTCACCGTCGGGCCGCTGCTCGTGACGGTGTGCACCTCCCTGTGGTCCGCCCAGGCCGCGTTGCTCGTCCTCAACGTCATCGGTGTGCTGGGGGCTCTGTCCGTCGTCGTCTCGCCGCCCTCACGGGCCTGGCGTTCGGCGCCGCGTGAGGCGCACTGGCTGGGCGCGCTGCGCTCGCCGGGGCTGCTGGCGCTGCTCGGTGCCTTCCTGGCCGTGGGCATGGCCCTGGGGTCCATCACCGTGGCCGCCGTGACCTACGCGGACGAGAACGGCGGCGACGCCGTGTACGGCTGGCTGATGGCGGCGATCGGGCTGGGTGCCCTGATCGGCGGCATGGCCTACGGGGCGCGGCAGTGGGCCGGGGAGCCCGCGCGGCGCCTCCAGGTGATCGTGGCGTTGCTGGCCTTGTGCTACCTGCCGTTGATGCTGACGCCGGGGCCGGTGGCCATGACGTTGCTGACCGTGGTCGCCGGTCTGTTCCTGGCCCCGGCGATCGCCTGTGCCTTCGTGCTGGTGGACCGGCACGCCCCGCGCGGCACGGTCACCGAGGCGTTCTCCTGGCTGGTGACCACGTTCACCGTCGGCGCGTCGCTGGGGACCGGTGTGACCGGCCCGGTGGTCGAGGCGGGCGGCCCCCTGTGGGGTTTCGCCGTACCGGGTGCAGCGGGCGGCGTGTCGCTGCTGGTTTTGATCGCCACAGGACGGGTATTGGCAGTTCCGGCCAAGACGGCGGTGATCGCGGCCGGTTCGGAAAATGATCCGAACCGTGCCCCCGAACCTCGTTTCAGTTCGGGGGATCGGGCGTAATGTTCCCTCATGGACCGCCGCATTTTCGGGCTGGAGAACGAGTACGGCGTCACGTGCACGTTCAGGGGACAGCGCCGCCTGTCGCCTGACGAGGTGGCGCGGTACCTCTTCCGCCGTGTCGTGTCATGGGGCCGAAGCAGCAATGTCTTTCTGCGGAACGGCGCCCGCCTCTATCTCGACGTGGGGTCACATCCGGAATACGCAACGCCGGAATGTGACAACGTGACCGAACTGGTCACCCACGACAAGGCCGGCGAGCGCATTCTCGAAGGACTCCTGGTGGACGCCGAACGACGCCTGCACGAGGAGGGAATCGCGGGCGACGTCTACCTCTTCAAGAACAACACCGACTCGGCCGGCAACTCCTACGGGTGCCACGAGAACTACCTCGTCGCCCGGCACGGGGAGTTCTCCCGGCTCGCGGACATCCTCATCCCGTTCCTGGTGACGAGGCAGTTGCTGTGCGGGGCCGGCAAGGTGCTGCAGACGCCGCGCGGCGCCGTGTACTGCGTGAGCCAGCGCGCCGAGCACATCTGGGAGGGCGTCTCCTCGGCGACGACCCGCTCCCGTCCCATCATCAACACCCGCGACGAACCGCACGCGGACGCCGAGCGCTACCGCCGGCTCCACGTCATCGTCGGCGACTCGAACATGTCCGAGACGACCATGCTGCTCAAGGTCGGCGCCACCGACCTGGTGCTGCGCATGATCGAGGCCGGCACCGTCATGCGCGACCTCACCCTGGAGAACCCGATCCGGGCGATCCGCGAGGTCAGCCACGACATCACCGGCCGCCGCAAGGTGCGCCTGGCCAGCGGCCGCGAGGCCTCCGCCCTGGAGGTGCAGCGGGAGTACTACGAGAAGGCGGTGGACTTCTGCGAGCGCCGCGGCATCCGCACCGGCACCGTCGACCAGGTGCTGGAACTGTGGGGCCGCACGCTGGACGCGATCGAGGCCGAGGACCTCGACCGCATCGGCACCGAGATCGACTGGGTCATGAAGTACAAGCTGCTCGAGCGCTACCGCGCCAAGCACAACATGACCATGTCGCACCCGCGGGTCGCGCAGATAGACCTCGCCTACCACGACATCCACCGCCGTCGTGGCCTGTACTACCTGCTCGAGAAGAAGGGACAAGCCGCCCGGATCTGCAACGACCTGAAGATCTTCGAGGGCAAGTCCGTCCCGCCGCAGACCACTCGGGCCCGGCTGCGGGGCGACTTCATCCGGCGCGCCCAGGAGCAGCGCCGTGACTTCACCGTCGACTGGGTGCACCTCAAGCTCAACGACCAGGCGCAGCGCACCGTGTTGTGCAAGGACCCGTTCCGTTCGGTCGACGAGCGGGTGGAGAAGCTGATCGCCGGCATGTGAGAAGCGCGTCTCCGCAGGAGTCGCCGAAACTCCCGGAACGTCACACGGGCGCCGTACGTTACACGTGCGGCGCCCTTCTCACGCCGTAGAGTTGCGCGCACGCCATCCACAAGATCGATGATTACGAGGCCCCCACCGTGCGCCGACGCTCACTCCTCATCGCCGTTCCCGCCGGACTCGCCACCCTCGCCGCGTGCGGCGACGACAAGTCCGACTCCGGCAAGGCAAGCGAGACCGCCTCGCCCTCGGAGCCCGAGACGTCGGCGGCCCCCTCACCGAAGATCGTCGACGGACCGCTGCCGGCGATCACGGCCGGGACGAAGTTCGGCGAGAAGCCGACCGTCGCGAAGGGCAGCGGCGAGCCCTCCAAGGACCTCGCGGTCAAGACGGTCATCGCGGGCGGCGGCAGGACGATCGCGGAGAACGACTTCGTCGTCGCGGACTACCTGGGCCAGGTGTGGAGCACCGCGAAGGTGTTCGACAACTCCTACGACCGCGGGACCCCGCTGGCCATCCAGCTCGCCCAGGGCACGATCATCGACGGCTGGCGCTACGCGCTCGTCGGCAAGAAAACCGGCAGCCGCGTCCAGACGGCCATCCCGCCGACCTGGGGGTACGGCGAACAGGGCAACCCGCAGGCGGGCATCAAGGGCACCGACACGCTGGTGTTCGTGGTCGACGTGCGGGACACGTTCAACGCCAAGAGCTCCGCCAAGGGCACCGACGTCGCCCAGGACAACATCGACCTGCCGAAGGTCGGCACCAACACCGACGGCAAGGCACCCTCCATCGAGGTGCCCGACAGTGACCCGCCGAAGAAGCTCGTGGCGAACTACGTCATCGAGGGCGACGGCGAGAAGGTCGGCGCGGAGGACAGCGTCCTGGTGCAGTACAAGGGCGTGCTGTGGGACGGCGGCAAGGAGTTCGACTCCACGTACGGCCGGGGCCAGCTGACGTCCTTCTCGCTGCAGCAGGTCGTCAAGGGGTGGGCGCAGGGCCTGACCGGCAAGAAGGTCGGCAGCCGCGTCCTGATCGTCATCCCGCCGGAGCTGGGCTACGGCGACAACCCGCCGCAGGGCAGCGACATCAAGAAGGACTCCACGCTGGTCTTCTCCGTGGACATCCTCGCGAAGCTGTGAGCCCCGCCGGGATGCAAGACTGTGCGTGTTCGCCTTTCCGCAGACAAGCAGGAGCGTAAGACGTGAGCATCGACAAGCCCGAGATCGACTTCCCGGGCGGCGAGCCCCCGGCGGACCTCGAGATCAAGGACATCTGGGAGGGCGACGGCGAGGTGGCCCAGGCGGGCCAGACCGTCACCGTCCACTACGTGGGCGTGGCCTTCAGCACCGGCGAGGAGTTCGACGCCAGCTGGAACCGTGGCACCCCCTTCCGCTTCCCGCTGGGCGGCGGCCGGGTCATCAAGGGCTGGGACCAGGGCGTGCAGGGCATGAAGGTCGGCGGCCGCCGCCAGCTGACCATCCCCGCCCACCTCGCCTACGGCAACCAGAGCCCCACCCCGGCGATCCAGCCCGGTGAGACCCTGATCTTCGTGGTCGACCTGCTCGGCGTCTGATCCGACCGGAGTCGATCGCCGAGGGCCCATGCCTGTCCGGGCATGGGCCCTCGGCTTTTACCGCGCCACTCCGGGGCGGTACGGTCATCGGTCGTAAGCACCATAGGGAGGCGAAGCGCGTCGATGGCCATTGCCAAGGCCGAGCGGCTGATGAATCTGGCGCTGTGTCTGCTCGGGACCCGCCGGCCGCTCAGCAAGCGCGAGCTGCGCGAGTCCATCGAGGCGTACCTCGAAGCGGGCTCCGACGACTCCTTCAACAGGATGTTCGAGCGCGACAAGGACGACCTGCGCGAACTCGGACTGGTCATCGAGACCGTCGAGAACCTCGAGGGCGAGACGGGCTACCTCGCCCGCCGGGACAGCAACCGGCTGCCGCCCATCACCCTGGACGCCGAGGAGGCCGCCGCCCTCGGGCTCGCCGCGAAGGTGTGGCAGCAGGCCCGGCTCGCCGGGGCGGCCAGCGGCGCCCTGCAGAAGCTGCGCGCGGCCGGACTCCCCGAGGACGTCGACCCGTACGGCGCGCACGGCGCGCTGGAGCCGCGCATCCCGGTGCACGAGGCCGCGTTCGAGCCGCTGATGCTCGCCTGCCGGGACCGCCGGCCGGTGATCTTCGACTACCGCAAGGCCAACGCCGCCCAGCCCGAGCAGCGGCATGTCGAGCCGTGGGCGCTGGAGTGCTGGCGCGGCCACTGGTACCTGGCCGGCTGGGACCGCGACCGCGGGGCCGAGCGGGTCTTCCGGCTCTCCCGGATCACCGGCAAGGTGCGCTCGCGCGCCGGCCGGTTCACCGTTCCGGTGCCGGACGTCGTCACCGTGCGGGAGACCGTCGCGAGCTGGGCGGGGGAGACCGCCGACCGCTCGGCGCGCATCCGGCTGCGTTCCGACGCCGGCTTCCCGCTCCGGGCCAAGGCCACGTCGGTCCGGGAACTCGGGAACGGCTGGGACGAGTTGGAGATTCCGTACGGGCACGGCCTGGATGCCTGGCTGGTGGAGTTCGGGCCCGACGTGGTGGTCCTGGAGCCCGCCGAGCTGCGGGCCGACGTGGTGGACCGGCTGCGTGCCGTGGCCAAGGGCTGAGGGGGAGCGGACAGAGACGTGGCAGGCAAACCGGTCAGGCCCGTGAACGCCATCGACCAGACCCGGCGGATGCTCTCCCTGGTGACGTATCTGCGCGAGCGCCCAGGCGCCCGCATCGAGGACGTGGCGCGCGCCTTCGGCATCACCGAGGACGAGCTGGTCTCCGACCTCGACGTGCTGCCCATGTGCGGCACCAGTTTCCGCGGCGGCGACCTGCTGGACATCGACACCGACGGCGAGCGCATCTGGTGGCACAACCCGGCCGCCCTGGGCGCCGACGCGGCCGAGCCGCTGCGTCTGGCCGCCGACGAGGCGACCGCGCTGCTCGTCGCCGCCCGCGCCGTGGCCACCCTGCCGGGGCTGCGCGAGAGCGACCGCCAGGCGCTGCTGCGGGCCACCGCCAAGGTGGAGACCGCGGCCGGCGAGGCGGCAGGCGCCAGCTCCCGGCTGTCGGTGACCTTCGAGTCCGAGGGCGGTGTCTTCGCGGACGTCGACCGGGCCATCGCCGAGCGCCGCAGACTGTGGATCCGCTACTACTCGCCGGCCCGCGACGAGGTCACCGAGCGGGAGATCGACCCCATCCGCCTGGTCAGCGTCGGCCACACCTACGTCGAGGCGTGGTGCCGCCGCTCCGAGGCGCGCCGCACCTTCCGGCTGGACCGGGTCGCCGAGATCAAGATCCTCGACGAGCCGTCCGCACCGCCCGAGGTGGAGCTCCGTGACCTGTCCGAAGGGCTGGTGCAGCCCGCGGCCGAGGACCCGGAGGTGGTCGTCGAGGTCGGGCCGGGCGGGCGCTGGGTCGCCGAGTACTACCCGCACGACAGCGCCGATGAGCTTCCCGACGGCGGACTGCGTATCACCCTGCGCACCCCCGACCCCGCGTCGCTGAAGCGGCTGGCGCTGCGGCTCGGCCGCGACGGACGCATCGTGGAGCCGCAGGAGCTGGCCGAGAGCGCCCGCCGGGCGGCCCGTGAGGCGCTGGCGGCGTACGACGGGGTCGAGGCGGCCGGATGACCGGGCAGGACGACAGGCAGGAGCGAGTGCTTTGAGCGAGTCGGCGACCGAAGGGGCACGGGGCATGACGGCGGCGTCCGCGTTCGCCGGCATGAGGAGCGTGGCCCCGGTGATGTTCCGGGCGGGCTGCCCGGACTGCCGGGGACGTTTCGAACTCGCCGCGAGCGCGCTGCGGCTGGCGATCGGCGCCAGCAGCCGCACCACGTTCTACTCCTTCACCTGCCCCGAGTGCGGCTCGGCCGTCCGCAAGCCGGCGGGGGAGCGGATCGTGGAGCTGCTGACCGGCGGCGGGGTGCGTACCCTCCGGCTGCACTCGACCGTCTAGGCTCGTCCCCATGTTCTGGCCGATGTTCGCCGTGGTCCTGGGATTCCTGGGGCTGATGGTGCTCGCAGTGCTCGCCGTCCGGGTCTTCGTCGAGGCGGAGCGCCTCGGCAGGCAGGTCGCTGACTCGGCCCGGCGTATCGGCCGGGCGGCCGAGGACCTGGAGCGCGCCGCCGCGAGCACGGCCCGGTCCGCCGAGGCCCTGTGACGTCGACCGGCACACCCGCCGTCCGCGGGGACGCCGTCGCCGCCCTGTCACCGTCCGGGCCCCGGCAGGTACGCTGCTGATCGCGGCCCGGATAACGAGGCCCGGACCGCGGACGGGAGTACGCACAGGGATTGCCGGACGTTTACCTCTGGGCGTTACGATCGCTGTCTGCACCGTCCTTCGGACGCATGTCCGACCGGTCGGACAGCCACCCACCCACCCGCCTCGGTGAGAAGGTAAAGACTTATGGGACGGCTCGGACCTACCGAGATCATTCTGATCCTCGTCGTCATCATCCTGCTGTTCGGTGCGAAGAAGCTTCCCGACATGGCGCGGTCGCTCGGCAAGTCCGCCCGCATCCTGAAGAGCGAGGCGAAGGCGATGAAGGAGGACAACAAGTCCTCCGCTCCGGCCGACCCGCCGGCCACCGGCGAGCAGCCCCCGGCGCAGCGCACCATCCAGGCCGCCCCCGGCGACGTGACCAGCTCCCGCCCGGTCACGGAGCCGACGGACACGACCAAGCGCTGACGCAGGGCCGGTGATCTCCGGCCCGCTGCACGAGATGGGAACGTGGGTTGCTCAAGTCTGCCCGCCAACAGGAGAGGGACCCCGAGGGGCGGATGCCGCTCGTGGATCACCTGCGCGAGCTGCGCAACCGCCTGGCCAAGGCCGTACTCGCGATCGTCGTGGTGTCGGTCGTCGCCGCGTTCTACAGCGAGCAGCTCATGCAGTTCCTCGCGGAGCCGGTGCCGAAGTGCGACAGCCTGACGAACAGTGACGGCGGCAACTGCGCCATCGTGTCGTTCAACACGCTGACGTCGCCGTTCACCACGACGATCAAGGTGAGCCTGATGGCCGGCCTGGTCGTCTCCAGTCCGGTGTGGCTCTACCAGCTCTGGGCCTTCGTCGCGCCCGGACTCCACAAGCACGAGAAGAAGTACACCTACGTCTTCGTCTCGGCCGCCGTGCCGCTGTTCGCCGGCGGCGCCCTCCTGTCGTACGTGATCCTTCCCGTCAGCATCAAGGTGCTGCTGAGCCTCACGCCCGGGGGATCGGCGAACATCCTGTCGCTCGACGAGGTGCTCGACTTCACCATCCGCATGGTGCTGGTCTTCGGGCTGGCCTTCGAGCTTCCGCTGCTGCTGGTCATGCTGAACATGGTCGGGATCGTCTCCGGCCGCCGGATGCTCGGCTGGTGGCGCGGTGTGGTCATGGGCGTCTTCGTCTTCGGCGCGGTCGCGACGCCCACCACCGACCCCGTGGGCATGCTCGCGCTCTCCGTGCCGATCATCGTCCTGTTCTTCTTCGCCGTGGGCTTCTCCCTGCTGAACGACAGACGGCGCGAGCGCCGGGAGTCCGAAGGGCTCGCCGACGACGAGGCCTCCGAGCTGGACCTGACCCCGGAGGACGTCGAACCGGCGGAACCGGTCAAGGCGCTGCCCGAGCAGACGACCAGGGACCGGATCAACGGTTATGACGACGTGACCTGAGGACGGCCCGGGAACTCGTAGGGTCGCTCCCGTGACCAGCGAGATCACCCTCTTCGTGAACCCCACCGCGGGCGGCGGCCGGGGCGCCCGCGCGGCGCGGCCGGCCGCCTCCGCGTTGCGGGACGCCGGCTTCCAGGTCCGCACCGTGACCGGCGACGACCCCGCGGACGCGCTGTCCCGGGCGTATGCCGCCGTCGAGGAGGGCACCGGCGCCCTGATCGCCGTCGGCGGCGACGGCATGGCCCACCTGGCCCTGCAGGCCGTGGTCGGCACCGGCACCCCGTTCGGCCTGGTGGCCGCGGGGACCGGCAACGACTTCGCCCGTGCGCTCGGCATGCCGCTGCGGGAACCGGCCACGGCCGGACGGATGATCGCCGACGCCCTGAGGAGCGGGCGGGTCCGCGACATCGACCTGGGCCGGATCGGTGACCGGTGGTTCGGCGCCGTCCTCGCCTCCGGCTTCGACTCCCGGGTCAACGACCGCGGCAACCGGATGCGCGCGCCCCTCGGACGCTTCAAGTACGACGTGGCGATGCTCGCCGAGCTGGCCGCCTTCCGGCCGCTGCCGTACCGCATCACCCTGGACGGCGGCGAGGTCCGCGAGGTCGAGGCGACGCTGGTGGCGGTCGGGAACGGGCCCTCGTACGGCGGCGGCATGCGCATCTGCCCCGGGGCGGACCTCACCGACGGGCTGTTCGACATCACGGTGGTGGGCGAGTGCAGCCGGGCCACGCTGCTGAAGGTGTTCCCGCGGGTCTACCGGGGGACGCACGTCGACCACCCCGTGGTGACGGTGCTGCGTGCGGCGAGCGTGGAACTGGTCGCCGAGGACGTCACCGGCTACGCGGACGGAGAACTCGTGGGGCCGCTGCCCCTCACCGCCACCTGTGTGCCGGGGGCGGTCCGCGTGGTCGGTCCGTAGGGGCGTTCCCCGGCGTTCTCCCACCTCACGCGGCCGATCCGGATAATGATCGTCCTGTTGTCGGTGCGGCCCGGTACGCTCGAAAGCACGATGACAGAGGATCTCTCACCGGCCGAGCGGTACGCGGCAGCACGCAGGCGCGCTGCCGAGCAGGCCACCTCGCTCGCCTCCTTCCGCGAGATGTACGACTTCGGCCTCGACCCGTTCCAGATCGAGGCCTGCCAAGCCCTGGAGGCGGGGAAGGGCGTGCTGGTCGCCGCCCCCACCGGATCCGGCAAGACGATCGTCGGCGAGTTCGCCGTCCACCTGGCCCTCCAGCAGGGCAAGAAGTGCTTCTACACGACCCCCATCAAGGCGCTGTCGAACCAGAAGTACGCCGACCTGAGCCGCCGCTACGGCTCCGACAAGGTGGGCCTGCTCACCGGTGACAACAGCGTCAACTCCGACGCCCCCGTGATCGTGATGACCACGGAGGTCCTGCGGAACATGCTGTACGCGGGGTCGCAGACGCTGCTCGGCCTCGGCTACGTGGTGATGGACGAGGTGCACTACCTCTCCGACCGCTTCCGCGGCGCGGTGTGGGAGGAAGTGATCATCCACCTCCCGGAGTCCGTGACGCTGGTCTCCCTGTCGGCGACCGTGTCGAACGCCGAGGAGTTCGGCGACTGGCTGGACACCGTCCGCGGCGACACCGAGGTGATCGTCTCCGAGCACCGGCCCGTCCCGCTGTTCCAGCACGTGCTGGCGGGCCGCCGGATCTACGACCTGTTCGAGGAGGGGGAGGGCCGCAAGAAGGCCGTCAACCCCGACCTCACCCGCATGGCCCGGCTGGAGGCGAGCCGCCCGTCCTGGGGCGACCGCAGGCGGGGGCGCAACAACATGCGGGACGCCGACCGCGAGCGGGAGCGCAGACAGCGCTCGCGGGTGTGGACACCGAGCCGGCCGGAGGTCATCGAGCGGCTGGACTCCGAGGGCCTGCTGCCCGCCATCACCTTCATCTTCAGCCGCGCCGCCTGCGAGGCCGCGGTCCAGCAGTGCCTGTTCGCGGGCCTGCGGCTCAACGACGAGGAGGCGCGGGCCAAGGTCCGCGACCTGGTCGAGGAGCGCACCGCCTCCATCCCGGCCGAGGACCTGCACGTCCTCGGCTACTACGAGTGGCTGGAGGGCCTGGAGCGCGGCATAGCGGCGCACCACGCGGGCATGCTCCCGACCTTCAAGGAGGTCGTCGAGGAGCTGTTCGTGCGCGGGCTGGTCAAGGCCGTGTTCGCGACCGAGACCCTGGCCCTGGGCATCAACATGCCCGCCCGCTCGGTGGTGCTGGAGAAGCTGGTCAAGTGGAACGGCGAGCAGCACGCCGACATCACGCCCGGCGAGTACACCCAGCTGACCGGCCGGGCCGGCCGGCGCGGCATCGACGTCGAGGGCCACGCCGTGGTGCTGTGGCAGCGCGGTATGAACCCCGAGCACCTGGCGGGACTGGCCGGCACGCGCACCTATCCGCTGCGCTCCAGCTTCAAGCCGTCGTACAACATGGCGGTCAACCTGGTCGAGCAGTTCGGGCGGCACCGGTCGCGGGAACTGCTGGAGACGTCGTTCGCGCAGTTCCAGGCGGACAAGTCGGTCGTCGGCATCTCGCGCCAGGTGCAGCGCAACGAGGAGGGTCTGGAGGGCTACAAGGCCTCGATGACCTGCCACCTCGGCGACTTCGAGGAGTACGCCCGGCTGCGCCGCGAGCTGAAGGACCGGGAGAACGAGCTGGCCCGGCAGGGCACCGCGCAGCGGCGCGCGGAGGCGGCCGTCGCGCTGGAGAAGCTCAAGCCCGGTGACGTCATCCACGTGCCCACCGGCAAGTACGCCGGGCTGGCGCTGGTGCTCGACCCGGGGCTGCCCGCGGGCCGCACCAACGGTCACCGGGGCGTGGAGTACCACGACGGTCCGCGCCCGCTGGTGCTGACCGCCGAGCGGCAGGTGAAGCGGCTGGCGTCGATCGACTTCCCGGTGCCGGTGGAGCCGCTGGAGCGGATGCGCATCCCGAAGTCCTTCAACGCGCGTTCCCCGCAGTCCCGTCGGGACCTGGCCTCCGCCCTGCGCACCAAGGCCGGCCACATCGTCCCGGACCGGCACCACAAGAAGCGTTCCCAGGCGGCCGACGACCGGGAGATCGCGCGGCTGCGCAAGGCGCTGCGGGCGCACCCGTGCCACGGCTGTCAGGACCGCGAGGACCACGCCCGCTGGGCCGAGCGCTACCACCGGCTGATGCGGGACACCTCGCAGCTGGAGCGGCGCATCGAGGGCCGGACGAACACCATCGCCCGTACCTTCGACCGGATCGTGGCGCTGCTGACCGAGATGGACTACCTGCGCGGCGACGAGGTCACCGAGCACGGCAAGCGGCTGGCGCGGCTGTACGGCGAACTCGACCTGCTGGCCAGCGAATGCCTGCGCGAGCGGGTCTGGGAGGGGCTCGGCCCCGCCGAACTCGCCGCGTGCGTGTCGGCGTTGGTGTACGAGTCGCGGGTCGCCGACGACGCGATGGCGCCCAAGCTGCCCTCGGGCAAGGCGAAGGCGGCGCTCGGCGAGATGGTCCGCATCTGGGGCCGGCTGGACGCCCTGGAGGAGGACTTCCGGATCAGCCAGACCGAGGGTGTGGGCCAGCGCGAGCCCGACCTGGGCTTCGCGTGGGCCGCCTACATGTGGGCTTCCGGCAAGGGCCTGGACGAGGTGCTGCGCGAGGCGGAGATGCCGGCCGGTGACTTCGTGCGCTGGTGCAAGCAGGTCATCGACGTGCTGGGCCAGATCTCCGCAGCCGCCCCGGTCACGGAGAACTCGACGGTCGCGAAGAACGCCCGCAAGGCGGTCGACGGTCTGCTGCGCGGGGTGGTGGCCTACTCCTCCGTGGGCTGACCTCCTCGGTCCCCGCCCGACGTTCCGTCCGGAAGCCCGGTGCGCTCCTCGCGCGCCGGGCTTCCGCGCTGAGTGCGCTCCCGTGTGGGGGCTTGAGCGTGGGGCCGGGCGGGCAGGATGAGGTCGCCCGGCGGCCCGCTCCCGTCGCCCCGGTGCCTCGCCCCGGTCGCCCCGGTGTGCCGCCCGCCGTCCGGGGAGCGCCTCACCAGTGACGGTGGGTGGCCGTCGTACGCCTGTACGCGGTGACGCAGTGTGTTCGAACGGCGCCGGACCGTGGAACGCCTCCGAGCGTACCCCTGCCGCAGGGACCGTTTCCGGCACTTGCTGAATATGACATGGCGATGATCCCGTCGGACTAAGCTCGCCCGCAGCGCACCGAGTTGAGTTGAATTCGTGCGCTTGTTCCCTTATGTGCACGTTCCCGACCGTCAGTCGATACGCTTCAGAGGGCTCACATGGCGAGTGTCCAACTTCCCTACGCACGCGTGCTGTTGCTGCCGGCCATAGTGATGGCCGCGGCGACCGGAGCCGCCGTCGCCCTGGTGACGGAGCCCGCCCGGATCGCCGTCGGCGTGTGCGGTGCCGTCGCGACCCTCCTGGTGGCCGCCGCCGCCACCGAGGCGGTGCGCCGCGGCCGGGTGCTGCGTGAGGCGCGGGCCGAGCACGACCGTCACCGTGCGTATCTGGAGGCGCGGATCGCCGCCCACGACACGGAGACCGACTACTTCATCCGCAAGGTCTTCCCCACGTGCCTGGCCCACCTGCACAACGGGAACGACCCGCACGAGGTGATGCGCGACCTGCCGCGGCTCAACCCGTCCTGGCGCGAACTGCCGAAGTACCAGCTCGAACTGCTGCGGAAAGTCCTCCAGATCATCGATGACGAGGAGAACCTGCGGGACTCCTCGCAGCGCTCCTTCGTCAGCATCGCGCGCCGCGTCCAGGCGATCGTCCACCAGCAGGCCAAGGAACTGCGGGAGATGGAGGAGGACCACGGCCGCAACCCCGAGGTCTTCGACGACCTGCTGCGCATCGACCACGGCACCGCGCTGATCGGCCGCCTCGCCGACTCCATCTCGGTCCTCGGCGGCGGCCGCCCCGGACGTCAGTGGCCCAAGCCCGTCGCGCTCTACAGCGTGCTGCGTGGCGCCATGTCCCGCATCCTCGAGTACCGCCGCATCGACCTGAAGTCCATCGCGAAGATCAACATCAAGGGCATCTACGTCGAGCCGGTCATCCACGCCGCCGCCGAACTCCTCGACAACGCCACCCGCTACTCGCCGCCGACCAGCAAGGTCAGCGTCACCGCCACCGAGGTGCAGTCCGGCGTCGCCATCGAGATCGAGGACGCCGGAGTCAGCCTCGACGAGCAGGCCCGTGCCCGTATCGAGGGCATCCTGGACCGCGCCCAGCGCGGCGTCGACCTCCAGGAGATCGGCGCCAACCCGCGCCTCGGCCTCGCGGTGGTCGGCCGGCTGTGCACCCAGTTCAGCATGCAGGTGTCGCTGCGCGCCTCCGCCTACGGCGGTGTCCGCGCCGTCCTCGTCGTCCCCAGCGAGATGGTCACCGACCAGCCCGGCGTCGGCCTCGCGCACGGCATCGGCGCCACCGCCGTGCCCCGACCCGTCGACGCCCTCCCGGGCCCGCAGCGCGCCCCCAAGAAGCGCCGCCCCACCAGCCCCCGCCTCCCCGAGACGGCCGCTGTCGAGGACGACGTCCCCGAGGTCACCGAGTGGACCGCCGGCGGACTGCCGCAGCGCCGCAGCCGTGTGAAGACCCCGCTGGCCCAGCGCTACGCCGAGCAGGCCGAGGCCGAACGCGCCGAACGGGAGGCCAAGGAGCGGGGCGAGGAATACCACGACATCTGGGCGGCCGCCGAGCCCGAGAAGAAGAAGCGACACGACCGCGAACCCGGGCTCTGGGTCGACGCCTTCTGGGAGGGCCTGAAGAAGGACCTCGACCCCGGCGTCCACCCCACCGACTTCACCCGGAACCCGACCGCCTACCTGCATCTCATCAACGAACCGGCCCGCACCGAGGCCGATGACGAGGGGGACCTCAAGTGATCCAGCAACGAGCCAACTTCGACTGGATGCTCAAGGAGCTCGCCGACGGCGTACCCGGCGTCGAGATGATCGTGGTGCTCTCCGCGGACGGCCTGCGCATCGCCCGCTACGGCGGTGAGCCGGACGCGGCCGACCGGGTTGCCGCCGCCTGCGCCGGGGTGCAGAGCCTCGCCGGTGCCGTCGCCCAGGAACTCCCGCACGGCGACGGCGAGATGAAGATGGTGCTGATCGAGATCGACGAGGGCTACTTCTACCTGATGGCGGCCGGTGCCAACGCCTACCTCGCCGTGCTCTCGGACATGACCTGCGAACCGGGCCGGATGGGCGGCATGATGCGCGACCTCGTCGTCCGCATCGGCGCCCATCTCACCAGTCCGCCGCGACGGAACGGGCAGACCGTATGACTCCTCCGCAACGCCAGAGGCGCACCCCCCGGCAGGGCACCCCCGCGCAGCCGGCCGCCCCGGCCCGGAAGGAGGGCGAGGGCGGCAACCCCGAGCGGCTCTACGTCGTGGCCGGCCCGGACGGCGAACGCGCCGACATCGACCTGGTGACGCTGATCGTCGCGCGGTCCCCGGACCCCCCGCCCTCCGCGACCCCCGAGCAGGCGGCGCTGCTCCGGCTCTGTGTCGCCCCCCTGTCCGTGGCCGAGCTGTCGGCCTATCTCAGTCTGCCGTTCAGCGTGGTGACCGTGCTGCTCACCGAGCTGCTGACGGCGGAACTGGTCCAGGCGCGCTCCCCGATCGTGCGCAAGGCGCTCCCGGACCGTTCCCTTCTCGAAGCGGTGATGCATGGACTTCAACGGCTCTGACACCATCCCGGGCCCACGCGCCGAGGATCAGCTGCCCCACACGGCGCAGTCCGCGGTGAAGATCGTGATCGTCGGCGGGTTCGGGGTCGGCAAGACCACCATGGTCGGCTCGGTCAGCGAGATCAAACCGCTGACCACCGAGGAGACCATGACCCAGGCCGGCATCGGGGTCGACGACAACTACGGCTCCCCGTCCAAGACGGCCACCACCGTCGCCATGGACTTCGGCCGCATCAAGATCACCGACGAGCTGGTGCTGTATCTGTTCGGCACGCCGGGCCAGGAGCGCTTCTGGTTCCTGTGGAACGGCCTGTTCGAAGGGGCGCTCGGCGCGGTCGTACTGGTCGACACCCGTCGGCTCGAGGTCAGCTTCGACGTGATGGGGCGCCTCGAGGAGCGCGGGGTGCCGTTCGTCGTCGCGGTCAACTCCTTCCCGGACGCGCCCCGTTACCCCGTATCCGACCTGCGGGCCGCGCTCGACCTGTCCGAGCAGATCCCCATCGTGGAGTGCGACGTGCGGCGCCGCGCCTCCAGCCGCGACGTGCTGATGACCCTGATGCGGTTCCTGCACTCGCTCGCCATGACGGGCTCGCTCGCCTGACGCGTTCCCCTGTCCCGGACGTCTTTCCCCTCCGGACATCTGCCTTCCTCCCCGGGTACCTCCCTCCCCCTCCCCGGGCATCCGCCTCCCCCTCCCCGGACTTCTGTCTTTCCCCTTCGGAGCGACCACAGTGACGCCTGAATCCCACCCCTCGACGCCGGATCTCCCGGCCGGCCCGGACGACGACGCCCGTCAGGAACCGCCTCCCGGATGCCCCGCGCACGGCCGGGGCCCCGGCGGACTCGCCCGCCTCCACGAGTCGGACGACCTGAAGAAGCTCTACGAGCACCTGCGGACCGAACACGGGCCGGTGGCGCCCGTACTGATCCACGACGACCTGCCCCTGTGGGTGGTGCTCGGCCACGCCGAGAGCCAGCAACTCGTGCGCAGCCCCGCGCAGTTCTGCAAGGACAGCCGCATCTGGTCCGCGCTCCGCGACGGTCTGGTCAAGCCCGACCACCCGCTGATGCCGCACATCGCCTGGCAGCCCATGTGCGCGCACGCCGAGGGCGAGGAACACCGGCGCTGGCGCGGCGCCATCGACACCGCCGTCGCGGCCACCGACTTCCGCAGCCTGCGCCGCCACGTCAACCGCAGCGTCCAGCGCGTCGTCAACCGGTTCTGCGAGGCGGGCGAGGCCGACCTGGTGAGCCAGTACGCCGAGCACCTGCCGATGGCGGTGATGTGCCACGTCCTCGGCATGCCCGACGAGTACGACGACCGCATGGTGCAGGCCGCGCGCGACATGATCCGCGGCACCGAGACCGCCATCGCGAGCAACGCCTTCGTGATGGCGGCGCTGGACCGGCTCACCGCCCGCCGCCGCGAGGAACCGCTCGGGGACTTCGCCGGTCACCTCGTCAGCCACCCGGCCGGGCTGACCGACGAGGAGGTCAGCCAGCACCTCCGGGTGGTGCTCATCGCCGCCTACGAGGCCACGGCCAACCTTCTCGCCAACGTGCTGCGCCAGGTGCTGATCGACCCCCGCTTCCGCTCCCAGCTCAACGGCGGCCAGATGACAGTGCCCCAGGCGGTGGAACAACTGCTGTGGGACGAACCGCCGTTCAGCACCATCTTCGCCTACTACGCCAAGCAGGACACCGAGCTCGGCGGCCAGCGCATCCGTAAGGGCGACGGACTGCTGTTCGCGCCCGCGCCGGCCAACGTCGACCCCCGGGTGCGCCCCGACCCGACCGCCGACATGCAGGGCAACCGCTCGCACCTCGCCTTCGGCGGCGGCACGCACGAGTGCCCCGGACAGGACATCGGCCGTGTCATCGCAGAGGTGGGCGTCGACGCCCTGCTCATGCGGCTGCCGGACGTGGAACTGAGCGTCACCGAGGAGGAGCTGACCTTCACGGAGTCCATCGCCTCGCGGCATCTGGTGTCGCTGCCGGTGCACTTCACGCCCCGGCCGCAGCAGGAGATCACACAGGCGCCGAGCCACGAGAACGAGGCGCCGGCGCAGCGTGACTGGCAGATCGGTGTGAACCGGCCGCGGGGTGCCGCTGCCGGGGCTGGGTCCGGTGCCGGGGCTGGAGTCGGGGGTGGGGGTGCGGCGACGGTTGCGGAGGTCGCGGCGGTGCCCGCGCAGGCGTCGGCGCCGGGCACCGGTACGGGCTTCGACGCCGGTCCGGGCTCTGGCGTCGGTCCGGGCTCTGGCGCCGAGGTGGGCTCCGGGGTCGGGGCGGGCTCTGGCGTCGGGGTGGGCTCCGGGGTCGGGGCGGGCTCCGGCGTCGGGGCGCTTCCGGACGGGGAGCCGGTGCCGCAGCGGCCCGTGCCGCCTCCGCCGGTCGCGGAGCCGGCCCCGCCGACGGGTGCCTGGCAGCGGTTCCTGCGGTGGTGGCGCGGCTACTGACCTGACGCCCAGTCCTCGTACGAGGCCCACGCCCCGAGCACCCGGCCGCTGGTGAACCGGTGCTCCACACCGGTCACCGGGTCGGTGAACCGCAGCTCACGGGCCAGCAGCTGCAGCGGACGCCGGAAGTCGCCGGCCGGGACCGGGCCGGTGACCTCGGGGTAGAGGGGGTCGCCCAGGATCGGCACCCCGAGGGCGCTCATGTGCACGCGCAGCTGATGGGTCTGTCCGGTGCCGGGCACCAGCCGGTACCGGGCCAGGTTGTCCGCCCGGTGCGCGAGGAGCTGCACGTGGGTCAGTGCGTTCGGCTCGCCGTCGACCTCCTGCGCGGTCAGTACCCCGCGCTCCTTCACGATCCGGCTGCGGACGGTCCGGGGGAGGGTGGCGGCGAGGGAGGGGTCGTGGGGGGCGACGGCCTCGTACTCCTTGTGCACCAGCCGGTCGCGGAACAGCGTCTGGTAGGCGCCGCGCTCCTCGGGCCGCACGATGAACAGCACCAAGCCGGCGGTGAGCCGGTCGAGGCGGTGCGCCGCGGTCAACGCCGGCAGGCCCAGGTCGTGGCGGAGCCGGGCGAGCGCGGTCTGCCGGACGTGGCTGCCGCGGGGGGTGGTGGCGAGGAAGTGCGGCTTGTCGACGACGACGATGTGCTCGTCGTGGTGGACCACGGTCAGCGGGAACGGCACCGGGGCTTCGTCGGGCATGTCCCGGTGGAACCAGACGCACAGGCCCGGGGCGTAGGGGGTGTCCGCCGGGACCGGGCGGGCGTCCGCGCCGACGATCTCGCCTGCGGCGAACATGGCGTCGATCTGGGCGGGGTCGGCTGCCAGGCGCGAGACCAGGTGGTCCCGGACGGTGGTGCCGGGGCCGCCGGCCGGGAGACGTACGCGGACGGGGTCCACGCCGTCGCGTTGCGGCAGGGGTGGGGGAGGGGGTGGGGGGCGTCTGCGTCTCACGTGGGGCAAGGGTACGGGGGGTGTGGGCGGGGGCCGGTTCGTGGCTTGGCCGGGTGGGGGCGGTTGTCGGGTGAGGGTGGGTGGGGGCTGGTCGCGCAGTTTCCCCGCGCTCCTGGGAGGGGTGCCTTTCTTGCGCCCCCTACGGCGTCGGCGTCA
Organism: Streptomyces sp. NPDC085937; assembly: GCF_044540535.1. Taxonomy (NCBI): domain Bacteria; kingdom Bacillati; phylum Actinomycetota; class Actinomycetes; order Kitasatosporales; family Streptomycetaceae; genus Streptomyces; species Streptomyces sp. NPDC085937. The sequence goes on along the minus strand of NZ_JBITSH010000011.1, from coordinate 278,407 downwards.
GTGGGTGGGTTCTTGTTCTGCTTCGATTTGGGCGTTCCAGTCCCGCTTCGAGGCCTGCCAGCCGTCCTCGTTGTGACCCAGGCGCCAGTAGCCGGAGATGGACAGGTCCTCGCGCGGGACGGCGCGCTCCACGCGCAGCAGACGGCGCAGTTCCTTCACGAAGTGGGCCTCGCCGTGGACGAAGGCGTGGAGGCGGCCCTCCGGCCAGTCGAGGGCGCGGACGGCCTCCACCAGGGCCTCGCCGACCTTGCGGTCACCGCGGTGCAGCCAGCGGATGTCCACGTCGGAGTCGATCTTGTGCTCCTCCTCCGGGCCCGCGATCTCCACGAAGGCGAACGCGCGCGCACCGTGCGGCAGCGACTCCAGGGAGCGGGCGATGGCCGGAAGGGCGCTCTCGTCGCCGGCGAGCAGGTGCCAGTCGGCGGCCGGGTCCGGGGCGTACGCGCCGCCGGGGCCCAGGAAGCGGACGACGTCACCGGGCCGGGCGTTCATGGCCCACGGGCCGGCCAGCCCCTCGTCGCCGTGGATCACGAAGTCGAGGGTCAGCTCACGGTGCTCCGCGTCCCACTGGCGGATGGTGTACGTCCGGGTCACCGGCCACTGGTCGCGCGGAAACTCCGCACGGATCCGCTCCACGTCGAACGGCTCGGGGTAGACCGCGCCGGGTGCCGGGAACAGCAGTTTGACGTAATGGTCGGTGCAGGTGTCCGCCGGCAGGCCGGCGAGCCCCTCGCCGCCGATCACCACGCGCTGCATGTGCGGTGTCAGCCGCTCGGTGCGGACGACCTCCGCGGTGTGCGGGGTGCGCGGCGCGCGTGCCGGTCGCTCTGCCATGAGGGGCCTCCCTGTCGCAGTTAGGTTTACCTAAGCTAACACCTCGACCTGCGTCGGTGGCGCAACTCCCGCTGCGGAAGGCCCCGGTGGCTCACTCCGCGAGGGTGGCCAGCAGGCGGCCGAGCGACCCGCCCAGGCCCCAACGCGCCGTCAGGGACTCCACCGCGGCCGGGTCGCGCGGGGCGTGCGGCAACGCCGTGTCGACGTCCGGGAGCGGGACGTCGTCCGCGACCCGGACGACCTTCGGCGCCACCGCCAGGTACGGCCGCGCCTCGTCCAGGCGTCTGCGCTGCGTCGGCGTGAGCTTGGCCTTCGGGTCGTCCACGGCCGCCAGGATCCCGGCCAGGTCCGTGAACTCGGCCAGCAGCTTGGCCGCCGTCTTCTCGCCGACGCCGGGCACGCCCGGCAGGCCGTCGCTGGGGTCGCCGCGCAGCAGCGCCAGGTCCGCGTACCCCTTGCCGTCCACCCCATACTTCTCGCGCAGCGCGGCCTCGTCCGTGATCTGCAGCGTGCCGACGCCCTTCACCGGGTACAGCACGCGCACCCCGCGCGCGTCGTCCACCAGCTGGTACAGGTCGCGGTCACCGGTGACGATGTCGACCGGCCCCTCGGCGCGGGCGGTGAAGGTGCCGATCACGTCGTCCGCCTCGTACCCGGCGACGCCGACGCGCGCGATGCCGACCGCGTCGAGCACCTCCTCGATCACCGGCACCTGCGGCGACAGAGTGTCGGGCACCTCCTCCTCGTCGGGCCCCGACGCGCGCTCCTCGGCGACGCGGTGCGCCTTGTAGGAGGGGATGAGGTCCACCCGCCACTGCGGACGCCAGTCGGCGTCCATACATGCCACCAGGCGGTCCGGCCGGTGGTCCTTGACCAGGCGGTCGATGAAGTCCAGCAGTCCGCGCACGGCGTTCACCGGCGTGCCGTCCGGCGCCCTGACGGACTCCGGGACGCCGAAGTAGGCGCGGAAGTACAGGGAAGCGGTGTCGAGGAGCATCAGTCGTCCGGTCACGTCCGCATCATGCCGCACCCCACCGACAGCACCGCCCGGACGGCGCGCCCGTCGGCCGTCCGCGCGACGTGTTGCGTCCTGCGCTACGTCTGTGAGGCCGCCCACGAAAAGTTTGCGTCAAGTCAAAGGGGGGAGGCGCGGGCCCGGAGCGATACCGGTTTCAGGTTCAACCTGTTGCGGACCGCCACGAGCCGTCCGTAGGGCATCGCTCCTGCCCTGTGTTGTCGACTCGAGAGGTTCGTGTGTCATCAAGGCTTGAGGCCGAGCGCCTGTACAAGGTGTTCGGCAGACGACCGGACCAGGCGGTCGAACGACTGCGCCAGAACACAGCAGACCGTGAGGAGCTGCGCGCGGACGGTGTCACCGCCGCCGTCATCGACGCCTCCTTCACTGTGGAGCCGGGCGAGATCTTCGTCGTCATGGGCCTGTCGGGCTCCGGCAAGTCCACCCTGCTGCGGATGCTGAACGGTCTGCTGGAACCGACCGCCGGACACGTCCGCTTCGACGGACAGGACCTCACCGCCCTGTCCGACCGCGAACTGCGCGACGTCAGGTCCCGGAAGATCAGCATGGTCTTCCAGCACTTCGCGCTCTTCCCGCACCGCAGCGTCCGTGACAACGCTGCCTACGGTCTTGAAGTGCAGGGCGTGCCCCGCGCCGAGCGCGAACGCCGCGCCGACGAGGCGCTCGCCCTGTGTGGCCTGGCCGGCTGGGAGGACTCGTGGCCCGACGAGCTGTCGGGCGGCATGCAGCAGCGCGTCGGCCTCGCCCGCGCGCTCGCCACCGACGCCGACCTGCTGCTGATGGACGAGTCCTTCAGCGCCCTCGACCCGCTGATCCGCCGCGACATGCAGGACCAGCTGATCGAGCTGCAGAAGAAGCTGAAGAAGACCATCGTCTTCATCACCCACGACCTCAACGAGGCCATGCGCCTCGGTGACCGCATCGCCGTCATGCGCGACGGCCGCATCGTGCAGATCGGCACCGCGCAGGACATCCTGATCCGGCCGGCCAACGACTACGTGGCCTCCTTCACCCAGGACGTCGACCGCTCCCGCGTGCTCACCGCCCAGGCCGTGATGGACCCCGAGGTGCGCGGCGACGAGGCCGACTGCGGCTGCGAGACCGCGGCGCCCGGCACGTCCTTCACCGAGCTGTGCGCCATCAGCGCGCGCGTGCCGCACCCGGTGGCCGTGGTCGACGACGGCGAGCTCGTCGGCGTCGTGCCGCGGCAGCGTCTGGTCGGGTTCCTCGGCGACGAGGAGGCGGACCCCGGCGTCTGCGACAGCCCCAAGGGCCAGGGCGGGAAGGTGATGGCCCATGCCTAGGATCCCGCTCGGTGACTGGGTCAACAGCTCGGTCGACTGGCTGCTCTCCAACCTGACCTGGCTGTTCGACTTCTTCAAGGCCGTCTTCACCGGCGCCTACGACGGTGTCGACGCCGTCCTCCAGGCCCCGGAACCGCTGATCCTCTGCGGCATCTTCGCGGTCATCGCCTTCTGGCTGCGTGGCACCCTCGCCGGTGTCCTCACCTTCGTCGGCTTCGCCTTCCTCGACTCCATGGAGTTGTGGGAGGACTCGATGGTGACGCTGTCCCTGGTGCTCGTCGCCACCGTGATCGCGCTGGTGATCTCGGTGCCGGTGGGAATCTGGGCGGCCCGGTCCGACCGGGTCAGCGCCTTCGTCCGGCCGATTCTCGACTTCATGCAGACGCTGCCCGCGATGATCTACCTCATCCCGGCGATCCTGTTCTTCGGGACCGGTTCCGCCCCCGGCATCGTCGCCACCCTGATCTTCGCGCTCGCCCCCGGCGTGCGCATGACCGAGCTGGGCATCCGGCAGGTCGACAAGGAACTCGTCGAGGCGGCCGAGGCGTTCGGCACCACGCCCCGCAACACCCTGCTGCGCGTCCAGCTCCCGCTGGCGCTGCCCACGGTGATGGCGGGCGTCAACCAGGTCATCATGCTCGGCCTGTCCATGGCGGCGATCGCCGGCATGGTCGGCACCGGCGGGCTCGGCGGCGCCGTCATCGAGGCCATCGGCCAGCTGAACATCGGCCTCGGCGCCGAGTCCGGCCTGGCCATCGTCATCCTGGCGATCTACCTGGACCGCATGACCAGCGCCCTGGGCACCCAGGTGTCGCCGCTGGGCCGCCGCGCGGCCGCCAAGGCGCGCGCCGCGCAGGGGCTCAAGATCTGGTCCTACCGTCCCCGGCCGCAGGTCGCCGTGGTCGGCATCGTCGTCCTGGCCCTGGTGGCGGGCGGCATGGGCCTGTTCGGAGGCTCCGCCGGGTCCTCCGGCACCACCGCGGACGACAAGAAGGTCGGCGACGGCAAGAAGATCAGCATCGGCTACATCCCCTGGGACGAGGGGGTGGCCTCCACGTACCTGTGGAAGGAGATCCTCGAGCAGCGCGGCTTCGAGGTCGAGGCCAAGCAGCTGGACGCCGGGCCGCTCTACACCGCGCTGGCGCAGGGTGACGTCGACTTCCAGACCGACGCCTGGCTGCCCACCACGCACGCGGAGTACTGGAAGAAGTACGGCGACCGGCTCGAGGACCTCGGCACCTGGTACGAGGAGACGACGCTGGAGCTGACCGTCCCCGCGTACATGAAGGACGTCAACTCCCTCGAGGACCTGAAGGGCAAGTCCGCCACCTTCGGCGGGAAGATCACCGGCATCGAGTCCAGCGCCGGCATGATGGGCCTGCTGAAGAGCAAGGTGCTGCCCGCCTACGGCCTCGACAAGGAGTACAAGGTCGTCGACAGCTCCACCCCGGCGATGCTGGCCGAACTCAAGCGCGCCTACAGCAAGAAGGAACCGGTCGTCGTCACGCTCTGGTCGCCGCACTGGGCGTACAGCGACTACGACCTGAAGAAGCTGAAGGACCCCAAGGGCTCCTGGGGCGAGGGCGACGCGGTGCACCTGGTGTCCCGCAAGGGCTTCGCCGGTGAGAACCCGGTCGTCGGGCAGTGGCTGAAGGACTTCTCGATGAGCGAGAAGGAACTCACCGGCCTGGAGGCCGAGATCAACAAGGCCGGCAAGGGCCGTCAGCAGGACGCCGTGCGCGCCTGGCTGAAGGACAACCCGGACGTCGTCGACAAGCTGGCCCCCGTGACGTCCGGTTCGGGCGGCGACACCCCCGCCGAGGCGAAGCGCGCCCTGGACGTGGCGTGGTTCCCGTGGGAGGAGGACGTCGCCGTCACCTACCTGTGGAAGAACGTCCTGGAGCGGCGCGGCTACAAGCTGAACCTCAAGCAGATGGAGGTCGGCCCGGTCTACACCGGCCTCGCGTCCGGGGACATCGACCTCAACTTCGACGCGTGGCTGCCACACTCGCAGAAGAACTTCTACGAGCCGAACAAGGACAAACTCACCGACCTCGGTACGTGGTACGAACCGGTGTCGCTCGAGATCTCCGTCCCGTCCTACGTCAAGGACGTCAAGTCCCTGGCGGACCTCAAGGGCAAGGCCGACCTGTTCGGCGGACGGATCGTCGGCATCGAGGCCGGGACCGGCCAGATGGACATCCTGAAGAACAAGGTGCTGCCCGCCTACGGCCTGGACAAGGAGTACAAGGTCGTCGACGGCTCCTCGCCGGCGATGCTGGCCGAGCTCAAGCGTTCCTACGCCAAGGAGAAGCCGGTCGCGGTCACGCTCTGGTCGCCGCACTGGGCGTACAACGACTACGAGCTGACCAAGCTCGCGGACCCGAAGCGCGCCTGGGGCGAGAGCAACACCATCCACACCATCGCGAGCAAGAAGTTCCCCGAGCAGTACCCGCAGCTCACCGAGTGGATCAAGGACTTCCACATGAGCGAGGACGAGCTCGGCTCCCTGGAGGCGGAGATCAAGAACCGCGGCCAGGGCCACGAGGAGGAGGCCGTCGCCGCCTGGCTGGAGGAACACCCGGACATGGTGGAGCGGATGACGCCGCGGTAACCGCCGTACCGGCCGCGTCCCCGAGGGGCGGGTCCCGGAGCGTCCCTCAGGGGCGCCCGGACCCGCCCCTCGCGCCGCCCGGAGCCGCCGCGTGCCACGGAAAGAATCCGGACAACCACAGAGCGCCAACCCCTCCCCGGACCTCCCCGTGACCTTCCGGCGAACACGGTGAACAATGGCGGGAACACCCCCTTTCGCATCCGGGGGGTGCCGAGGGGCCCCATGGGCGGCTGGCGCGAACTGTGAGGTGGGAAGCGGCCGCTCACGCCGGCGACGTGGCAGGCGCCTGAAACGGTTCGCCGAACATGCGTAGGGTGCAGACAACTCAGCGAAGGAAGGGCGCCGGGGCCTCGGCGCCCGGGGTGCGGGACGAGCGGCGAAGGAGGGAGCCGGAGCGATGGGCGACCACAAGGAACAGCCCCTGCGGGTGGGCGCGGCCGTGCGGCGGCGACGCCGTGCGCTGGACCTCACCCTCTCCGTCGTGGCCGAGCGCAGCGGTCTGTCGGTCCCGTTCCTCAGCCAGATCGAGAACGAGCGGGCGCGTCCCAGCCAGAGCTCCCTGGAGAAGCTCGCCGACGCGCTGCGCACCACCGCCGTGGAACTGCTCGCCGCCGCCGACCCGGCGTGCAGCGTGGACGTCGTCCGCGCGGAGGGCGCCGAGTCCTGGGCCGAGCCCCGGGTGCGCTCCCTGGTCCGCGGCCACCACCAGATGCACGCCTCCGAGTTCACCGGCGACCATGACGCCGGACGTGAACTGCAGTTCCGCAACGACCAGTTGATGTACGTCGCCGAGGGCGCCGTGGAGATCGAGGCCGAGGGGCGCGCCTACCGCCTGGGACGCGGCGACACCCTGTACCTCACCGGCGGGGTCCGGCACCGCTGGCGGGCCACGGTGCCCGAGACCCGGCTGCTGGTCGTCGCCGTCGCCGAACACATCGAGGCGCTGCGGGACACCAAGCCGCGCCGATGAGTCCCGTCCGGGTCGTCTCCCTCGTCCCCTCCCTGACGGAGGCCGTGGCCGTCTCCGCGCCCGGCGCGCTGGTCGCGGCCACCGACTGGTGCACGCACCCCGCCGGGCTGGACGTCGCCCGCGTCGGCGGCACCAAGAACCCGGCGGTGGACCGTGTCGCCGCCCTCGCCCCCGACCTCGTGATCGCCAACGAGGAGGAGAACCGGCAGCCCGACCTGGACGCCCTGCGCGCGGCGGGCCTCGACGTGCTGGTGACCCACGTACGGACACTGCCGCAGGCGTTCGGCGAGCTGGAGCGGGTGCTGTCCGCGTGCGGGGTGCGGACCCGGCCCCGCTGGCTGGACGAGGCGGAGGCGGCGTGGGAGGCGCCGCCGGCGTCCGACGAGGTCCGCACGGCGGTCGTCCCCGTCTGGCGCCGCCCCTGGATGGTCCTCGGCCGCGACACCTTCGCGGGCGACCTGCTGGCCCGCCTCGGCGTGCGCACGCTGTACGCGGACCACGCCGAGCGGTACCCGCGCATCCCGCTCGACGAGCTGCGCGCGGCACGGCCGGACCTGGTGGCGCTCCCCGACGAGCCGTACCGCTTCACCGCGGACGACGGCCCGGAGGCGTTCCCCGGCATCCCCTGCGCCCTCCTCAGCGGCCGGCACCTCACCTGGTACGGCCCCTCCCTCGCCGAGGCGCCGGAGGTGCTGGGACACGCGGTGCGGGCGGCCCACGTCTGACGGGCGGTGCGCGCGCGGGCGGGCGGTGCGCGGGCGTTGCATAAGCTGGGCTTATGAGCAGGACGGAAGACCGCGCCGACGAACGGCACCCGGGTGCCGGTTCGCTGGCGCACCGGGTGCCCGACCTGGGGGCGCTCGAGCTGCTGCTCACCGTGGCGCGGGTGGGCAGCCTGGGGCGGGCGGCCCGGGAGCTGGGCATCACCCAGCCCGCCGCGAGCAGCCGGATCCGCTCGATGGAGCGGCAGCTCGGCGTGGCCCTCGTCGACCGTTCGCCGCGCGGGTCGCGGCTCACCGACGCCGGGGCCCTGGTCACGGACTGGGCCCGGCGGATCGTCGACGCGGCCGAGGCCTTCGACGCGGGCGCCCAGGCGCTGAGGGACCGCAGGGACTCCCGGCTGCGGGTGGCGGCCAGCATGACGATCGCCGAGTACCTGCTTCCCGGGTGGCTGGTCGCGCTGCGCGCGCAGCGCCCGGACACGGCGGTGTCCCTGCTCGCCGGCAACTCCACGGCGGTCGCGGAGCGGCTGCTGGCGGGGGAGGCGGACCTGGGGTTCGTGGAGGGGCTGACGGTGCCGGCCGGGCTGGACTCCGCGGTGATCGCCCATGACCGGCTGATCGTGGTCGCGGCCCCCTCGCACCCCTGGGCCCGTCGCGGGCGCCCGCTCGCGGCGGAGGAACTGGCGGCCACCCCGCTGGTACTGCGTGAGGAGGGCTCCGGCACCCGGCAGGTGCTGGACGCGGCGCTGGGCGGGCTGGCCCGGCCGCTGATCGAGCTGTCCTCGACGACGGCGGTGAAGGCGGCGGCGGTCGGCGGGGCGGGGCCCGCGGTGCTGAGCGAGCTGGCGGTGGGGGAGGAGCTGGGGATGCGGCGCCTGGTCCGGATCCCGGTCCAGTCGGTGGCTCTGGCCCGCGACCTGCGGGCGGTCTGGCCCACGGGCCACCGCCCCGCCGGCCCGGCGCGGGATCTTCTGTCCCTGACGCGAGGCTGAGGCGCCCCCCCGGGGGCGCGGGGAACTGCGCGCCCGGCCATGGTGTTGCCCGCACCCGGCGTACAACAGTCCCCAGC
>NZ_JBITSH010000011.1:93529-269760 GCF_044540535.1 Streptomyces sp. NPDC085937 | reverse complement strand
GCACCCCGGTGGCCGTGGGGCCGGCTTGCGCGGCCCGGCGCTTACGGGTTGCCGCCTGGGCCCACCCGTGCCGCCCTGCGGCACGACTGCCCGCAGGCGGCGGCGCGCCCCCGGGGGGCGCGGGGAACGGCGCGCCCGGCGACGGTGTTGGCCGCACCCGGCGTACAACAGTCCCCGGCACCCCGGTGGCCGTGGGGCCGGCTTGCGCGGCCCGGCGCTTACGGGTTGCCGCCTGGGCCCACCCGTGCCGCCCTGCGGCACGACTGCCCGCAGACGGCGGCGCCCCCCAAAGGGGCGCGGGGAACTGCGCGGCTGGGAGGGGGCCGCCCGCACGCCGAAGTCACGCCGCGTTGATCAGCGCCCGCATGACCCGTAGGTCGTCCCCCATCTCCGGGTGCCACTGGACGCCCAGAACCCACGCCGGCGCCGGAAGTTCCACCGCCTCCACCGTGCCGTCCTCCGCGTACGCCGACGGGATCAGCCCCCTGCCGAGCCGGTCCACCGCCTGGTGGTGGTAGGTCGGGACCGACGTCTGCTCCGGGGCGAGGCCCCCGTAGAGGGTGCCGGGCACCGGCTTCACCGGGTGGCGCGCGAAGACCCCCGGCACCTCGGCGTGGCCGTCGACGTGCTGGAACAGCGTGCCCCCCAGGGCGACGTTCAGCAGCTGCATGCCCCGGCAGATGCCGAGCAGCGGCACCCCCCGCTCCAGCGCGGCCGCGATCAGCGCCAGTTCCCAGGCGTCCCGGGCCCGGGCGGGCGGCCCGGTGCGCGGGTCGGGCTCGGCGCCGTAGCGGACGGGCTCCACGTCGGGGCCGCCCGCGACGACCAGGCCGTCGAGACGGGCCACGGCGGCCTCCGCGTGTTCCGGCGCGTCCGGCGGGAGCATGGCGGCCAGTCCGCCCGCCCGCTGCACCAGCCGCGGATAGCCGGCCGGCAGCAGCGCGGCGTCCAGCTGCCACACGCCCCACCGCACGCCGGACTCCGCGTACGTACTGATGCCGATCAGTGGCCTGCCCGACACCCGGGCACCTCCCTCTTCCTCAGTCCCGTGCCAGCTCCGCCTCGGCCGCGGCCAGTGCCGCGAACTCCTCCTCCGGCGCCTTCGCCACCAGGTGCTTGCGGCTGTACAGCCCGAAGTACGCCAGCGCCACGATGTACACCGCCAGTGCGATGAACGCCGCCGTCACGTCCACCAGGAACGTCGCCACCAGCGCCGCGCAGGCCAGCACCAGCGCCGCCGACGAGGTCAGCACCCCGCCCGGCGTCCGGTACGGCCGGGGCAGCTCCGGCTCCCGGCGCCGCAGCACGATGTGCGACAGCGACATCAGCGCGTAGGAGATCGTCGCACCGAACACCGCGATGTTCAGCATGCGCGCCCCGTTGCCCGTGCTCGCGGCGAGCGCGAACCCGATGGCGCCCGGGACCACCAGACCGAGGTACGGCGCCCGCCGGCTGCTGGTCAGGGACAGGAACCTGGGCAGGTAGCCCGCCCGGGACAGCGCGAACAGCTGCCGCGAACCGGCGTAGATCAGCGAGAAGAACGAGGCGACGAGCCCCGCGAGGCCCGCGTAGTTCACGATGCGGCTCAGCACCGTCGCCTCGCCGTCCGGCTGGAGCGCCTCCACCAGCGGGTTGCCCGCGTCCTGGACCGCCGCCGAACCGCGCGCCCCGGCCGCCGTGAAGAAGGTCATCAAGGCCAGCACCACCAGGATGCCCATCGACCAGCGGATCGCGCGCGGCAGCGTGCGGGCCGGTTCCCGGGTCTCCTCGGCGGCCAGCGGCACGCCCTCCACGCCGAGGAAGAACCACATGCCGAACGGGAACGCCGCCCAGATCCCCAGCAGCCCCATCGGCAGCCAGGAACTCGCGCCCAGCGCCTCGGAGTCCACCGGGATGTCGTCCAGCGAGGAGGCGTCGAACTCGGGCAGCGCCGCCAGCGCGAACACCACCAGTGCCGCCACCGCGATACCGGTGACGACGAAGCTGAACCGCAGCGCCTCGCCCACGCCCCACAGGTGGATGCCGATGAAAATGACGAAGCAGGCCAGGTAGACCGGCCAGCCCGACTCCAGGCCGAACAGACCGAGCGACTCGACGTAGTCGCCGATGAAGATGGAGATCGCGGCGGGGGCGAGGACGTACTCGATGAGGATCGCCGTGCCGGTGAGGAAGCCGCCCCACGGCCCGAGCGCCCGGCGGGCGAAGCCGTAGCCGCCGCCCGCCGTGGGCAGGATCGACGACAGCTCGGCGAGCGCGAACACCATGCAGGTGTACATGGCGCCCATCAGGACCATGGCGATGGCCAGACCACCGAAGCCGCCCTCGGCCAGGCCGAAGTTCCAGCCGGAGTAGTCGCCGGAGACGACGTACGCGACGCCGAGGCCGGTCAGCAGCAGCCAGCCCGCGCTGCCCCGGCGCAGTTTCCGGCGCTCCAGGTAGTCGTCGGGCTCACCGGCGGGTTCACGGGATGCGGATGGAAGGCTCACGGCACGGCTCCCCAGGAGGCGGTGTGGCGCGGACGATGGTAATGGAACGGACCCAGACCTTTGTGGGCCCATACCTTCGTGGCGTACCCGACGCGCGCGCAACCCCCGTGCGTTAAGCCGCGGTAAACCCTGCCCCGGTCCGTCGCGCGCCACACCGTCAGGCGAGGAACCCCCGCAACAGCGCCGCCGTCCCCGCACAGTGCTCCCGCATCACCTCACGCGCTCCGTCCGCGTCCCCCTCGAGCACCGCCTCCACCAGCGCCGCGTGCTGCCGCTGCGAGTGCTCCAGGTTGCGCACCAGCAGCGGGATGCAGTCCAGCAGGTCGTTCACCGAAGCCCGGACGGCCGCGTACTGCGCGGTCAGCGAGGGAGAGCCGGACAGCTCCGCCAGGGTGAGGTGGAACAGCGTGTCCGCCCGCCGGTAGTCGCCCAGCGGCGCCTCCTGCGTGCCGGCCAGCGCCTCCCGCAGCCGCCCCGCCCGCCCCTCCGTCAGCCCGTGCGCCGCGCAGAGCCCCGCCGCGCCCACCTCCAGCACCTCCCGGAAGCGCAGCACGTCCTCGATGTCCACCTCGGCGATCCGCCGCCGCAGCTCCTCCTCGCCGGTGTCCGTCGGCCGGGGCAGTACGAACGTCCCGCCGTACCGGCCGCGCCGCGACTCCACCAGGCCCTGGTCCTGGAGCACCTTCAGCACCTCGCGCAGTGTCACCCGGCTGATCCCCAGCCGCTCCGCCAGCTCCCGCTCGGCCGGCAGCCGCTCCCCGCCCGCCACCAGCCCGAGCCGCACCACCTGGAGGATCTGCTCCAGCGCCTCCTCGAAGCCGTTGCCCGCACGGACCTGCCGCAGCACCGGCGCCAGCCGGTCCCCGACCGCGCCGACCGCATCCTTGGGCATCTGGTCGCGCCCCCTTCCCAAGCAATGGTTCCCGGCAATACCTTATGGCTCCCGGCTGACCGAAGAAGCCCCAGGAGGCCCTCCCGTGGCAGACCGCACACCCCCGCTCGCCGTCGAGGAGCTGCACGCCCTCGTCGCGAGCGGCGAGATCGACACTGTCGTCCTGGCCTTCCCCGACATGCAAGGGCGGCTTCAGGGCAAGCGGTTCGCCGCGCGCTTCTTCCTCGACGAGGTCCTCCGCCACGGCACCGAGGGCTGCAACTACCTGCTCGCCGTCGACGCCGACATGAACACCGTCGACGGCTACGCCATGTCCTCCTGGGAGACCGGCTACGGCGACTTCGCCATGTACCCGGACCTCGACACCCTGCGCAGGGTCCCCTGGAACGAGGGCACCGCGATGGTCACCGCCGACCTCGCCTGGGCCGACGGCTCCCCGGTGGCCGCCGCGCCCCGGCAGATACTGCGCCGGCAGCTCGACCGGCTCGCCGCCCTCGGCTACACCGCCCAGGCCGGTACCGAGCTGGAGTTCATCGTCTTCAAGGACACCTACGAACAGGCCTGGGACTCCGGCTACCGCGGCCTCACCCCGGCCAACCAGTACAACGTCGACTACTCCGTCCTCGGCACCGGACGCATCGAGCCCCTGCTGCGCCGCATCCGCAACGAGATGGCCGGCGCCGGCCTCACCGTCGAGTCCGCCAAGGGCGAGTGCAACCCCGGCCAGCACGAGATCGCCTTCCGCTACGACGAGGCCCTGGTCACCTGCGACCAGCACGCGGTCTACAAGACCGGCGCCAAGGAGATCGCCGCCCAGGAGGGCGTCTCCCTCACCTTCATGGCCAAGTACAACGAACGCGAGGGCAACTCCTGCCACATCCACCTCTCGCTCGCCGACCTCGGCGGTGACAGCGCCATGCCGGACTCCCCGGAGGACCCGGACAGCATGTCCGAGGTGATGCGCCACTTCCTCGCCGGGCAGCTCGCCGCGCTCCGCGAGTTCTCCCTGCTCTACGCCCCCCACATCAACAGCTACAAGCGGTTCCAGCCGGGCTCCTTCGCCCCGACCGCCGTCGCCTGGGGCCACGACAACCGCACCTGCGCGCTGCGCGTCGTCGGCCACGGCCGCTCCCTGCGCTTCGAGAACCGGCTGCCCGGTGGCGACGTCAACCCCTACCTCGCCGTCGCCGGCATGGTCGCCGCCGGCCTGCACGGCATCGAGCAGCGCCTGGAACTGCCCGAGCCCTGTGCGGGCAACGCCTACACCGCCGGCTTCGACCACGTCCCGACGATCCTGCGCGAGGCCGCCGAGCTGTGGGAGCACAGCGAGATCGCCAAGGCGGCCTTCGGCGAGGAGGTCGTCGCCCACTACCGCAACATGGCGCGCGTCGAGATCGACGCCTTCGACGCCGCGGTCACCGACTGGGAGCTGCGCCGCTCCTTCGAACGCATGTGAGGCCCCGAGTGTCCGACCAGCCCGCCGAGCTCCAGGTGCGCAACCCCGCCACCGAGGAGGTCATCGCCACCGTCCCGGCCGCGAGCCCCGCCGACGTGGACTCCGCCGTCGCCCGCGCGGCCCGCGCGCAGACCGCCTGGGCCGCCCTCGCGCCCGGCGAACGCGCCCGCCTGCTGCGGCGGTTCGCCGCCGCCGTCGACGACCACGTCGAGGAACTCGCCCGGCTGGAGGTCCGCGAGGCCGGCCACACCCTCGGCAACGCCCGCTGGGAGGCCGGCAACGTCCGCGACCTGCTCGACTACGCGGCCGGGGGAGTGGAACGCCTCACCGGCCGGCAGATCCCCGTCCCGGGCGGCGTCGACGTCACCTTCCTCGAACCGCTCGGCGTCGTCGGCGTCATCGCCCCCTGGAACTTCCCCATGCCCATCGCGGCCTGGGGCACCGCACCCGCCCTCGCCGCCGGCAACGCGGTCCTCCTCAAACCTGCCGAGACCACCCCCCTCACCGCCCTGCGTCTCGCGGAACTCGCCCTGGAGGCCGGGCTCCCCGAGGGCCTGTTCCAGGTGCTCCCCGGACACGGCCCGGTCACCGGCAACGCCCTGGTCGAACACCCCTGCGTCGCCAAGATCGTGTTCACCGGGTCCACGGCCGTCGGCAAGCGGGTGTGGGCCAAGGGGGCGGACCACCTCAAGCGGGTCACCCTCGAACTCGGCGGCAAGAGCCCCAACATCGTCTTCGCCGACGCCGACCTGGAGGCCGCCGCGGCCGCCGCCCCCCTGTCCTTCCTCGACAACGCCGGACAGGACTGCTGCGCCCGCACCCGCATCCTCGTCGAACGGACCGCGTACGACCGGTTCCTGGAACTGCTCGCCCCCGCGATCGAGGCCGTCCGCGTCGGCGACCCGGGCCGTGACGAGGACGTCGACATGGGCCCGCTGATCTCCCGCAGCCAGCTCGACCGCGTCCGCTCCTACGTCCCCGACACCCTCGACGGCATCCGCGGCAAGGCGCCCGAGGGCCCCGGCTACTGGTTCCCGCCCACCGTCCTGACCGGTGTGGGCCCCCAGGACCCGGTCGCCGTGGAGGAGGTCTTCGGCCCCGTCGCCGTCGTCCTCCCCTTCGACGACGAGGCCGACGCCGTCCGCCTCGCCAACGCCACCGACTACGGCCTCGCCGGCTCCCTGTGGACCCGTGACGTCGGCCGCGCCCTGCGCGTCTCGCGTGCCGTGCGCGCGGGCAACCTGTCGGTCAACTCGCATTCGAGTGTGCGTTATTGGACCCCCTTCGGCGGCTTCAAGCAGTCCGGCGTGGGCCGCGAACTGGGCCCGGACGCCCTGACCGCCTTCACCGAAACCAAGAACGTCTTCATCAGCACGGAGGCCTGACCGCACATGAGCGAGGACATCATCTGCCGCCGCCTGACCGGCCGCACCGCCGTCGTCACCGGAGCCGGCAGCGGCATCGGGCTCGCCTCCGCGCGCCGCCTCGCCTCCGAGGGGGCGAACGTGGTCTGCGCGGACGTCGACGAGGTACGAGGCAAGGCCGCCGCCGAGGAGACCGGCGGGATCTTCGTCAACACCGACGTCACCGACCCCGAGCAGGTCGAGGTGCTGTTCCGTACCGCGTACGAGACGTACGGCAGCGTCGACGTCGCCTTCAACAACGCGGGGATCTCACCGCCCGACGACGACTCCATCCTGGAGACGGGCCTGGAGGCGTGGAAACGCGTCCAGGAGGTCAACCTCACCTCCGTCTACCTGTGCTGCAAGGCCGCCATCCCCTACATGCGGGAGCAGCGCAGGGGCTCCATCATCAACACCGCGTCCTTCGTCGCCCGGATGGGCGCGGCCACCTCGCAGATCTCGTACACGGCCTCCAAGGGCGGCGTCCTCGCCATGTCCCGCGAGCTCGGCGTGCAGTTCGCCCGGGAGGGCATCCGGGTCAACGCGCTGTGCCCCGGACCGGTCAACACCCCGTTGCTGCAGGAGCTGTTCGCCAAGGACCCGGAGCGGGCCGCGCGCCGGCTGGTGCACATCCCGCTCGGCCGGTTCGCCGAGGCCGAGGAGATCGCCGCCGCCGTCGCCTTCCTGGCCAGCGACGACTCGTCGTTCGTCAACGCGACCGACTTCCTCGTCGACGGCGGCATCTCGGGGGCGTACGTCACACCGCTGTAGCGGGCGGCACGAGGTGACGGCGCCCGTCGTTACAGTGCCTGGATGAGCCTGACGCCGCCGCCCGGCTGGTACCGCGACCCGCACGCCCCCCACCTGGAGTGCTGGTGGGACGGCACGGCGTGGACCGAACACCGGCGGACACCGGCGGTCGGGCCCGCGCCGGCGTCCGGGGAGGGCGGCTTCGGTGCGCCGAGCGCCCCTCACACGGCGGGCGCCCCTCACACGGCGGGCGCGCCGGGTATGCCGGGCCCGTACGGGGCTGCGGGAGGCTTCGGTCCTCCGGCCCCGCCCGGTGGTGGCGGGACCGGCGGCTCGGGCGGGTCAGGCGGGGCCAAGGCTGTCGCGCTGACCGCCGCCGGGGCCGTGCTGGTGGCCGCCGTCGTCGCCGGGGCGGTCCTGCTCACCGGCGGCGAGGACGACCCCCGCGCCGTGACCCTTCCGACCTCCACGGTCTCCGCCCCGGAGACCGAGCCGACGTCCCCGACCCCCTCACCCTCCACGTCCGAGCCCGGACCCGAGGACGAAGGGGTCGTCGAGGACGAGCTCAACGGTGTCACCTTCCCGCTCCTCGACGGCTGGGTGCGGCCGCAGCACGTGGTCGAGAAGGACGCCGTCATGACCACCGACGGCACCCACGACTGCCCCGGCGAGGGCTCGCTCTGCCGCGGCGGCCTCGTCCTCTCCCGCACGGTGACCGCGACCGACGAGTCCTCGCCCCGGGCGCTCGCCGAGGCGGACATCTCCGACGCGGCCGAGGCGGCCTTCGACGAGGACACCCTCGGCAACCGCCCCTACGGCGGCATGAAGTCCCACCAGGTCCTCGAGGCGGGCCCGGTCGCGGTGGCGGGCCGCGCCGGATACCTCGTGCGCTGGCGGGTGACCACCGGCAAGGGCCCCGGCGGCTACGTGCAGTCGCTGGTGTTCCCGTCCAGCGTCGGCACCGAGTCCCCGGTCCTCGTCCGGTTCGTCTTCGAGGCCGGCCCCGACGGCCCGCCCCTCGCCGACATGGACCGCATCACCAAGGGCATCCGCTCGGTCGCCGACCAGGCCTCCGGCGGCGGGGTCGGCAGCAGTATCGGCCCGGAGGACTGAGGCCGGGCCACTACAGGAACGTCCGCCCCTCGCCCCGGTAGGTCGGCACGGTCGCCGTCACGGCGTCCCCCTCGACCAGGTGCAGCGCGTCGAACCGTTCGCACAGCTCGCCCGCCTTGGCGTGCCGGAACCACACCTTGTCGCCGATCAGCAGATCGTCCGCGACCGGCCCCAGCAGCGGCGTCTGCACCTCGCCGGCTCCCTCCTGCGGGTCGTGGCGCAGGCCCTCGGGCAGGTACGGCACGGGCAGCCGGTCCGCGCCGGGAGCGCCGGAGGCCGGATAGCCGCCGCCCAGCACCGTGACCACGCCGACCCCGGGCCGCCGTACCACCGGCAGGGCGAACAGCGCGGCCGGACGGCCCGTGAACGACGTGTAGTTGTCGAAAAGGCGCGGCACGTACAGCCCCGACCCGGCCGCGATCTCGGTCACCGCGTCCTCCGCCGCCGTGTGCTGCACGCTGCCCGTGCCGCCGCCGTTGACGAACTCCAGGTCCGGCACGACCTCGCGCACCGCCCGCACCACCGCGGCCCGCCGCTCGGCGAGTTCACGGCGCGCGGCGGCCTGCATCAGCCGCACCGCGCGGGACCGCAGCGGCCGCCCGGCCACCGCGTCCCCGACCCCGGCGACATGCCCCTCGTACGCCATGATCCCGACGACCTTGAACCCCGGCCGGCGGGCCACCGCGCGGGCCACCTCGGCGACCTGGGCGGGGGAGTGCAGCGGGGAGCGCCGGGCGCCGACCCGCACCCGCCCGCCCAGCAGCCTGAGCGACGTGTCCAACTCCAGGCACACCCGCACCACTTCGCCGCCGCCGTCCCGCGCGGCGTCGATCAGGTCCAGCTGCGCCGGGTCGTCGACCATCACGGTGACGGCCGCGGCGAGCTTGGGGTCGGCGGCGAGTTCGGCGTACCCGACGCGGTCGGCCGACGGGTAGGCGAGCAGGACGTCGTCGAAGCCGGAGCGGGCCAGCCACAGCGACTCGGCGAGGGTGAACGACATGATCCCGGCGAACCCCTCGCGGGCCAGGACCCGTTCGAGCAGCGCCCGGCAGCGCACGGACTTGCTGGCGACCCGGATCGGCTTGCCCCCGGCACGGCGGACCAGATCGTCCGCG
Source organism: Streptomyces sp. NPDC085937 (assembly GCF_044540535.1). Classification (NCBI taxonomy): domain Bacteria; kingdom Bacillati; phylum Actinomycetota; class Actinomycetes; order Kitasatosporales; family Streptomycetaceae; genus Streptomyces; species Streptomyces sp. NPDC085937. The sequence goes on along the minus strand of NZ_JBITSH010000011.1, from coordinate 260,545 downwards.
TTGGCGTCGAAGGCATCGAGATCCACGATCGCGACGGGGGCGTCGAGCTGGGCGGTGGCCCGATCGTAACGGGCCCGGTCGGCGGCGCGCGCAGTCATGACCGAAGCCTGCCAGACCGGATTACCGCAGGGTAGAGGGACGTTCCGGGCAGATGCCGCGGGCCTGCGGACTGGTTCCCGTTCGGCGCGCCGCACGCCGTAGAGTGACGCGCACGCACGGCGGCACGGGGCCGGCCCGGTCGTCCGGGCGGATGACGCGCCTGCCGTACGGGTATCTGTGCCCGGGACGCGTCCGCGCCCGGCCACGGGGCAGCGATACACCGGCCGCGGACGAGGTCCGGCCCGGGCACGAGGAAACGGGGGGTGCATGAGCACGGAAGCGCGCCGCGCCTCCTTCCCCCCACGCCCCTCGGTCCCGCCGCGCCCGGCCCAGCCCCCGGCCCCCGCCTCCCCGCCCGACGCCAGCGCGCGCACCTCGGGCGGCCCTGGCCTCTTCGACCCCCGGACCCCGCGCGCCTCCGAACCCGTCGAACCCGCCGAGCGGACGGCGGACGGACGCGAGGGCGACGCGCCGGGCGTGCCGGCCGACGTCCCTGCGGCGCCCGGTGTTCCCGGGGGGACGGGGGCGGCCGGCCGAACGCGGGGCACCGTTCCGGACCCCGCTCCCCGAACGCCGGAAGCGCCAAGTCCCCGTCGGGAGACGACCGGTCACGGCGCTGACGTCCCGCGCCCGCGCTTCCCCCGCATCGGCACCACCGGCACCGACAGCCCCGCCTCTGCCGCACCCCCGCCGCAGGCCTCCGCCCGGTTCCCCGACGCCCCGCCCACCGTCGGCCGGGGCATGCCCTCGCCGGACGCCGCGCCTCCCGCCCCCTCGGCACCTCCGCGTCCCGCCGTACGCCCCGCCCCCTCCGTACCTCCGCGTCCGGCCGTACGCCCCGGCGCCCAGACCCCGTCGGAGACGACGGCCCGGCTGCGCGCCGTACCCCCCGCCGCCCCCGAGGCCCCGACGGCACCCCCGGCCCGCGGCACCGCGCCCGCCGACCGCACCGCGCCCGCCGACCGCACCGGCACCCCCGCCCCGTCCCGCGCCGCCGAACCGGACCCCGCGCTGTCCTGGAGCGCCCCCATGGCGCCCGGCGGCGTCCCCGGCGGGCGCCCCACCGTGATCTCCTTCGGCGAGCCCGAGCGGTACGACGGGGGCGGACCGTCACGCCCGTTCGCCCGGCGCACCCGTGCGCAGATCGTGGCCGCCGCGGTCTGCCTGGTCCTCGGCACCGGCCTGATCGGCGGCGCCGTCACCGGCGCCTGGCTCGCCGACGGCCCCGAGGGACCCGGCACCCGCCACGCGTTCACCGTCGCCGGGGACCTGTGGCACGACGTCCCCGTCGACCAGCTGTTCCCGCCCACCGTCCAGGGCGGGGGAGCGGGCCCCGGCGAGGCCGACCGGGTCTGGACCCGGATCGCCGTCGCCCCCGACAGCGGCTGCAAGGGCGCCTTCGACGCCCTCCTCACCCGCGTCCTCACCCCCGTCGGCTGCGAGCGCCTGCTGCGCGCCACCTACACCGACGCCACCCAGAGCCACGTCACCACCGTCGGCCTGCTGTTCACCGAGGCCGACGCGGCCGGCATGAAGGCCCTGGCCGGCCGCTTCGACCGCGAACGCCTGGACCGCCGCGGCGACCTCGTCCCGCTGCCGTACGCCGCAAAGGGCACCGCGGCCGAGGGCTTCGGCCCCGGACAGCGCGCCTCCTGGGCGATCTCCGTGCTCACCGACGCCCCCGTGGTCGTCTACGCCGTCTCCGGCTGGGCCGACGGCCGTACCGTCGACGAGCCCCAGCCCGCCGAGGACGCCATGCGGTCCGGAGCCACCACCGCCCCCGCCCAGGCGGGCCTCGGCCACGAGGCCCGGGGCCTCGCCGACCGGTTCGAACGCGCCCTGCGCAAGCGGGCCGGAAGCGCCACGGAGCGTCCGTCATGAGGAAGCGCCCCGCCGCCCTCGGCGGCCTGCTCGCCGCCGCCCTGGTGCTGGTCCCCGTGACCGCCGCGCACGCCGACGCCATCCGCGACCGGCAGTGGGGCCTCGACGCCCTGCACGCCGACCGGGCCTGGAACACCACGCGCGGCGCGGGCGTCACCGTCGCCGTCCTGGACACCGGGGTCGAGGCCGACCACCCCGACCTCGACGGCAACGTCCTGGCCGGCAAGGACCTGGTGGGCTTCGGCGCCCGCGAGGGCGACGAGGCCTGGGCCCGCCACGGCACCGCCATGGCCGGCATCATCGCCGGTCACGGCCACGGCCCGGGCAACGGCGACGGCGTCCTGGGTGTCGCCCCCGAAGCGAAGATCCTCCCCGTCCGCGTCATCCTCGAGGACAAGGACCCGGCCCGCGCCAAGGCCCGCAGCACCCGCGGCAACGCTCTCGCCGAAGGCATCCGCTGGGCCGCCGACCACGGCGCCGACGTCATCAACCTCTCCCTCGGCGACGACTCCGCCTCCGCGCACCCCGAACCCGGCGAGGACGAGGCCATCCAGTACGCCCTGCGCAAGGGCGTGGTCGTCGTCGCCTCCGCGGGCAACGGCGGCGACAAGGGCGACCGGATCAGCTACCCGGCGGCCTACCCGGGCGTCATCGCCGCCACCGCCGTCGACCGCTACGGCACCCGCGCCCCCTTCTCCACCCGCCGCTGGTACGCCACCGTCAGCGCCCCCGGCGTCGACGTGATCATCGCCGACCCCGACCACAAGTACTACGAGGGCTGGGGCACCAGCGCCGCCGCCGCGTTCGTCTCCGGTTCCGTCGCCCTGGTGAGGTCGGCGCACCCGGACCTGACCCCGGCCCAGATCAAGCGGCTCCTGGAGGACACCGCCCGCAACGCCCCCGCCGCCGGCCGCGACGACTCCCGCGGCTTCGGCTTCGTCGACCCGGCCGCCGCGATCGAGGCCGCCGGCCGGCTGAAGCCCGAGGGCCTGAAGGCGGCGGCCTACGGGGACGAGTACTTCGGCCCCGGCCCGGACGCCGGCACCTCCGGCGACGACACCGCCGACTGGGCCGCGCCCCTGGCGGGCGGCGCCGGCGGCGTGCTGCTGGTCGCCGCGGTGGTCCTCTGGCGCGCCCGCCGCCCCGAGAACGAGACCTTCTAGAAGCGCCCCGCCAGCACGTCCACGGCCTCCCGCGCCGCCTCCTCCACCCGCGCCACTCCCTCCGCCATCGACGCGTGCCCGTCCGACAGCACCGCCACCGCGCACACGCGCCCGCCGGCCGTCACGCACCCCGTGCTGTTCACGACCCACAGGCCGGTCGCGTCCCGGGGCAGCCAGCCGTTCTTCACGGCCCACCCGGTGCCCGGGTCGGCCACGGCCGGCACGCCCCAGGCCTGCTCCGGCACGACCTGCTTCATCAGGCCCCGTACGTACGTCCGCGCCGGCGCGTCCAGGACCGCGTCCGCCTCCCCGCCCGGGGCGAAGATCGTCCGCAGCAGCGCCACCCGGTCCCCGGCAGTGGTCCGGGTCAGCCCCCAGCGCGCGTCGGCCACGGTGCGGGTGAGGCCCAGCCGGGCGTTCGCCGCGTCCAGCCCCGCCGCCCGCCCCACCCCCTGCCACAGCGCCGTCGCCGCGTCGTTGTCGCTGCGCACGATCATCGCCTCCGCGTGCGCCCGCTCGGCGGCGGTGGGATCCCGGCCCGCGTCCCGCGCGCCGAGCAGCAGCGCGGTCAGGACGTCCACCTTCACCACGCTCGCGGTCACGAAGACACCCTCGCCCGAGGCGTACGTCTCCCCGCTCGCCAGATCCAGCGCCGCCGCCGACACCCTCGGCCCGTCCGTCACCTCGCGCTCCCTCCCGCCCGCGTCCGGGCGTCCCCCGCACGGCCGCTAAGGTCGGTGACCGTGGCGAACAAGAACATTCCCGACTCCCCCTTCCGCGACGACGACGGAACCGCCGACCCCCGGCTGAGCGCCGCGCTCGCCGCCTGGGCGGAGGACGGCAACGCCGTCGGACCGGTCCTGGAAGCCCTCAAGGACGCCCGGCTGCTCGTGCCCGTCGTGGCCCTGCTCGGCGAGGTGGAGGAGGATGAGCACGGGCTGCGCCGCGAGAAGACCAGCGACATGGCCGTGCCCACCCTGAAGGCCGGCGGGCGCACCGCGCTGCCCGCGTTCACCTCCACCGACGCGCTCGCCCGCTGGGACGCGGACGCCCGCCCCGTCGCGGTACCGCTGCACCAGGCGCTCCGGGCCGCCGCGCACGAGAAGGCGGACACGGTGGTCCTCGACCTCGCCGGTCCCGTGCCCTTCGAACTGACCGGGCCCACGCTGCTCGCCCTCGCCGAGGGCCGCACCAGCACCGACCCGCTCCGGGACCCCGCCGTCGTCGAGGCGGTACGGGCCGCCGTCGCCGCCGAGCCCGCCGTGCTGCGCGCCCACCTCGGGCCGGGGCAGGCCGACGGCACCCTCGCCCTGGTCCTCGACCCGGCCGCGCAGGTCGCCGAGGCCGCCCGCGCCGTGGCGCAGCGGCTCGCCGCCGACGAGACACTGAGGGCCCGCCTGGTGCGCGGCCTCGACCTGGCAGTCCTGCCGGCCGAGGCGACGCCGCCCGGCGAGCCCCTGTACGTACGTAGCTGAGAGGACGGAGCGGGCGCCCCGGCGATGGGGCGCCCGACGGTCAGCCGTAGATCGCGCCCGTGTACTTCTCGCCCGGCCCCTGGCCCGGCTCGTCCGGGACCACGGAGGCCTCGCGGAAGGCGAGCTGCAGCGACTTCAGGCCGTCCCGCAGCGGCGCCGCGTGGAAGGAACTGATCTCGGTCGCCGAGGCGTCCAGCAGACCGGCCAGCGCGTGCACCAGCTTGCGGGCCTCGTCCAGGTCCTTGTGCTGGTCGCCCTCCTCGGTCAGACCGAGCTTCACGGCGGCGGCGCTCATCAGGTTGACGGCGACCGTCACGATCACCTCGACCGCCGGGACCTCCGCGATGTCGCGGGCCATGGCGTCGAAGTCGGGGTTGCCGGGGGTCTCGGGGGTGTCCGAGGGGGAGGTCTCACTCATGCCCCACACGATAGGCGGTGGCGTCCGGCGCCCTCCGGTTAGCCCTTGTCAAGCGATCCTGGTAATCTGGTGGGCGACCGGTCGGACCCGTATGCCTCACGGCGCACAGGCCCGGCCCACAAGTGGAGGCCTTGAACTCCCACCTGGCCGCCCTCAGGGCGGCGGGTCACCGGTCAGGCGGTCCCGTCCCCGAGTCGGCGATCAGCCCGAAAGCGCGCCCCGCGGTCCCCGCGGCGGTGCTCCGGTAGTTCGAGGAGCCCCGCCTGTGATCGTCCGGGGCATTTTTTGTGTTTCGGCGCGGTTAGGTCTCACAAGAACTACAGACGTTACGCGGCTGTCCGCCAGACCGTCGCGTGGTGCTACCGAGGAGGATCCATCAGCGCCGAGCCCCGCATCAACGACCGGATTCGCGTTCCCGAGGTGCGACTTGTCGGTCCCAGCGGCGAGCAGGTCGGGATTGTCCCGCTTGCCAAGGCCCTGGAGCTTGCGCAGGAGTACGACCTCGACCTCGTGGAGGTCGCGGCGAACGCCCGTCCGCCCGTGTGCAAGCTCATGGACTACGGGAAGTTCAAGTACGAGTCGGCCATGAAGGCCCGTGAGGCGCGCAAGAACCAGGCGCACACGGTCATCAAGGAGATGAAGCTCCGGCCGAAGATCGACCCGCACGACTACGACACCAAGAAGGGTCACGTCGTCCGGTTCCTCAAGCAGGGCGACAAGGTCAAGATCACGATCATGTTCCGTGGTCGCGAGCAGTCCCGGCCGGAGCTCGGCTACCGACTGCTGCAGCGTCTCGCGGAGGACGTGGCCGACCTCGGGTTCGTGGAGTCGAACCCGAAGCAGGACGGCCGCAACATGATCATGGTTCTCGGTCCGCACAAGAAGAAGACCGAGGCGATGGCCGAGGCCCGCCAGGCACAGGAAGCCCGCAAGGCAGAAGCGAAGGCCAACCCCGGCAAGTCGCAGAACGCCGCGGACGCGGACTCCGTCCAGGCGGCCGAGGAGCCGGCCGAGGCGTGACTCCCCGGGGCGCCAGCCCCAGGAAGCAACCCGAACAAGTACGACGCTCCACCGTGCCCGGTTTCACGACCGGGCACAGGAGCGCCACCGACGAGGAGAGAACGGCGCTATGCCGAAGAACAAGTCGCACAGCGGTGCCAGCAAGCGCTTCAAGATCACCGGCTCCGGCAAGGTGCTCCGCGAGCGTGCCGGCAAGCGCCACCTGCTCGAGCACAAGTCGTCCCGCGTGACGCGTCGCCTCACCGGCAACGCCGAGATGGCCCCGGGCGACGCCGCGAAGATCAAGAAGCTTCTCGGCAAGTGACGCCCCGGCGCGCGAGCGCCGTACGTACGTCAGACCGGGACCCAATCGATTTCGGGCCGTGCGAGCACCACCACGGCCCCGCTACAAGGAGTTAACAAGTGGCACGCGTCAAGCGGGCAGTCAACGCCCACAAGAAGCGCCGGGCGATCCTCGAGCAGGCCTCCGGCTACCGCGGTCAGCGTTCGCGCCTGTACCGCAAGGCCAAGGAGCAGGTCACCCACTCGCTGGTCTACAACTACAACGACCGCAAGAAGCGCAAGGGCGACTTCCGTCAGCTGTGGATCCAGCGCATCAACGCCGCTGCCCGCGCCAACGGCATCACCTACAACCGCTTCATCCAGGGTCTGAAGGCCGCCAACGTCGAGGTCGACCGCAAGATCCTGGCCGAGCTGGCCGTCAACGACGCCACCGCCTTCGCCGCGCTCGTCGAGGTCGCGCAGAAGGCGCTGCCGGCGGACGTGAACGCGCCCAAGGCTGCGTGAGGTCGTCGGCCTCGGCCGACGTTCTCTTCTCGGGACCCGCAGGCTTCGGCCTGCGGGTCCCGTTGTTGTCGTTGCCCTCGGCCGGGTCGTCGGCTGCGGGTTCGTCGTGGCTGGTCGCGCAGTTCCCCGCGCCCCTGAGGGTGTTGTGCCGGCCCTCGGTCGAGAAGTTGAAGGTGACTGAAATGGTGTCCGCTGGTCCTGAGCTGATCTCTCCCCGTTCCGGTCGGGTGAGTGCCGCGCGGCGGCTCGCCAGGCGGAACTTCCGGGGGAAGGAACGGCTGTTCCTCGCCGAGGGGCCGCAGGCCGTCCGGGAGGCCGCCGCGCACCGTACCGGGGACACCGCCACGCTCGTCGAGCTGTTCGCCACCCCCGAGGCCGCCGAGCGCTACGCCGACATCATCGGCGCCGCCCGGGACGCCGGCGCCCGCGTCCACCTCGCCTCCGAGCAGGTCGTCGCCGACATCTCCACCACCGTCACCCCGCAGGGCCTGGTGGGCGTGTGCCGTTTCCTGGACACCCCCTTCGAGGAGATCCTCGCCGCCCGCCCCCGCCTGGTCGCCGTCCTCGCCAACGTGCGCGACCCCGGCAACGCCGGCACCGTACTGCGCTGCGCCGACGCCGCCGGGGCCGACGCCGTCGTCCTCACCGACGCCTCCGTCGACCTGTACAACCCCAAGGCCGTCCGCGCCTCCGTCGGCTCCCACTTCCACCTGCCCGTCGCCGTGAACGTGCCCGTCGAGCGGGCCGTCGCCGGACTGCGCGACGCCGGCGTACGGCTGCTCGCCGCGGACGGGGCGGGCGACCGGGACCTCGACGAGGAGCTAGACAAGGGCACCATGGGCGGCCCCACCGCCTGGGTCTTCGGCAACGAGGCGTGGGGGTTGCCCGACGAGACCCGTGCCCTCACCGACGCCGTCGTCCGGGTGCCCATCCACGGAAAGGCGGAGAGTCTGAACCTCGCCACCGCCGCCGCCGTATGTCTCTACGCGTCGGCACGTGCACAGCGCGCCGCCGGAGGGTCCCGTTCCGTCACCGGGAGCTAGTAGGCTGACCAGCTCGGGGACCCTCCCCAAGCTCTCGGCCGGGGCCCGAGGACGGGGCGCCCCGAGGACGTTCCGAGAGGTGGGGTACGGGGATGAGCGTCGGCACGAGCAGCGCACCGGGAGCACAGCGCACGGAGCGCCCGCCCGCGCCCCGGCCCGGTGACCTCGCCGGCCTCGGCATCGACCCCGACCAGCTGCCCGACGGACTCGTCGTCGCCGACGAGCACGGACGGGTGATCTGCTTCAACGCCGCCGCCGTCCGCATCACCGCCGTCCCCGCCGAGCAGGCCCTCGGCCGGTCCCTGGAGACCGCGCTGCCGTTAGAGGACCTGGAGGGCCGCCGCTGGTGGCAGCTCACCGATCCCTACGGCGGCCTCGCCATCCGGGTCGGCCAGCCCGAGCGCAACCTCCTGCTGCCCGGCGGCCGTGAGGTCCTGGTCTCCGCCCGCTACGTCCGCACCCGCCCCACCGGACCCGTCCGCCGTGTCGTCGTCACCCTGCGCGACACCGAGGCACGCCGCCGCACCGAGCGCAGCCACGCCGAGCTGATCGCGACCGTCGCGCACGAACTGCGCTCCCCGCTCACCTCGGTCAAGGGCTTCACCGCCACCCTCCTCGCCAAGTGGGAACGCTTCACCGACGACCAGAAGCGGCTCATGCTGGAGACCGTCGACGCCGACGCCGACCGCGTCACCCGGCTGATCGCCGAGCTGCTCGACATATCCCGCATCGACTCCGGGCGCCTGGAGGTGCGCCGCCAGCCCGTCGACATCGGGGCCGCCGTGGGCCGGCACATCCAGGCGCACGTCGCCGCCGGGCAGGCGGCCGACCGGTTCCTGCTGCGGGTGCAGCACCCCCTGCCCGCGCTGTGGGCCGATCCCGACAAGATCGACCAGGTGCTGAGCAACCTGCTGGAAAATGCCGTGCGTCACGGCGAGGGAACCGTCACCATCGACATCACACCCTCGGCGTCCCCGCGTGACCGCGAGCACGCCGAACCCGCAGCCACGTCGGTCACCGTCAGCGACGAGGGGCCCGGCATCCCGGAGGAGTCCATGAACCGCGTCTTCACCCGCTTCTGGCGGGGCAGCAAGCGCGGCGGCACGGGCCTCGGGCTGTACATCGTCAAGGGCATCGTCGAGGCCCACGGCGGCACCATCACGGTCGGACGCGCCCCCGGCGGCGGCGCCGAGTTCCGATTTACGTTGCCCGTGGCGGCCCCCGCGTATCTCACCTGAGACGCAGGCGGCCCCCACGGGCGCCTTCGCGTTCCCCCACCCCGTTAGACTCGGCCTTTGGCACCTTTGCGTCCCGAGGACGGACAGCCGCGACGCCGAGCAGACGCGCGACGGACCATTCGTCCACGAGTCGATGACGGGGACCATCAGCCAGCCAACCGGAAGCACGGGAAGAGATGTCGGCACCGAATAAGTCGTACGACCCTGTCGAGGTCGAGGCGTTGAAACCGGAAGAGATCGAGCGCATGCGGGACGAGGCGCTCGCCGCCTTCGCCGCCGCGGACTCCCTCGACGCGCTCCAGGAGGCCAAGGTCGCGCACACCGGCGGCACGTCCCCGCTGGCCCTGGCCAACCGCGAGATCGGCGCCCTGCCCCCGCACGCCAAGGCCGACGCCGGCAAGCGCGTCGGCCAGGCGCGTGGTGCCGTGAACAAGGCGTTCGCCACCCGCCAGGCCGAGCTGGAGGCCGAGCGCGACGCGCGCGTCCTGGTCGAGGAGGCCGTGGACGTCACGCTGCCCCACGACCGCGTCCCGGCCGGCGCCCGGCACCCGCTCACCACCCTCTCCGAGCGCATCGAGGACATCTTCGTGGCCATGGGCTACGAGGTCGCCGAGGGCCCCGAGGTCGAGGCCGAGTGGTTCAACTTCGACGCGCTGAACATCGGCCCGGACCACCCGGCCCGCGGCGAGGCCGACACCTTCTTCGTGCGGGGCCCGGAAGGCGGCACCGAGTCCGGTGTCGTGCTGCGCACCCATACCTCGCCCGTGCAGGTCCGCTCCCTGCTCGACCGCGAGCTGCCGGTCTACGTGATCTGCCCCGGCCGGGTCTACCGCACCGACGAGCTGGACGCCACGCACACGCCGGTGTTCCACCAGGTCGAGCTGCTCGCCGTGGACGAGGGCCTGACCATGGCGGACCTCAAGGGCACCCTGGACCACATGGTGCAGTCGCTGTTCGGCGCGGAGATGAAGACCCGGCTGCGGCCGAACTTCTTCCCCTTCACCGAGCCGTCCGCCGAGATGGACATGCTCTGCTACGTCTGCAAGGGCGCGTCCGTCGGCAACCCCGACCGGCCCTGCCGCACCTGCTCCAGCGAGGGCTGGATCGAGCTCGGCGGCTGCGGCATGGTCAACCCGCGGGTGCTCACCGCCTGCGGCGTCGACCCGGAGAAGTACAGCGGCTTCGCCTTCGGGTTCGGCATCGAGCGGATGCTGATGTTCCGCCACAACGTCGAAGACATGCGAGACATGGTCGAGGGTGACGTCCGGTTCACCCGGCCGTTCGGGATGGAGATCTGATGCGGGTCCCGCTTTCCTGGCTGCGGGAGTACGTCGACCTGCCGGCCACCGAGACCGGCCGTGACGTACAGGCCAAGCTGATTTCGGCCGGCCTCGAGGTGGAGACCGTCGAGCACCTCGGCGCCGACCTCAAGGGCCCGCTCGTCGTCGGTCAGGTGCTGACCATCGAGGAGCTCGAGGGCTTCAAGAAGCCGATCCGCTTCTGCACCGTCGACGTGGGCCGGGCCAACGGCACCGGTGAGCCCCAGGAGATCGTCTGCGGCGCCCGCAACTTCGCCGTCGGCGACAAGGTCGTCGTGGTCCTGCCTGGCGCCACCCTGCCCGGCGGCTTCTCGATCTCCGCGCGCAAGACGTACGGCAAGACGTCCCACGGCATGATCTGCTCCAGCGACGAGCTGGGCATGGGCGACGACGGCACCCACGGCATCATCGTGCTGCCGCCGGAGACCGAGGTCGGCAAGGACGCCGTCGAGCTGCTCGAACTGGTCGACGAGGTCCTGGACATCGCCGTCACCGCCAACCGCGGCGACTGCCTGTCCATCCGCGGCGTGGCCCGCGAGACCGCCATCGCCTACGGCCTGCCGCTGCGCGACCCGGCGCTGCTCGACGTACCCGGCCCGAACGCCTTCGGCTACCCGGTGAAGGTCTCCGACCCGGCCGGCTGCGACCGCTTCACCGCCCGCACGGTGACCGGCCTCAGCCCCGAGGCGCGCTCCCCGATCTGGCTCCAGCGCCGCCTGCAGAAGGTCGGCATGCGGCCGATCTCGCTCGCCGTCGACGTCACCAACTACGTGATGATGGAGCTCGGCCAGCCGTTGCACGCCTACGACCGCGACCAGGTCCAGGGCACCATCGGCGTCCGCCGCGCCCAGGAGGGCGAGAAGATCGTCACCCTCGACGGCGTCGAGCGGAAGCTGCACGCCGAGGACCTCGTCATCACCGACGACCGCGGTCCGATCGGCCTGGCCGGCGTCATGGGCGGCGCCGACACCGAGATCGCCGACCACGACGACGTCGAGAAGTCGACCGGCGACGTGGTCATCGAGGCCGCCCACTTCGACCAGGTGTCCATCGCGCGTACCGCCCGTCGCCACAAGCTGTCCTCCGAGGCCTCCCGCCGCTTCGAGCGTGGCGTGGACCCACAGGCCGCGGCGGCCGCCGCGCAGCGCACCGTCGACCTGCTGGTGCTGCTCGCGGGCGGCACCGCCGAGGCGGGCGTCACCGAGGTCATCGCCCCGAGCGCGCCGCACACCATCACGGTCTCCGCCGACCACGCGGACAAGGTCGCCGGTGTGGCCTACGGCCGGGAGACCGTCGTCCGCCGCCTCCAGGAGGTCGGCTGCGACGTCTACGGCCAGGACGAGCTGATCGTGACCGTCCCGTCGTGGCGGCCCGACCTGACCGACCCGAACGACCTCGCCGAGGAGGTCATCCGGCTGGAGGGTTACGAGAACCTGCCCTCCACCCTGCCCAGGCCGCCCGCCGGCCGGGGACTGACCGGCCGCCAGCGGCTGCACCGCCGGATCGGGCGGGCGCTGGCCGGGGCCGGTTACGTGGAGGCGCCGAACTACCCGTTCGTCAGCGAGCAGGTCTTCGACCAGCTCGGCCTGGACGCCGACGACCCGGCCCGCCGTGTGGTCAAGCTGGTCAACCCGCTCAGCGACGAGGAGCCGGCGCTGCGCACCTCGCTGCTGCCGGGGCTGCTGGCCGCGCTGCGCCGCAACGACGGCCGCGGCTCGCACGACCTGGCGCTGTTCGAGACCGGCCTGGTCTTCCAGCCGCGGGACACGGCGAGGACCGCCGCGGACCTGTCCGTCGACCGTCGGCCGAGCACGGACGACATCGCCGCGCTGAACGCCGCGCTGCCCGACCAGCCCCGGCACGTCGCCGTGGTCATGGCCGGGGCCCGCGAGCAGGCCGGCTGGTGGGGCAAGGGCCGCCCGGCCGACTGGGCCGACGCGGTCGAGGCCGCCCGGACCGTCGCCCGTGAGGCCGGCGCCGAACTCGGCATCCGCAAGGGGCAGTACGGGCCGTGGCACCCGGGCCGTTGCGCCGAGCTGACCGCGACCGTCGACGGCACCGAGCGCGTCGTCGGCCACGCCGGTGAGCTGCACCCGCGTGTGCTGAAGGCGCTGGGCCTGCCCGCGCGCGCCTGCGCGATGGAGCTGGACCTGGACGTCCTGGAGCGGATCGGCGACACCGTCCCGCAGGCGCCGTCCATCTCCACCTTCCCGGTCGCCACGCAGGACGTCGCGCTGGTCGTCGACGCGTTCGTGCCCGCCGCGGACGTGGAGGCCGCGCTGCGCGAGGGCGCCGGGGAACTGCTGGAGTCCATCCGGCTGTTCGACGTCTACGAGAACGCCGAGCAGCTGGGCGAGGGCCGGAAGTCGCTGGCGTACGCGCTGCGCTTCCGCGCGGACGACCGCACGCTGACCGTCGACGAGGCGTCGGCGGCCCGCGAGGCGGCCGTCGCCCTGGCGACGGACCGCACCGGAGCGGTACTCCGCGGCTGACGCCGTGCGCCCTCCCGCGTTCGCGCAGGGGCCGGTCACAAGGCAGCCGCCTTGCGACCGGCCCCTCGTGTGTTCGGGGGCGGGGGCGGGGCGGGGTGGGGGCGTTGGGGCTCCGGGGCTTCTCAGGGGCCGGAGGGACGGTTCCGCTTTGGGCATATGCGGGGGCGGGCGCGGGCATGTCAGGGCTGGTCAGCAGGCGGAACATCGGCCTCCTACCGGTTACTCACTCGTTCGGGTGACTGAGCCGGGTGATGCGACCGGATCGGGGGCAACGCTCGACAGAATCGGACCGGCCTCTCGAGGCCGGTCTGCGCTGTCCGGGCCTATTTGGGGGGCCATCGGCATGATCCGCTTCAAGCCCGGGGCTCCCCGAGGGGTGCGACCCCGGCTCCTGTCACGGGTGCGCTCCCTCGCCGTACCCACGGCCTGGGGCGCCGTCGCCGTCGTCTACCGGCTGACCTGCCCGCTCGCCCAGGACGACGCCATCGGCGCGCGCCTGGTCAGCAGCGCTGTCCTGTGCACGGCCGGCACCGGCATCGTGCTGCACATCCGGCGCCGCATGCTGCGCGAGGTACGGCACGCCCGGCGGATCGCCGAGGCCGCGCAGAGCGTGCTGCTGCGGCCCCCACCGCCCCGGGTCGACGGGCTGGCCGTCGCCGCCGTCCATCTCTCCGCCGACCGGGGAGCCCGGATCGGCGGCGACCTGTACGAGGTGACGGCCACCGAGCACGGCGTACGGGCGGTCATCGGTGACGTCCGCGGCCATGGCCTCGGCGCCGTCCGCACCGGCGCCGCCGTCCTCGGCAGTTTCCGCGAGGCCGCCCACGACGAGCCGGACCTGGCCGGGGTGCTGCGCCGGCTGGAGCGGGCCCTGGACCGGCATCTGCGCGAGCAGGCGCACGGCGAGCGCGACATCGGGGACGGTGCCACCCCGGCCGCCGAGGAGTTCGTCACCGTCCTGCTGCTGGAGATCCTCCCGGACGGTGAGGTACGCGCCCTCAACTGCGGTCACCCCTGGCCGTACGTGCTGACCGGCGCGGGCGCGGAACCGCTGGCCGTGGCCGAGCCCCTCCCGCCCCTCGGCCCGTTCCCGCTCCCCGGCGAGCTGCCCACCACGGCCTGCGGCCGGCTGCTCCCCGGCGACACCCTGGTCCTGCACACCGACGGCGCGGAGGAGGCCCGCGACGCCGAGGGCCGCTTCTTCCCGCTGCGGGGCGTCCTCGCCGAGGCAGCGCGCGAGTGTCCACAGACTCCCCAGGCCGTACTGCGGACGGTCCTCGCGGCGCTGCTGCGGCACACCGCCGGTCCGCCGAAGGACGACGTGGCGCTGCTGATCCTCAGGAACGAGCGCTGCTCCCCGTCCGCGCACCAGTCCCACGGCGTCCCCCGCTCGGCCACCGCCGACCGCTAGGGTTCCTCGTCCGGATCAGGAACCCCGCGAGCCAGGCCCGGTCCGATCGAAAGACGCCGAGAGCCACGCCCGGTCGGATCGAAAGACGCCGCGAGTCAGCCCGGTCCGAACGGCGGCCCTCTGGGGCGGCACACGAGGCCGGCGGGCCGTCCGCCCGGCCACGGAGTGTCGGGCAGGCAGCCGGGCGGACGGCGGGAAAACGGGCCGCCGCACTGTACGAGGGGGAGCCGGCGGCCCGGCCGGCCTCTTTCGAGGCATTTCAGTCAACCGGCCGGGCACGCTCCGCGACAGTGCGTGCACACTACGGATGCGGGCACTCCGTTCACACCCCGTGTGAACGCGCAGCCACTACTCTGTCCGCACCGAGCCAACGGGGGGCCCGAGATGCAGCCCAACACTCTGCTCGACGCGATCCTGGACGAGGCGGGCGTCTCCCACGCGGGACTGGCCGCGCACGTCAACCAGGCCGGCCGGGCACGTGGTCTGACGCTGCGGTACGAACACACCGCCGTGGCCCGCTGGCTGAAGGGCCAGCGCCCGCGGGGCCAGGTGCCCGACCTGATCTGCGAGGTGCTCGCCGCCCGCCTGCGCCGCCCGGTCACCCTCGACGACATCGGTCTCGGAGTCCCCGGCGGACCGTCCGCCCCGCACACCGGCACCCTCTCCGGCTTCGTCGAGCGGGCCACCGCGCTGTGGCGCTCCGACCAGCAGGGCCGCCCCCATCTGCTCGGCGCCCCCGCGGTCACCGGCACCCCGGCCGTGATGCCCGTCTGGGAGTGGGAGAACCCGCCCGAGGACGTCGACGTCTCCCGCGGCGGCCCGCACCGGGTCACCCCCGGCGACCTGGACATGCTGCGCGCCGCCCGCGCCCACTACGAGCAGCTGTACCGCAAGGCCGGAGGCATGGCGACCCGGGCCCGGATCGTCGGCTTCCTCAACGCCGAGGCGGCCCCGCTGCTGCGCGGCAGCTACACCGACGCCACGGGCCGTCAACTGCACCGGGCCACCGGCAGTCTGGTCGCCATCGCCGGCATCTGCGCCTACGACTCCGACGCGCACGGCCTGGCGCAGCGCTACTTCCACCAGGCGCTGCGGCTCGCCAAGGCCAGCGGCGACCGGCGGCTTGGCGCCTACGTGATCGCCCTGCTCGTCAACCAGTCTTTGTTCCTGCGGACGTTCCGGCAGGCCGTCGCCTTCGCGGAGGCCGCGCTGCGCACCGCGGGCGCCGACATCACCCCGGCGCTCGCCTCGGACCTGTACGCGATGCAGGCCAAGGCGTACGCGCACCTCGGCGACGGCACGAGCGCGCTGTCCCGCATCCGGCGGGCCGAGCGGTCCGCCGAGCGCATCCGGCGCGGCCACGAGCCCGACGAGACCGGCTATGTCCAGCCCGGTCTGGTCAACGTGCAAGTGGCGGAGGCGCTGTTGAGCCTCGGAGAGCTGGCGGCGGCGGGGGAGCACGCGGCGGCCGCCGTGGACAACCCGGCGCACGACCGGGGCCGGGTGCACCGGCTGGCCATGCTGAGCACCATCGAACTGCGCCAGGGCAACGCCGACCGGGCGGTGGCCGTCGCGGTGCAGATGGCCGAGCAGGCCCGCGGCATGGAGTCGCAGCGGCTGCGCGACCGGCTGCGGGCCGTGCGCGAGCACCTGGTGCGCAGCGGCTGTCCGGGCACCGCGGAGGCGGCCGAACTCATCGACGGGGCACTGCGGGTACCGCTGTAGACGCCCGCGACCCGGGCCGGCGTACGAAGGGCGGCCGGGACCGCGCCGCGCCCGGCGCATGCCTCACCGCGCCGCCCCATGCGTCACGGGCGGCCTCCCGTGCGCCTGCTGCACGGCCGTCACGGCTGCGATATTGCCCCTTACCCATCGGAAGGCGGCAAAGCCATGCAGTGGACGAAACAGAACGAGCAACCTGTGTACGCAAATCGCTGGTTCAGCGTCAACATCGCCGATGTCGAACTGCCGGACGGCCGTCACCTCGACCACTTCCTCATACGGCTCAGGCCGGTCGCCGTGGCCACGGTGGTGAACGACGCCAACGAGGTCCTGCTGCTGTGGCGCCACCGCTTCATCACCGACAGCTGGGGGTGGGAGCTCGCCGCGGGCGTCGTGGAGGACGGCGAGGACGTCGCCGTGGCGGCGGCGCGGGAGCTGGAGGAGGAGACCGGCTGGCGGCCCGGCCCCCTGCACCACCTGATGACCGTGGAGCCGTCCAACGGCCTCACTGACGCGCGGCACCACATCTACTGGTCCGACGAGGGCGAGTACGCCGGCCACCCGGTGGACGACTTCGAGTCGGACCGCCGTGAGTGGGTGCCCCTGAAACTGGTTCCCGACCTGGTCGCCCGCGGCGAGGTCCCGGCGGCCAACATGGCGGCGGCGTTGCTCCTGCTCCACCACCTGCGCCTCTAGGAAGCGGGCCGGGCTCCGCTGCCGGCGCGGGAAGCGCAGCCTGCTTCCAAGACGCGACAGCGGGCCCCGAGCCGGTGTCCGGCAAGGGGCCCGCTGTCGCGGAGGTCACTCGCAGCCGTAGGTCACTCGTAGCTGTAGAAGCCCGACCCGGTCTTCCGGCCGAGCCGGCCCGCGTCCACCATGCGCTGGAGCAGCGGGGGAGCGGCGTACAGCGGCTCCTTGTACTCCTCGTACATCGAGTACGCGACCGAGGCGACCGTGTCCAGGCCGATCAGGTCGGAGAGCTTGAGCGGGCCCATCGGGTGGGCGCAGCCCATCTCCATGCCGTTGTCGATGTCCTCACGGCTGGCGATGCCCGACTCGAACATCCGGATCGCGGACAGCAGGTACGGGATCAGCAGCGCGTTCACCACGAAGCCGGAGCGGTCCTGGGCGCGGATCGCGTGCTTGCCCAGCACCTTCTCGGTGAAGACCTGCGCGCGGCTCAGCGTGCCCTCGGAGGTGGTGAGCGCCGGGATCAGCTCGACCAGCTTCTGCACCGGGGCCGGGTTGAAGAAGTGGATGCCGATGACGTGGTCCGGCCGGGAGGTGGCGACGGCCAGCTTCACCAGCGGGATGGAGGAGGTGTTCGACGCCAGGATCGCGTCCGGGCGGGTCACCACCTGGTCGAGCACCTGGAAGATCTCCGTCTTCACCTGCTCGTTCTCGACCACGGCCTCGATCACCAGGTCACGGTCGGCGAACTCGCCGAGGTCCGTGGTGAAGGTCAGCCGGGCCTGGGTGGTGGCCAGCTCCTCCTCGCTGATCTTGCCGCGCTCCGCCGCCTTCGACAGGGAGTTGAACAGCCGGGTACGGCCGATCTCCAGGGCTTCGCCGGTGGTCTCGGCGACCTTGACGTCCAGTCCGGCCCGGGCGCACACCTCGGCGATTCCCGCGCCCATCTGACCGCAGCCCACCACTCCGACGCGTTCGATGTCGGTCACATCGTCCCTTTCGCTCCTGCTTACGGCTGTGGCAGGGTGCCGGGTCCCGGCGCCTGCTCCGTTCGAGCACGTTACTCCGAAGTATCGATGATCGATCGCGGGGGTGCGGCATCCTGGCCGGGACACCGCCCTGACCAGGCGGTTCCGAGTGGTTCGCGACAGATGTCCGAGGGGGACGAGCGGTGCGGGTGTCACGCAGGAACTTCACGGTGGCGCTGGCCGCCCTGGCGGTGCCCGGGGCGCCCGCCGCCCCGCGGCCGGAGCCGGGCGCGGCGGGCGCCCCGGGCCGGGGCGGTGCGGCGAGCGACGAGATGCGGGGGATGTGGGTGGCCACCGTCACCAACCGGGACTGGCCCTCGCGGCCCGGCCTGGGCGCCGACCGGCAGCGCGCCGAGCTGACCGCCCACCTCGACACGGCCGTCCGCGCCCGTCTCAACACCGTGATCCTGCAGGTGCGGCCCACCGCCGACGCCCTGTGGCCCTCCCCGTACGAACCGTGGTCGCAGTACCTCACCGGCACCCAGGGCACGCACCCCGGCTGGGACCCGCTCGGCACGGCCGTCGAGGAGGCCCACGCCCGCGGCCTCCACCTGCACGCCTGGTTCAACCCCTACCGGGTGGCCCTGCACGGCGACCCCACCCGGCTCGCCGCCTCCCACCCGGCCCGCCGCAACCCCGGCTGGGTGATCCCGTACGGCGGCAAGCTGTACTACGACCCGGGACTGCCCGAGGTCCGGGCCTTCGTGCGCGAGGCGATGCTGGACGCGGTGCGCCGCTACCCGGTCGACGGCGTCCACTTCGACGACTACTTCTACCCGTACCCCGTGGCCGGCCAGACCTTCGACGACGACGAGACGTACGACCGCCACGGCGGCGCCTTCCCGGACCGGGCGGCCTGGCGGCGGGACAACGTCGACCGGCTGGTGCGGGAGACGGCCGAGGGCATCAGGGCGATCCGGCCCGGCACCCGCTTCGGCATCAGCCCCTTCGGGGTGTGGCGCAACGCCGACGTGGACCCGCGCGGCTCCGACACCCGGGCGGGCGTGCAGTCCTACGACGACCTGCACGCGGACACCCGCACGTGGGCCGCGGAGAACTGGATCGACTACATCTGCCCGCAGCTCTACTGGAACATCGGCTTCGCCGTCGCGGACTACGCGAAGCTGCTGCCCTGGTGGGCCGACGTCGTCCGGGGCTCGAGAACCCAGCTGTACGCGGGGGAGGCGCTGTACAAGGCGGGGGACCCGGCGCAGCCGGCGTCCTGGGGCGATCCGGCCGAGCTGTCCCGTCACCTCACGCTGGCGAAGCGTCACCCGCAGGCGCGGGGACACGTGTTCTTCGCGGCGCGCGAGGTGACGGCCGATCCGGTCGGGGCGATGGCACGGGTGGTGGCCGACCACTACGGGCAGCCGGCCGGCCCCCCGGCCTGATCAGTGCCGGGTCACGGTCTCCCGGTGCCGGATCTCGGTGTCGGGACCGGGCGAGCAGACACCCTCGTGCCCGTCCTCGAAGCGGACCCGGTAGGGCGGGCTGCCCTCCCGGCCGAGCACTTCGACGATCTCGCCGGCCTTGTCGTGCTGGCCGACCACCCTGCCGTGCTGGACAAGACGGTCACCCTCGGTTGCGCGCATCGTCGCCTCCTCACCACGTGCGGGAGCAGCGGTCCATGCCCTTCGAGTCTACGGCGGGGGCCGCGCCCCGGCTCCACGGCGAGGGGTCCCGGAAGTACCTCCAGGGCGCCCCGGTTCCACGGCGGGGAGCCGCCGGCAGTCCGCGCCACCGCCGCGCCCCGTCGGCCGCGCTACCCCCGCGCCCGCTGGGTGACCGCGATGCACACCAGGACCGCGGCCGCCGTCAGCGGGGCCGCGAGCGGCAGGTGCTCGCCGAGCAGCAGCACCGACCACACCAGGGTGAGCAGCGGCTGAGCGAGCTGGAGCTGGCTCGCCTTGGGGATGCCGATCGCCGCCATGCCCCGGTACCAGGCGATCAGCCCCAGGAACTGTGAGCCCGCCGCCACCCACAGCAGTCCGGTGACGCTGTGCGTGGTCAGCCGTACCGGCTCGACGGTCAGGGCGACCGCCGCGACGGGCACGGTGAGCGGCAGGCACAGCACCAGCGCCCAGCCGATCACCTGCCAGCCCGGCATGGCCCCGGCCAGCCTTCCGCCCTCGGTGTAGCCGGCCGCGCAGATCAGCAGTGCCCCGAAGAGGTACACGTCGGCCGTCGTCAGCGCGCCCCCGCTCTGCTGCACCGTGAAGGCCAGCACGGCGGCCGCGCCGACGAGCGCCGCCGCCCAGAAGGTGCGCGAGGGGCGGGCGCCCGTCCGCAGGGCCGACAGCAGTGCCGTGGTGAGGGGGAGGAGGCCGACCACCACGGCGGCGTGCGCGGTGGTGGAGGTCTGCAGCGCCAGCGTGGTCAGCATGGGAAAGCCCAGCACCACCCCGGCGGCGACCACCGCGAGCCCCGGCCAGTGGCGGCGGGCCGGCGGCGGGACGCGCAGCGCCAGCAGACAGCCGCCGGCGATCACCGCCGCGAGGACACTGCGCACGGCCACCAGCGACCAGGGGCCGAAGCCCTCCAGGCCCCAGGCGGTGGCCGGGAAGGTGAGGGAGAAGGCGACCACGCCGAGGGCGGCCTGCAGGGTGCCGAAGCCTCGGGTGCGCGGGGGAGCGGTGACTGCTATCGGAGGCGCGGCGGTAGCGCTACTCTGTGCTCTCATGCACGACAGTAGCAGCGTGGGTGAACTCGCGGAACAGCTACGACAGGAGCTCGACCGCTACTCTCCCGGTGAGAAGCTCCCGTCCAGCCGGGCGCTGGTGGAGCGGTTCCGGGTCAGCCCGGTGACCGTCTCCCGGGCCCTGGCGCGGCTCGCCGCCGAGGGACTGGTGGTCACCCGCCCCGGCGCCGGCGCCTTCCGTGCCGTACCCCGCACGCCGGCCGCGCCCACCGGGGACACCTCGTGGCAGGAGGTCGCCCTCAGCGCCGACGGGGCCGCCGATCTCGTACCGCGCTCGGTGGACGCCTCCGGTGTGCTGGTGTCGCTGGCCGCACCGGCGCCCGGAGTGATCGAGTTCAACGGCGGCTATCTGCACCCCTCGCTCCAGCCGGAGCGGGCCATGGCGGCGGCGCTCGCCCGCGCCGGGCGCAGGCCGGGTGCCTGGGGGCGGCCGCCCATGGAAGGACTGCCCGAACTGCGCGAGTGGTTCGCGCGCGCCATCGGCGGGCCGGTGACGGCGGCGGGCGTGCTGGTCACCTCGGGCGGGCAGTCCGCCCTGACCACGGCCCTGCGGGCGCTCGCCCCGCCCGGCGCGCCCGTCCTCGTCGAGTCGCCCACCTACCCGGGGATGCTGGCCATCGCACGCGCCGCCGGACTGCGCCCGGTGCCCGTCCCGGTGGACGCCGACGGTGTGCGGCCGTCACTGCTCGCCGACGCGTTCCGGGCCTCCGGCGCACGCGTCCTCGTCTGCCAGCCGCTGTTCCAGAACCCCACCGGCGCCGTGCTCGCCCCCGAACGGCGCGCGGAGGTGCTGCGCATCGCCCGGCAGGCCGGCGCCTTCGTCGTCGAGGACGACTTCGTACGGCGGCTGGTGCACGAGGACGCGGGCCCGCTGCCGCGCCCGCTCGCCGCCGACGACCCCGACGGGGTGGTGGTGCACGTCAGTTCCCTCACCAAGGCCACCTCACCCAGCTTCCGGGTGAGCGCCCTCGCCGCGCACGGCCCGGTGCTGGAGCGGCTGCGGGCCATCCAGGTCGTCGACACCTTCTTCGTGCCCCGCCCGCTGCAGGAGGCGACCCTGGAACTCGTCGGATCGGCCGCCTGGCCGCGTCATCTGCGCGCCGTCGCCACGGCGCTGCGCGGCCGCCGCGACGCCATGACCGCGGCGCTGCGGCTGAACCTGCCGGACCTCGCCCTCCCGCACGTCCCGTCCGGCGGCTACCACCTGTGGGCACGGCTGCCCGACGGCACGTCCGAGTCCGCGCTGACCGGGGCCGCCCTGCGCGCGGGCGTCGCCGTCACCCCCGGGCGCCCCTACTTCAGCGCCGAACCGCCCGCAGGGCACCTGCGGCTCAGCTTCGCCGCCGTGGCCGGCACCGGGGAGATCACGGAGGGCGTGCAGCGGCTGCGTACGGCCTGGTCCCAGGTGGTGGGATAAGGGCTCGACGCCCCTTGTCGGCGGCTGCGAGCATCGGCGCATGACTGCCGACCCCCGCATGCCCGAGGGCTACGAGATCTCCGCCGACCCCGCCCGGATCGACGCCGGGAAGGTGCACCGGTGGCTGTCCACCGACGCGTACTGGGCGCTGGGCCGCTCCCGTGAGGGTCAGGACCGGGCGATCGCGGAATCGCTCAACTTCGGCGTGTACGACACGGTCACGGGCGACCAGGTGGCGTACGCCATGGTCATCACCGACCGGGCCACCTTCGCCTGGCTGTGCGACGTGTACGTCGACCCGGCCGTGCGCGGCAAGGGCCTCGGTACCGCGATGGTCACCGCCGTGCGGGAGGAGGTGCGGGGCCACGGCGTACGGCGCGTCCTGCTGGCCACGCACGACGCGCACGAGGTGTACGCGCGGCTGGGGTTCCGCCCGCTGGAGCGGCCCGACGAGTGGATGGCGCTCATCTTCGAGCAGAGGTGAACATCGTGTCACCTTGAGTGACCGCGTGGTGGTGCCTCTTGACCAGCCGACCCCGGCGGCTGACCATCGCGGCATGGCACTTCGGGTCACGTTCGTCGCCGCCGCGGGGAGCTCCACGGTGCTGTCCGAGCGCTTCGAGGACGCCCGGCCGCTGGACCAGGCCGGATGGCACGAGGTGCAACGTGCCGCGCACGACCTGCTGCCTCTGGCGGCGGCCGATCTGCGCTACTGCTCCCCGGCCCCGCGCAGCCGCGCCACCGGGGAAGGGCTCGGCTATGCGCCTCTGGTACAACTCGCCCTGCGCGACTGCGACATGGGGCGCTGGCGCGGGCTGACGCTGGGAGAGGCGATGGCCCGGGAGCCGGCGGCGGTGGACGCCTGGCTCACCGACCCGCGGTCCACGCCCCACGGCGGCGAGTCCCTGCTGGACTTCATCGGACGCGTCGGCAACTGGCTCGACACCCGGCCCGCCGAGGACGGCTGCCGGGTGGTCGCGGTGGCCGAGCCGTCGGTGATCCGCGCGGCGCTCGTCTACGCGCTGAAGGCGCCGCCCGCCACCTACTGGAGCATCGACGTCCGCTCGCTGTCGACGATCGGCGTGGCCGGACGGCCGGGGCGGTGGAGCCTGCGGCTGGAGAGCGTGTGCGGCCAGCCCACCCGCGCGTAGGCCCGACGGACCGTGCCCCGGCCCACCCGCCCGTACCGGTCGACGGGGTCCGGTCCCCGGCCGGCCCGCGCACCGGCGGCCCGCGCACCGGCGGCCCGCGCACCGGCGGCCCGCGTCGCCGACGGTGAGCCGCCCCGGCACCGGCACCCTCCCTTGCCCGGGGCGGGACCGCCGCCCGGAACCGGGGCGCTCCCGCCGGTCCCCGTGACGACGAGCGCGGCGCACCGCGACGCCTGTGACCGCGGTGCATGCGTGCCGCCGCTCGGCGGCGACGCCGTGGCCACCGTCGCCGTCAGTCGAAGGTCTCGACGTACTCCTCCGGCGGGCCGAGCTCGGGGCGGTCGCACAGGACGATCCGTTCGCCGAAGCGCTCCGTCTCCAGCACCGTCAGGGTGTTCTCACCGGCGCGCAGCAGCGGCCGCGGGAGGTAGAGCGTCCGCTGCGGGCCGGTCTCCCAGTAGCGGCCCAGGAGGGTTCCGTTGATCCAGAGGAATCCCTTGCCGAAGCCGGGGAGGGCGACGAAGGCGTCCGCGGGCTCGGCGACCTCCAGCCGTGCCTCGGCGAAGCCCGCCCGCCCGTGGGGGGCCGCGGCGGAGGCCGCCCGGGAGACGTCCCCGGGTGTCCACTCGTCGAGCGGCAGCCGGTGCATGCTCCAGTTGTGCACCTGCCGGCGGTCCACGAGCACACTGCCGAGGATGCCCTTCCCCTGGCCGAGCAGCGGGCCGTAGTTGATCCTGCCCTGGTTCTCCACCAGCAGCTCCAGCCGGACGCGTCGTCCGGCGCCCCGCACGGTGACCGAGGCGGAGTCGCCGTCCAGCACGCCCACGGGTTCCCCGTCGACGAACACCTGCGCACGGTCGTGCAGCTGCCGCACGGACACGGTCACGTGCTCCGGCGGGAGGAGCGGTTCCGCCGTGTACAGCACCAGGCCGGCGGCCTGCCCCAGTTCGCCGAAGCTCAGCGGCACGGGTGCGCGTACCGGCTCGGCCGCGGCGCGCAGCCCTTCCAGCAGGGGCGCACGCCGGGTCAGCTCCAGTGTGCGCGGCTCCAGCAGGGGCGGGTCCGCGGGCACGGGCCGGTCCGCCACGGTGGGATCGACGGCGGCCAGCCGCTCCCGCAGGGCGAAGAACTTCGGGGTGAGGCCCCCGTGTTCGGCGACCGGCGCGTCCGAGTCGTAGCTGGTGACGGTCGGCCGGAGCCGCTCGCCGTCGTGATTGGCGCCCGCCCAGAGGCCGAAGTTGGTGCCGCCGTGCGCCATGTACAGACTCACCGAACCGCCCTCGGCGAGGATGCCGTCCAGGGCGTCCGCCGCGCTGTCGGCCGAACGCACGTGGTGGTGCTCCCCCCAGTGGTCGAACCAGCCGTTCCAGAACTCGGCGCAGAAGAAGGGCTCGCCCTGCCGTCGTGCCCGCAGCAGGGCCGCTGCCTGAGCGGGTCGGGAACCGAACGTGGCGGCCGCCAGTTCCCCGGCCAGGGAGCCGCCGTCCTGCATCAGCGTCGTCGGGCCGTCGGCCGTGTAGAGGAGTTCCGTGATCCCCCGCCCGGCCAGCGCGTCCCGCACCCAGCGGACGTAGGAGTGGTCGTCGCCGTAGCTGCCGTACTCGTTCTCGATCTGCACGGCCACCACCGGACCGCCCCGGCCGGCCTGGAGGGCGGCGATCCGGGGGATCAGCTCGTCGAACCAGCGGCCCACCGCCTCCAGGAAGAGCGGATGGGAGGTCCGCAGCCGCATGCCGGGGGTGTCCGTGAGCCAGGCGGGCAGCCCGCCGTTGTCCCATTCCGCGCAGATGTAGGGGCCAGGCCGCACGATGGCGTCCAGTCCCTGCTCCTGGGCGAGCCGCACGAAGCGTTCCAGGTCGCGCGGGCCCGCGAAGTCGACGGCGCCCGGGGTGCGCTCGTGGAAGTTCCAGGGCACGTAGGTGTCGACGGTGTTGAGTCCCAGGGCGGACAGTCGTTGGAGCCGGTCGGCCCACTGATCGGGATGGACACGGAAGTAGTGCAGGGAGCCCGCCAGGACGCGGTGCGGGCGCCCGTCGCGCAGCAGCACCCCGTCCGTGAAGGTGAGGGCGGGAGGTTCGCCGGGAAGGGATCCGTGTCCCACGGCGCCGGGCTCGAAGACGGTCATTTCAAGGCTCCCGCGGTCATGCCCGCGCGCCAGAACCGCTGCAACGAGAGGAAGGCGAGCAGGAGGGGGACGATGGACACGAGCGAGCCCACGACGACGAGCGCGGGCGGCACCGCGACATGGCTGGCGTTCCAGCCGACCAGGCCCACCGTGACGGGCTGGAGCCGGTCGTCGCCGAGGACCATCGCGGGCAGCAGGTAGTTGTTCCAGATCTCCACGAACTGGAACAACAGGATGGTCACCAGGGCGGGCAGCATCATCCGCACCGAGACGGAGCGGAAGAGGCGGAACTCGCTCGCGCCGTCGATCCGGCCGGCTTCCAGCACCTCGTCCGGGACGCTCTGCGCGGCGAACACCCGGCAGAGGTAGACGCCGAACGGACTGACCACGCTGGGCAGCAGCACGGCCAGCGGGTTGTCGATCAGACCCACGCCGGAGAACATCAGGTACAGCGGCAGGGTGAACAGCACCTTCGGGATGAGCACCGCCGCCAGCACCACGCCGAACAGCAGCCCGCGCCCGGGAAATCGGTACTTGGCCAGGGCGTAGCCGGCCAGGGCCGAGAACACCGTGCCCAGCAGTGCTCCGACGCCGCAGTAGAGGACACTGTTGAGCATCCAGCGCCAGAAGATGCCGCCGTCCTGGGTGCCGAGCCGCGCGATGTTGTCGAAGAGCCCGAAACCGTCGAACCAGAGGCCGGTGCCGGAGAACTGCTCGCCGAACGGCTTCGTGGCGGACACCAGCAGCCACCACAGGGGCAGCAGGAAGTAGAAGGCCGACAGGCCCAGCAGGGCGGTGACCACGACCCGGCTCGGCAGACTCGTCTCACGCCGGGGACGGATCACGGACGGTCTCGTGGTGGTCGTGCTCATTCCTGCTCTCCCCGGGTGGTGAACTTGAAGAAGACGAACGACACGACACCCACCAGTACGGCGAGGAGAACGGACTGGGCCGCCGCGTACGGATAGTTGCCCGCCGCGATCGCGCTCTGCGCGGACATGATCGGGGTGAACGTCGAGGAGACCGCGCCGTCGGAGACGGGCTGGAGCACCACCGGCTCGTTGTAGAGCTGGGCCGAGCCGATGATCGAGAAGACGGCGGTGAGTACCAGCGCGCCGCGTACCGCCGGCACCTTGATGCTCCAGGCGATGCGCACGGCCGACGCGCCGTCCATCCGGGCGGCCTCCAGCACCTCCGCGGGGATGGACTGCAGTGCCGCGTAGATGATGATCATGTTGTAGCCGGTCCAGCTCCAGGTGACGATGTTCGCCACCGACCACAGCACCAGGTCGCTGTCGAAGAACGGGACGGCGAACCCAAGCGGCTCCAGCATCCGGTTGACCGGGCTCGACTGCGGTGAGTACATGAACGACCAGACGAGGGCGGCGCTCACCCCGGGGATCGCGTAGGGCAGGAAGCCGGAGAGGCGGAAGAAGCCCTTGCCGCGCGCGGACCGGGAGTCGATCAGCAGGGCGAGGACGAGGGCCGCGCCCAGCATCACGGGCACCTGGACCACGCCGAACAGGGCGATCCGGCCGAGGGAGGAGAGGAACGCGCCGTCGTCGAGAGCCCGCCCATAGTTGCCGAACGGGTCGAACTCCTCGGTCGGGGGCGCCAGTCCGAGCCCCGACCGCCGGACGGTGTACAGGCTCTTCACCGCGGCGTAGACGATCGGCGCGACGTACATGCCGAGGAAGAGGACGACGAACGGGGCGCAGAACAGCAAGGGGCTCCGCGAGCCCCGCCGGCGCTGACGCGGACCTGCGGGAGCGCGGCGGGAACCGGCGGGCGGCGGTCCGCCGGTGGCCCCTTCGCTGCTGCTTCGGGTGTCCGCCGGGGCGGCGGCGTCGGTCACGGAGCTGATCCTCACTGTGAGTGGCTGTACCGCGTGGGCTCGTGGTCGCGTCGGGGTGGCCGGCCGGTCACTCGGCCACCTCCAGGCCCTGCTTCCTCATCTCGTTCACCGTCGCCCGCTGCGTGGCCTCCAGCGCGCCGGTGAGCGTGCCCTTGCCCGCCCACGCCTTGCCGAGGCCGTCGTTGAGGTCGGCCGCGGTCCTGGTCATCAGCGGGCCCCAGGTCCAGGAGGAGTTGACGTGCGGGGACGCCTGGGCGACGACGTCGTAGATCTTCTGTCCGCCGAAGTACGCGTCCCCGGCTTCCAGTTGGGGGAGGTCGAGCAGGTCCTTCGCGGCCGGGTAGAGCCCCGCCTCGTCGACGAGCGCGCCGAACGCCTTCCGGTCGGTGCTGAGCCAGTGCGCGAACTCCCAGGCGGCCTCCGGCGCGTCACACCCGTCGAGGATGGCGGTGGCGGACCCTCCGGCGTTGCCGACCTGGTCGCCTCCCTCGGTCCACTGCGGCATCGGAGCCACCGCCCACTTGCCCGACCCCTTGGCCGCGCCGCCCTTGATGACGCCGGCCTGCCACACCGCGCCCACGACGGTGGCGATGTCACCGTTGCCCAGACCGGTGTACCAGGCCTGGTCGTACATCGGGGCGCCGCTGACCAGCCCCTCGTCCACCAGGCCCTGCCAGTAGTCGGCGACCTTCCGGTTGGCCTGCGAGTCGATGGTCACCTGCCAGGCGTCGTCCTTGACGCCGAACCAGCCGGCGTCCGCCTGCCAGGCGAGGCCCGCGTAGTCGTAGTCCAGGTAGGGCGACGAGATGAACCGGCGAGGGCCGGAGGCGTGGATCTTCCTGGCCGCCTTCTCGTACTCCGCCCAGGTCGCGGGGGGCGCGAGGTCGAGCGAGTCGAAGACCTCCTTGTTGTAGAACATCACCATCGGGCCGGTGTCCACGGGCGCGCCGTAGACCTGGTCGCCGAGGGTCACCGAGGCCCAGGCCGCTTCCTGGAAGTCGTCCTTCGCGGGGGAGGCGTACTCGGCGACGTCCTGCAGGGCCCCCTGGGCGGCGAAGCTGGGCAGCGTCTCGTAGCCGACCTGGGCCAGGCAGGGAGCGTTGCCCGCCGTGACGGCGTTGAGCATCTTCTGGTAGCCGCCCTTGGCCCCCGGCTGCACCGACTGGTACGTGACCTCGATGTCGGGGTGGCTGCGGTTGAACGCCTTGACCGCGTCGTCGTAACCCGGAGCCCAGCCCCAGAATGTTATCGATGCCTTCCCCGACGAGGACGACGTGTCCGAGTCCGAGCCGGCGCAAGCGGTGGCCGTCAGGGCCAGGGCCAGGGCGCCGATGATTCCCGCAGACCGGCTGATTGATCTCTTCATGACTCCTCTTCGAGGGAGACGAGACAAGGGGTGACCGCCGCGCGGTCCGAGGGGAGGCGGCGTGCAGTCGCGTGCCGAGTGACCGTCGACGGCTCGAACTATGGCAGATGTTGTTATCGATGCCAACGGTGTGATCGAACTGAGAGGTCCGAGAGCGGGAGGCGGGCTATGCCCGGTGTGTCAGCGATATCATCGGGGGCACGGTCTCGAGGAAGGACCCATGGTGAAGCAGAATGCCGACGCGAAGCGGCCACCCGGGATGGCGGACGTGGCGCGAGCCGCCGGGGTGTCGGCGCAGACGGTGTCCCGTGTGCTCTCGGGTCATCCGAACGTCCAGGAGCGCACGCGCGACAAGGTCATGGCCGCCGTGGAGCAGCTCGGGTACCGGCGCAACAACGCCGCACGGGTGCTGTCCTCGGGACGCAGCCGCACCATCGGCGTGGTGACGCAGCGGACCCACTACTACTCGGGCGCGCTCATCACCTCGGGTATCGAGAACGCGGCCCGTGAGGCCGGGTACACGGTCAACGCGGCGGCGACCTCCTCGCTCGACACGTCCGCCATCGAGGACGCCCTCTCACGGCTGGCCGACCAGGACGTCGAGGGCGTCGTCCTGGCCGTGCCGCTCATCCACACCAGCCGTCGGATCGAGCAACTGACCGAGTCGGTCCCCACGGTCACCATCGACGGGTCCCGCACCTCCGCGACCGAGGTGGTGGCCGTCGACCAGGCGCTCGCCGCGCGTCTGGCCACCCAGCACCTGCTCGACCTGGGGCATGACTCGGTGTGGCACGTCACCGGTCCGCAGGAGTGGCTGGAGGCCGCCAGCAGGCGTGACGGCTGGCGCGACACGCTCGAGGCGGCCGGCCGGCCCGTGCCTCCCGCGCTGGAAGGCGACTGGTCTCCCGCATCCGGATACCGCAACGGTCTCGTCCTGGGACGCATCCCCGACGTGACCGCTGTCTTCGTCGCCAGCGACGAGATGGCCTTCGGGGTGATCAAGGCGCTGCACGAGACCGGCCGCCGGGTTCCCGAGGACATCTCGGTGGTGGGCGTCGACAACATCGAACTCGCCGAGTACAGCTGGCCGCCGCTCACCACCGTGGCACAGCCGTTCGCGGAGATGGGGGCGCTGGCGGTGACGCATCTGCTGCGGTCCATCGCCGCTCCGGGCGCCCTGCCGGGACCGAAGTCGGTGGAACCGCGCCTCGTCGTCCGGTCGAGCACCGCACCGCCCCGTGCCTCGGGAGGCGATGGCTGAGCGGGCCGTGGCCCGCAGGAGGGTGGCACCTGCCTGTTGGGGCGCCATCCCGCCGGAGCCGTACAGGCGCCGGTGGCCCCCGCGTGCCGTGGACGGGTCCCGCAGCGCGTCGGCGGGACGGGCGGCGCGGGACGGCGGCCTCCGCCCCTCCGGCGCGGAGCGGCCGCCGTCGTCGGCCGGAGTCGCTTCGCCGGTGGTCTTGACGGCGCCCGACCCCGAACCTAAGGTCCCGCAAGCAGCAGACGTCTGACGTCTACTGTCTCGTCTGAGACGCGCACTCGTTCAGCCGGACCGTCCGCCCTGCCGGCGCGACCGTCCGCCCTGCCATCCGACACCCATCCAGGGAGCCATCTGTGGCTGCACGAAAACTCGCCCTGTTCCTCACCGCCTCGCTTCTTCCCCTGGCGCCCCTGGTGGCCGCCTCCACCGCGCACGCCTCCGCACAGGCGTCGGCCTACCACGTGGACTGCGGGGCGACCGCGGCCGGCAACGGCAGCCAGGCCGCACCCTGGAACAGCCTGGCCCCGGTCAACGACCGCGTGTTCCAGCCCGGGGACTCGATCCTCCTCAAGCGCGGCAGCACCTGCACCGGACAGCAGCTGTTCCCCAAGGGATCGGGTGCCCCAGGGCAGCCGATCGTGGTCGACGCCTACGGCACCGGAGCCAAGCCCCGGCTCGCGGGAGCCGGCCAGGTGACCGACGTCGTGCGCCTCGCCGACCAGCAGTACTGGGAGATACGCAACCTCGACATCTCCAACAAGGGCGACACCGCCGCGACCCGGCGCGGTGTGCACATCACCCGTACCGACTCGGGAACCGGCACGTACTACCGCGTCAGCGGGCTCGACATCCACGACATCAACGGCAACCGGACGAAGAAGGACGACGACGCCAGCGCGGGAATCTTCTTCGAGGTCCTCGGCAACACCAGGGCGACCAAGTTCGACGACGTCGTCGTCGAGGGCAACACGGTCAGGACGGTGGACCGCTACGGCATCCACTTCTGGACCCGCTGGATGCAGCGCCCGGAGCTGAACAACCCCAACTGCGGCTCCACGTGCGGGACCTGGACGCCGCAGACCCGCGTCGTCATCCGCGGCAACACCGTCTCGGACATCGGGGGCGACGCCGTCGTGCCCCACCACACCGAGGGCGCCCTCGTCGAGTACAACAGGGTCGACGGCTTCCGCGAGCGTGAACCGGCCCACTGCGCGGCCGGCGTGTGGGGCTGGAACACCAACCGCGCCCTGTACCAGTACAACGAGGTCAGCGGCGGCAAGAGCGAGTGCGACGGCCAGGGCCTGGACATCGACGAGGCCAACATCGGCACCGTCTACCAGTACAACTACAGCCACGACAACGAGGGTGGCTTCATCCTCCTGTGCAACGGCTCGGGCTCGACCACCGCCGACAACGTCGTGCGCTACAACATCAGTCAGAACGACGGCGGACAGCTCTTCGACATGGTCTGCGCCAGGACGACGAACACGCAGATCTACAACAACACCTTCTACCTGTCCAAGCCGGTCGACGTCATCAACAACGCCAACGGCTCCACCGGCGACAACGCCGCTTTCCGCAACAACGTCTTCCACGTCGCCACGACCCAGGCCGCCTACCTCAACGCGGGCACCCTCACCTTCGACGCGAACGTCTTCCACGGCAACCACCCCGCCGGGGAGCCGGCGGACGCCCGCAAGGTGACCGCCGACCCCCTGCTCACCGCGCCCGGCACGGCCACCTCCCGGACCGACGTGGACGGCTACCGACTCCGGGCGGGCTCGCCCGCGCTGGCCAACGGCGTGGTCATGACCTCGTCCGCGACGCGTGACTACTTCGGCAACCCGGTGCCGGCCGGCTGCGCCCCCGACCGGGGCGCCCACCAGCTGTCCACCACGTGCGCCCCCGCGCAGGGTCCCGTGAACGGCGTCCACCGCATCTCGGCGGGCACCCAGGCCATCGACGTCCCGGCCAACTCCACCACGCAGGGGACCCAGGTCACGGTCTGGCCCTGGCACGGCGGCCAGAACCAGAAGTGGACGGTGACCGCCCACTCAGACGGCACGTACGAGCTGAAGAACGTCAACTCGGGGCTGTGCGCGGACATCCGTGACAACTCCAGGTCGCCCGGGGCCGCCGTCATCCAGTGGCCGTGCAGCGGCGCGTCCAACCAGCGCTGGATCGCCACCGCCAAGGACGGTGGCTACACCCTCGCCGCCCAGTCCAGCGGCCTGCTCCTGACCGCCGCGTCCACCGCCGACGGCGCACCGCTCACCCAGCGTCCCGCCACGTCCGGTGCCGTGCAGACCTGGACGTTCACCAAGGTTTCCTGACCGGCGCCGCTCGCGACGGCCGCCCCACCGCGGTCACGGCCGCCCCATCGCGGTCACGGCTGTCCGGAGCGGCACGGCCGTCCCGTCGGCGCACGCCGGCCGTCACGGCCTGCGGCCCGTGCCTGTGCCGCAGGCCGGGGTCGCCGGGCCGCCGGAGCCCGTGTCGTCGGGGCTGTGTCAGGCCGTCGCGTGCGGGCCTATGCCCCGTCGGCGCGGGTGTGGTCGGTGAGGAGTTCCAGGTCCTTCGCCGGGCCGCGCACCCGCCACACCACGCGCCAGTGGTCCTCGTCGCGGACGGTGAACTCGCCCCGGTAGAGGTCGGCCGAGCAGGGGTGGTCGGCGACGTGCCGGCCGGACCTGAGGTCCAGGCCGTGGAAGAAGCGGCCGTCCGCGAACCGCACGTCCGCCGTGCCCTTCGGGCCCCGTAGAAAGCGGAGCGTGCGCTCGGCGGGCCGGGTGACGCCCCGCCAGGTGAAGTCGCCCGACTCCCGCTGGAGCAGGCCCTCGCCGTCCTCGAGCGGCTCGAACACCACGCTCCCGGTGAACCGCCCCTCGCCCCCGCTAGCCAGGTCCCGCACGACGCGCTCGGCCCGCCAGGCGCCGCTCAGGTACGCCAGTACGTCGGGTACCGGCCAGAACTCGCCCATGGCGCCCCGCTCTCCCGTGCTCTCCGGTGTCGCACGACCCATTGACGTGCTCCTGCCCCCTCCCTATCTTGCCGTTCGAAGTGCTGCACAGCGTCCGCCATTGCGAACGACCGCTTATCTCCCCCAGAGCCGCGAGTATCCATGTCACGCACCGCCCGGCACCGGACCCGCCGCAGAGCCCTCCTCGCGGGCACCGCCCTGCCGACCGCCGCCGTCCTGTTACCGGCCCCCGCCCACGCGGAGGCCGCCGCCGACTACACGATCGCCGTCGGCACCGGCGCCCGCGGCCCGGCGATCGACGACACGATGTACGGCGTCTTCTTCGACGACGTTCCGGGGTGTGGCGCCCACGTTCACGTACACGTTCCCGCCGAACTCGGTGACGTTCATGAGGATCGACCGGCGCTGACACCGACCGGCCCCTCAGGGCTAGTCTCTGGTTCCCATGAGTGACATAGCGGTCTGGAAGCGGGTGCGGCGGTCCGACAGGGCCGTCGCGCCCTTCGCCGGCGCGGTGAGCGCCCTGGTGGGCGTGGTCCTGCTGTGTCTGGCGATCGGCGTCATCGGCGACCCCACCACGCGTGAGGAGGAGAACGCCGCGCAGGAGCTGGCGCTGCGGCTCTTCGGCTGCTGGCTGCTGGGCGGAGCGGCGCTGTACGCGGTGCTCGGCATGTTCCGCGCCCTGCTCGGCCACCTGGCCGCCCTCCTGATCGGCCCCCTCGCGATGATCGTCGCCTTTCTGGTCCTGACCGCCTGACCGCCAGACCGCGGCCCCGGTGCGGTTGTGATAGGAAGCCTCCACGTTCATCTGGGTCACGTCACCCACGGAGAACACCAGTTTGCACCTCGCCCCATCGAAGCCGAGCAACCACTGGCCGTGCAGCAAGACTGGGCGCGGCACCGGAGCAACACATGGCTCCAACTTTCCCGCAGTGATCTGCAGCGGTACTCCGCCGACCTGCGGGAAGTTCTGATAGATCACGGGAGAACGCTTGCCAGGCACATCGACGCCGGGGGGCTTGTTGTCGAATGAGCCGGCAGGTCCGCCAGGCCAGGTCGTGCTGCGTGGTCGGCGACACAACGCATTGGTCGGACCCTGCCAATGAACTCATGCGGGAAGCCTCAAGAAGACAACTTCCGGCGGCAGTTGACCGGAAGGGGGTCGTCGGAACGTGGAATGACCCCCGAGATTCCGACACATGCACGCCGGACGTTTCGTCATCCAGGGGAGGTGATCCATGGTGGCAAAACGGAGGTGTTGGACCTCAAGGGATCACTTCATGTCCGCCCACCCCCAGACCTCCCGCAGCTATCCGAGAGCTTCGAGGCACCCCGCAGTGCCGCTTGCCCCAGCAGGGCGGGTGATCTTGTTAGTTGGTGGGGGCGTCATGATGCGCGGGCTACCAGCGAGGGACATCACCCGCCCTCAAGCCCCACCCATGCGATCGCCCCCCGCATCTGGAACTCAAGAAAGTCCTCGCGCGCGTCGATGGTGCCCTGCAACTGACCGAAGATCTCCGCACTCACCGCGCCGCACAGCTGCAGCCACGCGCCGAGCACGCGGGCCACCACTTGCCCCGGCAGGCCCGGCAGGCGTTCCTCGGCCAGCGCCTGCGCCTCGTCACCCAGGGTTCCACTCAAAGGCGCGGCGGCCTGTACACAGCCGGCCGAGAACGCCTCACTCACCACGCCGCCGAGCGCGAGCGCACCTCGGGCTGCGGCACGGTTCGTGTCCTGCGGCGCGGCGTAGCCGGGGATCGGGCTTCCGTAGATCAGCGCCCACTCATGGGGATGCGCCAGAGCCCAGTGCCGCACCGACTGGCTGATCCCGAGACAGCGTTGCGCGTAGGAGCCTGACGTGGCGGCGGCGCTCTCGGCCGCTGCGCCCACGCTGTCGTAGGCGTCGATGATCAGAGCCGTCAGCAGCTCGTCCCGGCCGTCGAAATACCGGTACAAGGCTGAAGGGGCCATGTCCAGGTCCCGGGCCACCGCACGCAGGGACAAGCCGGGTCCCTGCTCGGCCAGGTGCCGCCGGGCCACCGTCTTGATCTCGGCCGTGAGCTGAGCGCGTGTCCGCGCGCGAATTGAGGCTGCCGTCATATCGGCCAGTGTTCCATGTTCCGCATCGAGAACACTGAACTTGACAGAGAACAGTGTTCGCGCACAATGGGGAGTGAACAGTGTTCTCCCTGTGAGGATGCGGGATCTCTCGCCCCTTGCGCGCGGCGCAGCCGCAAGGAGGACAGCACGATGAGTGGGCGGCATGCCAGCCGTCCGCGGCGCTCTGGGCATCTGCGTGAGTGCCGCCGGAAAGGAATCGCAATCATGTCGGACGAGAACAAGGGCGATCAGTCGGTCAGTGGCGCGTCACGTCTGGTAATTACCGGGGTCACCGATGCCGGTCGGTCGACGATCGTCTCCGACGGCCCGACGGCCGTCGTTTACGGCAGCCCGTTCGTGACCGCGGCCGCCCTGTGGGAGGCCGAGAAGCTCCCGCCACAGCCGGGCGGCAACCACCACCCGGTCCTGCACGAGGACTTCGCACCGCACACTGGGGCGCGCGTCTTCCTGAGTACCTTCCCGCCCCAGTCGCAGTGGGCGGACAACCCCGAGATGGTGCGCGAAGTCCTGGCCGCGGCCGGCATGGAGCCGGAGGGCGACCGCCCGCCCGGCTTCCACGCCACCGACACCATCGACATCCAGACCGTCGTCGACGGCGAGATCTACTGCCTCACCGACGAAAAGGAAGTCCTGCTCACCCAGGGCGACACCATCATCATGAACGGCATCCAGCACGCCTGGATCAACCGCTCCGACAAGCCCGCCACCGTACTCGCCACCATGATCGCCAACCCGGTCCGCAACGCATAAGGGCGCCGCACCGGATGTCCGGTGCCGCCGACCGGGGCCGCCTCGGGCGGGGGCGGTGACGGACGCCCACCCGCGCAGGCGGAGCCCCCGCGGGGTCGCGTTGGTCCGCTTCGGGCGTCGGGTGTGACGGCGTGGCGTTGAATGCCGCGGCCGCCCTCAACGCGGGAGACCTGAAGAAGAGCCAGTCAGCACGCGCCACCAAGTTTCGAATAGTGAAACTGCATGTCAGGAGAGCACCCATGACTCACGTACGTCGGCGCTTCGCCGCCCCCGGCCACATCGTGACCGAGACGAGCCTGGACGGGGCGACCTGGGCGCCCACCGAGAACGCCCTGGGGTATGCGTCGCCGTTCAGCCAGGAGTGGGAGCTGGAGCAGCTACGGCGGCTTCGCGTGGCGGACGGGGACGTCGTCCTTCCGTTCCGGCCGCTGTCGGTGCGCGACTTCACGATCTCCGAGAAGCACAACATCGACGGGGCGAAGGGGTACGCGCGGCGCTTCATGCCGCGCTTGGCCACCGTGGCCCGGGGAATCGAGACGGTAACCCGTCGGCCGGTGAAGGCGCTGCGCCCGAACAAGCTTTGGTACGAGAAGCCCATCTACTACCTGAACAACACGGTGACCTTCGTGCCGAGCGGCACCCCCGTCGCGTTCCCGTCTTACACCAAGGCGCTCGACTACGAGCTGCAGCTCGCGTTCGTGATCAACCAGCCGCTGCTCGACGCGACGCCGCAGGAGGCCGAGAAGGCGATCGGTGCCTTCGTCGTGATGTGCGACTTCAGCGCGCGGGACGTCCAGATTCCCGAGATGCAGAGCGGTACGGGACCGCAGAAGGGCAAGCATTTCCTCAACTCGATGTCGGCCACTGCCGTGACCGCCGACGAGGTGATCGGTTCCTGGCGCGACCTGAAGGGGACCGTGACGGTCAATGGTGAGGTCGTCGCGCGGCCGTTCACCTCGGACGCCCACTATGGGCTCGGGGAGCTGCTGGCCCACGCGTCACAGTCCGAGCAGCTCGTGCCGGGCGAGATGTTCAGCATCGGCTGCCTGACGTATGGCAGCGGCATGGAGATGAACCACTGGATCGCCCCCGGTGACACCATCCGCCTCGACCTCCCCGGCATCGGCACGATCGAGCACCCGATCATCTGAGTTGGCAACCGACGGCACGGCGGGCCCCTCATATGAGACCGGGGTCGCAGGTGCGTGGCCGGATGAACGCGCAACCCAGGGCGTTCTCAGCGGCGAGCGGCCCTTGCAACGACGGCCATGGCGAGGCCCTTCTCCTTGCCCCGTCAGGCAGCCGCCCTGCACACCGTGCGCAAGAGCCACGCCGACTGCCGCTGGGCGCGAGCAAACAGCCTGGCGGTGCCCTTTGAGCTTGACCGAACAGTTGGAAGCACCCCCACGGAGAGAGTCATGGCTGCCGACAGCCCGCATCATCACGCCGCCTATCGGGCGACTGCTTCCGCGCTCCTGCGCCGTCCCAAGTTGTGGCTGTCCTCTACCCTCCTCAGCGGGGTGCTCGCACTGCTGTTGTCCCTGCTGTACATGGGCGGCATCGTCAATCCGAATCGGGATCTGCACGATCTGCCGGTGGCGATCGTCAACGCCGACACGGGCAAGCCGCTGGCGGGGCAGCAGGAGAACCTGGGCACGCAGATCACCCGGACCGTCACCTCCGACACCTCGAGCGACAAGGCCGCCTGGCGCCAGCTCACCCGGGCCCAGGCGCAGGACGAGCTGGCTTCCGGGAAGATCTACGGCGCGCTGGTGATCCCGGCCGGCTTCACCAGCTCGGTCAGCGCGCTCACCACCGCCGACGCGACGGCCAGGCCCACCATGACGGTGCTGACCAACCCCGGCATGGGCAGCCTCGGATCCTCTCTTGCGAGCAAGATCGCCACTACCGCCGCCCAACAGGCGTCGCACTCCATCGGCAAGCAACTCACCGCGGCCACCGGGACCGGCACGAATTCCACCACGAACCTGCTGCTGACCGACCCGGTCCAGATCGCCACCCAGGTCGGCCACCCCATCGGCGAGAAGACCGGGCTGGGGCTGAACGCCTTCTACTACACGCTGCTGCTGGTCCTGGCCGGATTCATGGGCGCCAACCTGATCAACCTCGGGGTCGACACCGCCCTCGGCTACGCGGACAGCGAGATCGGCCCCTGGCACACCCGCCGCCCGACTGTGCCCATCAGCCGGACCCAGACCCTGCTCCTGAAGATGGCCATGACCGCGGGCATCACCGCCGTCACCGTCTCCCTGGTCATGCTCGGCACCGTCGGCATCCTGAATATGGACGCCTCCCACCTGCCGCTGCTGTGGATCTTCTCCTACTGCGCGGCCCTCGCGGTCGGCCTGGGCGTGCAGGCCATCACCGCGGCGTTCGGCGGGATCGGTCAACTCGTCTCGATGTTCGTGTTCTTCGTCCTGGCTGTGCCCTCCTCCGGCGCCACCATCCCCCTGCACGCTGTTCCCGCCTTCTACCGGTTCCTGAGCGCCTTCGAACCGATGCGTCAGCTCAGCGAGGGGCTCCGGGCCCTGCTGTTCTTCGACGCCCGCGCCGACGCCGGCCTGGCCCGCGCCTGGACCATGATCGCTATCGGTACCGCGCTCGCCCTGCTCTTCGGCTTCGCCATGACCCTCTACTACGACCGCAAGGGCCTCAAACGCCTTACGCCGCAACCCGCTTGACGGTGGCCGCTCGTAGGATCCTGAGAGGGGACGCATGGGTGAGGGCATGGTGGTGGAAGCAGCACCGCGCCGCCGTCGGATGACGCCCGAGCGCGAGGCTGAGCTGTACGCAGTCGTACGCGGCCTGATTCGTGAAGTCGGGTACGAGGCCCTGACGATGGACGCCGTGGCTGCCCGCACCCGCACCAGCAAAGTGACGCTCTACCGCCTGTGGGACGGCAAGACCCAGCTGGTCGTCAAGGCACTGCGCAGCCGGAAGCCGCGGTTCGACGCGCTCGACACCGGGTCGCTGCGCGGTGATCTGCACGCCATGGTGCGCCGCGACGACGATCACCAGATGGAGCAGAACAACGCGCTGATACGCGGCTTGATGACGGCCGTGCACACCCACCCGGAACTGCTCACTGCCCTCAGGGACCGGGTCATCGAACCCGAACTGGCCGATCTCAACCGGATGCTGCAGCGAGCGGTGGACCGAGGCGAGATTCGGCCCGACAGCCCGGCGCTCCCGTACGTGATCCACATGCTGACCGGGGCCTTCACCACCCGCAAGCTCATCGATGGGCAGCCGCCCACGCAGGCCTACCTCACGTCGTACATCGACGCCGTGGTCCTCCCCACCCTCGCCGCCGGACCATGACACCGCCCAAGTGTCACGCTCCGTGCGACGGGAGCGGGGCCAAGGCCGTCGCCCAGCCAGGATCCGGCCTCGATCTTCGCAGTCAGCGGAGAGGACGGCTGCGAGCCGGCATCCGTTTCTGCGCGCGGCTCACGAAGCCGTGCCGGACTGATAGGCAGGACATTTCCTTGCCTGGCGCCGGTGCCCGGGGCGGGGTCACCCGGTCCTGCCCCGGGCACCGGATCGCGGACTTACACGACCTTCCGGACGCGCCGCAGGCGGCGCCTTGCCGGTAGCAGGCCACTCGGTCGGGGTGCCTGTCCCGCGCGGCTCGGCCCGGCAGGCTCCGCGGCCGCGTCGGTGATGTCGAGTAGCGCCCGGTTGTGGGTGTTCTCGCCGAAGAAGCAGATGATCAGGCCGCCGGCGAGGATGACGATCGCGGTGGTGACGAACACGCCGGTGAAGCCGAGTACCTCGGCGATCGCGGCGATGGCCAGGCCGCTGGCGACGCCGGCCAGGCGCCCGAATCCGTTGGCCAGGCCGGAGCCGGCTCCGCGTACGGAGGTCGGAAAGATCTCGGGCAAGTAGGCGTACATCACGGCGGCGTTGGTCTGGATGAGGAAGGCCGCGATGAATCCCGCGGCCACCAATACCGGCACGCTGGTGGTGAAGGCGAAGATCACCATGGCTGCCGCGACGAGGGCGCTGAGGACGAGCATGACGCGTCGGCGCTGCCAGCGGTCGGCGATCGGCGCGGCGGCCAGTGCGCCGACGACCGGAGCGATGGCCAGGATGGCGGTGATGGTGAGGGACTTCTGTGAGGAGTAGCCCTTCTCAACGAGCATGGTCGGCACCCAGTTGGTGAAGCCGTAGGCGCCGAAGATGCCGAGGAACATCGTCAGGCAGATCACCACGGTGCGTTTGCGGTAGGGCGGCCGGGCCAGGTGCTTGACGGTGTAGTGCGGCTCCGCGGGGTGTACGTCGGCTGCCGGCAGGGGCTGGCCGGTGCGTGCTTCGGCTGCCTTCTCGAGGCGGTCGGCGACCTGCTCGGCCTGCTCGGTGCGGCCGTTGAGTTCGAGCCAGCGGACCGATTCGGGCAGGAGCCAGGCCACGAGTACCGCAGGGAGGAGCCCGATGCCGCCGATCACGAACACCCATCGCCAGGCGTCCGCGCTGGTGGGGACTATCTGGCGCGCTGCGATGGCCATCAGCGGAATGCCGAGGCTGCCGATGCCGATCATGAGTGACATGTACCGGCCGCGGGAGGTGCGCGGGAACATCTCCACGATGTACACGAGCAGTGCGCTGGTTGCGGCCTGCACGCCGACACCGGTCAGGAAGCGGAGCACGGCCAGGACGCCGTAGGTGGGGGCGAGCGCGCACAGGATCGAGCAGGTGGCGTAGGCGATCGCGGCGGTGGTGAGGGTGCGCTTGCGCCCGATCCGGTCGGCCAGATGTCCGCCGGTCAGGGCGCCGACGAACATGCCGAGGAACGTGAAGGAGGTCAGGGCCCCGACGTCGGTGATCGACAGGCCCCATTGGGACCGCAGTTGTGGGGCGACGTAGGCGAACGCGTACACGTCGGCGATGTCGCACAGGAACATCAGGCTCAGCACCGCGGTCCAGACGAGGTGCTCACGGCTGGTTCCGGGGAGGCGTTCGATCCGTGCTGAGGGTGGTGCGATGGTGCTACCCGCTGTCTGTGGTGCAGACATGTGCTCTCCCTTGAGCAGAGGGTGGACCCATGCAGGTACGGCGCGGTGCTGAGCGGCGGCACGCCCGGCGCCGTACTTCGGCCGGGTGTGCCGCGGGATTACTCAGAGGCGGCGTGCGGCTTGGTCGCCTTCCCAGATGGCGTTGAAGATCTTTCGTGGTGCCTGGCAGTCGCCGACGGAGTAGATCTCCAGCCCGGTGGCGGCCAGTTGGCGGGCGAGCGCGTCGTCGGCCGCGTTGCCGACCGAGAGGACGACCGCATCGACATCCGTCCGGCGGGTCTCGGCGCCGGTGTGGATGTCGACGAGGACGACTTCGTCGCCGTCGATGGCCTTCACGGCGGTGTTCGTCTGGAAGGTGACGCCGCGCCGCCGCAGTGAGCCGTAGACGAATCCGTGGTCCAGGGCTCCGCCGGTGAGGTGGGCGATCTGCGGAAAGATCGTCACCACGTGGACGGGGTGACGGCGTTCTGCGAGGTATTCGGCCACGGCGAACGG
The DNA here is from genome assembly GCF_044540535.1 of Streptomyces sp. NPDC085937. Classification (NCBI taxonomy): domain Bacteria; kingdom Bacillati; phylum Actinomycetota; class Actinomycetes; order Kitasatosporales; family Streptomycetaceae; genus Streptomyces; species Streptomyces sp. NPDC085937. The sequence goes on along the minus strand of NZ_JBITSH010000011.1, from coordinate 219,505 downwards.
GTGCCGCTCGCCGGTGTCATCGATGATCAAAACATTGCGCAGGATCTCCGCCTGGCCCGAGAGCACGTCGGCCGGGGTGAACACGTTGAACTGATCGGCTCCCGGCAGGGCCGGGGCGCCCGGGGCCCACTGCGCGGGACGCGCGGCCGGCCAGCCGTGGCGCAGCGGGGTGGAGCCGGTGGCGAGGATGACCGCGTCGAAGGCTCCGCCGCTCAGTTCGTCGGCGGTGACCTCGTGTTTCAGCTCGACGGTGGCGGAGGTCTTCTCCAGCTGGGCCTGCAGCCAGCTGACCACGCCGGACCACTCGCGGTAGGTGGGCGCCTGGGTCAACAGGTTGACCTGGCCGCCGAGTTCGTCGGCTCTCTCGAACAGGGTGACGTGGTGGCCGCGCTCGCTCGCGGTGAGGGCCGCGCGTAGCCCGGCCGGTCCGCCGCCCACGACCGCCACCCGTTTGCCGCCGGCCGAGGCGGGCATCTCGCGGAACTGGCGTTCGCGGCCGACTTCGGGGTTGTGGATGCAGCCTAGCGGGGCGTTGCGGGCCTGGGTGGCGACGCAGAAGTTGGAGCCGATGCACGGTCGGATGTCATCGGCGCGGTCCTCTTCGGCCTTGCGCACCCACATCGGGTCGGCGATCAACTGCCGTGCCATGCCCACCATGTCGGCCCGACCGGAGGCGATGATCTCCTCGGCGGTCTCTGGGGTGGTGATACGGCCGACGGCGATCACGGGGAGCGCGCCGACGGCCTGCTTCAGGCGTGCGGTGTCCTCGACCTCGTAGCCGACCGGGCGGGCCGCGGAGGTCCCGAAGATTGACATGAAGTCCATGTAGGTGCCCTGGGTCGTCGACATGTAGTCGAACACGCCCCAGCCGGCGATGACGGCGGCGATCTCGCACCAGGCCGCGTTGTCCAGGCCGCCCGGCATCGCGCCGTCGCTGCTGTTGACGCGGATACCGAGGATGCGGTCCGCGGGGACGACGGCGCGCACGGCGTCGGTGACGCGGCGCAGCAGCCGCATCCGGTTCTCCAGGGATCCGCCGTACTCGTCGGTGCGGTGGTTGGTGGCCGGGGAGAGGAACTGGTTGATCAGGTAGCCGTGGGAGACGCCGTGGATTTCGATGCCGTCGACGCCGCCCTCGACGGCGTAGCGGGCGGCGAGGACGTAGCCGTCGACGAGTTCGTCGATCTCGGCGGCGGTCATCTCGTGCGGGATCTCGCGGTAGGCGACGTCGGGCACGGGGCTGGGTGCCCAGGTGGGCAGGCGGCTGATCTGGCCGTCGGTCTGCCGGCCGCGGTGCCACAACTGGGCGAAGAGCCGGGTGCCGTGTGCCTGGACCGCCTCGGCCACCGCCCGGTACCCGGCGACCACCCGCTCGTCGTAGGCGAGGATGACGCCGCGCCGGGGCTGGGTGGTGGGGTGCACCGCCATGGCTTCCATGGTGATGGCGCCCACCCCGCCCAGCGCCCGCTCCCGGTAGTACTCGACGCTGGCGTCGGGGATGGTGCCGTCGGTGGCGAACTCGGTGGCGTGCGCGGTCTGCCACACCCGGTTCCGGATCGTTTTGGGCCCGAGCGTGATCGGGGACAGCAGGTGCGGGTAGGTCCGGTGGCCGGCTGCCGGTGCGCTGCTTGGCGTGGTCATCAGTGCTCCGCGAGCAGCCGGCCGAAGCCGTCGGTCTGGTCGGTGATGCCGCTGGTGCGCAGCGCGTGCCAGTAGGTGGCGGTGTTGACGGCGATGACCGGCAGGCCCAGGTCGGCTTCGGCCTGGCTGGCGACCGGGCCGAAGGGCAGGTTCGCGCCGAACTGCACGATCGCCTGCGCTCCGCTGTCGGCAAGCTCCTCCACGAGCGGCCGGATGGCCGCGGGCGGGTTGTGCGCGATCTGCACCAGGGACGGCGAGACGAGGTGGCGCACGGCGTGCATCTTGTACCCGCAGCGTTCGACGAACGCTCCCAGGTGTGGTTCGCCCGCCGGACCGTACGGGGTCAGCAGCGCGATCGGACCGTCCGTGATCCCGTAGGCGCGCAGCGCCGCGGGGATGGCGTCACCGGCATGCACCAGGCGCAGGTCGGGCACGTCCAGGCGCGCCCGCAGCCGCTGTTCGATCCGCTGCCCCGCCTCCGGGTCACCGTAGATCGCCTCGATAGAGACGCCCAGGACCACCACGTCGACCTCGGCGCTCAGCACCCGCTCGACCGCGGCGTCAAGCGCGCTGTCGAGGTCGCTGACAGACTGCTGCAGGGCGCTGTCGTCGCGGGTGACGATGTTGGGGACGTGGATACGGGCGAGGTGGTTGGTCACGCCCTTCGGGCGCATCTGGTCGTACTCGTACTGCACGACGGTGTTCACGGACGGGGTGACGACTCCGAGCTTGAGCCGGTAACCGTAGACATCAGGCATGGCGCTTCTCCTCTGTGAGTGCCGGGCTGTTGGCGATCATGGTGGCGAGTACGGTGGCGGGCTTGTCGGAGCGGTTGATCCAGGCGTGCTGGATGCCGTTCATGATGATGGTGTCGCCCTGGGTGAGCAGGACTTCCTTTTCGTCGGTGAGGCAGTAGATCTCGCCGTCGACGACGGTCTGGATGTCGATGGTGTCGGTGGCGTGGAAGCCGGGCGGGCGGTCGCCCTCCGGCTCCATGCCGGCCGCGGCCAGGACTTCGCGCACCATCTCGGGGTTGTCCGCCCACTGCGAGGCGGGCGGAAAGACGCTGATGAAGACGCGCAGGCCGGTGTGTGGTGCGAAGTCCTCGTGCAGGACCGGGTGGTGGTTGCCGCCCGGCTGTGGCGGGAGCTTCTCGGCCTCCCACAGGGCGGCCGCGGTCACGAACGGGCTGCCGTAAACGACGGCCGTCGGGCCGTCGGAGACGATCGTCGACCGACCGGCATCGGTGACCCCGGTGAGCACCAAGCGGGGTGGCGGGGAGGTCGGCTCATCGCCCTTGTACTCGTACGTCATGGTGGTGCGGCTCCCTTCTCACGGCGCTCACGCAGATGCCCAGAACGCCGCGGACGGCCGGTGTGCCGTCCTGATGAATGTGGCCTTGTGTCGTGGGTGCGCCCCGGGCGCGGGTGAGGTGACAGTGCCCGGGTCTGCTGCGAGCGAGGAGTGCGAGCTGACGGCGCCTCGCTGCAGTGTGTGGCCGCGGCCTGGTCAGCCGGCGCGCCGGTAGCCCTGGTCGGCCAGGCGCTGCATGAGGCCGCCGGCATCGAGCAGGTCGAGGAGCATCGGCGGCAGTCCGGGTACGTCGAAGGAGGCGTTCGTGCTGGTGTTGTCGACGTGCCCGGCAGCGAGGGCGATGCGTGCCTGCTGCCCGTCCTCGAAGGCGGCCCGCACGCCCGGAACCGTCAGGGCGGGCAGGCCGAAGTTGATGCAGTTGCGGTAGAACAGCGAGTTGAACTGGTCGGCGAGCAGGGCGCGGACGCCAAGGATGCGAAAGAGGTTGGCCACGGGACGGGAGGAGCCCACGCCGAAGTTGCGGCCCGCGACCACGATGTCGCCGGGGCGAACCTGTTCGCTCCAGCCGGGGCGCAGCTCGTAGAACACGTGCTGGGCTGCCTCTTCGGGTTCGAGGCGCATGGCGAACCCGGGATACATGGCGTCGGTGTTGACGGAGTCGCCCACCACCCACACGCGGCCCTCGATGATGTCCGTCATGACTGCACCTCTCGCGCGTCGGTGATCACACCGGTCACCGCGGACGCGGCGACCGTGGCGGGGGACGCCATGTAGATCTCCGCCTCCGTGCTGCCCATGCGGCCCTTGAAGTTGCGGGTCGACGCGGTCAGGCAGACTTCCCCCGGACCGATGAGCCCCATGTGGTAGCCGAAGCAGGCGCCGCAGGTGGAGTTGGTGACCACGCCGCCAGCGTCCGCGATGTCCTGCAGGTAGCCCAGCCGCATCGCGTCGCGGTAAACGGCCTGCGAGGCCGGGGTCACGATCAGCCGCACCCCGGAGGCGACCGTCTTGCCGCGCAACACCTCGGCGGCAATCCGCAGGTCCTCGAGCTGGCCGTTGGCGCAGGAGCCGATGAAGCACTGGTCGACCTTGCGGTGCTCGATGGCCGAGACAGGCAGGGCGTTGTTGCTGACGGTGCCGGGGCGGGCGACATAGGGCACGAGCGAGCTGAGGTCGATCACACGGACGTCGGCGTACTGGGCGTCGGCGTCCGGCGCGACCTCGGTAAAGGGCTGGTCGCTGACGCTGCGTATGTAGTCGCGGGTGAGCGCGTCGGCCTCGAAGATGCTGAAGTCGGCGGAGACTTCTGCGCCCTGGGTGGCGATGGTGCGCCGGTCGTTCAGCGGCAGGCTCACAAGGCCGGGGCCGCCGTACTCGAGATTGTGGTTGGTGACATCCCCGAAGGTTCCGGCGATGTGCAGGAAGATGTCCTTGCCGCTGACGTGCTCGGGCTTGGCCCCCACGAACTGGTAGCGGATCGTGGGCTCGACGGTGAACCAGGTCTTGCCCGTGCACATGATGGAGTAGACCTCGGCCGGGCCCAGTCCCCGGGCGGCCGTGTTGTAGGCCCCGGCCGCGCAGGTGTGGGAATCGGTGCAGGCCAGGACCTGGCCGGGCAGGGCCAGACCGTTCTCGGCGATCACCTGGTGGCAGATCCCGTGCTGTCCGACATCGTAGAACCGCCGGATGCCGTACTCACGCGCGAACGAGCGGGCCCGTTCACCGCCCAGAGCGTCCTGCACGGAGGGCGCCGGCACGGCGTGGTCCATCACCACGGCGGCCCGGTCCGCGTCGGCGATCTTGACAGGGTCCTCCCAGCCGACGGTGAACTGCAGGTCGATGAGGACCGTCATGTCCACATCGACGACGACGGTGTCGCCGACCGACGCCTTCTCGCGGCCCGCAGCGCGGGCCATGATTTTCTCGACGATGTTCATGCCCATAGCGGTCTCAACTCCACTTGTCACCGATGGCTGACCATTCCCGCAGCCCGAGAAGGTCGAAGAAGGCGGCCACCCCCTGCGATCCGGTCCGCGGATCGCGGCCGCCGAGCCGCTGGAGGGATCCGATGGCGGCGTCCATGACGGCGGCCAGCGGGTTGCTCGGATGGATGGCGAGCGCATAGCCCAGCTGCTGCAGCACCTGCGGCCCCTCGTCCGGCGTCAGGCCGCCCTGGACCAGGTTGATGAGCAGCGGCGCGTCGACCTCCCGGGCGATCCGCTCGACCTCCTCGCGGCTGACGGGCGCCTCGACGAAGATCACATCGGCCCCGGCCTGCGCGTAGGCGTTGGCCCGCTCGATGGCCTCATCCAGGCCGAGCACGCCCCGGGCGTCGGTGCGCGCCACGATCAATGCGCGGTCCCGGGTGTCGAGCGCGGCCCCCAGCTTCTTCAGGAACGCCTCCCGGCTGATCAGTTCCTTGTCGGGCAGATGGCCGCAGCGCTTGGGGAACGCCTGATCCTCCAGCTGGATCGCCGCGACCCCGGCGCGCTCGTAGGAGCGCACCGTGCGTACGACATTGAGGGGTGAGCCGTAGCCGGTGTCGGCGTCGGCGATCAGCGGGATGTCCTCGAGAACGTCCACCAGCATGGCCGCCCGCTGTGTCATCTCACTGGCCGTCACCAGGCCGATGTCGGGCAGCCCGTGGGCGGAGGCGGCCACGCCCGCGCCGGTCATGTAGGCGGCGGAGAAACCCATCCGCCGAACCAGTTGGGCGGTGATGCCGTCGTATACCGCCGGGGCCGTCACCAAGGTGTCACGGGCAAGAAGTTTGTGCGTCATTGCACCTGATGCATTCACTGTTGATTCCACTTTCTGAAACCTCTGAATCTACATTGTGCAACGGAAATTAAGACGGTACCCCCTGCGTGTCAACCGGTCGGGACGGTCCGAGCCCTGGAGGGTGCGCTCGGCGAGGCTCGTCGGGAAGCCGTTGACGCGCGGCTGCGGCGCTGCCTACCGTCTACGAAACCCACTTGGCGAAACATTGAGTTTCACATATTGGAATCGAGGCGATTGTGGTCGAACAACGACGTGCCGGCCGGGTGGACGCCTGGCTGACGCTCGCGGGTGTCAGCGGCGATGGGCTCCCGGCCATCGCCGCTGAGGTGGAGCGGCTGGGGTTCGCCCGCCTGTGGTTCCCGGAGACCCCCACCAGCCGCGAGGCGTTCACCCAGGCCGCACTACTGCTGGCGGCCACCGAGCGGCTCGGCGTCGCGACGGGCATCGCCAACGTCTACGCACGCGACGCCACGGCCGCGGCCGCCGCCGGGCACACCCTGGAACTCGCCTTCCCCGGACGGTTCGTGATGGGGCTGGGCACCAGCCACGCCGTGCGCAACGCCGAGCGGGGCCACCAGCACACCAAGCCGCTGGCCTACATGGCCTCCTACCTCGACTCCCTGGACCAGACCGGACGGTTCGACACCGGCGATGCAAGACCCCCGGTGGTACTGGCCGCGTTGCGGCCGAGGATGCAGGACCTGGCCCGTGAACGCGCCGCCGGGGTGCACACCTTCTTCGTCACCCCCGACCACACCGCGGCGGCACGCACCCTGCTCGGCGACCGCCCGCTGCTGGTGCCCCAGCAGGCGTTCATCATCACCGACGACATCGACGCGGCGATGCCGCTGGGCGCCGCCTACGTCGCCTCACGCCTCGCCCTGCCCAACTACGTCCACCACCTGCAGGCCCTGGGACACACGGAGGTCGAGGTCAACGGGCAGGCCACCGAGAAGCTGGTCCACGAGATGGTCGCCATCGGCGGCCCCGATGCGGTGGCCCGCAGGATCGAGGAGCACCTCGCCGCCGGCGCCACGCGCGTGGCCGCACACCCCCTGCACGCCCACGACGGAGGGCTGGCCCAACTGGCCGCTCTCGCCGAGGAGATCCGGCCGTGAACCCCACCGCGAATCTCGCCTACCTGCTGGAGACGACCGCCGCCCACTTCCCCGGCCGCGAGGCGATCGTGGCGGGCGCGCGGCGCCTGACCTACCGCGAACTCGACCTCGCATCCCGCGCATGCGCGAACCTGCTCACCGAACTGGGCGTAGGCCGCGGCGATGTTGTCGCGCTCACCTGCCCCAACATCCCCGAGTTCACAATCGCCTACTACGGGATCCTCCGAGCCGGCGCGGCCGTCGTCCCGCTCAACACGCTCCTGAAGCGCAGCGAGATCGCCTACCACCTCAACGACTCCGGCGCCTCGGTGTACTTCTGCCACCAAGACGTCGCCGGGCTGGCCATGGACTCCGAAGGCTGGGCCGGCTTCCAGCACGCCCCCCAGTGCCGGCAGTTCGTCAGCATCACCACCGACCCCGCTGGCGCCCCGCCGCACCCCGAGGCGCGCACCCTGGGCTCCGCGCTCGCCGACACCCCCGTCGACCACACCATGGTGGCGGTCGACGAGGACGACACCGCCGTCATCCTCTACACCTCCGGCACCACCGGCACGCCCAAGGGCGCCGAGCTGCGCCACCGCAACCTGCGCGACAACGCCCTGCTGGGCCGGCTGCTGTTCGAAGCCAGCCCCGACCGTCCCGACCGGCACCTGTCCGCCCTGCCGCTGTTCCACTCGTTCGGCCAGACCGTCTGCCAGAACGGCGTCATCGCCTTCGCCGGCACGAGCGTCCTCATGCCGCGCTTCAAACCCCAGGCGGCGCTGACCCTGATGGCCGACGAGAAGATCACCGTCTTCGCCGCCGTTCCGACCATGTACTGGGCCCTGCTCAACGCGATCGACCAGATGCAGAAGGAGGCCGGCGACAACAGCGGTGCCTCCTCGATCGCCGCCTTCACCCAGCACCTGCGGGTAGCCAACTCCGGGGGTGCCGCACTCCCGGGCGAGATCCACGCCGCCTTCGAGCGCGTCTTCGGCGTGACCATCCTGGAGGGGTACGGCCTCTCCGAGACCAGCCCCATCGCGGCGTTCTCGCCGTTCGGCGCCCCGGCCAAGGCGGGTTCGATCGGGCTGCCGGTGCCCGGCGTGGAAATGAAACTCCTGCGGCCCGGCTCCTGGACAGACCTTCCGCCCGGCCGTGACGTCGGCGAGATCGCCGTACGCGGCCACAACGTGATGAAGGGCTACTTCGGCCGCCCGGAAGCCACCGCCGAGGCCCTCAGGAACGGCTGGCTGCGCACCGGCGACCTGGCACGCCGCGACGCGGACGGCTGGTACTACATCGTCGACCGCTCCAAGGACCTCATCATCCGCGGCGGCTTCAACGTGTACCCGCGCGAGATCGAAGAACGTCTCCTGACCCACCCGGACATCTCGCTGTGCGCCGTGATCGGCGTACCCCACCCCGGCCACGGCGAGGAGATCAAAGCCGTCGTCGTCCGCCGGCCGGGATCCGACCTGAGCGAGACGGAACTGATCGCCTGGTGCAAGGAGAAGATGGCCGGCTACAAGTATCCGCGGATCGTCGAGTTCGCCGCCACGCTGCCCATGACCGCCACCGGCAAGATCCTCAAGCGCGGCCTGGGCGCACGCGAGGGCGGCAGCACCAGCGGATGACGCACTCGTCCCGCCCGGCGACTCGCTGCTCATACTGCGCTTCAGCAGATCCGGGATGCGCTGGGCCCGGGCGGCCGGATGCCTGGTCCGCCCCGGTCTAGCCGACCGGAATACGCCCTCGCGGGCGCCGGTTGTAGCCGATATGCACCACCCTCAAGAGCCGCCCAGCGGCATACACCCGCTGCTCGCCGGGCGCTTCAGCCCCTCCCGATTCGATCCGTCGGCGGCTGTCGACGACCGCGCCCTGAAGCTGCTGCTGGAAGCCGCGCGGTGGGCGCCGTCGGCGGGGAACACCCAGCCGTGGGGCTTCTTCACCGCCAGGCCCGGTGAGCCGGAGTACGACCGTGTACTGCCGCACCTCGCGCCGAGCTCGGCGCGCTGGGCGACGGATGCCGGTCTGCTCGTCGTCACCCTGGCGCACCGGCACGTCGACGACACGGAGCTGCTCTTCTCCGGCTTCGCGGACTACGACCTCGGCCAGGCCACCGCTCACCTGACGGTACAAGCCCAGGCCCTGAAACTGGCCGCGCGCCAATTCCGGGCCTTCGACCTGGAAGGGCTCACCAAGGAGTTGAACCCGAACCCCGGCTGGGTGATCGTCTCCATGGTCGCCGTGGGCAAGCCAGCAGACGGCCCCGCACAGGATCGTGACCGGCACAGCATCGCGCACCTGCGATCCGCCCCATGGGTACCGGCGCGGTAACAGCCGCACATGTGGCACGGCGAGGTGAACGCAGCAACCACCAGCGCCGCCCGCCTGCTCCCAGCCCGTACGACATCTGCTGCGCCCAGGCCTGGGCGCAGCACTGCGAGGTGCGCGTCTCAGCCGCGCGGGGCAGGCCGCGAGAAGGTGTGCACCAGCTCGATCAGATGGGGAGCAAACGCGGTCATCCGCTCCTGGGTCCATCGGTGCCCGGGACCGGACACCGATACCGCCAGGTCGGCGCCCGGCACCGGGGTCGCCACACCGTGGACCCCGGGGTGGTTGGCGCCGAAGGACAGGACGTAGCCCAACTTGCGCGCCTCGGCGGCTCGTTCCCGCACCCCGCTGGTTGCTTCGGCGGGCAACGTGTCCAGCACCGCGGTCAGTTCGTCCTGGCCGAGGTTGGCCAGGAGCGCCGTCCCTGCACTCCCGCGGACGACCGGGGTCAGTTCGCCCGGGGTCCAGACCCGGCGCAGCGGGTGCAGGGTCGACTCGGCACCGAGCACCAGGACGACGCTGGCACCGACCCGCCGGTGCAGCGTGCAGGTCTCCCCGCTCTCGGCGGCGATCGTCTGGAGCAGGGGCAGGTAGGCGTTGTCGGTGTCGAAGCTGGGCAGGACGGCAGCGGCGAGCGAGTACAGCCGACCTCCGACGCTGTAGCCGCCGCCCGGGGCGTGCTCAAGGAATTCTTCTTCCTGCAGTGCCCGCAGCAGCCGGTAGGTCATGCTCCTGCCGAAGCCGGTCTGCCTCACGACCTCCTCCAGCATGAGCGGTTGTTCCGACCGGCCCACGACGTCGAGTACGCGCAGGGCGCGCTTCGCCGTGTCCGCTCCCCCGGGGCGCGCCGTAGAGGTCTCAGGCATACGCTCAGTCTAAAGGTGCACATCGACGGTGCCGGGAGCGTCTTGCCTTTCCTGGCCAAGCTGGTCGGCCGCCTGGGGACGCGCCGGTGACGCCGAACCGTCACCGTGCGGGCCCTGTCGGCCCGTTCGGCGGACTGCCGGATACCGGCGACCATGTCCGATCCCGGGCGTACCCGGGGCCCTGCGGCCGTCGGCTCGGGATGACCGGCGACGATTCCCTATCGTTGCCGAAGAGCGGCACGATCAGGCACGACGACGGTTCGCGCCCTGGACACGGAGTTAGTTCCTCCGGGGTGGTGGAGGCGGGCATGACCGGGGCCTTGCCGCTGGGCTTTGCGCCGGCAGGCGGGTCGGGGCGGAACCCCTCGGGGAACAGTTCACTGGGGGTGGCCTCCGGGCGTCTCGCCGTCGAAGGCCCAGGCACCGGTGATAGCAGTCATGGTCATGGCTTGCCTCGATCCTTGAGTGAGAGGCAGCTGTGCTGAATGAGCCGGTCTGACGGTGCAGCACCTCGTGTGGCGTCAGTGCGCTGCCTGGGCCGGACCGGCGGTGAACATGTCGAGGAGGGGCTGCGGGGCGTCCGGGTGGAAGATCAGCTCCTGGCCGGTGGCGGATTCCCTCTGGGTGTGTTCGCTGCGCGGGAAGAGGAGCGCCTCGTAGGCGGCCAGCGCCGCTTCGGTGTCGTTCGGGTGGTCGGCCAGACAGCGGCCGAGGTCGGCGCCGTCGATGAGGGCGAGGTTGGCGCCTTCGCCCGCGAACGGGGACATCAGGTGCGCGGCGTCGCCAGTCAGCGACACGCCCGGGACGCGTTCCCAGCGGTGGCCGATGGGCAGCGCGTGGATCAGACGGGGGATCAGCGGGCCGTCCGCGTCGTTGATGAGCTGGCGCAACTGCGGCGCCCAGTCGGCGAAGTGCTCCAGCAGGGCCGTCTTAACGAGGTCAGGGTTGCTGAAGTCCCAGCCGGTGAGGGTGGTTTCTGGAGTGCGCAGCGCGGTGTAGATGTGCAGGCTGCCGTCGCCCGAGGAGGCCCTGGTCACCGCCGAGGGCGAAGAACATGCCGCCGCCCAGGAGTTCGGCCGCCTCGGGGTGGCGGGTCGCGGCGTCGAGCAGGTCCAGTTCGACGAACGAGATGCCGGTGTACTCCGGTCGGGCCGCGGAGACCAGCGGGCGGATGCGGGAGAAGGCGCCGTCGGCGCCGATGAGCAGGTCGCAGGTGATGGCCACGCCGTCGGCGAAGGTGACCTCGTGTTGTCCCTCACCGAGCGCACGGGCGCCGGTGACCTGGCGGCCCCAGCGGATCATGTCCTTGGGCAGCGCGTCGAGCAGCAGGTCGCGCAGGTCGCCGCGGTCGATCTCGGGACGGTCCCCGGTGCCGTCGTCTTCCTCGGCGAGCAGCACCTTGCCGTGCTTGTTGAACACGCGCAGTGTCTCGCCGCCGGCATGGACACGGGCCCGGAATGCGTCGTAAAGGCCGGCGGTGCGCAGGGCGGCCTGCCCGGTGTCCTCGTGGATGTCGAGCATGCCGCCCTGGGTGCGGGCCTGCGGTGAAGCGTCACCTTCGAAGATGGTGGCGGCGATGTTGTTGATGTGCAGGACTCGGGCGAGGGCCAGGCCGCTCAGGCCGCCGCCCACGATGGCGATGGGGTGGTGGGTGGTGGGGGTCATCTGCGGTTACCTTTCGGGGCGGCGGCCGGCTGCCGGCCGTCGGAGTGCGCTTGGCGAGGCATTGCTCAGAGTTCAGGCGGGAACAGGCTGTGCGGGGCGGTGTCGCTGAAACAGGCGTCCAAGATGAACGCGGACGCCTCGGCGGCCTTGGCGCTGCGGGTGAACATGGCTTCCTCGTAACGGGCCACGGCCGCGTCGAGGTCGCCGGGCTGCGCGGTGATCGCCTTCGCCAGTTCGGCACCATCGAACAGAGCCAGGTTTGCGCCGCTGCCGGCAAACGGCGACATGAGGTGTGCCGCATCTCCCAGCAGCGTCAGGCCGGGCACGTGCTGCCACGTCAGACCGACGGGCAGGGCGTAGATGGTCCGCGGGATGAGAGCGCTGTCCGCCTCGCTGATCAGGGCGCGCAGTTCGGGGGCCCAGTCGGCGAACTCCTTCAGCAGAATGGCCTTGCCCGTGTCGGCGGAAGTCCAGTCGGTGTGGTGGATCCATTCGCGTGATGTGCGCAGGGCGATGTAGATGTGCAGCGAGCCGTCGGGTTCGCGGTGGGCGAGCAAGCCGCGGTTGGCGCCCAGAGCCATCAGCATGCCGTTGCCGACGACCTTGGCAGGGCCGGGGTGCCGGGCGTCGGCGTCGTAGTGGTCGACCTCGATGAAGGACACTCCGCTGTAGACGGGGACCGCGTCGGTGACCAGGGGGCGGATGCGGGACCAGGCGCCGTCCGCGCCGACGAGCAGGTCGCTGACCGCCTTTGTGCCGTCCTGGAGGGTGATCTCATGGCGCCCTCCGTCGAGAGCGCGGGCCGAGAGCACGCGGCTCCCCCACCGGATCGTGCCGGCAGGCAGCGAATTGATGAGCATGGCGCGCAGGTCGCCGCGGTCCACTTCGGGCCGGTCGCCCTCATCGCTGTCGTCGACGGCATCGACGAAGACGGTGTTGTGCTGGTCCAGGATCCGCTTGGCCTGCCCACCGGCGTGCACGATGCTGCAGAACTGTCCGATCAGCTGGGCATCAGCGAGTGCGGGCTGACCGTCGTCGGCGCCGATGTCGAGCATGCCGCCCTGCGTGCGGGCGTCGGGCGAGGCATCCGCCTCGAACACGGTGCAGGGGATGTCGTGCAGGTGAAGTACGCGTGCGAGGACGAGCCCGCCAAGGCCGCCACCTACGATCGCGATGGTCGGGGTTGTCATCTGGTCTCCAAGAGTTCGGTCCCGGCCGGAGGCCGGGCGAGGGGCGCCGGCAGGCAGCGGCGCGGAGGAAGGGTGTCGATCAGCCGATGCTGTACGTGCGCACGGGGGCCAGGGCCGTGGACCAGTCGACGAGCTGGTCGAGGACCGACTTCAGGGCCGCGGTCTGATGCTCACCAGGGGTGAAATCGCTGAAGCCAGCGAAGTCGGTGTGCATGCTCAAGGCGACCTGAGCGGACACAACGGCGATCTGCAGCGCGCCCATGACCGGCCGCAGTGCCTCGACGGCGCGCACGCCGCCGTCCATGCCGTACGACACGAAGGCGGCCGCCTTGTTGTTCCACTCGGCGTAGACATGGTCAAGGGCGTTCTTGAGCACGCCGGGGAAGGAGTGGTTGTACTCCGGGGTGACGAAGACGAAGCCGTCGTACCCCGCGACGGTGCGGGCCCACTCCTGAGTGGCGGGCTGGGTGTAGCGACCCATGGCCGGCGGCATGGGCTCGGACAGATGGGCGAGGTTGACCTCGGCGAGATCGACGAGGTCGAAACGGGCGTCACTGCGCTGGCGGGCCTGGTCAAGAACCCAGCCGGCTACGGCCTCGCCGCGGCGGCCCTCACGGGTGCTGGCCAGCACAACAGCAATCTTGATCATGAGAACTCTCCGTGGAGTGGGAAGGACGTGGACGGGAGTTGGCGAAGCTGCCGGTTCGGGTAGTGGAGGCAGCGCATGCGGTGCGCGGGCGGATCTACTTGCCGGGTTTGCCGCGCAGCGCCACTTCCTTGATCAGCCAGGAGGCGGCGAACCAGGCGGCACACAACACCGCGAGGGCGAGGAAGACCGAACCCGTGCCCTGGGCCACCCCGTCGAGGTACGCCCGGCCGTCGTCCGGGGTGCGTCCGTCGAGCGCGTGGGTGAACAGGGACCCGAAGGCGGTGACGCCGAGGGAGCCGCCGAGGCACACCGTCTGCTGGAACAGCGGGAGGTACAGCACGCCCGCGAACATCACGATGCTCACTCGTGGGCGCCCTGGTCCCGCCGCGGGAGCGGAGGGCATCCGGCTCGGGCGCTGCCGGGTGAGCCGAGGCCGGCGTACGACCCGGACCGCACGACACTGACCCGTTGAGCGGCGACACGAGGAAGAAGGACGATCCCACGCGCGCCGGCGTCATGATCAGCGGCTGGGGCAACTACGGCAAGACCGCGTCCGTCTGCTCAGCCGGGGCCGTCTTCGAAGACCAATGGCTGAAACTACACGACAGTCTCCACCCTGGGGCGCTACCGGGCACGCGTGATCTTCATGCACCGGTCGTCTACGTCTCCACCCCGGTGACAGCGACCCCGAAGAGCCTGTGCGCATCAATCCTGGGCTTCTTCCGTGCCCCGACCCGCAGGGCGGCCACACTGCCGGAACTGGTACGGCAGGTTGCCGACTCCCTGCACGACCACGGCGTCAAAGCACTGATTCTGGACGACATCAGCCGACTTCGGATGCACCGTGCCGACGACCAGGACGTCCTCGACCTGCTGCGGGCCTTCATGAGTCTGGACGTCACGTTGATCCTGACCGGCGTCAACATCCAGGGCGTCGGGCTGCTGCGCGAGGCCAGATGGAACAAGAAGACCCGGCAGTGGGAGATGCCACCGCTGGAGTCAACCCGCATCCACGGCTTGGAGATCACCCAGACCGAGCACCGTTTCGACCTCATCGAGCTCGATCGCTTCCGCTACGTGACTCCGAACCAGATCGCTACCTTCGTCGGCCACTTGAAGGGAATCGAGCAGCATCTGCGGCTGATGCATGCGAAGCCGGGCATGCTCACGGACGGCACCATGCCGGAGTACCTCATGCGCCGTACCGGCGGCGTCATCGGCCTGTTGGGACGACTGCTCGAGGACGGAGCTCAGGAGGCCATGGAGTCCGAGAAGGAACTGATCGACGAAAGCCTGCTGGACGAAATCGTGCTCAGGCGGGACGCACCCGAGCAGGCGCCAGACGAGCCCGTGATCCCGGCGGACTCGCAGACGGCCGTCACAAGGCGGCGGGCGAAACGGCCGCGGAACACCACGTTCGATGACCATGGCCCCACTGCGCACGCGGGCGCCTGACAAATGAGCCTGGGTCCTCTCCCCCGGAGTCTCGAACCTGCGCCAGGAGAGTCCCTGGTCAGCTACCTGCTGCGGCTCGGGCATCGCCTCAGCCTCCCGCCTCTGCAGCTGATCCGTGCCGCGGGCTGGACTGATCGCGTCCACGCTGCACACATCCCAGGCAGTCTGTTGTTGAGTCTCACCGGGCCGGAGACACAAGGGTTCGCCCGCCTGACCCGGCAGACAGCCGCGGAAGTGTCGGCACTGACACTGGCACAGTGGCGAGACCGGTATCCGCCCATCGCCCAGTCGGAATCGTCCGCGCCCGGGCCGGGACCGAGGAGGCCGGACCCGTGGCTCTTCGTCGGCTCCCCCCGGTATTGCCCCTCCTGCCTGACAGGTGACTGCTCCCCGGCTCAGCAACTCCACGGCGGCGCCTGGCACAAGCTGTGGCACCTTCCCAGTTCGAACGAGTCCTCCGCGAGCTCGGCGCCGAACTCCGAGCACCCCGGCGACCGCTCATCGACTACCAGCGCCGACGCGAGGCACTCAGGGACTGGGCTCTTCCTGGGGACGATTGGGATGCCCTGGTCAGCGAGTTGCCACCGCTTCCCGGCCCCATCCGGCCACCGGTCGGTGACCGCAAACGCCAGGACGCCTCCGTCTACATCTGGGTACAGGTCACACAAGGCGAGCATCTCTTCGCCCCGCGCACCATCGAGGCCGAACAGCCTCAACACATCCAGCTCGAATGGGCCCTCCGCCGCAACACCACCTGGTACAACCTCGTCCGCCCAGACACCTTTCGACACTATGCCGACCTGCGGAAACTCCTCGCCGAATATGCCCAACAGCTCGCCCGGGACATCGACTCGGGTGCAGTCAGCCCCTCCATACCCAATGAGCAGCCCGACGCTCACGCACAGTGAACACTGAGAGTTTTGATCCGCCAACTAACCCCCTCAAGATCCGCCAACAAGAATTCCCCACGGGCTCCTGGCCTGCATGGTTCAGACCATGATCCGCCAGCTAAAACTCTCGGTCACAGCGGTCCGGAGGATCCATGCAGGACCGCATTGCATAAAAGTGCAGCGAAACGTATAGTCATGCCATCCAGGAGGAGGGTTTTTCCATGGCGGTACGTGCGGCGGTGGCCGGAGCGAGCGGGTATGCGGGCGGTGAGCTGCTGCGTCTGCTCCTGACCCACCCCGAGGTCGAGATCGGCGCCCTGACCGGGAACTCCAACGCCGGACAGCGACTGGGCGCGCTCCAGCCGCACCTGCTGCCGCTCGCGGACCGGGTGCTGGAGCCGACCACCCCCGAGGCGCTCGCCGGGCACGACGTCGTCTTCCTCGCGCTGCCGCACGGCCAGTCCGCCGCCGTCGCCGAGCAGCTCGGCGACGAGGTGCTCGTGATCGACATGGGCGCCGACTTCCGTCTGAAGGACGCCGGCGACTGGGAGACCTTCTACGGCTCCCCGCACGCCGGCACCTGGCCCTACGGCCTGCCCGAACTGCCGGGTGGCCGCGCCGCGCTGGAGGGGTCCAAGCGTGTCGCGGTACCCGGTTGCTACCCGACCGCCGTCTCCCTCGCCCTGTTCCCGGCCTACGCCGCCGGGCTCGCCGAGGCCGAGGCCGTGGTCGTCGCCGCGTCCGGCACCTCCGGCGCGGGCAAGTCGCCCAAGCCGCACCTGCTGGGCAGCGAGGTCATGGGCTCCATGTCGCCGTACGGCGTGGGCGGCGGGCACCGGCACACCCCCGAGATGATCCAGAACCTCAGCGCGGCGGCCGGCGAACGCGTCACCGTGTCCTTCACGCCCACCCTGGCGCCGATGCCCCGCGGCATCCTCGCCACCTGCTCCGTGAGGGCGAGGCCCGGCGTCACCGCCGAGTCCGTGCGCGCCGCCTATGAGAAGGCCCTCGCCGACGAGCCCTTCGTCCATCTCCTCCCCGAGGGGCAGTGGCCCGCCACCGCCTCCGTGTACGGCTCCAACGCCGTCCAGGTGCAGGTCGCGTACGACGCCGCCGCGGGCCGGATCGTCGCGATCAGCGCCATCGACAACCTGACCAAGGGCACCGCGGGCGGTGCCGTCCAGAGCATGAACATCGCCCTGGGTCTCGACGAGACCACGGGACTTTCGACGATCGGAGTTGCGCCGTGAGTGTGACGGCAGCAAAGGGATTCACGGCGGCGGGCATCGCCGCCGGGATCAAGGAGAACGGCAACCCCGACCTGGCCCTCGTGGTCAACAACGGCCCCCGCCGCGCCGCCGCCGGCGTCTTCACCGCCAACCGCGTGAAGGCCGCCCCCGTGCTCTGGTCCGAGCAGGTCCTCAGGAGCGGGCAGCTCGCCGCCGTGGTCCTCAACTCCGGCGGCGCCAATGCCTGCACCGGTCCCAAGGGCTTCCAGGACACCCACGCCACCGCCGAGAAGGCCGCCGAGGTGCTGGGCGTCGGCGCCGGCGAGGTCGCCGTCTGCTCGACGGGCCTCATCGGCGTCCTGCTCCCCATGGACAAGCTGCTCCCCGGCGTCGAGACCGCCGCAGGACAGCTCTCCGAGCACGGCGGCGAGAAGGCCGCCATCGCCATCAAGACCACCGACACCGTCCACAAGACGTCCGTGGCCGGCAAGGACAGCTGGACCGTCGGCGGCATGGCCAAGGGCGCGGGCATGCTCGCCCCCGGCCTCGCCACCATGCTCGTCGTCCTCACCACCGACGCCGACGTCGACGGCGAGACCCTGGACAAGGCGCTGCGCGCGGCCACCAAGGTCACCTTCGACCGCGTCGACTCCGACGGCTGCATGTCCACCAACGACACCGTGCTGCTGCTCGCCTCCGGCGCCTCCGGCGTCACCCCGGCGTACGAGGACTTCGCCGAGGCCGTACGGCAGGTGTGCGACGACCTCGGCCAGCAGCTCATCCGCGACGCCGAGGGCGCCAGCAAGGACATCAAGGTCGAGGTCGTGAACGCGGCCACCGAGGACGACGCCGTCGAGGTGGGCCGCTCCATCGCCCGCAACAACCTCCTCAAGTGCGCCATCCACGGCGAGGACCCCAACTGGGGGCGCGTCCTGTCCGCCATCGGCACCACCCGGGCCGCCTTCGAGCCCGACCGCCTCAACGTCGCCATCAACGGCGTCTGGGTCTGCAAGAACGGCGGAGTGGGCGAGGACCGCGACAAGGTCGACATGCGCTACCGCGAGGTGCACGTCGTCGCCGACCTGGCCGCCGGCGACGCCACCGCCACCATCTGGACCAACGACCTCACCGCCGACTACGTCCACGAGAACAGCGCCTACTCCTCATGACCGTCACCCGTAAGCACACCGCGCTGCCCAAGGCGCAGATCCTCATCGAGGCCCTGCCCTGGCTGACCCGGCACCACGGCAAGACCGTCGTCATCAAGTTCGGCGGCAACGCCATGGTCGACGAGGACCTCAAGGCGGCCTTCGCCCAGGACGTCGTCTTCCTGCGGCACGCCGGGCTGAAGCCTGTCGTCGTGCACGGCGGCGGCCCGCAGATCAGCCGCGCGCTCGAGACGCACGGCATCGTCAGCGAGTTCAAGGCCGGCCTGCGCGTCACCACCGAGGACGCCATGGACGTCGTGCGCATGGTGCTCGCCGGGCAGGTCCAGCGGGAGCTGGTCGGGCTGCTCAACCGGCACGGCCCGCTCGCCGTCGGCCTCACCGGCGAGGACGCGCACACCCTCACCGCCATCAAGCACCAGCCCGAGATCGACGGAGAGCTGGTCGACATCGGGCGGGTGGGCGAGATCACCGAGATCGACACGGGCGCGATCGAGGCACTGCTCGCCGACGGCCGCATCCCGGTCGTCTCGTCGATCGCCCGCTCCCAGGACGACCACCATGTCTACAACGTCAATGCTGATACGGCGGCTGCGGCACTCGCTGCTGCTCTGGGCGCCGAAACCCTCATGGTCCTCACGGACGTCGAGGGCCTCTACGAGGACTGGCCGAACAGCGACGAGGTGATCAGCCGTCTCACCGCGTCGCAGCTGGAGAAGCTCCTGCCGGACCTGTCCTCCGGCATGGTGCCCAAGATGGAGGGCTGCCTCCACGCCGTACGCAACGGCGTGAACACCGCCCGCGTCATCGACGGCCGGGTCCAGCACTCGATCCTGCTGGAGATCTTCACGGACGAGGGCATCGGCACCATGGTCGTGCCCGACGAACAGGGGGAGTCGTGAGCAACGCGGAACTCACCGCCCGGTGGCAGGGCGCGCTGATGAACAACTACGGCACCCCCCGCCTCCCCCTGGTGCGCGGGGAGGGCCAGCGGCTCTGGGACGCCGACGGCAAGGAGTACCTCGACTTCGTCGGGGGCATCGCGACCAACGCCCTCGGCCACGCCCACCCGGCGGTCGTCGAGGCCGTGACCCGGCAGATCTCCTCCCTCGGCCACATCTCCAACCTCTTCCTCGCCGAGCCGACCGTGGCACTGGCCGAGCGGCTGCTCCAGCTCTTCGGCCGGGACGGCAGGGTCTTCTTCTGCAACTCCGGCGCCGAGGCGAACGAGGCCGCCTTCAAGATCGGCCGGCTCACCGGACGCACCCACGTCGTCGCCACCGAGGGCGCCTTCCACGGCCGCACCATGGGCGCCCTCGCCCTGACCGGGCAGGCCGGCAAGCGGGAGCCGTTCCTGCCGCTGCCCGGCGACGTCACCCACGTGCCGTTCGGCGACGCCCAGGCCCTGGACGCGGCCGTCACCGAGGACACGGCCGTCGTCGTCCTCGAACCCATCCAGGGCGAGCTGGGCGTCGTCGTCCCGCCCCCCGGCTACCTCAAGGCGGCCCGCGCCATCACCGCCGCCAAGGGCGCGCTGCTGGTCCTCGACGAGGTGCAGACCGGCGTCGGCCGCACCGGGAACTGGTTCGAGTACCAGGCCCACGAGGGCGTGCTCCCGGACGTCGTGACCCTCGCCAAGCAGCTCGGCGGCGGTCTGCCGCTCGGTGCCACCGTCGCCTTCGGCCGCGCGGCCCACCTGCTCGCACCCGGACACCACGGCACCACCTTCGGCGGCAACCCGGTGGCCTGCGCCGCCGGACTCGCCGTGCTCGACACCATCGCCGACGAGGGGCTGCTGGAGAACGTCAAGCGGCAGGGCGCGAAACTCCGCGACGGGATCGAGGGCTCCGGCCACGCGTTGATCGACCACGTCCGGGGAGCGGGCCTCCTCCTGGGTATCGTGCTCACCGAGCCGCTCGCGCCCCAGGCGCAACAGGCGGCTCAGGACGCCGGGTTCCTTGTGAACGCGCCCGCCCCCGATGTCGTACGGCTGATGCCTCCGCTGAACCTCGGCGACGACGCGGTGGACGCGTTCCTCGGGGCGCTGCCCGGCATCCTGGACGCCGCCGGCCAGGCGGGCGGGGAAGGACGATCCGGAGAATGAGACGACGATGAGCCAGGAGCAGGATCAGGAGCGCACGGCGGGAGGGGCCGGGCAGGCCGGGCCCGCCGTGCCGCAGACCCGTACCGCGCGGCACCGGCGGATCGTGGACATCCTCAACCGGCAGCCGGTGCGGTCGCAGAGCCAGCTCGCGAAGCTGCTCGCCGACGACGGGCTGAGCGTCACCCAGGCGACGCTCTCCCGCGACCTCGACGAGCTGAACGCGGTCAAGATCCGCAACAACGACGGGGATCTGATCTACGCGGTGCCCAGTGAGGGGGGTTTCCGCACGCCGCGGGCGCCGTTGGGGGAGTCCGCCAAGGAGGAGCGGATGCGGAGGCTGTCGGCGGAGCTGCTGATTTCCGCGGAGGCGTCCGCGAATCTGGTCGTCCTTCGGACGCCGCCCGGGGCCGCGCAGTTCCTGGCGTCCGCGATCGATCAGGCGGAGTTGCAGGACATTCTCGGGACCATCGCCGGGGACGACACGTTGCTGCTGATCAGCAGGGAGCCCACGGGTGGGCAGGCGCTGGCTGATCACTTGCTGCGGTTGGCTCAGAACGGGCACTGAGGGGTCGGCCGCGCGCCCTAAGGCGCCTGCCGACTGCGGGCAGTCGTTCCGCTTGGGGCGGCACGGGTGGGCGCAGGCGGCACCCCCCAGCGGGCCTGTGTCGCACCCCTGTGCGGCCACCGGGTTGTGGGGCCTGTTGCACGCCGGGTGCGGCCCGGTGCGTGGCTGGTCGCGCAGTTCCCCGCGCCCCTTACGGGGTGCTCGTCAGCCCAGCCACCGGGCTAGGTGTGCTGTGCAACGTACCTCGTCGCCCGCTGTGATCAGGAGGGCCTCCGTGTCGGGGAGGGACTCCAGCCAGCGCAGGCCCTCCCGTGAGCCCATCGCGAAGGCCGCCGTGGCCCAGCAGTCCGCCCACGTCAGCCGGGGAGCGACCACCGTCACCGCCACCAGGTCGGTCACCGCGGAGAGGCCCGTACGGGGGTCGACGATGTGGTCGCCGCGCTCCGCGGTCCCCGACGTGGCCACCGCAAGCTCCCGCGCGCCGGCCGCGGAGACCACCGCCGCCAGCCCTCCGGGGCGCAACGGGTCCGCCACACCCACCCGCCAGGGCCGTCCCGTCCCCGGTGACCCGAGCAACTGGACGTCTCCGCCCCCGTTGACGTTCACCCCCGACGCCCCGGCCGCCAGCAGCCGCCGGGCCGCGCGCTCGGTGGCCCAGCCCTTGACGATCCCGGTCGGGTCGAGCTCTCCCCGGTACCGCGTGCTGAACCAGCCTCCGCTGACCCGTTCCGCCTCCGCGGCCAGCTCCAGCACCTCGGCGACCTCGGGATCGCACGCCCCGACGTCCAGCTCACCGCGCGCCAGCCGGGAGATCTGGCTGTCCTCGCGGTAGGTGCTGAACACCTCGTCCACCCGGCGCAGTCCGGCGACGGCGTCCTCCATCGCCGCGCGCACCGCGCCCGGTTCCCCGCCGCGGACGTCGAGCGAGAAGACGGTCCCCATCGTCTCCTCCACGCGACGCACCGCGGCGGGCGCCTCGACGGGTTCGGCGGCCACCGTGTCAGCCACCGGCCTGGTCCAGCGCCGACTGGAGGGACTCCTTGTAGCCGGCGCTGGTGTACGTGGCGCCCGACACGGCGTCGATGTCGGCGGAGCCGGCCCGCACCGCCGCCTGGTTGAGCTTCGGTACGGCGTCGGACGTGACCTGGTCGCTCTGGCCGCCCCTGGGCGCCTGGACCGCCTCCGCCCTGGTGATCTTCCCGCCGTCGACGGTGACACGTACCTGGACGGGCCCGTACTGGGTCTGCGCCACCTCGCCGGTGACCGTCCGCGCCTCGGCCGCGGCACCGCCCTCCGGGGCGGCGGGCGCGGCGGCGCGCGCCTTGTCCAGGGCCGACTGGAGGGACTGCTTGTAGCCGTTGCTCGTGTAGGTGGCGCCGGAGACGGCGTCGATCTCGGCGCTCTGCGCGGCCACGGCCGCCTGGTTGAGTTTCGGTACGGAGCCGGCGGTGACCTGGTCGCTCTGGCCGCCCTTGGGTGCCTGGACCGCCTCCGCCTTGGTGATCTTCCCGCCGCTGACGGTCAGCCGGACCTGCACCGCCCCGTACTGGGTCTGCGCCGCGTCGCCGGTGACCGTGCCGTCCCCGATGGGACGGGCGCCACCCTGCACGGACTCCGCCGCGGGAGGGGCGCCGCCCGCCGCAGCGGCCGACCCCGGGTCGGACCCGGGTTTCAGCGACAGCAGCAGCACGATCCCGGAGACGGTGACGGCGGTCGCCAGCACGGCACGCCGGAGGGGGTGACTCTTCCTCATCGCTTCTCAAGCTCCTGGAGGGTAACGGGCGACCGGGGCCGACGGCCCGCCGCTCACATCTCGAACGACTCGTGGTGGATCCGCCGCGCGGGGACCCCGGCGTCGCGCAGCGCCGCGTACACCTGCTGGGCGAACCCGGGCGGCCCGCACATGAAGACGTCGTGGCGGTCGATGTCCGGCATCTTGCGCCGCAGGCTCTCCGCGGAGATGTCCGGGCGCTCCCCGTCGGGGCTGTTCACCGCGTACATCAGCCGGGCGCCGCGCTCGTCGGCGATCTTCGCCAGCTCGCCCCACAGCGCCAGGTCCTGCGTGCTGTTGGCCCGGTACAGCAGGGTGATGTCACCGGACGCGCCGGGCAAAGTCTCGAACAGGGCGCGCATCGGGGTGATGCCCACCCCGCCCGCGACCAGCAGCACCTTGCCGCGGCTGCGCCGCTGCGCGGTCAGCGCCCCGTAGGGGCCCTCGGCCCACACCCGGGTGCCGGGTTCCAGCTCACGCAGCCGGGAGCTGTGGTCACCGATCGCCTTGACGGTGATCCGCAGCATGTCCGGGCGGGGTGCCGCGGACAGCGAGTACGGGTGCGAGCTGAACCGCATGCCGGGCGCCAGGAACCGCCAGCGGAAGAACTGCCCGGCCTCGGCGCCCATCCGGTGCAGCCGGCGCCCGCCGATCAGCACCGACACGACGCCCGGAGTCTCCTCGACGACCGCGTGGACGCGCATTTGGTGCCGCAGGTTCAGCCGGACCGGGGTGATGATCCGGTACCAGAGGACCAGTGCGGTGACGGCGCCGTAGAGGCCGTACCAGAAGGTCTTCGCGGACGGGGTGACCGCGAACTCGTTGCCGGTGGTGATCTGGTGCCAGAACGTCAGGAACACTGCCGCGTAGGTCAGCAGGTGCACGTGGTACCAGCCGTCGTACGGCAGCCGGCGCCGGACCGGGCCGACCGACAGGAAGGCGATCACGAACAGCAGGCCGGTGCCGATGGCGGCCTTGCCCATGTCCGGCAGCGTGGTGACGGAGGTGACCGTCTGCGACACGATGTCGGCGAGGGTCCTGCCGGCCTGCCGGGCGTAGCCCCACATGATCAGGAAGACATGGGCGACGACCAGGCTGACGGTGTAGCGGCCGCTCATCGCGTGCCAGCGGGCGACCCGGTCCGAGCCGACCCGCCGTTCCAGCGCGGGCACCCGCGCCATCTGCAGCACGACCAGGGCCATCAGGTATCCGGCGAGCAGACCGGTGATCCGGCCGGCGGCGATGATCTTCCCGGTGGTGTCCGCGATGGACGGCGTGCTCGTCCACCACAGCCAGAGCACGGCCACCGCGCCCGCGCCCACGGCGAGCAGCAGCGGCACGGCGGGGGAGCGGCGCGGACGGATGCGGCGCATCGTCTGGCGGCGGGCGGCACGGCCGCCGGCGAGCGTGGTGGTCACGGTTCCTCCGTGGGACTCGGCCCTTGGCCCACTCATACGTGCCGTCACGCTGGAGTGTTCAGAGGAATCCGTGCTTCTGCCGCGCCCCTCAGTAGCGGGTGACGGCCGTGCGTCCGCCGGTCGTGCCGATCGCCAGGTGCGGGGCCCGCGCCGGGTCGGCTCAGCGCAGGATCCGCCGCATCGCGCTCTTGGACACGGAGACACAGCCGGCCGTGGCGCCACGCCCGTCGACGTGCAGGAAGATGCCGGCGCCCCGGCCGCGCACGGGCTTGCGGTAGTTGAAGTCGACGACCAGGGCGTGGGCGTACTGGGCGCGGTAGGTGATCAGGTGTTCCGCCTGGCCGGCCCGGCAGTCGCCCGCCCGGGGCTCGGTCCAGCGGTTGTAGGAGCGCGAGTCGTTGTCCTGGCACCACCAGGAGTTCTGCCGTACGGGGCGGTAGGTGTACCGGGTCCCGGACGGGGCCGCCTCGGTCCCGAAGGCGTACGGCATGCCGTACAGGCCGGTGGGGGTGGTGCTGGTGCCCTGTTTGCGCCGTGTCCCCTCGACGAGTGTGCCCGAGCCGAAGCGGGCCGGTGCGGAACCGGCCGCCGTCCAGCGTCCGCCCTTGCGGTTCCACCAGGTGACCGTGCCGGTGGTGGAGTCCGTCCCCGCCGCCACCGCGGTGATGAGCTGGGTGCCGCCCCCGGTGTCCGCCATCCGCTCCGGCAGCGGCGACCCGGGACGCTGGGCGGTGCCGAGCGCGAGCAGGGACAGGGACACGAGGACGGCGGCGGAGACGGCACCTGGGCGCATGGGTCAGACGCTAGACGGGGGCAGCGGCAACGGCAGCCCGGGAAGTCCGTCCATGCTCGTCGCGATGTGCTCCTTCTTGGTGAAGTAGGCGTCCAGGGAGGTGTCGTCCTCCCGGGCGAACCGCTTCTCGTGCAGGTCGCGTTCGCTCTCGTACGCCATGAAGGGCACGGCGTAGCCGCAGGTGTCGCGGATCAGCTCGGCCCGCACGACGACGATCGCGCGCAGCCCGTGGGTCCAGGGGTCGATGTCCGGGAAGTGCGCGAGCAGCTGCGCGAACCGCGGATCGTCCCGGAACACGGGCTCCCCGCGCCCGTGCACGCGGACGATGTTCGGCGGCCCCTGGAAGGCGCACCACATCAGGGTGATCCGGCCGTTCTCCCGCAGATGGGCGACGGTCTCGGCGTTGGAGCCGGCGAAGTCGAGGTAGGCGACGGTGAGCTCGTCGAGGACCGCGAAGGATCCCTTGAGCCCCTTGGGTGAGAGGTTGACCGTGCCGTCGGCGGACAGCGGAGCGGTGGCGGTGAAGAAGACGGGCTGGTCCTCGATGAAGGTGCGCAGGCGCCCGTCGATGCGTTCGTACGTTTTCCCCATGTCAACCGATTATCGGGCCAGATTCTTCGTCTGTCTAAGGATTTTCCGGCGCTGTCCCGGTCTCGGTGACGGAGGGACCGTGGCCGCCCCGGCCGGCGCGTACACGGGGCGGCCACAGCGCCTGTCACCTCACTCGGTGAGCGTGCAGGCGGCCAGGGGTGGCGGGCTCGTCCCTGAGGGGTGTCTCCGGGTGGGTCGAAGCGGCGCCTGTCCCGGTGAGCAATACGCGCAAGCGGTTTCTCGCGTTCAACGCCCGTACGGAGTGGCCTTCGAAAGGTCCGGGTGTGGCGTCGCCCGGACCCTGAATTGACGAATCATGCGGACTCCTGCATACTCATGCATGTCAGCGATTGCACTGTAAGGAGAAACCCGTGACCGAGCGCGTCGTACTCGCCTACTCAGGCGGTCTGGACACCTCCGTCGCCATCGGCTGGATCGCCGAGGAGACGGGCGCCGAGGTCATCGCCGTTGCGGTCGACGTCGGCCAGGGCGGCGAGGACCTGGACGTCATCCGCAAGCGCGCGCTCGCCTGCGGTGCCGTCGAGGCCGAGGTCGCGGACGCGAAGGACGAGTTCGCCGAGGAGTACTGCCTCCCGGCGATCAAGGCCAACGCCCTCTACATGGACCGCTACCCGCTGGTCTCCGCGCTGTCCCGGCCGACGATCGTCAAGCACCTCGTCGCCGCTGCGCAGAAGCACGGCGCCACCACCGTCGCCCACGGCTGCACCGGCAAGGGCAACGACCAGGTCCGCTTCGAGGCCGGCATCGTCGCCCTCGCCCCCGACCTGAAATGCATCGCCCCGGTCCGCGACTACGCGATGACCCGTGACAAGGCCATCGCCTTCTGCGAGGCCAAGGGCCTGCCGATCGCCACCACCAAGAAGTCCCCGTACTCCATCGACCAGAACGTCTTCGGCCGTGCCGTCGAGACCGGCTTCCTCGAGGACATCTGGAACGCGCCCATCGAGGACGTCTACGAGTACACCCAGAACCCGGCCGTGGCCCGGGAGCCCGACGAGGTCGTCATCACCTTCAAGGAGGGCGTCCCGGTCGCCATCGACGGCAAGCCCGTCACCGTCCTCCAGGCGATCCAGCAGCTCAACGAGCGCGCCGGCGCCCAGGGCATCGGCCGGATCGACATGGTCGAGGACCGCCTCGTCGGCATCAAGTCCCGCGAGGTCTACGAGGCCCCCGGCGCGATCGCCCTGATCACCGCCCACCAGGAGCTGGAGAACGTCACGGTCGAGCGCGAGCTGGCCCGCTACAAGCGGCAGGTCGAGCAGCGCTGGGGCGAGCTGGTCTACGACGGCCAGTGGTTCTCCCCGCTGAAGCGCGCCCTGGACGGCTTCATCGCCGAGGCCAACCAGCACGTCAACGGCGACATCCGGATGACCCTGCACGGCGGCCGCGCCGTCGTCACCGGCCGGCGCTCGGAGTCGTCCCTGTACGACTTCAACCTGGCCACCTACGACACCGGCGACACCTTCGACCAGGCCGCGGCCAAGGGCTTCATCGACATCTACAGCCTGTCGTCGAAGATCGCGGCCAAGCGCGACCTCGGCTGAGCCGCAGCGCCTGACGACCCCTTACACGCACTAGCCTGACAGCCGCCTCCCCGCGCTCCCGCGGGGAGGCGGCGGCACATCCGGAACCCTCGAGGAGCACGCAAGTGAGCAGCAACAGCGGTGACGTCCGGCTCTGGGGCGGCCGTTTCGCCGACGGTCCCGCCGAGGCCCTGGCGAAGCTGTCCGCGTCCGTCCACTTCGACTGGCGGCTGGCCCCCTACGACATCGCCGGCTCCCGCGCCCACGCGCGCGTGCTGCACACGGCGGGCCTGCTCACCGAGGACGAGCTGACCCGCATGATCGAGGGCCTCGACCGGCTGGAGGCCGACGTGGCCTCCGGCGCGTTCACCGGCACCATCGCCGACGAGGACGTCCACACCGCCCTGGAACGCGGACTGCTGGAGCGCCTCGGCCCTGACCTCGGCGGCAAGCTGCGCGCCGGGCGGTCCCGCAACGACCAGGTCGCCACCCTCTTCCGGATGTACCTGCGTGACCACGCCCGCGTCATCGCTTGCCTGATCGCCGACCTCCAGGACGCCCTGGTCGGGCTCGCCGAAGCCCACCCGGACGTGGCGATGCCCGGCCGCACCCACCTCCAGCACGCCCAGCCGGTGCTCTTCGCCCACCACGTCCTCGCGCACGTGCAGTCCCTCTCCCGGGACGCGGAGCGCCTGCGCCAGTGGGACGAGCGCACCGCCGTCTCCCCGTACGGCTCCGGCGCCCTCGCGGGCTCCTCCCTCGGCCTGGACCCGGAGGCGGTCGCCAAGGACCTCGGCTTCGAGCACGGCAGCGCCGGCAACTCCATCGACGGCACGGCCTCCCGCGACTTCGTCGCCGAGTTCGCCTTCATCACCGCGATGATCGGTGTGAACGTCTCCCGGATCGCCGAGGAGGTCATCATCTGGAACACGAAGGAGTTCTCCTTCGTCACCCTCCACGACGCCTTCTCCACGGGCTCGTCGATCATGCCGCAGAAGAAGAACCCGGACATCGCCGAGCTGGCGCGCGGCAAGTCCGGCCGCCTGATCGGCAACCTCACCGGCCTGATGGCCACCCTCAAGGCCCTCCCGCTCGCGTACAACCGTGACCTCCAGGAGGACAAGGAGCCGGTCTTCGACTCCATCGACCAGCTGGAGATTCTGCTGCCGGCCTTCACGGGCATGATGGCCACCCTCACCGTGCACCGCGAGCGCATGGAGGAACTGGCCCCGGCCGGCTTCTCCCTCGCCACGGACATCGCCGAGTGGCTGGTCCGCCAGGGCGTGCCGTTCCGGGTCGCCCACGAGGTGGCCGGCGAGTGCGTGAAGG
The DNA here is from genome assembly GCF_044540535.1 of Streptomyces sp. NPDC085937. NCBI lineage: Bacteria > Bacillati > Actinomycetota > Actinomycetes > Kitasatosporales > Streptomycetaceae > Streptomyces > Streptomyces sp. NPDC085937. The sequence continues at coordinate 191,110 of NZ_JBITSH010000011.1, read as the reverse complement.
TCGCCGAGGCGGAGGGCAAGGAGCTGGACGAGCTGACCGACGAGCAGTTCGCGAAGATCTCCGCGCACCTCACACCGGAGGTGCGCTCGGTCCTCGACGTCCCCGGTGCCCTGGCCTCCCGCAACGGCCGAGGCGGCACCGCCCCGAGCGCGGTGGCGATCCAGCTGGCGGAACTGAAGGAGAACGTAGCCCTCCAGCACAAGTGGGCCACAGCGAAGAAGCAGTAGCAAAGACGCCCCTCAGGGGCGCGGGGAACGGCGCGCTCAACTCCCACGCCGCCGCTCCCACCGCGCCCCGAAGTCCCACCCCCTCAGGGGCGCGGGGAACGGCGCGCTCAACTCCCACGCCGCCGCACCCACCGCGCCCCGAAGTCCCACCCCCTCAGGGGCGCGGGGAACTGCGCGAACAACCCCCACGCACCCGCACTGACCGTGCCACCAAGACCACCCCCCTAGGGGCGCGGGGAACTGCGCAAATGCACCCGCACCCGCCATCCCCCGCGAAGCGCCCGCGCTCATGGGCGCCCGCCCTAATCCCAAGGCGGAGCCACACTTCGGGTTACGTTGGCCCCAACGCCGCACCGGAGCCGACCCGACGGAGTCGAGATGCCCTTCGCCCGCCTGGCCACCGCCACCACCCCCACCGCCCACCTCGGCCTGGGCCTCGCCGCGATCGCCCGCCCCGGCTACATCACCCTCGGCCGGGACGCCGACCTCGGCGATCACGACCACCGCACCGTCGAGAACCTCCGCACCCGCACCCACGAACTCCTCGACGCCGCCTACGCCCAGGGCGTGCGCTACTTCGACGCCGCCCGCTCCTACGGCCGCAGCGAGGAATTCCTCGCCGACTGGCTGAAGAACCACCCGGACGTCACCGACGTGGTCGTCGGCAGCAAGTGGGGCTACACCTACACCGCCGGCTGGACCACCGACGCCGAACGGCACGAGGTCAAGGACCACTCCCTCGCCGCGTACGAACGCCAGCGTGCCGAGACCGACGCGATCCTCGGCGACCGGCTGGACCTCTACCAGATCCACTCGCTGACCCCGGACAGCCCCGCCCTCGCCGACAAGGAACTGCACGCCCGGCTCGCCGAGGCCGCGGCCCAGGGTCTCACCGTCGGTTTCTCCACCAGCGGCCCCCGCCAGGCGGACGCCATCCGCGCCGCCCTCGCCGTCACGGTCGACGGAGCGCCCCTCTTCCGCACGGTGCAGTCGACCTACAACGTTCTGGAGACCTCCGCCGGCCCCGCGCTCGCCGAGGCCCACGACGCCGGGCTCACGGTGATCGTCAAGGAGGGCATGGCCAACGGCCGCCTCGCCGGCCCCCAGGCCCCCGAGCCGTTGCGCGCCGTCGCCGAGGAGACCGGCCTGGGCTGCGACGCCGTGGCCCTCGCCGTCGCGCTGCGTGAGCCGTGGGCAGGCATGGTCCTGTCGGGCGCGGCCACCACCGTCCAGCTCGTCTCCAACCTGCACGCGGCGGCCGTCGACCTGACCGACGACCAGCTCGCCCGCCTGGCCCCGCTGGTCGAGAGCCCCGACGCGTACTGGCAGCACCGCAGCGGCCTGCCCTGGCACTGACCTCACCCTCGCCGTCCGCCGCCGACAGCCTCGGAACGACGCCACGCGATGAGACATGAGTACCCCACGTGAGACATCAACGTCTCACGTGCGGTACTGTCGTCTCATGGCTGTCGACCGAGACCAGGTGCTGCGCAGCGCCGCCGCCCTGCTGACCCGCAAGTCCACCGCGACGATGGACGAGGTCGCCAGGGCCGCCGGCATCAGCCGCGCCACCCTGCACCGCCAGTTCGCCGGGCGGGACGCACTGGTCCGCGCCCTCGAAGCGCTCGGGATCGCCGAGTGCGAGGCCGCCCTCGCCGCCGCCCGCACCGACGAGGGCTCCGCCACCGACGCCCTACGGCGCCTGGTCGCCGAGATCGAACCGCACGCGGGCCTGCTCGCCTTCCTCTACTCCGAGAACCAGCTGTTCGAGGGCGAGGAGCAGAACGAGGGGTGGGCCAGGATCGACGAGGGCGTCGCGGACCTGTTCCGGCGCGGCCAGTCGAGCGGCGAGTTCCGCATCGACCTCACCCCGGCCTGGCTCACCGAAGCCCTCTACGGCCTGCTCGCCTCCGCCGCCTGGGCGGTCGCCGAAGGCCGGGTCGCCCCCAACGACTTCACCCACATGATCGTCGAACTGCTGCTCGGCGGCGTACGACGCCCGGAAGAACCGGCACGAAGGAAGCAGTCATGACCAGCGCCATACGGCCGTACAGCACGACCGAGGAGACGCCGCGGCCCGGGCGCTGGCTCGCCCTCTCCGTCCTGGTGCTCGCCGTCCTGCTGGTGGCCGTCGACGCGACCGTCCTCGGCCTGGCCACCCCGTACATCAGCGAGGACCTCGCACCCACCGGCACCCAGCTGCTGTGGATCGGCGACGTCTACTCCTTCGTGATCGCCGGTCTGCTCGTCTCCATGGGCAGCCTCGGCGACCGCATCGGCCGCAAGCGCATCCTGCTGTACGGCGCCGCGGCGTTCGGCGCGATCTCCGTGCTCAACGCGTACGCGCACACGCCCGAGGTGATGATCCTGGCGCGCGCCCTGCTCGGCGTCGCCGGGGCCACGCTGATGCCGGCCACCCTCGCCCTGATCCGCAACCTCTTCCACGACCCGCGCGAGCGGAGCCTCGCCATCGGCATCTGGGGCGCGACCGCCTCGGCGGGCACCGCGGTCGGCCCGATCCTCGGCGGTCTGCTGCTCGAACACTTCTGGTGGGGCTCGGTCTTCCTGATCAACCTGCCGGTGATGGCCGTCCTGGTGGTCGTCGGCATCAAGCTCCTGCCCGAGTCCCGCACGCCGCAGCCGGGCCCGTGGGACCTGACCAGCGTGGTCCTGTCCCTGTCCGGGATGATCGGCGTCGTCTACGCGGTGAAGGAGACGGCGAGTCACGGCCCCGCCCCGTCCGCCCTGGCCGCGGGCCTGCTGGGCGCGGCGGCCCTGTACTTGTTCGTCCGCCGCCAGCTCACCCTCCCGGTGCCGCTGCTGGACGTGCGGCTGTTCCGGCACCCGGGGTTCAGCGGCGCGGTGCTGGCCGACCTGCTGGCCGTCCTCGGACTGTCCGGCCTGGTCTTCTTCCTCTCCCAGTACCTGCAACTGGTCCAGGGCCGCCGCCCGTTCGAGGCGGGCCTCGCGGAACTGCCCGCGGCGATCGGCGCGGTGGTGGCCGGCCTGGTCGCCGGCCGTGCCGCGCGCCGCTTCTCGGTGCGCTCGGTCGTCGCCGGGGGGCTGGCCGCCATCGGTCTCGCCCTGGCCGCCCTCACCGTCATCGGCCAGTCCACCGGCTACCCCCTCCTCGGGGCGGCCCTCCTGGTCGTCGGCGCGGGCGCGGGCTTCTCGTTCACGGTGACCGCGGACGTGATCCTCTCCAGCGTGCCGAAAGAACAGGCGGGAGCGGCCTCCGCCGTCTCGGAGACGGCGTACGAACTCGGCGCGGCCCTCGGCATCGCCGTCCTGGGTTCCATCGTCACCGGCGTCTACCGGGGCTTCCCCGGCCCGGCGGGCACCCCGGCCGCCGCGCACGAGTCCCTGGGCGGCGCGGTGGAAGCGGCGACCCACCTGCCCGCCGCCACCGCCGCCCCCATGCTCGACGCGGCCCGCGAGGCCTTCGTCAACGGCCTCACCCTGGCAGCGGGAGTCGGAGCAACAGTTCTCCTCGCCGCCTCAGCAGCAGCCTGGTACATGCTCCGCAACCAACACCTGGACAACACCTGACCCGCTGAAGGGGCGCGGGGAACGGCGCGCTCACCCCCCCACAGACCCCCACCAGCCCCCGCGCCCATGGAGCCGCCCTCCAGGGGCGCGGGGAACGGCGCACTCAACCCCCACAGACCCGCACCAGCAACCCCCGCGCCAATGGAGCCGCCCTCCAGGGGCGCGGGGAACTGCGCGACAAGCCCCCACCCGCCCGCAGGGACCCGAAACCGCGGTGGGCGCCGGCGGAGGAGACTCCACCGGCGCCCACCGGAAAGAAACGCCGGCCGACTAGGCCGCCTCTTTCGCCTTGCTCGCGTACATGTCCACGTACTCCTGCCCCGACAGCCGCATGACCTCCGTCATCACCGAGTCGGTGACCGCCCGCAGCACATACCGGTCGCGGTCCATGCCCTCGTAGCGCGAGAACTCCATCGCCTCACCGAACCGCACGGTGACCCGCCCCGGCCGGGGCACCCCCGCGCCGCCCGGCTGCAGCTTGTCCGTGCCGATCATGGCGAACGGCACCACCGGCGCCCCGGTCATCAGCGTGAGCCGGGCGATGCCGGTACGCCCCCGGTACAGCCGTCCGTCGGGGGAGCGGGTGCCCTCCGGGTAGATCCCGAAGACGTTCCCCTCCTCCAGCACCCGGCGCCCGGTCATCAGCGCGGCCACACCGCCCCGGCCGCCGTCGCGGTCGACGGGGATCATGCCGACGCCCGTGAAGAACCACGCCATCAGCCGCCCCTTGAAGCCCTTGCCGGTGACGTACTCGTCCTTGCCGATGAAGAAGACCTGCCGGTCGCAGACGAGCGGCAGGATCATCGAGTCGATGAAGGTGAGGTGGTTGCCGGCCAGGATCACGGGACCGTCACCCGGGATGTGCTCCGCGCCCTCCACCCGTGGGCGGAACATCAGGCGCATGATCGGACCGAGCACTGCCTTGATGAGCGCGAAGCGGGACAACGGGCCCTCCGGTGGGAAGCGGACGTCGACGAATGCCGTATGAGTCTGTGCAGGTGAGGACATTACTCGCGGTCCGGGGAGTCACGCACATCGGACTCGTGGCAGTTAACCGAGGTCTTACGGACTCTTGACCGGGGTTCACCTGCGCGCCCGTACCCGTGGGCGGTGGGCAACACGGCCGTCACGCTGTGACGGAGCTCGCTCGCACGACGACGGCGCTCGCCCCGGCCCGCGCTCCGTGCGGGTACCCGGGTGCGCCGGTACGAACCGGACGTGCCGTCACATCGCCTCCGCAATACGACATGTGTACGTCATCCGTATGAGGGGCGGACGCCCACGCGGACGCCACGCGACACCACCCGCGTGTTCGGCTCCAGGTCTCCCGTGCGTCATTCACGCCCCCCTACGATCGGCCCGCACCGGACGAGCCGACACAGGAGGCGTTCATGGCAGCACGGGAGTCGAACGAACAGGCGAGCGGGACCGGACGGCGGGCCCTGCTCGGCGCGGCGGTCCTCGGCGCGGGCGGAACCGTCCTCGGACTCGGCGGCACGGCGCGGGCCGCCGGCGCCGGACACGGTCACGGGAGCGGGAGCGGCCGGGGCCTGGGCAGCCTGCCCGTGCCGACCGTCATCGGCCACCGGGGCGCCAGCGGCTACCGTCCCGAGCACACCTTCGGCTCGTACCAGCTCGCCCTCGACATGGGTGCCGACATCGTCGAGGCCGGCGACCTCGTCCCCACCAAGGACGGTCACCTCGTCTGCCGGCACGAACCGGAGATCGGCGGGACCACCGACGTCGCCGAGCACCCCGAGTTCGCCGGCCGCCGCACCACCAAGATGCTCGACGGCGTCCAGGTCACCGGCTGGTTCACCGAGGACTTCACGCTCGCCGAGCTCAAGCGGCTGCGGGCCGTGGAGCGCATCCCCGCCAACCGCCCGCACAACACCCTCTACAACGGCCGCTGGGAGATCCCCACCTTCGAGGAGGTGCTGCGCTGGCAGGACGAGCAGACCCGCAGGCGCGGCAAGCAGGTGTGGATCTACCCCGAGCTCAAGCACCCCACCTACTTCCGCAAGCTGGGCCTCGGCCTGGAGGAGCGGGTGGCGAAGGTGCTGCGCCGGCACGGCAAGGACCGCAAGAACTCACCCGTCATCCTGCAGTCGTTCGAGCCGACCGCCGTCGAGCGGATGAACGAACTGGTCGGCAACCCGCTCGTCGTCCTGCTCGACGCGGCGGGCACCCGCCCCTGGGACTTCACCGAGACCGGCGACCGGCGCACCGTCGACGACCTGATCACGCCCAAGGGCCTGAAGACGATCGCCTCCTACGCGCAGGGCATCGGCCCCACGCTCGACCTGATCATCCCGCGCGACGCCTCCGGCCGGCTGACCGAGCCCACCACCCTGGTCCGCGACGCGCACCGGGCGGGCCTGATCCTGCACCCCTACACCATGCGCAACGAGAACCCGTTCCTGCCCGCGGAGTTCCGCAAGGGCGGCGACCCCGACGCCTACGGCGACGTCTTCGGCGCCTACCGGGCGTATTTCGCCACCGGCATCGACGGCGTCTTCACCGACAACCCCGACACCGGGCTGCTGGCCCGCGAGGACTTCGTCAACCGCTGACCCGTCCCGCCCCGGAAGGGGTGAGGTACGCGCGCCCCGGGCAACCCCGCCCGGGGCGCGCGGGTCGTTGCGCATGTGAGAACCGATCCGCTCTCCGCGTACGACCCGCCCGCCCTCGACCCGCCCGCCCCCGACCTGGTCTCCCTCGACCTGGTCGCCCTGCTCCGACCCCTCCTCGCCGCGGAGGCCGCCGCCGAGGCGTTCGGCTCCGGTGCCGAACCGGGCGACCTGGAACAGGCGGTCTGGCTGCGGCTGCTGGAGCGGCTGCGCCGCGCCGGCCCGCCGCCCGATCCGCCCCTGTGGCTGCGCCGGGCCGTCCGTGCCGAGGCCCGCAGGGTTCGCCGTACCGCCCGTCGCGAGACGGCGCTGACCTGCGAACCGGCCGACGCGGACCGCCCGGACCCCGAACGGCTCGCCCTCGCCGCCGCCCGCCGCCGCGTCCTGCGTGACGCCGTGCGCCGGCTGCCCGGCCGCTGCCCCCGCCTGCTCGCCGCGTTGCTGTCCCCGCGCGATCCGACCTACCGGGAAATCGCAGGGGAGTTGGGTATCTCACAGGGCGGTCTCGGCCCGGAACGCTCCAGATGCCTGGGATGTCTGCGGCGTTTACTCGCGGCGGAGGTTGCGGCGCGCTGAGGACGGGGATAGGAGTGAGGGACAACAGGTGATCAGGTGAGCGGGAGGCGTGCGCACATGGGCATGAGCGTGACCATCTCTGCGGCGGCCGAGCAGGACGCGGAGCAGATCTTCAGGTTGCAGTACCTGTGCTTCCAGAGCGAAGCCGCCCTCTACGGCAACTACCGCATCGATCCCCTGATCCAGAGCCTCGACTCGGTGCGCGAGGAGGTCACCGGCGACTGCGTGTTCGTCGCCCGCCTCGGCGACGAGATCGTCGGCTCGGTGCACGGCAGGATCACCGAGGACGGTGCCGCCGCGATCGGCAAGCTCTGCGTCCACCCCCGCCTCCAGGGACACGGCATCGGCGCCCGGCTGCTCAAGGCCGCCGAGTCCGCCCTCGCGGGGGAGCGCGGCGCCCGGACCTTCCGGCTGCACGCCGGTCACCGCAGCGAGAGCAACCTCAGCCTCTACAGCAAGGTCGGCTACCAGCGCGTGGGTACGTCCCGCGGCGCCGACGGCGTACCGATGATCGTGCTGGAGAAGAAGGCGGAGACGTACGCGACGACCGCCTGACCGTGACGGCGTGACACAGGGGGGCGGCCGCCCGAGGGGGGCGCCCGTCAGGCCGCCGGCTCCTGCGGCCGCGCCCGGCGCAGCCAGTACACGGCGGTCAGCGGCAGCAGCACGGGGATGAAGAGGTAGCCCATCCCGTAGTCGGACCACACGGTCGCGTCGGGGAAGGCGGACGGCTCCACCAGCGTCCACGTGCCCACGGTCAGTACGCCCACGAGCTCGGCGGCGCAGCACACCAGCGCCGCCTTGCGGGCCTTCTCCCCGCCGCGCACCAGCGTGTAGGTGATGAAGCCGTAGACGACGCCGGCCATCGCCGACAGCGAGTAGGCGAGCGGTGCCCGGTCGAACTCGGTGGCGATCTGGTAGACCGAGCGCGACACCGCGCCGACCACCATCACCCCGTACAGCCAGACCAGCAGCACCCCGGGCCCGCCGGTCAGCCGTGTCCGGTTCGGCCGCTCCTGCGTCGCGGTCACCTCAGCCTCCCCAGATGTCGAAGAGCCGCACCTCGAGCACGGCCAGCACCACGCCGCTCGCGGCGACGGTCACCGAACCCCAGCGGGTGCGCTCGCCCAGCGACAGGAAGCCCGCCGCCGGGACACAGGCGAACGAGCCCAGCAGATACGCCACGAAGATGGTCGTTCCCTGCCCCGGCTTCTCGCCCCGGGCCAGCTGCACGATCCCGACCACCAGCTGCACCAGCGCCAGCAGCGATACCACGGCCATGCCGATGAAGTGCCAGTCCTTCGTCGGCTGGTCACGGTAGGCGGCCCAGCCGCACCAGGCGGCGAGCAGCAGCGCGGCGACAGCGGTCACCACGGTCAGGACATCCAGCATGGCAGCGAGCCTATTACGCCGGAAAAGCCGCGCCCACGTCGGCCCCGCGGGCACCGTTCCCGGTCCGCACCCCGAGGCCCGTAGGGTCGATGGCATGACCATTCACGCGCGCGCCCTGCTCTTCGACAACGACGGGACCCTCGTCTCCTCCCTGGACTCCGTGAACCGCTGCTGGACGCGGTGGGCCGTGGAGTACGGGCTCACGGCCGAGGACTTCGCGCGGATCGAGCTGCACGGCCGGCCGGCCGCCGAGATAGCCGCCGACCTGCTGCCCGCCCGCGTCGTGCCGCAGGCCGTCGCGCGCATCGAGGACCTGGAGGTGGAGGACGTCACCGACGGCGGGGTCAGCCTGCTGCCCGGGACCGCGGAGTTCCTTGCCGCCCTGCCCGCCGAGCGCTGGGCCGTGGTCACCTCCGCCACCCGGCGCCTCGCCGAGGCCCGGCTCGGGGCCGTCGGCATCCTGCCCAAGACCCTGATCGCCGCCGACGACATCACCCGCGGCAAGCCCGACCCGGAGCCCTACCTGCTCGCCGCCCGCACCCTCGGCGTCGACCCGGCCCACTGCGTGGTCTTCGAGGACGCCCCCGCCGGACTCCAGGCCGGCCGCGCCGCCGGCATGACGACCGTGGCCTTGGCCACAACCCACCAGGCCGGGGAGCTGACGGCCGACCTGGTCGTCGACGACCTCTCCGCCCTGTCCGCACTGGTCACGGACGCCGGAGTCGAGATCTCCGTACGCCCCTGACGTGCGCGCACGGGTGTCCACGGCTGTCCAGTATGCGGACAGCCGTGTCCGCTCCGGGGTGAACGTCTGCTTTACTGACCGCATGACCACGACGAGCGACCGCATCCCTGCGACCGAGGCGACCACGACGCCCGGTGCTCGTTGTATGTGTCCGCTCCGAATGCGCGCCTTCTAGAGGGCCCCCGCACCGCCTGAGCCTCGCGCCCCGAAGCGAGACCGCTCGCGTCCGCCCGCATGCCCCGCATGCGCGACCGAGCCACGCCCCGCGCACGTTCCTCCACGGCCTTCCGCGCCGCACCGCGAGTTCCGTGCCGCCCCATGCCTTCCCCCCGTATGCCTCGTGCCCGGCGCCCACGACGCGCCGCGCACTCGACAGTGACGGAAACCCACGTGATCACCACCTCGGGCCTCACCAAGGTCTACCGCTCGCGCGGCCGCGAGGTCACCGCCCTGGACGGCGTCGACCTCCATGTCCGCGAAGGAGAGGTCTACGGCGTCATCGGCCAGTCCGGCGCCGGCAAGTCCTCCCTCATTCGCTGCGTCAACCTGCTGGAGCGACCCACCGCGGGCACCGTGACCGTGGCCGGCCAGGACCTCACCGCGCTCACCGGCCGCGGCCCGCGGGCCGGCCGGGAACTGCGCCAGGCGCGCAGCCGTATCGGCATGGTCTTCCAGCACTTCAACCTGCTGTCCTCGCGCACCGTCCAGGACAACGTCGAACTTCCGCTGGAGATCCTCGGCAAGAGCGGGAAGGAACGTTCCCGCAAGGCGCTGGAACTGCTCGACCTGGTCGGTCTCGCCGACAAGGCCAAGGCGTACCCGGCCCAGCTCTCCGGCGGGCAGAAGCAGCGTGTCGGCATCGCCCGCGCCCTCGCCGGCGACCCCAAGGTGCTGCTCTCCGACGAGGCCACCAGCGCCCTCGACCCGGAGACCACCCGCTCGATCCTGCAACTGCTGCGCGACCTGAACCGCCAGCTCGGCCTCACCGTCCTGCTCATCACCCACGAGATGGACGTCGTGAAGTCGATCTGCGACTCGGCCGCCCTCATGGAGCGGGGCCGCATCGTCGAGTCCGGCACGGTCACCGACCTGCTGGCCACCCCCGGCTCGGAACTCGCCGCCGCGCTGTTCCCCGTCGGCGGCGAGGCCACCGGCGAGGACCGCACCGTCGTCGACGTCACCTTCCACGGCGAGAGCGCCACCCAGCCGGTCATCTCCCAGCTGTCGCGCACCTACAACATCGACATATCGATCCTCGGCGCGGCCATCGACACCGTCGCCGGCCTCCAGGTCGGCCGCATGCGCATCGAACTGCCCGGCCGCTACGAGGACAACGTCGTGCCCATCGGCTTCCTGCGCGAACAGGGCCTGCAGATCGACGTCGTCGACCACGACGAGCCCACGCTGGTGAAGGAGGGCGCCAAGTGACCTGGTCCGAGATGCAGCCGCTGCTCGAACAGGCCTGTACCGAGACGCTGATCATGGTCGGCTGGTCCACCCTGATCGCCGTCGTCGGCGGCCTCCCGCTCGGCATCCTGCTGGTCCTCACCGACAAGGGCGGACTGCTGCAGAACACCGTGGTGAACAAGGTCATCGGGCAGATCGTGAACATCGGCCGCTCGCTGCCGTTCATCATCCTCATGGTCGCCCTGATGAACTTCACCCGCTGGGTCACCGGCACCACCATCGGCAGCGAGGCCGCGATCGTGCCGCTCGCCATCGGCGGCATCCCCTTCTTCGCCCGGCTCGTCGAGACCGCCGTGCGCGAGGTGGACCACGGGCTCGTGGAGGCCGTGCAGGCGATGGGCGGCAACACCTGGACCATCGTCCGCAAGGTCCTCGTCCCCGAGGCCCTGCCCTCGCTGATCGCCTCGACCACGACCACGGTCATCGCGCTCATCGGCTACTCCGCCATGGCCGGCACGGTCGGCGGCGGCGGACTCGGCGACCTCGCCGTCCGCTACGGCTACCAGCGCTTCGAGACCGGCCTGATGTGGATCACCGTCGCGATCCTCGCCGTGGTCATCTCCCTCATCCAGTTCGCCGGCGACTTCGCCGCCCGCGCCCTGCACCGCCGCGGCGCCCGCTCCGGACCCGGTCCGAAGCTGCGGCTGCTGAAGGGCGAGGAGCCCGCCGCGGCCGAGGTCGGCAAGGTCGCCTGACCCGGTCCCGGCCCGCCCCCAGACTCCCCGTGCACCGCGACGGGGTCGCACCACCCAAGGAAAGGCACTTTTCGTGCGTAACACCGCCAAGATCACCACCGCCGTCCTCGCCGCCGGAGCCCTCACCCTCGGGCTCTCCGCCTGCGGCTCGGACAAGGACGCCGCCTCCGACACCTCCGGCCCGCTGGTCGTCGCCGCGAGCCCCGTGCCCCACGCCGAGATCCTGAACTTCGTCAAGGACAACCTCGCCGAGAAGGCCGGCCTCGACCTCGAGGTCAAGGAGTTCACCGACTACGTCACCCCGAACACCGCGACGGAGGACGGCTCGGTCGGCGCCAACTTCTTCCAGACCCAGCCGTACCTCGACGACTTCAACAAGAAGAACGGCACGCACATCGTGTCCGTCGTCGACGTGCACCTGGAGCCGCTCGGCCTCTACTCGCACAAGGTGAAGAAGGCCGACGAGCTGAAGAGCGGCGCGACGGTCGCGATCCCCAACGACACCGTCAACGAGGGCCGGGCCCTGCAACTGCTCGCGGCCAACGGCCTGCTCACCCTCAAGGACGGCGTCGGCACCTCGGCGACCCCCGCGGACATCACGGACAACCCCAAGAAGCTCACCTTCAAGGAGCTCGAGGCCGCCCAGACCCCGCGCTCCCTGGACGACGTCGACGCCGCGGTGGTCAACGGCAACTACGCCATCGAGGCCGACCTGAAGCCCGCCAAGGACGCCCTGGTCCTCGAAGAGGCGAAGAACAACCCGAACAGCAACCTCCTCGCCGTCAAGGAGGGCCAGGAGGACGACCCGCGGGTGAAGAAGCTCGCCGACCTCCTCACCTCGCCCGAGGTGAAGAAGTACATCGAGGACACCTACGCCGGATCGGTCCTTCCCTCCTTCTGACCCCCCCCGGATCCACCGCGACGCCCTCCACGGGGTCCGACTCCGCGCCGCTCGGCGACGGGGGAGGACCCCGTGGTGCGTTCCGGTGCTTGCATGCTGCATGCTGGGCAGTTCAGCAGCACCCGACGGTCTCTCAGTTACGGAGCGGCGCATGACGAGCACCTTCCCCGACATCTCCATCAGCACGGAGCGGTTGGTGCTGCGTCCCCTCGACGTGGACGACGTCCCCGCCCTCGCCGCGATGATGAACGACGAGCAGGTGGGCGCCTGGACCGACGTCCCCCAGCCCTTCTCCGAGGAGGCCGCCCGCGCCTGGATCACCGACGACGCGCCCGCCGCACGGGCCTCCGGCCGCGGACTCGACCTCGCGGTCACCGAGTTCCTCACCCAGCGCCTGGTCGGCGTCATCCGGCTGGCGGGGACCGACTGGCACGTGCGCTCCACCGTACTGTCCTACATCGTCGCGCCGTGGGCGCGCGGGGAGGGATACGCCTCCGAGGCGGCGCTCGCCACCGCCCAGTGGCTCTTCGGCGACCAGAAGCTCGAACGCGTCGAACTGCGCACCGCGGCCGACAACGCGGCGGCGCAGCAGGTCGCCCAGAAGATCGGCTGCATCAGCGAGGGCGTGCTGCGCAACGCCTGCATAGCCAGGGTCCGCACCGAGGACGGAGGCTGGAGCGAGGTGCGCACCGACTTCATCGTGTGGAGCCTGCTGCCGGAGGACATCGAGGGCGCGGACGGCCAACTGGCCGACAGCAACGGCTTCTCCGGCTACACCGACTGGAACTGACGTCCGACGAGCGCCCGGCGGACGACACCGGCGCGGCGGTCCGTGCCCGCACCAGGTAATCTCGACAGACCGCCCCCGGGCGGAACAGCCGACGACGACCTGCGCGAACCCAGGAGACTGACGACGATGGCCGACCGGGTCACGGTGATCGGCTGGGACGGCTCGCCGCTGACCGAGGCGGCACGCGCCGCACTGGGAGCCGCCACCCTGGTGGCCGGCGCCGCTCACCACCTGGCACTCCCCGAGGTGCCCGCCACCGCCGAGCGCATCCGGCTCGGCTCCGTCGCCCTCGCCGCCCGGCGCGTCGCCGCCCACCGCGGCACCGCGGTCGTGCTCGCCGACGGCGACCCCGGCTTCTTCGGAGTCGTACGGACCCTGCGCGCGCCGGAGTTCGGCCTGGAGGTCGAGGTCGTACCCGCCGTCTCCTCGGTCGCCGCCGCCTTCGCCCGGGCCGGCATGCCCTGGGACGACGCGGAGGTCGTGGTGGCCCACCCCCGCACCCTGCGCCGCGCGGTGAACGTCTGCCGGGCCCACACCAAGGTGGCGGTCCTCACCTCCCCGGGCGCCGGCCCCGCCGAACTGGGCCTGCTCATGGAGGGCGTCCACCGCTCCTTCGTCATCTGCGAGGAACTCGGCACCGAGCGCGAGCAGGTCACGGTCGTCACCTCCGACAAGGCCGCCGACCACACCTGGCGCGACCCCAACGTGGTGATCGTCATCGGCGGTCCGGTGGCCGCCGGCGACTCCGCGGGCTGGCTCGCCGGGCGCGGCCCCGCGCCCGGACCGCGCGGCTGGACGCTGCCCGCCGAGGAGTACGGCGGCGAGCTCGGCGAGGGCGAGCAGGACGTCCTGCGCACCGGCCAACTCGCCCGCCTCGGACCGGGCCTCGGCGACCTCGTCTGGGACATCGGCTGCGGCTCCGGCGCCTTCGCCACCGACGCCGCACGCGCCGGAGCCGCCGTCATCGCCGTCGACAGCGACCCGCGGGCCTGCGCCCGCACCGACGCCGCCGCCCGCCGTCACGGGGTCCAGATGCAGATCGTCCACGGCACCGCCCCGCAGGTCATGGAGAACCTGCCCGAACCGGACGTCGTCCGCGTCGGCGGCGGGGGAGCGGCCGTGGTCTCCGCCGTCGCGGACCGCCGCCCGCAGCGCATCGTCACGCACGCCGCCACCCGCGACGCGGCCGAGCTGATCGGCCGGAACCTGACGGAACACGGCTACCGGGTCGAGTGCGCGCTGCTGCAGTCCGTCCAACTCGACACGCGGGCCTGGACGGAGACGGAACGGAGCGTTGTGTTCCTGCTCAGCGGGGTGCTGCCCGCGCGCGGCCGCTGAGCCGCACGGCCGTCCCCGTGATCGGGTTGTCGTACCGCGCGCGGTAGGCTGGCCGATCGTTGTACCGCACCGGACACCCGACGCTTCGTCGGTCAATGTCCAAAAAGCGCGCCCGTTTTGGGGTGGGTCGTGGTACGGCAGGAACCGGAGGACGCGCAACGTGGCGCAGTCCACAGCGGAACCGTCGCCGATCAAGCTGACGCGACGGCGGTACGGCCGCGACAATGCCAGTGAATGGCTTTGTCGCCTTTTTCGGGCGGGCCGTTCGTGCCGCTGGGGACGCACGCTCGTTCTCCAGTATGGGGCGGTCGGTGCGCCGTTCCGGGTGAGCTGGTCGTAGGAGCACTAACCGATGGGCGAGGGGTACGCATGACCGACACCGGCCAGGTCCCGGGCGAGGGACTGCCGGAGAACGCAGGCAGGGTGGAGCAGCCGGGCGTCACCGCGCCTGAGGCGTACACCTACCTCTCCGACAGTCCCGCCGAGGACGAAGACCTGCTGCTGCCCGGCGCCCAGGGCGCCTGGGGCAACGAGATCGCACCGCCCGCGCCCGAGCCGGTGGTCGAGACCGTCCACCAGCCCGGCCCGCACGAGACGGCCGGCCGCGACAGCGGATCGGTCGACCTGGGCGGCGTCCGGCTCCCCGAGCCGCCCCAGCAGGCCCCGGCCGCGCCGCGCCGCCCGCTGCACCTCGGCCCGCCGATGCCCGACCTCTCCGCCAGCCCGGTCCGCTCCCTCGCCGACCGCGGCCCCGCCGACCTGCCGGCCCGCCAGCCCGGCCCGCCGACCCTCGGCCCCGAGTACCTCGACGTCCCGCGCGCCCGGGAGACCGCCGCACCGCAGGTCGCGGC
Organism: Streptomyces sp. NPDC085937; assembly: GCF_044540535.1. Classification (NCBI taxonomy): domain Bacteria; kingdom Bacillati; phylum Actinomycetota; class Actinomycetes; order Kitasatosporales; family Streptomycetaceae; genus Streptomyces; species Streptomyces sp. NPDC085937. The sequence continues at coordinate 175,949 of NZ_JBITSH010000011.1, read as the reverse complement.
GGCGCAGGCCACCGGGCCGTGGGCCGCCCGGGGCACGGCCGGCGCGGGTGTGGGGACCGCGGAAGCGACAGCCCCCGAGGCGGGGTCCGTCGACGCGGCCCAGGCGGTCGTCGCCCGGGTCGCCACCGACGCGGTCGCGCAGGCGGACGTGAGCGCGGGGGCAGCAGGCGGCGAACAGGCTCCCGCCGCGGTGCCGTACACCGACCACGGCACGCCGGTGCCGGCGCCGGGTGCGCCCGGCGACACGGCCGCCGGGCAGGCGTATCCGCAGGCGGACGCGGTCGCGTCCGTGCCGGCCGGTCCCGGGGCGCCCGAGGGCGTGCCCTCCGAGGGGGTCGCCGTCGCGCCGGAACACGCCGAGGTGGCGGAGCCCGTGGCGGAGGTTCCGCAGCGGGCTGAAGCCGTACAGCAGGCGGAACCCGTTGCGGAGGCTCCCGTGGCGGCGCCCGAGGCGGGCCTGCCCCGGCAGGGGACGGCCGGGGCCGCTCCGGCGCCGGGCGAGGCGGACCCCGCGGGCGTCGCCGTGGCCGAGGCCGGTCCGGCCCAGGAGGCGCCCGTGCCGGGTGCCGGGACCGTGGAGCCTGTCGCAGAAATGCCCGACGGTGACGTCGCCGTCGCCGCGCCCGAGGGGACGCAGGTGCCGCAGGAGGCCCCCGCCGCCGAGGACGTGGCCGTGGCGCAGACGCCTCAGGTGCCGGACGCCGAAGGCGTGGTGCCTCAGCCTCAGGTCGAGCACCACGCGGAGACCGAGCCCGAGGCCACCGTCGCGCAGGAAGCCCCGGACACCGCGGCCGAGCAGGCCCAGGCTCCGCAGGACGCCGTCCAGGCGCCGGTCGTCGACGGCGCCGTGCCGCAGCCGGCCGGTGACCGGACCGCCGGTGCGCCGGTGGGCGAGCCCCAGAGCGACCCCGAGGCGGGCGCGGCACCCGGCACCGACGTGCCGCAGCCGGCTCCCGTCGCGGAGACTCCCGTACCCGAGCCCGTCCAGGCACCCGCACCCGAGGCAGCCGCCGCCGCGCCGGTGCCCGAGCCTCTCGCGGCGCAGAGCGTGCAGGCGTCCGAAGCCCCGGCGCCCGAAGCTTCCCTCGCGCCCGAAACGGCCCTCGTACCCGAAGCCGTGGCGCCCGAAGCCGTGGCGCCCGAAGCCGTGGCGCCCGAAGCCCCGGCACCGGACGCCCCCGGCACGCCGGTCCCGGCCGCCGCACCCGCCGCCGAGGACGAGACGGCCGTGGCCTCCCCGGAGCCGGAAGCCGCCGCACCGGCCGCGGACGCCACCGCCGACCCTGCCGTCGCCGACCCGTCCGCCGCCCCCGCCCCCGCCGAGCCCGAGGCCCCCGCACCGGCCGACGCCGTGCAGGGACCCCAGCAGACCCCCGCGCACGCGACCCCGCTGCCCGGCACCCTGCCGCTCACGCCCGAGGCCGACCAGCCGCTGGGGCAGTTCGTCCCCGTGGACGGCACCGTGCCCACCGCTCCGCACCTCGCCCCCACCCCGCCGCAGGACGTCACCGTCCCCGAGGACGGGACCGCCCCGGCCGACGCCGTACCGGCCGCCGCCGTGGCCGACGCCGACACGGACGTCCCGCAGAACGCCGACGACCTGGACACCCAGGGCGCCGGAGTGGAACCGGAACCGGCGGCCGGCCCGGCGGGGCCCGCCGCCCCCGGGTACGCGGACGCCGAGCGTGAGGCCGTGCTGAAGGTCATGCGCGAGCGCCGCGACATCCGCAACGGCTTCCGCAGCGACCCCATCCCCCACGAGGTGCTGCTCCGGGTCCTGGAGGCCGCCCACACCGCGCCCTCCGTCGGCCACTCGCAGCCCTGGGACTTCGTCGTCATCCGCTCGGCCGAGACCCGGCGCCGGATGCACGAACTGGCCATGCGCCAGCGCGAGGCCTACGCCAAGTCGCTCCCCAAGGGCCGGGCCAAGCAGTTCAAGGAACTGAAGATCGAGGCCATCCTCGACACCCCGGTGAACATTGTCGTCACCGCCGACCCCACCCGCGGCGGCCGCCACACCCTCGGCCGGCACACCCAGCCGCAGATGGCGCCGTACTCCTCCGCGCTCGCCGTGGAGAACCTCTGGCTCGCCGCCCGGGCCGAAGGACTCGGCGTCGGCTGGGTCAGTTTCTTCGACGAGCGCGAGATGGTCCGCGCCCTGGAGCTGCCCGACCACCTGGAGGTCGTCGCGTACCTGTGCGTCGGCTACGTCGACGAATTCCCGGACGAGCCCGAGCTGATGCAGGCCGGCTGGTCCAGGCGTCGCCCCCTGTCCTGGGTGGTGCACGAGGAGACGTACGGCCGCCGCGCCCTGCCCGGAGAGGACCCCCACGACCTGCTTGCCGAGACCGTCGCGCAGATCCGCCCGCTGGACGCCAAGGCGCTCGGCGAGGCGTGGGAGCGCCAGAAGCGTATGACCAAGCCGGCCGGAGCGCTCGGCATGCTGGAGATCATCTCCGCGCAGCTGTCCGGCCTGTCCCGGCAGTGCCCGCCGCCGATCCCGGAGCCCGCGGCCGTCGCGGTCTTCGCCGGCGACCACGGGGTGCACGCCCAGGGCGTCACCCCCTGGCCGCAGGAGGTCACCGCCCAGATGGTGGCCAACTTCCTCGGCGGGGGAGCGGTCTGCAACGCCTTCGCCGCCCAGGTCGGCGCCGAGGTCTGCGTCGTCGACGTGGGCGTCTCCTCCGACCTGCCGGCCACTCCCGGGCTGCTGCCGCGCAAGATCCGCGCCGGCACGTCCGACATGACCACCGGCCCGGCGATGACCCGCGAGGAGGCCAAGCAGGCCGTCGAGGTGGGCATCGAGACGGCCCGGGACCTGGTCGCGGCCGGCAACAAGGCTCTGCTCACCGGCGAGATGGGCATCGCCAACACCACCGCGTCGGCGGCCCTGATCTCCGTCTTCACCGGCGCGGACCCGGCCGAGGTCACCGGCCGCGGCACCGGCATCAACGACGAGACGCTGGTCCGCAAGACCGACGTCGTGCGCCGCGCCCTGGAACTGCACCGGCCCGACCCGGCCGACCCGCTGGGCGTCCTGGCCGCCGTCGGCGGCTTCGAGCACGCAGCCATGGTCGGCCTCCTGCTCGGCGGCGCGTCGCTGCGTACGCCGGTGATCCTGGACGGCGTCAGCGCCGGCGCCGCCGCCCTGGTGGCGCGGGCCATCGCCCCCGAGGTCCTCGCGGCCTGCATCGCGGGCCACCGCAGCGCCGAACCCGGCCATGTCGCGGCGCTCAACAAGCTGGGTCTGCGTCCCCTGGTCGACCTCGACCTGCGGCTCGGCGAGGGCACGGGCGCCCTCCTCGCGCTGCCGCTGGTGCAGAGCACCGCGCGGGCCATGCACGAGGTCGCGACGTTCGACTCGGCGGGCGTGACGGAGAAGTAGCGGCCGACGTCCCCGCCCGCCCGTCGACACGGGGAGGGCGGGGACACCGGACTCCCAGGGCTCCGTGGCGCCCACGGGCCGGTACGAGTGAGACCCGTCCCACTCACCGGACCCAGCCCGCCCCCGCCGCCCGCGGGCATAAAATGCCACGTCAGGCCCGCTCCGACGCCGCAGCGTGCCCGCGCTGACCCATCGCTCGTCCGAGGAGCTCCCGCTGATGGCCGAACACCCGCCCTACCCCGTAGGCCTCCGCCTCACCGGCCGCCGGGTCGTCGTCCTCGGCGGCGGTCAGGTCGCCCAGCGGCGCCTTCCCGCCCTGATCAGGGCCGGCGCCGACATCCACCTCGTGTCCCCCGGAGCCACTCCGTCCGTCGAGGCGATGGCGGACGCCGGCGAGATCACCTGGCATCGGCGTCCCTACGCCGAGGGCGACCTCGCGGAGGCCTGGTACGCGCTGATCGCCACCAGCGACCCCGAGGCCAACACGGCGGCGTCCGCCGAGGCGGAGAACCACCGCGTCTGGTGCGTCCGCTCCGACGACGCCGACCGGGCCACCGCCTGGACCCCGGCGACCGGCCACAGCGAGGGCGTCACCGTCGCCGTGCTCACCACCGACGCGCGCGGACGCGACCCCCGGCACACCGCCGCCGTCCGCGACGCCGTGGTCGAGGGCCTGCGCGACGGCACCCTCGTCGCCCCGCACCACCGCACCCGCACCGCGGGCGTCGCCCTCGTCGGCGGCGGCCCGGGCGACCCGGACCTCATCACCGTGCGCGGCCGGCGCCTGCTCGCCGAGGCCGACGTGGTCATCGCCGACCGGCTCGGCCCGCGCGACCTGCTCGCCGAACTCCCGCCGCACGTCGAGGTGATCGACGCGGCGAAGATCCCGTACGGTCGCTTCATGGCCCAGGAGGCCATCAACAACGCGCTGATCGAACACGCCAAGCAGGGCAAGTCCGTGGTCCGCCTCAAGGGCGGCGACCCGTACGTCTTCGGCCGCGGGATGGAGGAGCTCCAGGCGCTCACCGAGGCCGGCATCCCCTGCACCGTCGTCCCCGGCATCACCAGCTCCGTCTCCGTACCGGGCGCGGCCGGCATCCCCGTCACCCACCGCGGTGTGGCGCACGAGTTCACCGTGGTCAGCGGCCATGTCGCCCCCGACGACGAGCGCTCGCTGGTCGACTGGCCGTCCCTGGCGAAGCTGACCGGCACCCTCGTCGTCCTCATGGGCGTCGACAAGATCGGCCGGATCGCCGAGACCCTGGTGGCGCACGGCAAGTCCCCGGACACCCCGGTCGCCCTCGTCCAGGAGGGCACCACCGCCGCCCAGCGCCGTGTCGACGCCACCCTCGCCACGGTCGCCGAGACCGTCGTCGCGCAGGACGTGAAGCCGCCGGCGGTCATCGTCATCGGCGACGTCGTGGCCGTGGGTCCGGACGGGACGGCGGCCTGACATGGGCGAGATCATCACCGTCGACGATCCCGCGGACCCGCGCCTGCAGGACTACACCGACCTCACCGACGTCGAACTGCGCCGCCGCCGCGAACCCGCCGAGGGCCTGTTCATCGCCGAGGGTGAGAAGGTCATCCGGCGCGCCGGGGACGCCGGTTACGCCATGCGGTCCATGCTCCTGTCGCAGAAGTGGGTCGACGTCATGCGGGACGTCATCGACCGCTCCGACACCCCGGTGTACGTCGTGGAGCCCGCGCTCGCCGAACAGGTCACCGGCTACCACGTGCACCGCGGCGCGCTCGCCTCCATGCAGCGCCGGCCCCTGCCCACCGCCGCCGACGTGCTGCGCACGGTCCGCCGCGTGGTCGTCATGGAGTCGGTCAACGACCACACCAACATCGGCGCGATCTTCCGCTCCGCAGCCGCCCTCGGCATGGACGCGGTGCTGCTCTCCCCGGACTGCGCCGACCCGCTGTACCGCCGCAGCGTCAAGGTCTCCATGGGCGCCGTCTTCTCCGTGCCGTACGCCCGCCTGGAAACCTGGCCGAAGGACCTCGCGTCGGTCCGTGAGGCGGGGTTCACCGTGCTCGCCCTGACCCCGGACGAGCGGGCCCGGTCCCTCGACGAGGCGGCCCCGCACCGGATGGACCGGGTGGCGCTGATGCTCGGCGCGGAGGGCAGCGGCCTGTCCGCGCGCGCCCTGGCCGCCGCCGACGCCTGGGTCCGCATCCCGATGTCCCACGGCGTCGACTCGCTCAACGTGGGCGCGGCGGCCGCGGTGGCCTTCTACGCGGTGACGGCGGGCCGGCCGCAGGAGTAGGGGGTCCCCGTCCGGCGGCGTCCGGCGGGACGTGAGCGCCGCGGGCTCAGGACGGACCCTGGCAGCCCTGCACCAGCGCGATGCCGAACGCCACCACCAGCGTCACCACCACGAACACGAACAACCGCTGCCTGAGCAGGCGCGGATTGGCCGGACGCAGACCGGACCCGCTCGTCCGGGGGGCGGGCCGGCGGCCGCCCGTACCGGTGCCGGGCCGCGTGGCGCCGCGGGAGGCGGGACCGGAGCGCGGCCTGGGGCGCGAGGGCGAGCCCTGGCGGGGCGCACCCTCACGGGGCGCACCCCCTCCCCGGGACGCCGGGACACCGCGACCGCTCCGTGAGGGTGTCGGGCCACCACCCCGGGAGACGGGACCGGGACCGCGCCCGGCCGACGCTCCGCGCGGGGGAGTGGCCCGGCCGCCCTGCCTGCGCGCGTCCCGCTCCGGATAGGTGTCCGCGAGGCGCCCGGTGGGCCGCTCGGACTCCGGGGTGCGCGGCGCGGGCGGGCGGACGTCGGCGAGGCCCTGCGCCTCACGCGCGGCGATCTCCTTGAGCCGCAGCGACAGTTGCAGTGTGCTGGGCCGCTCCTCGGGGTCCTTCGCCAGACAGGCGCGGACCAGCGGGGCCAGCGCGTCCGGGACACCCTGCAGCTGGGCCTCCTCGTGCACCACGCGGTACAGCATCACCTCGGAACTGCCGTGCCCGAAGGGGGAGTCGCCCATCGACGCGTAGGCGAGCGTGGCGCCCAACGAGAACACGTCGGTGGCGGGGGTGACGGCCGCGCCGCGCACCTGCTCCGGGGCGAGGAACCCGGGCGAGCCGACGGCCGTGCCGACGTGCGTGAGCGTCGAGGCGCCGGTGGCCCAGGCGATGCCGAAGTCGATGATCCGCGGCCCCTTCGGGGACAGCAGGATGTTGGACGGCTTGAGGTCCCGGTGCACCACACCGGCCTCGTGCACGGCGACGAGCCCCTCGGACAGGGCGGCTCCGACGGCGGCCACCTCGGCCGCACCCAGCGGGCCCTCGTCGGCGACCTTGTCGTGCAGCGACGGGCCCGGCACGTACTGGGTGGCGAACCAGGGGCGGTCCGCCTCCAGGTCGGCGGCCACCAGCCGGGCGGTGCAGCCACCCCTGATGCGCCGGGCCGCCGAGACCTCGCGGGCGAACCGTGAGCGGAACTCCTGGTCCTCCGCCAGGTCGGGACGGATGACCTTCAGCGCGACCCGCTGCCCCTTCTTGTCGGAGCCCAGGTAGACCACGCCCATCCCGCCCGCGCCGAGCCGTCGGTGAAGCCTGAAAGAGCCGACGACGCGCGGGTCCTCGCGCCTCAGGCGCATCATCGCCATGTTCATCCCCGCTGCCCGGTCCTGTGACGTGCCACAGCTTACGTTTCCACACCCGTCCGTGCGCAGAGGCCGCGCCCTCCCGTATCGACGGATTGTCAGTGGCCGGTGGGAGACTTGAACAGTGGTCAGGGGACGCGTGAGCAGGCCGGGTTCACGCGACGGCGCAAGGCGCCGGTCCCAACCACCCGAAGGGTAAGGGGGATTGATCACGTGAAGGGTGACCGTGTGGAGATCGTCGTGGACGCCGGGGACACGACGCGTACGTACGAGGTGGTGGCCTCCAGGGCCGGGCGCAGGGTGGAGACGGCGGTGCGACGAGGAGTGGTCGAAGTGAGCGAAGTCACCCGAACCGGGGCTGTGGTACGGACCGCGCGTTTCATGGCGAACCGGGTGCTCGCCCTGGTCGAGCAGCCCGTGCCGCGACAGGACACCTCGGAGGGGTCCTGACGGGGCGGCCGTCCCCTCGGGGATGTCCCTGAGGCGGAGGACCCCGTCTCCACCCAGGGGAGTACGACGCCGGTGCCCGCTCATCCTCGGGGAGGCCCGCCAATCGGTACGAGGGCATGACGTGACGGATGCCGGTAAGCCCTAGATTTGTCACCGAGCGGCGGGTGCAGCACTCGTCCCCCGAGGTCAACGCCCGCCGCCGTCAAAGACAACAGAAACGGTCAGGAGAGGGGCCATGGCGTACACGGCACCGCGGACACTGCTCCGCACGCGGGAACGCGGCGAGGGCCGCCGGCACCCGCTGGTGGCGACGCTGATGGCCCTGCCCCTGGCGGTCCTGCTCCTCCTCGTCTTCGACGGGTGGGAGACGGTGACCACACAGGCGTCGTCCGTGGGAGAGATGCTGGGGCGCTGATCGGCGACCCCCAGGCCCGGAAGAGCGGTCCGGGCGGGGACATCACCCATGAAACCCCGTGGGGACGGGGGTGCGGCGGACGGCAAAATGCCGGCGCAGCTGGGGAGCTGCGCCGGCATTGCCATGTCCGGGCACGCCGGGCGTCCGTAGGCCCGTACGCCGCGGCCCGGTCGGGCACGCGACCGCGACGTGGCGTCCCGCCCGCGTAGCCTCACCCCGTGACCCCGGACCTGCCTTCCGCCCTGACCGCCCGCGCCGCTCAGGCGGCTCACGCGAGTGCCGTCGCCTGCGCCTGCGTCGCGGCCACCCTGGCCCACCGCGAGGACACCACCGTCGTCCGGCACGCCGCCACCGTGGCCAAGGCACACGCCCCCGGCACCGACCCCGGCGAACTGGCCCTGCGCGTCGCCGTCGCCGCCGGCCTCCCCGGCGTCCTGCTGCCCCCGCTCGCCCCGGCCCCGGTCGAACTGCACGGCCGTCCGGTCACGTACTGGCCCTACGGCACACCCGTGGACCCCGACGACCCGGACGCCGCCCCCTGGGAGGAGGCGGCCACCCTCCTGGCCCGCCTGCACCTCGCCCCGCTCCCCGCCGGGCTGCCCCCGATGCGCGGCCCCGAGAAGGCGGCCCGTGCCGTCGCCCTCCTCCGGGACACCCGACCCCGCCATCCCGCCGCCGCCCCGCTGCTGGAGGCTTGGGCGGAGCTGCCTCCTTGGGCCCGAGGGGAGGAACCGGCGCCGGGCGCCGCACGCCTGTGCCACGGCGACTTCCACCTCGGCCAGCTGATACGCCGGGCCGGGCCCGGCACCCCCTGGCTGCTGATCGACGTGGACGACCTGGGCTCCGGCACACCCGTGTGGGATCTGGCCCGCCCCGCCGCCTGGTACGCCTGCGGCATGCTCGGCCCCGACGCCTGGCACCGCTTCCTGACCGCCTACCGCGCGGCCGGCGGTCCGGCCGTACCGGCCGACGGCGACCCGTGGACCGCGCTGGACGTCCCGGCCCGCGCGCTGACCGTCCAGACCGCCGCCCGCGCCGTCACCAAGGCGGTCGCCGCGGGCCGGGCGCTGGACGAGGTGGAGGAGTCGCTGGTCGACGCCTGCGCCCGCATGCGTTCCGTGGCGGCGCCGTCCCCGGCGGACTGAGACCAATTTCCGCGACATAGGGTGCAACCGGCCCGCGGCAGGAGAGAGTCTGTCCTGGCGATACGCGAAGCAGGAACGACCGGCGAGGAGTTGAACCGGATATGCAGTGTCCGAAGTGCCGTGCCCCCATGCACACCTACAACCGCAACGGTGTCCAGATCGAGCAGTGCAGCGGGTGCCGGGGGATCTTCCTCGACTACGGCGAGCTCGAGGCGCTGACCCGGCTGGAGTCCCAGTGGTCGCAGCCCGCCCCGCCCCCACCCTCCGCACCCCAGGCGTACCCGGCCGCGGCGCCGCAGGCCCCGGCCTGGGGAGCGCCGCACGGCGGCCACTACGGCGGCCACCGCCGCCACAAGAGCTTCGGCCACATGCTGTTCTCCAGCTGACGGCACACGACGAAGCCCCCGGTCGAGGGACCGGGGGCTTCGTGCGGTGTGGACGATACTGGGATTGAACCAGTGACCTCTTCCGTGTCAGGGAAGCGCTCTCCCGCTGAGCTAATCGTCCTCGGGACCACGACCACTCCGCGGAGCGGATCATGGGCACTGCGTGCGCGATACTGGGATTGAACCAGTGACCTCTTCCGTGTCAGGGAAGCGCTCTCCCGCTGAGCTAATCGCGCGGGTACGGATCTTCGAGAAGATCCAGTGGACGATACTGGGATTGAACCAGTGACCTCTTCCGTGTCAGGGAAGCGCTCTCCCGCTGAGCTAATCGTCCTTGGAGGTGGAGACGGGATTTGAACCCGTGTAGACGGCTTTGCAGGCCGTTGCCTCGCCTCTCGGCCACTCCACCAGGAGTGTAGGGGACCGGGAAGCCCCCTCTTCCTTCGAGCGGACGACGAGGCTCGAACTCGCGACCTCAACCTTGGCAAGGTTGCGCTCTACCAACTGAGCTACGTCCGCCTGTCGTTTCGGTCCGCTTGCGCGTCCCGGCGACGAACTGAACTCTAGCGGATTCCCGGGCCAGCACAAAAACCCGTTTGCCCAGCGTGCTGCGCTGCGCCTGCTCACAGGCGTGGCCACGTCACCGCCACGCGGGCCGCCATAGACTCGTGGCGTGCTCGACCTGCCACCTCTCGCGCGCTTCGGTGACCGTGTCGCCACCGGCCTCGCCGACGTCACCGACGACCCCGCCGCCCTCGACTCCACGGGCTTCTGGGCCGTCGCCGCCGACTTCGAGGGCCGTCTGACCTGCGCCCGGTTCCGGGACGTCCGGGACGAGCCGGTGCCCCGGCCGGCGCCGGGGGGATGGCGGGGACCCGCGGCCGGTGACTGGACGTCCTCCCTCGACCGCGCCGCGTACACGGCGGCGGTGCGCCGCATCCGCGACCACATAGCCGCGGGCGAGGTGTACCAGGCGAACCTCTGCCGCGTCCTGTCCGCTCCGGTGCCCCCCGGCGCCGACGTGGACGCCCTGACCGCGCTGCTGGCCCGTGGCAACCCGGCGCCGTACGCAGGAACGATTCGGCTGCCCCGGCACGGCGTGGAGATCGCCACCGCGTCCCCCGAGCTGTTCCTGCGCCGGGACGGGCGGGTCGTCGAGTCCGGGCCCATCAAGGGCACCGGCCGCACCGAGGCGGACCTCCTGGAGAAGGACTACGCCGAGAACGTCATGATCGTCGACCTGGTCCGCAACGACATCGGGCAGGTCTGCGCCACCGGCACGGTCACCGTGCCCGACCTGTGCGCCGTCGAGAAGCACCCCGGTCTGGTCCACCTCGTGTCGACCGTCCGCGGCGAGCTGAGGGACGGCCAGGGCTGGCCCGAACTCCTCGGCGCGGCCTTCCCGCCCGGTTCCGTCACCGGGGCGCCCAAGTCCAGCGCGCTGCGGATCATCGAGGCCCTGGAACCGGCACCGCGCGGCCCCTACTGCGGCGGGATCGGCTGGGTCGACGCCGACCGTGGCACCGGTGTGCTCGCCGTCGGCATCCGCACCTTCTGGATCGACCGGGACACGGACGGCACGGCCGTGCTGCGGTTCGGCACCGGCGCCGGCATCACCTGGGGTTCCGACCCCGAGGGGGAGTGGCGGGAGACCGAGCTGAAGGCCTCCCGGCTGCTCGCGGTAGCGTCGGGGACGTACCAGGTGAGCGAAAGGATCCGGACGTGAAGATCTGGCTCGACGGCGCGCTGCGGGACATCGAGTCCGCCCGCGTCTCCGTCCTCGACCACGGACTGACCGTGGGCGACGGCATCTTCGAGACGGTGAAGGTCGTGGACGGCCGGCCGTTCGCCCTCACCCGGCATCTCGACCGGCTGACCCGCTCGGCCCGCGGGCTCGGGCTGCCCGACCCCGACCTCGACGAGGTGCGCCGCGCCTGCGCCGCCGTCATCGAGGCCAACCCGGTGCCGCTCGGCCGGCTCCGCCTCACCTACACCGGTGGGCAGGGCCCGCTCGGCTCCGACCGCGGCGAGCACGGCCCCACCCTCGTGGTCGCCCTCGGCGGGACCGCGCGCCGCCCCGACTCCACGGCCGTCGTCACCGTGCCCTGGACCCGCAACGAGCGCGGCGCCCTCACCGGCCTGAAGACCACCTCGTACGCCGAGAACGTCGTCGCCCTCGCCCGCGCGCACCAACACGGCGCCACCGAGGCGCTGTTCGCCAACACGGTCGGACAGCTCTGCGAGGGCACCGGGTCGAACGTCTTCGTCGTCCTCGACGGCGAGATCCACACCCCGCCGCTCGCCTCCGGCTGCCTCGCGGGCATCACCCGTGCCCTGGCCGCCGAGTGGACCGGAGCCAAGGAGACCGACCTGCCGCTGGACGTCCTGCGCGAGGCCGACGAGATCTTCCTCACCTCCACCCTGCGCGACGTGCAGGCCGTGCACCGCGTCGACGACCGTGAACTGTCCGCCGCCCCCGGCCCGGTGACGGCCAAGGCGATGCGGGTCTTCGACGAGCGGTCCGCGGCGGACATCGATCCGTGAGGGGCCGGAAAACCGGCTGAAGCGGGGGAGCGAAGCGGGTAGAACACCCCTGATGACCACCACCCTGCGGCCGACCGAGCCGCTTCAGCGGAACCCCGACGGGACACGCTCGCGCCGTTTCCACGTCTGCGTGAACAGCCGTCCCGTCGGTGAGGTGCACCTGGGCACGGACCCGGTCTTCGGCGACGCCGTGGCCCGGGTCGTCAGCCTGCGCATCGACGAACCGGACCGGCGGCGCGGCCGGGGCACGGTCGCCGCCCTGGCTGCGGAGGAGGTGGCCCGCACGTGGGGCTGCCGGCGCATCGAGGTCACCGTGCCCGCCGAACCGGGCACCCCCCTCTCCCTCGCCACCGCACTCGGCTACGTCGTGCGCAACCGGTCCATGGAGAAGGCCCTCGGCGGCACCCCGCCCGCCCTCCCGGACGGCACGCGCGCACGGCCCATGACCGAGGAGGAGTTCGTCCCCTGGCAGACCGCGAGCTCGGCGGACTACGCCCAGGAGTGGGTCCGGCGCGGGGTTCCGGAGGCCGAGGCACGCGCCAAGGCCGCCTCCGACCAGGCGGCGCTGCTGCCCCACGGCCTCGCCACCGAGGACATGGTCCTCAGCGTCCTCGAGCACGAGGGCGTTGTGGTCGGCACGCTGTGGCTCGCGCTGCGCGGGGAGCGCGCCTACGTGTTCGACGTGGAGACCGTGCCGGTGCACCGCGGCCGGGGGCACGGCCGCAGCCTGATGCTCCTGGCCGAGGCCCAGGCCGCCGCCGCGGGCAACCGGGCCGTCGGCCTCAACGTCTTCGCCGGCAACACCCCGGCGGAACGGCTCTACGCATCGCTCGGCTACACGACGACGAGCTACTCGCTGTACAAACCACTGACGTAACCGCCACCGCCCCGCCGACCCGGGTCACGGCCGCTCCCGGACGGGGCGAACGGACCCGCCCGCCCACCAGGGCGGAGGCTTTCGTGGCCGGCTCGGCGTGCTGTCAGGCGCCAGGCGCCAGGCGGCGCGGGGCCGGTCAGGCCTCCGGGTCCGCCAGCAGGCGGTCCGCGATCTCCTCGATGCGTGCCCGCAGCCCCTCCTGGCTCTTGCCGCCGTCGAGCCGCTCGCCGCCGATGACGTACGTCGGCGTCCCGGTCACGCCGATCGCCTTGCCCTCGGCCTGGTCCGCGTCCACCACCAGGATGTGCCGCCCGTCGATCAGGGCGGTGTCGACCTCCTCGGCGTCCAGACCGAGCTCGCCGGCGACCTCGGCCAGGACGGACTCGCCCCGGCGGTCCAGCTCGTCGAGCCGGTCCAGCACGGCCTCCACGTACGGCCACCCCTGCCCCTGCTCCCACGCCTCCTCGGCGGCCTGCGCGGCGGCGAAGGCGTGCTTGTGCTTCTCCAGCGGGAAATGCCGCAGCCGGATCTCCAGGCGGTCGCCGTACCGGGCACGCAGGGCGCGCAGGTCGGTTAGGGCGGTGCGGCAGTCGGAGCACTGCAGCTCACACCACACCTCGAGAACGGGGGCGGCGGCGCGGGCGGGGGAGGAGTCACTCATGGTGACAGTCTTCCAGCCGGGCCCCGCGCCACCCAATCCGGGCACGTACCGGGCGGGCGCCGACCGGCACCTGCGGATGATCCGCGACCCGGAGATGTCCCTGATGTCCGCCCCGAGCATGGCCGGGCGGCCTGCGCCGGGTGCAGGATGGAAGGGACGAGACCCTCTCGTGCCCGTACGCACCTGCCCTGGAGGACCGGATGATTGCCGAGACCGTCTGCTCCGCCGTCGCCGCGGCGGGCCTGGGCATCGCGGTGGTCACGGCCTACCGCAAGCGCTACCTCGCCGCGACCCGCATCGCCGCGTACGCGCTGGTGCCGCTCGGCCTGGTCATGGCCGGGGTCGTCGACTGGCTCGCGGACACCGCCTTCAGCCCGACCGCCTGGGCCGGATTCGGCGTGCTGGGACTGGCCTGGGTGCTGTTCGCCACCACCCGCGTCGTGGAGCGCCGACGCGGCGGCACCCGTAAGGAACGCAAGGCGGCGCGGCAGGCGGCCGCCCCCACGGCCGCGGCACCGGGCGCCTCCGCGCCCGCCCTGGGGCGGACGGCCCCTCAAGAGGAAAGCCCCGCGACCCGCCGCGCGCCGGCCTCCCAGGGGGACGACGACTTCAGCGACATCGAGGCCATCCTCAAGAAGCACGGCATCTGACGCCCCTCGCACCACATGCGTCACAGGGGGTCCCGGACCGCCCGGAAGTGATCACCAACCGAACCGTAGGTCGCGGTTTCGGCGTACCCGCGTGCTTTCCGTGAGTGTTGATCGCGTGGCGCCCGTCGGATGCGTCATCATCGCGGCGAGATGCTGGACACGACACAGAGCGATGCCGCGCCGCTGCAGGACGAGCCGCGCGGATGCCTTTTCGCCCTATCCCAGCCACCGCTGATGATCTTTCTTGCGGTGATCGGGTGTCTGCTGCTCACGGCTGCCCTGCACGACCTGCTGTGGCTGTGAGCCGTACCCGCGGTTCCCGGCGTCACCCGTCGGGACCGCGTCGGCCCACCGTCCGTCCGTAGCGCCCGAAGGGGTCAGCCCGCCGCTTCCTTGCGGCGCGCCCGGTAGGCGGCGACGTGCAGCCGGTTGCCGCAGGTCCGGCTGTCGCAGTAGCGGCGCGAGCGGTTGCGGGAGAGGTCGACGAAGGCGTGCCGGCAGTCCGGCGCCTCGCAGCGGCGCAGCCGCTCCTGCTCACCGGCGACCACGAAGAACGCCAGCGCCATCCCGCAGTCGGCGGCCAGGTGGTCGGCCACCGAGGCGCCGGGCGCGAAGTAGTGCACGTGCCAGTTGTAGCCGTCGTGGTCGGTGAGCCGGGGAGTGGTGCCGGCCGCCGCGATCAGCTCGTTGATCATCGTGGCCGCGCTGCGGGCGTCGGGCGCGGCGAAGACCGCGGCGAACCGGGCCCGGATCTTGCGTACCCCGGCCAGGTCGAACTCGGTGAGCGTGCCGACCTCGCTGACCTTGTGGTCCCGCACGAACGCCTCGAGGGCGGCGACGTCCGGCAGTCCGTCCGGTGTCGCGTCGTCCTCCGGTGCGGTGTTCACCAGATCCACCACGGTGTCCAGCGCGCACCGGGTGTCATGGGTGATCAGCACGATTCGCTCCCTGGCCTGGGGGTCGGGCGGGCGCCCGCCGATGCTGGCCGATGGTAGTGGCTCCGGCGCGCCCGGCACCTCCCCCTGTTCCGCACATGGCTTCGAATCCAACGCGGAACGGCGCCCGGTCGTTCCCGGCCGCCCGTGCGTGTGCCCCCGCGGACAGCGTGGGTGTGCCCTCGCGGACAGCACAACGGCGCCGGACCGCGGTGGACCGCGGCGCCGGCGCCGGTGTGTGTGAGCCGTATGCGGCTGCCCGTATGCGGCTGTCCGGGCCCGAGCCGTCACCCCGAGTCGACGGCGTCGGGCGGTTCCGTGGCCCTCGCCTAGCTTTCCGCCAGGATGTGCGAGAGCTCCTGATCGAGATCGAAGTGCCGGTGTTCCGTGCCGGGCGGCACGGCGGCGTCTGTGCGCTTCAGGAAGGACTCCAGGGCCCGCGCCGGGGCCTCGAGCAGGGCTTCCCCCTCCGGAGAGCTCAGGGCGATGCACACGACGCCCTGACCATGACTGCGCGACGGCCAGACGCGGACGTCGCCGGTGCCCGTGGGGCGGTGAAGTCCCTCGGCGAGGAGGTCGCGGGCGAACACCCACTCGACGGTTTCCTCGGCTCCGGTGTGGAAGGTGGCGTGCACGGCGTAGGGGTCGGCCGTGTCGTACCGCAGGCCTGCGGGGACAGGCAGGGAGGACTCGCTCGACACAACGAGGCGCAGGTGCAGCTCGCAGCTGACCGTGGTGTTCATAAGCGCCAGGGCCTTTCGCTCAGTGTGCGCTCGGGGATTCGCACGTCGGCGAAATCGACATGCCACCTACGGTGCCGTTGTAAACCCCTCTGAGTGTTTTGCGTGGGATTACGTAACTCTTCCGGCCGAGAGATCGTTCGCGGCCTGCGCCCATTCCGGTGACGTCTTTCGCTCGGGTAGTGTTGGGCTGCATGAACACGGGGAGTGACGAGTCCGTCGAGGTCACGGCAGTGACCCACGGGGTGACGGTGGACGAGGGCGAGGGCCGGGACGAGCGGGGGCTCGGTTCGCGGGCGCCCGAGTTCGTCAGAGCACGGCGGGCGCTGCATCTGAGCTGGCAGGTGGGGGTCTTCGTCGTCGGCCTGGCCGTCGTGGTGGCCGGCGTGATCATGCTGCCGTTGCCCGGCCCCGGGTGGGTCGTGATCTTCGGCGGCATGGCGATCTGGGCGACCGAGTTCGTGTGGGCCCAGCTGGTGCTGCGCTGGACCAAACGCAAGGTCACCGAGGCGGCCCAGCGGGCGCTGGACCCCAGGGTGCGTCGCCGCAACATCATCCTGACCTCGGTCGGCCTGGTGATCGTGGCCGCGCTGGCCGGCTTCTATCTGTGGAAGTTCGGTCTGCAGATGCCCTGGAAGATCAAGGATCAGTGACGCGCGCCGGGGGCCGGACCGCGCGGCCCCCGGTGGTCACGGGCACCCCCTGACATGGGGTAATGTTCTCCCTGCGTCCGGGCGATTAGCTCAGTGGGAGAGCGCTTCGTTCACACCGAAGAGGTCACTGGTTCGAACCCAGTATCGCCCACCGGATCAAGGCGGCCCGGCTCACGAATCGTGAGCCGGGCCGCTTCGTCGTGCGGGCCCATGCGCCGCCCCCGGCCCCCGTCGCGGGGTTCCGCTTCTCTCGCGTGCACCCAACCGTGGCCTTTCGCGTCGATGGCCGGCGCCCATGGGGCGCTGTTCGGCCGGTCGGCCACGCGGTGCCGGCCTGCCGGTTTTCGTCCCGCCAGGGATCGGTGGCGGGCGCGGCCGTCGTCAGGCCCGTGCCGGGGGCGGGCATCGATTGGTGTCCGAATCACTGACGTGCCCTGAGGGCCTTCGTGTCTTGTGCCGGGCTCCGGGGACCGGACGGTGACGGTCCGTTATGTGTGGTGGGGCGCCGAGGACCGGGCGCGGCGCGTCAACAAGAGCATCTGCCTCTTGGAGAAGAAGTATCCGGAGAGCGAGGTCGAGACCGGCTTCCAGCCGTACCCCTATTCCTGGAAGAAGTTCAACACCCGGGCCCCGGGCGGGAATCCGCCGGACATGTTCCGAAATGCCATTGGCCCACTACGCGAATAGGACGCGAATAATGTGTCGCTCGACCCCGGTGAGCAGGTGACGGCCGGCGACCTCGCGCTCCGAGGGGCCGCATGCCGTGACGCACGAGGCGGGCGCATGCGGGCACACTCCGTACATGGACCGGAACCATTACCGCTTCCGCAGTGTGTGGACCCTGTCCGCGCCCGCCGCGACCGTGTACGGAGTACTGGAGCGGATCGAGGACTACCCCCGGTGGTGGCCGCAGGTGCGGGAGGTCGCCCGCCTGGACGACAGCACCGGCATCGTCACGATCCGCTCCGTCCTGCCGTACGACCTGACCTTCACCCTGCGGGAGGGGAGGCGGGACCGGGAGAACGGCGTGCTGGAGGCAGGGCTGTCCGGCGACATCGACGGCTGGGCCCGCTGGACCGTCACCGATCTGGGCGCGCACGGCTGCCTCACCCACTACGAGCAGGAGGTCGACGTCCGTGCGCGGCTGCTGCGCCTGCTGGCGGTGCCCGGCCGTCCCCTCTTCCGCGCCAACCACGCGCTGATGCTGCGGGCCGGGCGGCGCGGACTGGCGGCACACCTCGAAGCGGTTTGAACGAAGCCCGCCCGGACCTGTATTGTTCAGTGCGTTCCCGGGCGATTAGCTCAGTGGGAGAGCGCTTCGTTCACACCGAAGAGGTCACTGGTTCGAACCCAGTATCGCCCACGCTCGGGAGAGCGACGTGTGTCCGCCGAAAACGCGGACCGCGTCGCTCTCTTTGTTTCTGTGCCGCCTCGCGCGTTGTGTGGGGGGCTCCGCCACCCACACCCCCGGCTCACAGTGCCGTCGTGGGCCGGTGATGTGAGGTCACGCCGCTGCCGGCAGATCCGGGCGCAGGGGCCAGGCCGGATCGACGACCTCCTCCGTGCCCGTGCGTGCGAACCACGCCTGCAGGCCCCGCGCCTGCGCCGCGTACCACACCGCCTGCAGCGTGTGCAGCTCACCGGGGGACAGCCGCTCCAGCCGGGCCGCGAACCGCCTCCCCACCGCCCGGGTGACCTCCAGCGCCGCCACCGCGTCCGCCGCCGCGTCGTGCGCGCCTTCCAACTCCACCTCGTAGTGCGCGCACAGGTCCGTCAGCGTGCGGCGGCCCTTGCGGTAGCGGTCCAGATGCTTGTCGAGCACCCGCGGATCCAGCACCAGCAGCGGCGTCCGCTCGAACCAGCGGGCCAGTGACGACGCCCGGTGCCGGCGCAACTCCCGGTCCAGCAGGGTCAGATCGAACGGCGCGTTCATCACCACCACCGGACGGCCCACCGCCGCCTGCTCCGCCAGCGCCTGGGCCACCTCGTACATCACCGGCGCGGGCCAGCGGCCGTTGCGCTGCAGGTGCTCGTCCGTCAGCCCGTGCACCTGCGTCGCCGCGGCCGGCACCGGCACCCCCGGGTTCACCAGCCAGCGGGTCACCCGCGGCCGGGAGCCCGGGGCGTCCTGCACGACAAGGGCGGCCGACACGATCCGGTCGGCCTCGACGTCCACACCCGTCGTCTCCGTGTCAAAGGCGGCCAGCGGCCCCTCGTACCAGCACGTCATACCCACCAACCCCTCGCTCACCACCAGCAGTTGACGCGCCGCCCACTGCTCGGTCCGGTGATACCCGCGCTGTTTGCGCCGTACGCCGGAAGGAGACAACAGGAGTACGGGTCTCTGCAGTTCAGCGACCCGCACGTGGGATTCGACTGTTCTGGAAGGCTGTTGGTCATGGCCATCGCGCAGCCCGAACGGGGCGGGCTGCTGCCGGAGCGCACACCGGTCGCTCGCGGCACCCTCGCCACCACCGCCTGCATGGAGACGTTGCAGGTCGGCTATCTGCACGCCGTCGCCGCGGCGGCCGGCTGCTCGCTGTCCCAGCCCTTCCCGGACAACGGCATCGACTGGCACGTCAGCCACAGCGCCCCCGGACACCTGGTCGACGACGAGGTCACCATCAAGGTGCAGCTCAAGGCCACGTCTCAGATCGCCCCACACCCCCGGGGCCGTTCCTTCTCCTTCACGCTGGACAACGCCCACCTGGAGAAGCTCGCCCGCACCCCGGTCTCCGTGCACAAGATCCTCGTCGTGATGATCCTGCCGCGCTCCCAGGACGACTGGCTGCGCGCCCACCACGACCGGCTCGACCTGCGGCACTGCTGCTACTGGACCAACCTCGCGGGGCACCCCGTGACCGGCCGCCGGCGCACCACCGTGCGGATCCCCACCTCACGTGTCTTCGACGACCGGGCGCTGTGCGAGATCATGACGCGGGTCGGGACGGGAGGAAGGCCGTGACCCACCGCCCGACCGGGGAGCCCGCCCGGCCCGTACGCCCGCACCCCGCCGACGCCGCACTCGACGGGCCGCCCCCCGAGGCCGCGGACACCGACCCCGCCGTGCTCACCGCCCTGCTGCGCCGGCACGGCTGGCAGCGGCGCGGCGGCGCCCCCGGACGCTACGGCCGCTGGGCCCCGCCCGGCCCGGACACCGGCACCAGCCTGCTGGTCCCGGTCGGCCGGGCCTTCCCCGACAGCGAGGACCTGCTCGCCGAGGCGCTGCTGGCCCTTTCCCGCAGCGGCACCCCCTCCGCCCGCGAGATCCTGCTCGCCCTCTCCCTGCCCAGCGACGAGATCCGCTGGTGGCGCGACATCCCGGCCGGGCCCGGCGACGCCGTCGCGTGGACGGCGGAGGAGCAGCTGCGGTCCGCCGCCCGCCGCACCCTCCTCTCCGCGGCGCTCGCCACCCGCGCCCGCACCGGTTTCCACGGCGCCCGGCACCGCCGCCCGGCCGCCGCCGCGCTGGACGGCGTCCTGGTGGGCCCGGCGCGGGGCGGCCGTACCCTCACCGCCTTCGTCCCCGTCACTTCCGGCCGCCCCCTCGCGGTGTGCCTGTTCCACGCCCTGCACGCCGCCCGCGAGGCCGTCGACTACCGGCGCGCCACCGGGGGCATGGACGCCTTCACGACGGCCGTCGGGGCGGGCGTCAACCACGAACTCACCGAGGCCCTCGTCGCCCTCGTCCGGGGCACCGAGGGCGCCCGGGTCGCCGTGTCCTGGGCCCCCGCGGCCGGTGTGCCCGAGGGCTGCGTGGCCGCCGCCGAGCCCGTGGAGTTCTCACCCGGCGACCTGCCCGTGCTCATCGAGGCCGGCCGCCGCTACCGGAGCGCGGAGCCGTCCGTCACGGTCACGGTCACCGGCGCGGTGGTGCGCATGTACCGGTCGGAGCCCCGGGGCGAGGGGACGGTGCGGCTGCGGGTGCTCGCCGGGCCCGACGTCGGACACGTCCGCGTCACCCTGGGGGAGGAGCACTACCGGATCGCCGGGCACGCCCACCTGATGGGCCTGCCGGTGCGACTGCGCGGGCGGCTGCTCGGCCGGAGCGGATTCCGCCGTCTCACCGAGGTCCAGGAGGTCGCTCCGGCCCAGGTGGACGAGGCCGAACGGGACCGGCTGATGAAGGCGCTGCAGGAGAGCGCGGACTGCTTCGGCGAGGCCTGCGGCCCGGCCTGCGACGACTGATTTCGCGTCCCGCCGTCCCGGGTCGGTACGATCGCACCCATGCGTGCGCTCCGGTATGGCGCCGCGACCACAGCCTTCAGTCAGGAGAGACCGGTGTCAGACGTCCGTGTGATCATCCAACGCGATTCCGAGCGGGAAGAACGCGTGGTGACGACGGGCACTACGGCCGCCGAGCTCTTCGCGGGCGAGCGCTCGGTCATCGCCGCGCGGGTGGCCGGCGAGCTCAAGGACCTCGCGTACGAGGTTCGGGACGGCGAGACCGTCGAAGCCGTGGAGATCTCCTCCGAGGACGGCCTGAACATCCTGCGCCACTCCACCGCGCACGTGATGGCCCAGGCCGTGCAGGAGCTGTTCCCCGAGGCCAAGCTGGGCATCGGCCCGCCGGTCCGGGACGGCTTCTACTACGACTTCGACGTGGACAAGCCCTTCCACCCCGATGACCTCAAGGCCATCGAGAAGAAGATGCAGGAGATCCAGAAGCGCGGCCAGCGCTTCTCCCGCCGTGTCGTCACCGACGACGAGGCACGCGAGGAGCTCGCCGACGAGCCGTACAAGCTGGAGCTGATCGGTCTCAAGGGCGCCGCGTCCCACGACGACGGCGCGGACGTCGAGGTCGGCGCCGGCGAGCTGACGATCTACGACAACCTGGACGCCAAGACCGGCGAGCTGTGCTGGAAGGACCTCTGCCGCGGTCCCCACCTGCCCACCACCCGGAACATCCCGGCGTTCAAGCTGATGCGCAACGCCTCCGCGTACTGGCGCGGCAGCGAGAAGAACAAGCAGCTCCAGCGCATCTACGGCACCGCCTGGCCCTCCAAGGAGGAGCTGAAGGCCCACCTGGAGTTCCTCGCCGAGGCCGAGAAGCGCGACCACCGCAAGCTCGGCAGCGAGCTCGACCTGTTCTCCATCCCGGAGCAGATCGGCTCCGGCCTCGCCGTCTTCCACCCCAAGGGCGGCATCATCCGCCGGGTCATGGAGGACTACTCGCGGCGCCGCCACGAGGAGGAGGGCTACGAGTTCGTCTACACCCCGCACGCGACGAAGGGGAAGCTCTTCGAGACCTCGGGCCACCTGGACTGGTACGCCGACGGCATGTACCCGCCCATGCAGCTCGACGAGGGCGTGGACTACTACCTCAAGCCCATGAACTGCCCGATGCACAACCTGATCTTCGACGCGCGCGGCCGCTCCTACCGCGAACTGCCGCTGCGTCTCTTCGAGTTCGGGACCGTGTACCGGTACGAGAAGTCGGGCGTGGTGCACGGCCTGACCCGGGCCCGCGGCTTCACGCAGGACGACGCGCACATCTACTGCACCCGCGAGCAGATGTCCGAGGAGCTCGACAAGACCCTCACCTTCGTCCTCAACCTGCTGCGCGACTACGGCCTGACCGACTTCTACCTGGAGCTGTCCACCAAGGACCCGGAGAAGTTCGTCGGCACCGACGAGGCCTGGGAGGAGGCGACCGAGACGCTGCGCCAGGTCGCCGAGAAGCAGGGCCTGCCGCTGGTCCCCGACCCGGGCGGCGCCGCCTTCTACGGCCCGAAGATCTCCGTCCAGGCGAAGGACGCGATCGGCCGTACCTGGCAGATGTCGACCATCCAGCTCGACTTCAACCTGCCGGAGCGCTTCGACCTGGAGTACACGGCCGCGGACGGCACCAAGACCCGCCCGGTCATGATCCACCGCGCGCTGTTCGGCTCCATCGAGCGGTTCTTCGCGGTGCTGCTCGAGCACTACGCGGGTGCCTTCCCGGCCTGGCTCGCCCCGGTCCAGGCGCTCGGCATCCCGATCGGCGACGCGCACGTCGAGTACCTGGAGAAGTTCGCGGACGCGGCCCGCAAGCAGGGGCTGCGCGTCGAGGTCGACTCCTCCTCGGACCGGATGCAGAAGAAGATCCGCAACGCCCAGAAGCAGAAGGTGCCCTTCATGGTCATCGCGGGCGACGAGGACATGGCGAACGGCGCGGTCTCCTTCCGCTACCGCGACGGCTCGCAGGAGAACGGCATCCCCGTCGACGAGGCCATCGCCAAGATCGCCAAGGTCGTCGAGGAGCGGGCGCAGGTCTGACCCGCGCAGGCGTCGAGACCCCCGGGATCTCCCGGGGGCCTTTTCCGCGTGCCGCCGGACACGCCATATGCTGCACGCATGACGAGTGAGCCGGAGCAGCAGTTGGGAGTGGGCACGCAGGACGCGTTCCAGCGTCTGTGGACGCCCCACCGGATGGCCTACATCCAGGGCGAGAACAAGCCGAGCGGCCCCGGCGCCGGCGACGGCTGTCCCTTCTGTTCCCTCCCGGCCGGCTCCGACGAGGACGGGCTGATCCTGCGCCGCGGCGAGCTGGTCTACGCGGTGCTCAACCTGTACCCGTACACGGGCGGCCACCTGATGACCGTGCCCTACCGGCACGTGGCCGACTACACCGAGCTCACCTCCGAGGAGACGGCGGAGCTCGCCGCGCTCACGCAGCAGGCGATGACGGCGCTGCGCACGGCCTCCGGCGCCCACGGCTTCAACATCGGCATGAACCAGGGCACGGTCGCGGGCGCGGGCATCGCCGCCCACCTGCACCAGCACGTCGTCCCGCGCTGGGGCGGCGACACCAACTTCATGCCGGTCATCGGGCACACCAAGGTGCTGCCGCAGCTGCTCGCGGACACCCGCAAGATGCTGGCGGAGGCCTGGCCCACGGACTGACACCGGCCGGCCGGTCCGGCCCGCGGGCGGGGGCCGTCACCCGGACCCCGCCCGGCCGGTGCGCCTACGCGTCGTACAGGTCGGCGTTCTTCGGCGCGACGTCCTGCACCGCCGTGGAGAGGGACGAGGAGCGGGAACCGAACTTCTCCGTGTCCACGCCGTTCTCCGCCAGCACCTTGATCGCCGCCGAGTGCACCACCCGGAGCACCGGGGTGGCCGCCCGCAGCGCGTCGTCCGCCATGAACCGGTGCCGCCAGGGCTTGTCCGCCCAGGCGTGACGCAGTCCGAACGGCTCGGGCAGGCTGAGCTTGCCGCCCAGCCAGTACAGCAGCGGCGGGTACTTCGTCAGGGGCGCCCGCGCGGCCAGCCGTACCACCTCGTCCGAGTCGACCAGCGGGAGCTTCACCTTCCGGGTCTCCCAGAACTTGATCGACTTCTGGACCTCCTTCTCCTTGGCCGCCGGCTTGGTCGTGAACAGGGAGTGCACCGGCCCGAGGGCGTGCCCGGTCACCTCGATGCGCAGCGTCTCGTGCAGCACGGTCACCGTGATCAGCATGGTGATCACCAGCTGGCCGTCCCACAGGGTCCACTGCACCCCCAGGTAATGCCGGTCGCCCGCGCCGAACTGCTGCTTGTTGCAGATCTCCTGTATCGCGTGCTGCTTGACCTGGTACGCCTCGACGTCCGTGCCCTCGGGCCGGGACACCGACGTGGCGTTCTCCCCGATGGGCGTGACGATCCAGTGGCGGATCGACGGCTTGGGGAAGCCGCCGGTGTTCAGCGGCCCGCGCTCCAGCATGCGCAGCCGGTCGTGAATCGCCTTGATCACGTCCCAGCTGCGGAACGGGTGGATCTCCCGGTCGGGGTCGGCCTGCACCAGGTCCTCGGCGAGCTGCCAGCTGCCCCAGCGGGTGCCCATGCCGAGGATGCCCTTGGGGCCGGCGTAGAACACGGAGTTGGACTGCTGCTCGGCGCTGAGCCGGGCCAGGGACTGGCGCAGCTGCTCCGCCGCGGTCTCACCGGGGCTGCTCGGCACCGCCTCGGGCACCTTGGCGCCGATGCTGCTGCCGGAGAGCAGGCTGTCCCAGCGCTCCCGAAGGTCCCTGGCGGTGCGCTCGCAGATCTGCTTGGCCCAGAACCAGCCCAGCACCGGGGCCACCACCGCCGCGCGGGCGTACCAGCCCCAGAAACCGTCGAAGGGCATGCGGAGCAGGAACAGCGCGGCCAGGGCGCCGACGCCGACCAGCAGGGCGGTGGCGAACGCGCCGGCCCGCTTGTCGTCGCGCTTGGTCATCGTCGTACGGATCTGGAAGACCAGCAGCCACACCAGCAGGCCGGGCAGGAAGAGCAGCCCGCACAGGACCATGACGGCACTCAGCCAGTTGTCGCGCTCGCGGCGGATGCGGTGCGCGGCCAGCGCGTGCTCGACCACCACCTGGGGCTGGGTGCCGAAGGACTGGATGAGCGGGGCGCGGCCGGAGCCGAGCATGCGGTCGATGACCGCCCGGGAGAACGCCTCGCCCAGATTGGGCCGGAACAGCTTGATCCGGGGCTTGGCGACCTCCGACTTGTGCCACTCGCTGTTGGCCTTGAGTATCTCGTCGGCCTCGTTGTCCCGGTAGGCCGCCGAGGCCAGCGCGAACGTGGGTGTCTGGCCCTCGTCGCCCGTGCGCGGTACCTGCGGACCGAAGAAATCCGCGTAACCGCTCTCAACGGTCATTCCCGCCCCCCGATCGCCGCGACTGTCGTCTTGCGGCCTTCCCGACTTCCGTGCTGTGCACACCTGTTGATCAGGTGTTCAGCGTATAGGCAGCCACCGTCGTCCGCCGGGGGTCGGTCCAAGCCGTTCTCCGGTACGGAGCGGGGCGCATCGGAGTGCCGGTACGGCGCGGCACGCGCGCGGGCGCCCGCCGGGAGCACCGGCGGGCGCCCGGCGCCGGTCACGAGGCCGCGCGCGCCTCCTCCTTGACCCGCTCCGCGACCTGCGGCGGCATGGGTTCGTGCCGGGCGTAGCGGCGGCTGAAGCGGGCCGTGCCGTGCGACAGCGACCGCAGATCGACCGCGTACCGGCCGATCTCGATCTCCGGCACCTCGGCCCGGATCAGGGTGCGCCCGCCGGGTGACTGCTCGGTGCCCAGCACCCGGCCGCGGCGGCCGGACAGGTCACTCATCACGGGCCCGACGTAGTCGTCTCCGACCAGCACGCTCACCTCGGCCACCGGCTCCAGCAGATGGATCCGCGCGTCCGCGGCGGCCTCCCGCAGGGCCAGCGCGCCCGCCGTCTGGAACGCGGCGTCGGAGGAGTCCACCGAATGCGCCTTGCCGTCCAGCAGCGTCACCCGCACGTCGATGAGCGGATGCCCGGCGGCAACTCCCTTGATCGCCTGGGCCCTTACGCCCTTCTCCACCGAGGGGACGAACTGCCGGGGCACGGCGCCGCCGACGACCTTGTCCACGAACTCGATGCCCGAACCGTTCGGCAGCGGCTCCACCTCGATCTCACAGATCGCGAACTGCCCGTGCCCACCGGACTGTTTGACGTGCCGGCCGCGTCCGGACGCCTTGCCGCCGAACGTCTCCCGCAGCGACACCCGGTGCGGCACGACGTCGACCTGGACGCCGTACCGGCTGCGCAGCCGCTCCAGCGCCACGTCCGCGTGCGCCTCGCCGAGGCACCACAGCACCACCTGGTGGGTGTCCGGGTTCTGCTCCAGACGCATCGTCGGGTCCTCGGCCACCAGCCGGCTCAGCCCCTGGGACAGCTTGTCCTCGTCGGCCTTGCTGTGCGCCTCGATGGCCAGCGGCAGCAGCGGGTCCGGCATCTCCCAGGGCTCCATGACCAGCGGGTCGTCCTTGCCGGACAGAGTGTCCCCGGTCTCCGCGCGGCCCAGCTTCGCCACGCACGCCAGGTCGCCCGCGATGACGTGCGACACCGGCCGCTGCTGCTTGCCGAACGGCGTGGACAGGGCGCCGACCCGCTCGTCGACGTCGTGGTCCTCGTGGCCCCGGTCGCTCAGCCCGTGGCCGGACACATGGACGGTCTGGTCGGCGCGCAGCGTCCCGGAGAACACCCGCACCAGCGAGAGCCGTCCCACGTAGGGGTCGGAGGAGGTCTTCACCACCTCCGCGGCCAGCGGGGCGTCGGGGTCGCACGGCTTCAGCTCACGCGGCCTGCCGTCCGGGGTGGTCACGCGCGGGGTGCCGTGCTCCAGCGGGGTCGGGAAGCCACCGGTCATCAGGTCGAGCAGTTCCACCGTGCCGAGCCCCTGACGCGCCCCGGGGGCGGCGGGCGCGGCGGCCAGCACGGGGAAGAACACGCCCCGCGCCACCGCCCGCTGCAGATCCTCGATCAGCGTCTTGACGTCGACGTCCTCACCGCCGAGATAGCGGTCCATGAGGGTCTCGTCCTCGCTCTCGGAGATGATCCCCTCGATCAGCCGGCCGCGCGCCTCCGCGATCAGCGGCACATGGTCGCCGACCGGCTCCGACTCCACGCGCTCGCCGCTCGAGTAGTCGAACAGCTTCCGCGTCAGCAGGCCGATCAGACCGGTCACGGGCGTGTGCCCGTCGGGCCCCTCGGGGCCGCGCAGCGGCAGGTACACCGGCAGTACGGCGTCGGGGTCGTCCCCGCCGAAGGTCTCCGCGCAGATCCGGGTCATCTCCTCGAAGTCGGCGCGGGCCGCCTCCAGATGCGTGACGACGATGGCGCGGGGCATGCCGACCGCCGCGCACTCGTCCCACACCATGCGGGTCGAGCCGTCCACGCCGTCCGCGGCGGAGACGACGAAAAGGGCCGCGTCCGCGGCCCGCAGACCGGCCCTGAGCTCCCCGACGAAGTCGGCGTAGCCGGGGGTGTCGAGCAAGTTGACCTTGATGCCGCCCCATTCCACCGGCACCAGGGAGAGCTGCACCGAACGCTGCTGCCGGTGCTCGATGTCGTCGTAGTCGGAGACGGTGCCGCCGTCCTCCACGCGGCCCGCCCGGTTCACCGCCCCCGCGGTCAGCGCGAGGGCCTCCACCAGCGTCGTCTTGCCCGATCCGGAGTGGCCGACCAGCACCACGTTCCGTACGGACGTGGGGCGGTCGGCCGCCTGTGCCCTGCCGGCGGCCCCGGGGTGTGTGTGCGCCTTGTCGCCCATGATCCTGCCTCCCGTGCACGGTGAGGTCACTGTGGGCGCGGACCCGTCGAACCCTTCCCCGGACCCGGTCCGGGGGCATCGCCTGCGGTGCGGCTACGGCGGCGCCCGCGGTCCTTCGAGCTTTCCACTCCCGTCACGGCGCGTCCATACGAAGGACCGGATCCCGCGCGCCGCCCCGGTTCACGGAGACGCGGTCCGCTCCGGCGTGGCGGCCGGGGGCCACGGTACGGGTGCCCCGCAGCCGCGCACCCGCGTGCGTGACTACGATGGGGCCGCCGGTGGCCAGCAGGGGTCACCCGGTCACACCGACCGTCGGGAAGGCCATGCTGAACAAGTACGCGCGTGCATTTTTCACGCGTGTCCTCACACCGTTCGCCGCGTTTCTCATCCGACGGGGGGTCAGCCCCGACACGGTCACGCTCATCGGCACCGCGGGCGTGGTGGCCGGCGCGCTGGTCTTCTACCCCCGGGGCGAGTTCTTCTGGGGCACGGTCGTCATCACGCTCTTCGTCTTCTCGGACCTGGTCGACGGCAACATGGCCCGCCAGCTCGGGCGCTCCAGCCGCTGGGGCGCCTTCCTGGACTCCACCCTGGACCGGGTCGCCGACGGCGCGGTCTTCGGCGGGTTCGCCCTCTGGTACGCGGGCTCCGGCGACAACAACGCGCTCTGCGCGGTGTCGATCTTCTGCCTGGCCAGCGGCCAGGTGGTGTCGTACACCAAGGCGCGCGGCGAGTCGATCGGCCTGCCGGTCGCCGTCAACGGTCTGGTCGAGCGGGCCGAGCGGCTGGTGATCTCGCTGGTCGCGGCCGGGCTCGCCGGGCTGCACGCGTTCGGGGTGCCCGGCATCCAGTACCTGCTGCCGATCGCCCTGTGGGCCGTCGCCGTCGGCAGCCTCGTCACGCTGGTCCAGCGGGTGGTCACCGTCCGACGTGAGTCCGCCGAGGCGGAGGCCGCCGAGCAGCAGCAGGCGCAGGGGAGCGAGGCCGCGCAGTGAGTGCCCAGGAGCGGCTCGCCGACGCCCTGTACGGCGCCGGCTGGGGCACCGTGAAGAAGCTGCCCGAGCCCGTCGCCGTCCGCCTCGGCCGCACCATCGCCGACATCGCCTGGAAACAGCGCGGCAAGGGGGTGCAGCGGCTGGAGAGCAACTACGCGCGCGTCGTGCCGGACGCGGGACCGCAGCGGCTGGCGGAACTGTCCCGCGCGGGCATGCGCTCGTACCTGCGCTACTGGATGGAGTCCTTCCGGCTGCCCGCCTGGAGCCCCGCGCGCATCGCGGACTCCTTCCAGCCCACGGACCTGCACCACCTCAGCGACGGCATGGAAGCCGGCAAGGGCGTGATCCTCGCGCTGCCGCACCTCGCCAACTGGGACCTCGCCGGCGCCTGGGTCACCACCCAGCTCGGCCTACCGTTCACCACCGTCGCCGAGCGCCTCAAGCCGGAGACCCTCTACGACCGCTTCGTCGCCTATCGCGAGGGCCTCGGTATGGAGGTCCTGCCACACAGCGGCGGCTCCGCCTTCGGCACCCTGGCCCGGCGACTGCGCGACGGCGGCCTGGTCTGCCTGGTCGCCGACCGCGACCTGTCCTCCTCGGGCGTCGAGGTGGACTTCTTCGGCAGTCCCGCCCGGATGCCCGCCGGCCCCGCCCTGCTGGCCCAGCAGACCGGCGCCCGGCTGCTGCCCGTGACCCTCTGGTACGACGACTCGCCGGTGATGCGGGGCCG
Source organism: Streptomyces sp. NPDC085937 (assembly GCF_044540535.1). Lineage (NCBI taxonomy): Bacteria > Bacillati > Actinomycetota > Actinomycetes > Kitasatosporales > Streptomycetaceae > Streptomyces > Streptomyces sp. NPDC085937. Next base: position 146,744 of record NZ_JBITSH010000011.1, on the reverse strand, counting down.
CGTCCACGCCCCGGTCGAGGTTCCCGCGTCAGGTACGCGCGCCGAGAAGACGTCCGTCATGACACAGGCGCTGGCCGACGCCTTCGCCACGGGAATCGCCGACCATCCGGAGGACTGGCACATGCTGCAGCGCTTGTGGACCGGAGACCTCGATTCCGCGACCGCCCGCGAGAAGGACCAGAAGGGGACCTCGTGAGGATCGGCATCGTCTGCCCGTACTCCTGGGACGTGCCGGGTGGCGTCCAGTTCCACATCCGTGACCTGGCCGAGTACTTCATCCGTCTCGGGCACGAGGTGTCCGTCCTCGCCCCGGCCGACGACGACACCCCGCTCCCGCCCTACGTCGTCTCCGCCGGCCGCGCCGTGCCGGTGCCGTACAACGGTTCGGTGGCCCGGCTCAACTTCGGCTTCCTGTCGGCCGCGCGGGTGCGGCGCTGGCTGCACGACGGCGCCTTCGACGTGGTGCACATCCACGAGCCGTCCTCACCGTCCCTGGGCCTGCTGACCTGCTGGGCGGCGCAGGGCCCGCTGGTGGCGACCTTCCACACCTCCAACCCGCGCTCCAAGGCGATGATCGCCGCGTACGCCATCCTCCAGGCCGCACTGGAGAAGATCAGCGCGCGGATCGCGGTCAGCGAGTACGCCCGCCGCACCCTCGTCGAACACCTGGGCGGTGACGCGGTGGTCATCCCCAATGGCGTCGACGTCGACTTCTTCGCCAAGGCGGAGCCCGCGCCCGAGTGGCAGGGCGACACCATCGGCTTCATCGGCCGCATCGACGAGCCGCGCAAGGGCCTGCCGGTGCTGATGCGGGCGCTGCCGAAGATCCTCGCCGCCCGACCGGGGACGCGGCTGCTGGTGGCCGGGCGCGGCGACGAGAAGGAGGCGGTCGAGTCGCTGCCGGCCGAACTGCGCCCGCGCGTCGAGTTCCTCGGCATGATCAGCGACGAGGACAAGGCCCGCCTGCTGCGCAGCGTCGACCTGTACGTGGCGCCCAACACCGGCGGCGAGAGCTTCGGCATCATCCTGGTCGAGGCGATGTCGGCGGGCGCCCCGGTGCTCGCCTCCGACCTCGACGCGTTCGCCCAGGTCCTCGACCAGGGCGCGGCGGGCGAGCTGTTCGCCAACGAGGACGCGGACGCGCTCGCCGACGCGGCGGTGCGGCTCCTGGAGGACCCCGTGCGCCGTGAGGAACTGCGGGCGCGGGGCAGCGCCCATGTGCGCCGCTTCGACTGGTCGACGGTCGGCGCGGACATCCTCTCCGTCTACGAGACGGTCACGGCAGGCGCGGCAGCGGTCGCCACGGACGACAGGGCGACGGGCCTGCGGGCCCGCCTGGGCCTGGCCCGGGACTAGACGGCGGTAGGACGAGCGCCCCTCAGGGGCGCGGGGAACTGCGCGCTCAGCCCCCAGCGGGCCGCACCCGGCGTACGACGACGCGAGGCACTCTCTTAGCCGCAAGTACGGCGCTGAAGGCAGGCCCGCCGGGAGGGTGCCGCCCGCGGCCACCCGTGCCGCCAAGCGGCACGACTGCCCGCAGCCAGCGGGCGCCGGGGTGAACGCCCCCGAAGGGGCGCGGGGAACTGCGCGGCCGGCCACCGACGGGCCGCACCCGGCGTACGACGACGCGAGGCACCCCCTGAGCCGCGGGTACGGCGTGGAGGGCGAGGCCTCCCGAGAGGGTGCCGCCCGCGCCCACTCTCCCCCCACTCTCGGCTCCGCTCGAGCGGGGGGACCCCCATCGCCCCAAGCGGCACGACTGCCCGCAGACGGCGGCGTCCTCAGGGCGCGGGGAACTGCGCGGCCGGCCACCGACGGGCCGCACCCGGCGTACGACGACGCGAGGCACCCCCTGAGCGCCGGGTACGGCGTGGAAGGCGAGGCCCGCCGAGAGGGCACCGCCCCAGGGACCGCGCCCGGCGCAGCCGGTACTAGCCTTGCCGCCCGTGACCCCAACCCTGATCTGGATCCTCGTCGTCCTCGTCGCCGTAGGCCTGTACCTGAGCTGGACGGCCGGCCGGCTGGACCGGCTGCACGCCCGGATCGACGCCGCCCGCGCCGCGCTGGACGCGCAACTGCTGCGCCGCGCCTCCGTGGCGCAGGAACTGGCCACCTCCGGCGTGCTCGACCCCGCCGCGTCGATCGTGCTCTACGAGGCGGCGCACGCGGCACGGCAGGCGGTGGAGGAGCAACGGGAAGTCGCCGAGAGCGAGCTGAGCCAGGCCCTGCGGGCGGTCTTCGCCGACGCCCAGCAGGTGGACGCGGTCCGGGAGGCACCCGGGGGAGAGGAGGCCGCGCTGGAGCTCGCCGAGGCCGTCCGCAGGGTGCCGATGGCCCGCCGCTTCCACAACGACGCCGTACGGGCCGCCCGCGCGCTGCGCCTGCACCGCAAGGTGCGCTGGTTCCGGCTGGCCGGCCACGCGCCGTTCCCGATGGCCTTCGAGATGGACGACGAGCCGCCGACGGCCCTGGTGGAGCGGGCCGCCTGACGGCAAGATCCAGCCACTTCACCGACGGGCGGCGACCGAAAACGAGCCACCGGCTCTCCATTGGCCCTTGCTGTGGCCTGCTCCGTTCACGTTTCCTCAGTGCTGCAGAATCCCCCTCACCTCAGCGAGGTCATCCGTGTCCAGCACGCTCACCGAAAACCAGGGTCCCGAGACCGGCACCGCGCGCGTCAAGCGCGGCATGGCCGAACAGCTCAAGGGCGGCGTGATCATGGACGTCGTCACGCCGGAGCAGGCGAAGATCGCCGAGGACGCCGGCGCGGTCGCCGTCATGGCCCTGGAGCGCGTCCCGGCCGACATCCGCAAGGACGGCGGTGTGGCCCGCATGTCCGACCCGGACATGATCGAGGGCATCATCGACGCCGTCTCGATCCCGGTGATGGCCAAGTCCCGCATCGGCCACTTCGTCGAGGCCCAGGTGCTGCAGTCGCTCGGCGTCGACTACATCGACGAGTCCGAGGTCCTCACCCCGGCCGACGAGGTCAACCACTCCGACAAGTGGGCCTTCACCACCCCCTTCGTGTGCGGTGCCACCAACCTCGGCGAGGCCCTGCGCCGCATCGCCGAGGGCGCCGCGATGATCCGCTCCAAGGGCGAGGCCGGCACCGGCAACGTCGTCGAGGCGGTCCGTCACCTGCGCCAGATCAAGAACGAGATCGCCCGCCTGCGCGGCTACGACAACAACGAGCTGTACGCCGCCGCCAAGGAACTGCGCGCCCCGTACGAGCTGGTCAAGGAGGTCGCCGCGCTGGGCAAGCTGCCCGTGGTGCTGTTCTCCGCCGGCGGTGTGGCCACCCCGGCCGACGCCGCGCTGATGCGCCAGCTCGGCGCCGAGGGCGTCTTCGTCGGCTCCGGCATCTTCAAGTCCGGCGACCCCGCCAAGCGCGCGGCGGCCATCGTCAAGGCGACCACCTTCTACGACGACCCGAAGATCATCGCGGACGCGTCCCGCAACCTCGGTGAGGCCATGGTCGGCATCAACTGCGACACCCTGCCCGAGACCGAGCGCTATGCCAACCGCGGCTGGTGACGCACGGATGACCGATGCGCCTGTCATCGGCGTCCTGGCCCTCCAGGGCGACGTACGGGAGCACCTGGTGGCCCTGGCCGCGGCCGACGCCGCGGCCGGGCCGGTCAGGCGCCCCGAGGAACTCGCCGAGGTGGACGGCCTCGTCATCCCCGGCGGGGAGTCGACCACGATTTCCAAACTGGCCGTGCTGTTCGGCCTGATGGAGCCCCTGCGCGCACGCGTGCGTGACGGCATGCCGGTCTACGGCACCTGCGCCGGCATGATCATGCTCGCCGACAAGATCCTCGACCCGCGCTCCGGGCAGGAGACCGTCGGCGGCATCGACATGATCGTGCGCCGCAACGCCTTCGGCCGGCAGAACGAGTCCTTCGAGGCCGCCGTCGACGTGAAGGGCGTTCCCGGGGAACCCGTGGAGGGCGTCTTCATCCGCGCCCCCTGGGTGGAGTCCGTCGGCGCCTCCGCCGAGGTCCTCGCCGAACACGACGGCCACGTCGTCGCGGTCCGCCAGGGCAACGCGCTGGCCACCTCGTTCCACCCGGAGCTGACCGGCGACCACCGGGTGCACCGGCTGTTCACCGACATGGTGCGGGCGTACCGGCGCGGCGAGTCCTTGTAGGATTCCTGCGTTCGTTGCAGAGATGGGTTACGCGAAGGAGACAGGCAGATGTCCGGCCACTCTAAATGGGCCACGACGAAGCACAAGAAGGCCGTGATCGACGCCAAGCGCGGCAAGCTCTTCGCGAAGCTCATCAAGAACATCGAGGTCGCGGCCCGGATGGGCGGAGCCGACCCCGAAGGCAACCCGACGCTGTACGACGCCATCCAGAAGGCGAAGAAGCAGTCGGTCCCCAACAAGAACATCGACTCCGCGGTCAAGCGCGGTGCCGGCCTGGAGGCCGGTGGCGCCGACTACGAGACGATCATGTACGAGGGCTACGGCCCCAACGGTGTCGCGGTGCTCATCGAGTGCCTCACCGACAACCGCAACCGCGCCGCCTCGGACGTGCGCGTCGCGATGACCCGCAACGGCGGCTCCATGGCCGACCCGGGTTCCGTGTCGTACCTGTTCAACCGCAAGGGCGTGGTGATCGTCCCCAAGGGTGAGCTGTCCGAGGACGACGTCCTCACCGCCGTCCTCGACGCGGGCGCCGAGGAGGTCAACGACCTCGGTGAGTCCTTCGAGGTGCTCAGCGAGGCCACCGACCTGGTCGCCGTGCGCACCGCGCTGCAGGACGCCGGCATCGACTACGAGTCGGCCGACGCCAACTTCGTCCCGACCATGCAGGTCGAGCTGGACGAGGAGGGCGCCAGGAAGATCTTCAAGCTCATCGACGCGCTGGAGGACAGCGACGACGTGCAGAACGTCTTCGCCAACTTCGACGTCAGCGACGAGATCATGGAGAAGGTCGACGCGTGACGCTCCGCAGCCGGCGGGCCGACGGGAACACACCCCGTCGGCCCGCCGTGTTGTCGGTGGCACCCGATAGCCTGCACAAACAGGTGATCGAGCAAGGGGGCGACGCGTGCGCGTGCTGGGGGTGGACCCGGGACTGACCCGGTGCGGTGTCGGCGTGGTCGAAGGGGTCGCGGGACGCCCGCTGACCATGCTCGGCGTGGGAGTCGTCCGCACCCCGGCCGACGCCGACCTCGGGCACCGCCTGGTCGCCGTCGAGCAGGGCCTGGAGCGGTGGCTGGACGAACACCAGCCCGAGTTCGTCGCCGTGGAGCGCGTCTTCAGCCAGCACAACGTGCGTACGGTGATGGGCACCGCCCAGGCCAGCGCCGTGGCGATCCTCTGCGCCTCCCGGCGCGGCATCCCCGTCGCGCTGCACACCCCCAGCGAGGTCAAGGCCGCCGTCACCGGCTCGGGCCGGGCCGACAAGGCCCAGGTCGGCGCCATGGTGACCCGCCTGTTGCGGCTCGACGCACCGCCGAAGCCCGCCGACGCCGCCGACGCCCTGGCCCTCGCCATCTGCCACATCTGGCGCGCCCCCGCCCAGAACCGGCTCCAGCAGGCCGCCGCCGCGCACGCGGCGCGCGCCCCCCGGACACCGCCGAAGACCCCACGGGCCCCCGCGGCCTCCCACGCATCGAAAGGCCGTACGGCATGATCGCCTTCGTCAGCGGCACGGTCGCCGCCCTCGCCCCCGACACCGCGGTGGTCGAGGTCGGCGGTGTCGGCATGGCCGTCCGGTGCACGCCGGACACGCTGTCCACGCTCCGTGTCGGCCAGCCCGCGAAGCTCGCCACCTCCCTAGTCGTCCGCGAGGACTCCCTGACCCTGTACGGCTTCGCCGACGACGACGGACGCCAGGTCTTCGAGCTGCTCCAGACCGCCAGCGGCGTCGGCCCCCGGCTGGCCCAGGCGATGCTCGCCGTGCACAGCCCCGACGCCCTGCGCAGAGCGGTGGCCACCGGGGACGAGAAGGCGCTGACCGCCGTCCCCGGCATCGGCAAGAAGGGCGCCCAGAAGCTGCTCCTCGAACTGAAGGACCGGCTCGGGGAGCCCACCGGCGCCCCCGCGGTCGGCGCGCCCGTCACCACCGGCTGGCGCGACCAGCTGCACGCCGCCCTGATCGGCCTCGGGTACGCGACCCGCGAGGCCGACGAGGCCGTGGCCGCGGTCACCCCCCAGGCGGAAGCCGCCGAGGGCGCCGTACCGGTGGGGCAGCTGCTGAAGGCGGCCCTGCAGACGCTGAACCGCGCCCGATAGCCCGCGCCGGCCGCCCGGCGGCCCGCACCCGCGCCCGAGTCCGCATGGAGAGCTGAGGCACACGCACATGAACTGGGACGACACGAACGACACCGCCGCCTCCGAGCGGCTGGTGGAATCGGTCGCCGACCGCGAGGACCAGGCCGTCGAGGCCGCGCTGCGTCCCAAGGACCTGGGCGAGTTCATCGGCCAGGAGAAGGTCCGCGAGCAGCTCGACCTCGTCCTGCGCGCCGCCCGCGCCCGCGGCGCCACCGCGGACCACGTGCTGCTCTCCGGCGCCCCCGGCCTCGGCAAGACCACCCTCTCCATGATCATCGCGGCCGAGATGGAAGCCCCCATCCGCATCACCTCGGGCCCCGCCATCCAGCACGCGGGCGACCTCGCCGCGATCCTGTCCTCCCTCCAGGAGGGCGAGGTCCTCTTCCTCGACGAGATCCACCGCATGTCGCGGCCCGCCGAGGAGATGCTGTACATGGCGATGGAGGACTTCCGCGTCGACGTGATCGTCGGCAAGGGCCCCGGCGCCACCGCCATCCCGCTGGAGCTGCCGCCCTTCACCCTGGTCGGCGCCACCACCCGGGCCGGCCTGCTGCCGCCCCCGCTGCGCGACCGCTTCGGCTTCACCGCGCACATGGAGTTCTACGAGCCGGCCGAGCTGGAGCGGGTCGTCCACCGCTCGGCGAGCCTGCTCGACGTGGAGATCGACACCGAGGGCGCCGCGGAGATCGCCGGCCGCTCCCGCGGCACCCCCCGCATCGCCAACCGCCTGCTGCGCCGCGTCCGTGACTACGCGCAGGTCAAGGGCGACGGCCGGATCACGAAAGATGTGGCCGCCGCGGCCCTCGCGGTGTACGAGGTCGACGCCCGGGGCCTGGACCGGCTGGACCGGGCGGTGCTGGAAGCCCTGCTCAAGCTGTTCGGCGGCGGCCCGGTCGGCCTGTCCACGCTCGCCGTCGCCGTGGGGGAGGAGCGTGAGACCGTGGAGGAGGTGGCCGAACCCTTCCTGGTCCGGGAGGGACTGCTCGCCCGCACACCGCGCGGACGGGTGGCCACCCCGGCGGCATGGTCGCATCTCGGCCTCACGCCGCCCCGGTCGCAGGGCGCCGGAAAGGGACAAGGGGACCTGTTCGGGGCGTGACGGCGAGCACGTTGGCCCGGGCAGGAACCCGGGTGCCATGCTGAGCGTTGTTCCGGTGGTGCGGACTCGCTTAGACTCCGCCGATGCCGCCCTTGTCGGTGGCAGTACATACCCCCAACCATCAGGCCGTTCACCATCGCGGTCGTGTGAAGGAAGTTCCGACCCGTGAGTCTCCTGACCCTCCTCCCGTTCATTGTGCTCATCGGGGCCATGTTCCTGATGACCCGGTCGGCCAAGAAGAAGCAGCAGCAGGCCATCGAGATGCGGAACCAGATGCAGCCCGGTTCCGGCGTCCGCACGATCGGGGGCATGTACGCCACGGTCAAGGAGGTCAGCGAGGACACCGTCCTCCTCGACGCCGGGCCGGGTGTGGAGCTGCTGTTCGCCAAGAACTCGATCGGCGCCGTCCTCACCGACGAGGAGTACAACCGCATCGTGCACGGCATCGAGCACGACCTGCAGTCCGACGCCGACGTCGTCCCGGACGACGCCTCCTCCCTCACCGAGACCGACGACTCCTCCGACGCTGCCGCCGTCTCCGACGACACGCCTGTCGACCTCGGCAAGAAGGACGCGGCCGACGAGCCGGCGGACGAGCCCGCCGACGCCACGGCGGACGCGCGGTCGAAGAAGTCCGACGGCGAGACCGACGCGAAGTAGCCGTGTTCACGGGGCGCGCGGGTGATGCCCGCGCGCCCCGGGACATGCCCGGCTCGCACGGGATCCCGACACCATGTCATGGCCACCCGCCCCCTGACCGGGGACGAGGCGGCCCGAGAGGGAGTACGAGAAGGTGGCAGCACTCAAAAAGGGACGGAACGCGAGCGCCACAAGCAAGCCGTGGCGCTCGCTGGCTCTGATCCTGATCGCCATCGTGGCGCTCACCGGAGGGATGTTCGCCTCCGGGCACACCACTCCGCGTCTCGGCATCGACCTGGCCGGTGGCACGAGCATCACGCTGGCAGCGGTCCCCGAGGCCGGCCAGGAGTCCGCGATCAACAAGACCAACATGGACACCGCTGTCTCCATCATGGAGCGGCGCGTCAACGGTCTTGGCGTCTCCGAGGCCGAGGTCCAGACGCAGGGCGAACGCAACATCATCGTCAACATTCCCAAGGGCACGAATTCCAAGCAGGCCCGGGAACAGGTCGGCACCACCGCCAAGCTCTACTTCCGTCCCGTCATCGCCACCGAGCTGGCCGGCGGCGGGGCCGCCCCGGAGCCGAGCGCCACCGGCGACGCCTCCGCCGACCCCTCCGGCGACAAGGCCACGGACAAGGAGGCCACCGGCGGCTCCTCGCCCTCGGCGTCCACCAGCCCCTCGGCGAGCGCCACCACCCAGGGCCGCGCGGTCACCGACGCGCTGAAGGCCGACGAGAGCCCCGCCGCCACCGACAAGGCGAGCCCCTCCCCGTCCGCCACGGGCGGCGCTGCCGACGACGACAGCAGGCTCCAGGCCCAGTACGCCGCGCTCGACTGCACCAAGGAGAGCGTCCGCGCCACCGCCGGTGACGGCGCCAAGGCCACCGACTCCACCGTCGCCTGCGGCCAGAACTCCCAGGGCCAGTGGCAGAAGTACATCCTCGGCCCCGCCGCCGTCGACGGCACCGACGTCGACGAGGCCGACGCCGTCCTGAACACGCAGTCCGGCGCCGGCTGGACCGTGACCATGAAGTTCACGGGCGAGGGCTCGAAGAAGTTCGCCGACATCACCGGCCAGCTCGCGCAGAAGCCGTCCCCGCAGAACCAGTTCGCGATCGTCCTGGACGGCGAGGTCGTCTCCGACCCGTACGTCCGGCAGGCCCTGACCGGCGGCAACGCCGAGATCTCCGGCAACTTCACGCAGCAGTCGTCGCAGGAACTGGCGAACATGCTGTCCTACGGCGCGCTGCCGCTGACCTTCCGCGAGGACAGCGTCACCACCGTCACCGCCGCCCTCGGCGGCGAGCAGCTGCAGGCCGGTCTCATCGCCGGTGCCATCGGCCTCGCGCTGGTGATCCTCTACCTGCTCTTCTACTACCGCGGCCTGTCCTTCATCGCCGTCGCCTCGCTGCTGGTCTCCGCCGCGCTCACCTACGTGATCATGGCGCTGCTCGGCCCGACGATCGGCTTCGCGCTGAACCTGCCGGCCGTCTGCGGTGCCATCGTGGCGATCGGTATCACGGCGGACTCGTTCATCGTCTACTTCGAACGGGTCCGGGACGAGATCCGCGAGGGCCGCACCCTGCGTCCCGCCGTGGAGCGCGCCTGGCCGCGCGCCCGGCGCACCATCCTGGTCTCCGACTTCGTGTCCTTCCTCGCCGCCGCCGTGCTCTTCGTGGTCACCGTCGGCAAGGTGCAGGGCTTCGCGTTCACCCTGGGTCTGACCACGGTCCTCGACGTGGTGGTGGTGTTCCTCTTCACCAAGCCGCTGCTCACGCTGATGGCCCGCCGCAAGTTCTTCGCGAGCGGACACAAGTGGTCCGGCCTCGACCCGAAGGCGCTGGGTGCCAAGCCACCGCTGCGCCGCACCCGTCGTCCCTCCGCCCCTGCCCAGACGAAGGAGGCGTGAGAGATGTCGAAGCTCGGCACCCTCGGCGCCCGACTGCACCACGGCGAGATCGGCTACGACTTCGTCAAGAACCGCAAGATCTGGTACGGCATCTCGATCCTGATCACCATCACGGCCATCGTCGGCCTGGCGGTGCGCGGCCTGCACATGGGCATCGAGTTCCAGGGCGGGGCGGTCTTCACGACCCCGAAGAACATGAGCGTCTCGGTCTCCACGGCCGAGGGCTTCGCGGAGGACGCCTCCGGCCACGACGCCATCGTCCAGAAGCTCGGTGACGGCAGCCTGCGCATCCAGGTCGCCGGCATCGACACCAAGACCTCGGACACCATCAAGGACCGGCTGGCCGACGACCTCAAGGTCGACGGCGAGCAGATCAACGCCGAACTGGTCGGTCCCAGCTGGGGCGAGCAGATCGCCAACAAGGCCTGGCAGGGTCTGGGGATCTTCCTGATCCTGGTGGTGATCTATCTGGCGATCGCCTTCGAGTGGCGCATGGCGCTCGCGGCGTTCGTCGCACTGATCCACGACATCACCATCACGGTCGGTATCTACGCCCTCGTCGGCTTCGAGGTCACCCCCGGCACGGTGATCGGTCTGCTCACCATCCTCGGTTACTCGCTGTACGACACGGTGGTCGTCTTCGACAGCCTCAAGGAACAGACCAAGGACATCACCAAGCAGACCCGCTGGACCTACAGCGAGATCGCCAACCGCTCGATCAACAGCACGCTGGTGCGGTCGATCAACACGACGGTCGTGGCGCTGCTGCCGGTGGCGGGGCTGCTGTTCATCGGTGGCGGTGTCCTGGGCGCCGGCATGCTGAACGACATCTCGCTGTCGCTGTTCGTCGGCCTCGCCGCCGGTGCGTACTCCTCGATCTTCATCGCCACGCCGCTGGTCGCCGACCTCAAGGAGCGCGAGCCGGCGATGAAGTCCCTGAAGAAGCGCGTGCTGGCCAAGCGGGCCCACGGCGGGGACACGGACGCCGACCAGGCGGTCCCCGCGGCCGACAGCGACTACGACGACGAACCCGAGGACGTCGCGGCCGCCGTCGTCGGACCCCGTAACCAGCCCGCCTCCCGCGCGCGTGGCCGTGGCCGTCCTTCGGGGAAGCGCCGATGACCCAGCACACCGACCTCTCCGCCCTGCTGCTGAGCCGGATCCGGGACGTGGCGGACTACCCGGAGCCGGGCGTGATGTTCAAGGACATCACCCCGCTCCTGGCGGACCCCAAGGCGTTCGACGCGCTCACCGAGGCGCTCGCGGACGTCGCCCGCCGGGCCGGTGCCACCAAGGTGGTCGGCCTGGAGGCACGCGGCTTCATCCTCGGCGCCCCGGTGGCCCTGCGGGCCGGCCTGGGCTTCATCCCGGTCCGCAAGGCGGGCAAGCTCCCCGGGGCCACGCTCAGCCAGGCCTACGACCTGGAGTACGGCTCCGCCGAGATCGAGGTGCACGCGGAGGACCTCGGCGGCGACGACCGCGTCCTGGTCGTCGACGACGTCCTGGCCACCGGCGGCACCGCCGAGGCCTCGCTCCAGCTCATCCGCAGGGCGGGCGCCGAGGTCGCGGGCCTCGCCGTGCTGATGGAGCTCGGCTTCCTCGGCGGCCGGGCCCGGCTGGAGCCCGCCCTGGCGGGCGCCCCGCTGGAGGCGCTGCTCACGGTCTGAGGACCCTGAGGGCCCCGCACAGCGGACCCGACGACACCACGCAGGCGGACCCGGAGGAATCCGGCGTCCGCCTCGTGCGTTTCTCCGGTTGACGGTCCTCACACCGCTCCGGAGGCGATCGTCGGGCCCGGGCTCGCTACCATGGGGTCTCCGGAGCCTGACCGGGGACCCGGATCGCGCACGAGGAGCCCTCTTGCCAGACGAGGCCCAGCACCTGACCGCCGCCAAGCCCGAGTCCGCCTCGGCAGCCGCGGCGAAGCCCGCGCCGAGCGCGCCACAGGCGAAGAACGACACCCGCGGGCCGGTGCAGCGCGCCCAGGCTGCTCCCGTCGACAAGCCCGAGCAGCCGCGGCCCAAGCCGGCGCCCCCCGACCGCTCCGCCCCGTCGGCCCGCACCAACACCGGCCAGCCGCGCTCCGGCTCCTCCAACCGCGTCCGCGCCCGCCTGGCCCGGCTCGGCGTGCAGCGGGCCAACCCGTACAACCCGGTGCTGGAGCCGCTGCTGCGGATCGTCCGCGGCAACGACCCCAAGATCGAGAACGCCACGCTGCGCCAGATCGAGCGCGCCTACCAGGTCGCCGAGCGCTGGCACCGCGGCCAGAAGCGCAAGAGCGGCGACCCGTACATCACCCACCCCCTCGCCGTCACCACGATCCTCGCCGAGCTCGGCATGGACCCGGCCACGCTGATGGCCGGGCTGCTGCACGACACCGTCGAGGACACCGAGTACGGCCTGGAGGACCTGCGCCGTGACTTCGGCGACGTCGTCGCCCTGCTCGTCGACGGCGTCACCAAGCTGGACAAGGTCAAGTTCGGCGAGGCCGCGCAGGCCGAGACCGTGCGCAAGATGGTCGTCGCCATGGCCAAGGACCCCCGCGTCCTGGTCATCAAGCTCGCCGACCGCCTGCACAACATGCGCACCATGCGCTACCTCAAGCGCGAGAAGCAGGAGAAGAAGGCGCGCGAGACCCTGGAGATCTACGCGCCGCTCGCCCACCGCCTGGGCATGAACACCATCAAGTGGGAGCTGGAGGACCTCGCCTTCGCGATCCTCTACCCCAAGATGTACGACGAGATCGTCCGCCTGGTCGCCGAGCGCGCGCCCAAGCGCGACGAGTACCTCGCCATCGTCACCGACGAGGTGCAGCAGGACCTCAGGTCCGCCCGCATCAAGGCCACCGTCACCGGCCGGCCCAAGCACTACTACAGCGTCTACCAGAAGATGATCGTCCGCGGCCGTGACTTCGCGGAGATCTACGACCTGGTGGGCATCCGCGTCCTCGTGGACACCGTCCGCGACTGCTACGCGGCCCTCGGCACGGTGCACGCGCGATGGAACCCGGTCCCCGGCCGGTTCAAGGACTACATCGCGATGCCCAAGTTCAACATGTACCAGTCGCTGCACACGACGGTCATCGGCCCCGGCGGCAAGCCCGTCGAGCTGCAGATCCGCACGTTCGACATGCACCGCCGCGCAGAGTACGGCATCGCCGCGCACTGGAAGTACAAGCAGGAGGCCGTCGCCGGCGCCTCCAAGATCCGCACCGACGCGCCCAAGTCGTCCGGCAAGAGCAAGGACGACCACCTCAACGACATGGCGTGGCTGCGCCAGCTCCTCGACTGGCAGAAGGAGACCGAGGACCCGGGCGAGTTCCTGGAGTCGCTGCGCTTCGACCTCTCGCGCAACGAGGTCTTCGTCTTCACCCCCAAGGGCGACGTTATAGCGCTGCCCGCCGGTGCCACCCCCGTGGACTTCGCGTACGCGGTGCACACCGAGGTCGGCCACCGCACCATAGGCGCCCGGGTCAACGGCCGCCTGGTGCCGCTGGAGTCGACCCTCGACAACGGCGACCTGGTGGAGGTCTTCACCTCCAAGGCGGCCGGCGCGGGCCCCTCCCGCGACTGGCTGGGCTTCGTGAAGTCGCCCCGCGCCCGCAACAAGATCCGCGCCTGGTTCTCCAAGGAGCGCCGCGACGAGGCGATCGAGCAGGGCAAGGACTCCATCGTCCGCGCCATGCGCAAGCAGAACCTCCCCATCCAGCGCATCCTCACCGGCGACTCGCTCGTGACGCTGGCGCACGAGATGCGTTACTCGGACATCTCCGCGCTGTACGCGGCGATCGGCGAGGGCCATGTCTCCGCGCAGAACATCGTGCAGAAGCTGGTGCAGGCCCTCGGCGGCGAGGAGGCGGCCACCGAGGAGATCGACGAGTCGGTCCCGCCCACCCGCAGCCGCCGCAAGCGCCGCTCCAGCGCCGACCCCGGCGTCATCGTCAAGGGCGTCGAGGACGTGTGGGTCAAACTGGCCCGCTGCTGCACCCCCGTACCGGGCGACCCGATCATCGGCTTCGTCACCCGCGGCAGCGGCGTCTCCGTGCACCGCAGCGACTGCGTGAACGTCGACTCGCTGTCCCGCGAGCCCGAGCGGATCCTCGAGGTCGAGTGGGCGCCCACCCAGTCCTCGGTGTTCCTGGTCGCCATCCAGGTCGAGGCCCTCGACCGCTCCCGGCTGCTCTCGGACGTCACGCGCGTGCTGTCCGACCAGCACGTCAACATCCTCTCCGCGGCGGTGCAGACCTCCCGCGACCGGGTCGCCACCTCCCGGTTCACCTTCGAGATGGGCGACCCCAAGCACCTGGGACACGTCCTGAAGGCCGTACGCGGTGTGGAGGGCGTCTACGACGTCTACCGCGTCACCTCGGCCCGCAACCGCGGCTAGGAAGCGCGCCAGGCACACGGAAGGGGCCGCCGTACCTCGGGTACGGCGGCCCCTTCCGTGTGCGTGCGGCCCGCCCTCAGCCGCCGAACTCCTGCAGACCCTTCAGCGCCTGCTCCAGCAGGGCCTGGCGGCCCTGCAGCTCGCGCTCCAGCTTGTCCGCCTTGGCGGTGTTGCCCTGCGCCCTGGCCTGCTCGATCTGGCGCTCGAGCTTGTCCACGGCGGCCTGCAGCTGACCGGTCAGACCCTCGGCCCGCGCACGGGCCTCCGGGTTCGTCCGGCGCCACTCGGCCTCCTCGGCCTCCTGCAGGGCGCGCTCCACGGTGTGCATCCGGCCCTCGACCCGCGGCCGGGCGTCCCGCGGCACATGGCCGATGGCCTCCCAGCGCTCGTTGAGCGCACGGAACGCGGCCCGGGCGGCCTTCAGGTCCGTGATCGGCAGCAGCTTCTCCGCCTCGCCGGCCAGCTCCTCCTTGAGCTTGAGGTTCTCGGCCTGCTCCGCGTCACGCTCGGCGAACACCGAGCTGCGGGCGGCGAAGAAGACGTCCTGGGCGCCGCGGAAGCGGTTCCAGAGGTCCTCCTCGTGTTCGCGCTGGGCGCGGCCCGCGGCCTTCCACTCCGTCATCAGGTCGCGGTACCGGGCCGCCGTCGGACCCCAGTCCGTCGAGTTCGACAGCGCCTCGGCCTCAGCGACCAGCCGCTCCTTGGTCCGGCGCGCCTCCTCGCGCTGCGCGTCCAGCTGCGCGAAGTGCTGCTTGCGCCGCTTGGAGAACGCCGACCGCGCGTGCGAGAAGCGGTGCCACAGCTCGTCGTCGGACTTGCGGTCCAGCCGCGGCAGGCCCTTCCAGGTGTCCACCAGGGCCCGCAGCCGTTCCCCGGCCGCCCGCCACTGGTCGGACTGCGCCAGCTCCTCGGCCTCGGTGACCAGCGACTCCTTGGCCTTGCGCGCCTCGTCCGACTGACGGGCCCGCTGCGCCTTGCGCTCCTCGCGGCGCGCCTCCACCAGCTCCACGAGCTTGTCCAGCCGGGCCCCGAGGGCCGCCAGGTCGCCGACCGCGTGATGGGCGTCCACCTGCTCGCGCAGGTGGCCGATCGCGGCCATGGCGTCCTTGGACGACAGGTCGGTGGTCTTCACTCGCTTCTCGAGGAGGCCGATCTCGACAACCAGGCCCTCGTACTTGCGCTCGAAGTAGGCCAGCGCCTCGTCGGGGGAGCCGGCCTGCCAGGAACCGACGACCTTCTCGCCGTCGGCCGTACGCACGTACACGGTTCCCGTCTCGTCGACGCGGCCCCACGGGTCGCTGCTCACAGCGCCTCCTCCACATGATGCCGTCGAGGGGGCCTGTGTGCTCCCCCGGGCATCGTCCACAGTTTCGTCACGGCCAACATAGGCGACCGACGGGATGCCTGTCCGCATCCCGCGCGACCGAAATTACGCAGTTGGGGCTCACGATGCGGCGACGGTCGCCTTGTTGATCACGACCGTCGCGTTGGGCGCCCCGTCGCCGGCCCCGGTGCTCTCACCGGCGTCGGCGATCTTCTTCAGCACCTTCAGACCGGCGTCCGAGATGGTGCCGAACGGGCTGTAGCTCGGCGGGAGCTGGCTGTCCTGGTAGACCAGGAAGAACTGGCTGCCGCCGCTGTCCTTCTGGCCGGTGTTGGCCATGGCGACCGTGCCCGCCGGGTAGACGTTGTCCTTCAGGCTCGCGTCCTTCAGGTTCTCGTCCGGGATGGTGTAGCCCGGCCCGCCGGTGCCGGTGCCCGTGGGGTCGCCGCACTGCAGCACGTAGATGCCGTTCGTGGTGAGCCGGTGGCACTTCGTGTGGTCGAAGTAGCCCTTGTCCGCCAGGAAGTCGAACGAGTTGACCGTGTGCGGGGCCGCCGACGCCTTCAGCGCCACGTCGATGGCGCCGCAGGTGGTGTCCAGCTTCAGCGTGTACTTCGCCGACTTGTCGATCGACATCGCCGGCTCCTTCTTCCAGGTCTTCTTCGCGACCTCGCCCTTCGCGGGCTCCTCGCACGGGTCCGGGGCCTTGCTGGGCGCCTCCGCGCCCGGCGTGGCCTCGGCGCCCGGCGTGGCCTCCGCGCTCGTGGTGGTCTTGTCGTCGTCCTGCTTCAGCACCCCGGTCGTGTACAGCGCGAGGCTGCCGATCAGGACCACACCGAGCACCGACGCGATCACCGCGTTGCGGACCCGCGCCTTCTGACGCGCCTCGGTACGCCGCTGCTGCTGCCGCAAGAACTTCTCCCGGGCGAGCTGACGCCGCCGCTGCTCCTGGCTGACCACCGGGTTCTCTCCTCATGCGTCTCGTGTGCCGGCCGGTACGCGTGCGTACGTGCGGTGAGCCGACCCCCTGCGTGTGCCCCGTACCGTATATGGGTTCGCTGAGGAATCGGCAGCGCCGGTAGGCTCTGACCACGGGCGCAGCCCCGTCGCAAGTCTCCCGTACCGACACAAACGAAGGACGATCGTGCTCATTGCCGGGTTCCCCGCCGGGGCCTGGGGGACGAACTGTTATCTCGTCGCCCCCGCCGCCGGCGAGGAGTGCGTGATCATCGACCCCGGCCACCAGGCCGCCGACGGCGTCGCGGAGGCGGTCCGCAAGCACCGGCTCAAGCCCGTCGCCGTCGTCCTCACCCACGGTCACATCGACCATGTCGCCTCGGTGGTCCCGGTGTGCGGGGCGCACGACGTCCCCGCCTGGATCCACCCCGAGGACCGGTACATGATGAGCGACCCCGAGAAGGGCCTGGGCCGTGCCATCGGCATGCCGCTCATGGGGGAGCTGACGGTGGGGGAGCCGGACGACGTCAAGGAGCTCACCGACGGCGCGAAACTGCGGCTGGCGGGCCTGGAGTTCGGTGTCTCGCACGCGCCGGGCCATACCAAGGGGTCGGTGACCTTCGGCCTGCCCGAGTCGGCGGACGTCCCGCCGGTCATGTTCTCGGGCGACCTGCTGTTCGCCGGCTCCGTCGGACGCACCGACCTGCCCGGCGGTGACATGGCCGAGATGCGCGACTCGCTGGCCCGCGTGTGCCTGCCGCTCGACGACTCGACCGTGGTGCTGTCCGGCCACGGCCCCCAGACGACCATCGGCCAGGAGCGCGCCACCAACCCGTATCTGCGGCAGGTGGCGGCCGGCCAGGGAGCGCCAGAGGCTCCCCGACGAGGAATGTGACGACTACTTCCGTGAGCACTTTCAAGGCCCCGAAGGGCACGTACGACCTGCTGCCGCCCGATTCCGCCAAGTTCCTCGCTGTGCGCGAGGCGATCGCGGCCCCGCTGCGCGGCTCCGGCTACGGCTACATCGAGACACCCGGCTTCGAGAACGTCGAACTGTTCGCGCGCGGTGTCGGAGAGTCCACCGACATCGTCACCAAGGAGATGTACGCCTTCGAGACCAAGGGCGGCGACCGGCTCGCCCTGCGCCCCGAGGGCACCGCATCCGTGCTGCGCGCCGCCCTGGAGGCCAACCTGCACAAGGCGGGCAACCTCCCGGTCAAGCTCTGGTACTCCGGCTCGTACTACCGCTACGAGCGCCCCCAGAAGGGCCGCTACCGCCACTTCTCCCAGGTCGGCGCCGAGGCGATCGGCGCGGAGGACCCCGCGCTGGACGCCGAGCTGATCATCCTCGCCGACCAGGCGTACCGCTCGCTCGGCCTGCAGAAGTTCCGCATCCTGCTCAACAGCCTCGGCGACAAGGAGTGCCGCCCGGTCTACCGGGCCGCGCTGCAGGACTTCCTGCGCGGCCTCGACCTGGACGAGGACACCCTGCGCCGGGCGGACATCAACCCGCTGCGCGTCCTGGACGACAAGCGGGAGTCGGTGCAGAAGCAGCTCACCGGCGCGCCCCTGTTGCGCGACTACCTCTGCGACGCCTGCAAGGCGTACCACGAGGAGGTCCGCGAGCTGATCACGGCGGCGGGCGTGGCCTTCGAGGACGACCCCAAGCTCGTGCGCGGCCTGGACTACTACACCCGCACCACCTTCGAGTTCGTCCACGACGGCCTGGGCTCCCAGTCCGCGGTGGGCGGCGGCGGCCGCTACGACGGCCTGTCCGAGATGATCGGCGGCCCCGCGCTGCCGTCCGTCGGCTGGGCGCTCGGCGTCGACCGCACCGTGCTGGCGCTGGAGGCGGAGGGCGTGGAGCTGGAACTGCCCGCCACCACCAGCGTGTTCGCCGTGCCGCTGGGCGAGGAGGCCCGCCGCGTGCTGTTCGCGAAGGTCACCGAGCTGCGCAAGAACGGCGTGGCCGCGGACTTCGCCTACGGCGGCAAGGGCCTGAAGGCCGCGATGAAGGCGGCCAACCGCTCGGGCGCCCGGTACGCGCTCATCCTCGGCGAGCGGGACCTCGCCGAGGGCGTCGTCCAGCTCAAGGACCTGGAGTCCGGCGAGCAGACCGCGGTCGGCGTGAACGAGGTCGTGGCGGAACTCGAGTCCCGCCTCGGCTGAGCCATCCGCTCCACGGGCGCCGGGTCCCCTCGCCAGGGGGCCCGGCGCCCGCCTCGTCAACGGGGCGCACCCCGCCGCCACCCGGAAGGGGAGCCGGGACCGGACGCCTGTGCGGGCGCCCCGCGAAGGTCGGCCGAAACCCCGCGTCCCGGGGCGAACAGACGTACGTCCTTATCCACGGTCAACGGCGCACGCACCGAGCCGTACGGCACAATGGCCCCTGCCCGAAGCAGTCCCCACTCACCAGTGACGGAATCGGCGTGATGAGCAAGACGACAGTCAGGGACGTCGACATGGAGCCCGAATCCCCCTCCCCGCACCAGCGTGCCGCCTCCGCGCCGCGCACCGAGGGCGCGAGCCGGGCGTTCGCGCTGCTCCTGATCATCACCGGCGCCGCCGGCGTCCTCGCCGCGTGGGTGATCACACTCGACAAGTTCAAGCTGCTCGAGGCCAAGGTCAAGGGTGAGACGTTCGTCCCCGGCTGCAGCCTCAACCCGGTCGTCTCCTGCGGCAGCGTCATGGAGAGCGACCAGGCCTCCGTGTTCGGCTTCCCCAACCCGATGCTCGGCCTGGTCACCTACGGGATCGTGGTCTGCGTCGGCGTGAGCCTGCTCGCCCGGGCCCGCTTCCCGCGCTGGTACTGGCTCACCTTCAACGCCGGCACCCTCTTCGGCGTCGGCTTCTGCGCCTGGCTGATGTTCCAGTCCCTGTACCGGATCAACGCCCTGTGCCTGTGGTGCTGCCTGGCCTGGGTCGCCACGATCATCATGTTCTGGTACGTGACCTCCTTCAACATCCGCAAGGGCTTCCTGCCCGCCCCGAACTGGCTGAAGAGCTTCTTCGGCGAGTTCACCTGGGTCATGCCGGTGCTGCACATCGGCATCATCGGCATGCTGATCCTGACCCGCTGGTGGGATTTCTGGACCAGCTGACCGCCCGCCCGGGCTGTCGGCGCGGTGCTTTAGGGTTTCAGGGTGGAGCCCGACCTGTTCACCGCCGCAGCAGAAGAACGCCAGGAGAAGGACCCGGCCGGCAGCCCCCTGGCGGTCCGGATGCGCCCGCGCACCCTCGACGAGGTGGTGGGCCAGCAGCACCTGCTGAAGCCGGGATCCCCCCTGCGCAGACTCGTCGGCGAGGGCTCCTCCGGGCCCGCCGGCCCGTCCTCGGTGATCCTCTGGGGCCCGCCCGGCACCGGCAAGACCACCCTCGCCTACGTGGTCTCCAAGGCCACCAACAAGCGTTTCGTGGAGCTGTCCGCGATCACCGCGGGCGTCAAGGAGGTCCGCGCGGTCATCGACGGCGCGCGCCGCGCCTCCGGGGGGTACGGCCAGGAGACCGTCCTCTTCCTCGACGAGATCCACCGCTTCAGCAAGGCCCAGCAGGACTCCCTGCTCCCGGCCGTGGAGAACCGCTGGGTCACCCTGATCGCCGCGACCACCGAGAACCCGTACTTCTCGGTCATCTCCCCGCTGCTGTCGCGCTCCCTGCTGCTCACCCTCGAACCGCTCACCGACGACGACGTCCGCGGTCTGCTGCGGCGCGCCCTCACGGACGAGCGGGGCCTCAAGGGCGCCGTCACCCTCCCCGAGGACACCGAGGACCACTTCCTGCGCATCGCCGGCGGGGACGCCCGCCGCGCGCTCACCGCCCTGGAGGCCGCGGCCGGCGCCGCGCTCGACAAGGGTGAGGCGGAGGTGACCCTGGCGACGCTGGAGGAGACCGTCGACCGGGCCGCCGTGAAGTACGACCGCGACGGCGACCAGCACTACGACGTCGCCAGCGCCCTGATCAAGTCCATCCGCGGCTCCGACGTGGACGCCGCCCTGCACTACCTGGCCCGCATGATCGAGGCCGGCGAGGACCCCCGCTTCATCGCCCGCCGCCTGATGATCTCCGCCAGCGAGGACATCGGCCTCGCCGATCCGAACGCGCTGCCCATCGCGGTCGCCGCCGCCCAGGCCGTCGCCATGATCGGCTTCCCCGAGGCCGCCCTCACCCTCAGCCACGCCACCATCGCCCTCGCCCTCGCGCCCAAGTCGAACGCGGCCACCACCGCGATCGGCGCCGCCCTGGAGGACGTGCGCAAGGGACTGGCCGGATCCGTGCCGTCCCACCTGCGCGACAGCCACTACAAGGGCGCCGGCAAGCTCGGTCACGGCAAGGGCTACACCTACCCGCACGACCTGCCCGAGGGCATCGCCGCCCAGCAGTACGCGCCCGACGCCCTGAAGGACCGCGAGTACTACGAGCCCACCCGGCACGGCGCGGAGGCGCGGTACGCGGACGCGGTGGAGTGGACCCGGAAGCACCTCGGTCGCAGGCGGTCCTGAGCACCCTGTAGACTCACGCGAAGTGCTGTGTCCCGTGTCCGGCTCCGGTCGGCGCCTCAGGCGGGACGACCAGCCGGATCCTTCGATCCAGGAGCGTCGCGCACCGTCGTAGGTGTCGCGGGCAGCCCACCACCACCCGTACGTCACGGGACCGGTCGGTGGGCCGTTCGTGTGCTGCACGTATGTGCCCAGACCAGGGGAGCGGCTGCCCGGCTCGTCCCGCGTGGACCTGCTGGGATTCCCCGGCTGCGGATGCGACCTCCCGTAACCCTGAGGCAGCCGTAAAGGAAAAGGAAAAGAAGTGGCGAACCAGTCCCGCCCCAAGGTCAAGAAGTCGCGTGCCCTCGGCATCGCGCTGACCCCGAAGGCCGTCAAGTACTTCGAGGCCCGCCCCTACCCGCCGGGTGAGCACGGCCGTGGCCGCAAGCAGAACTCGGACTACAAGGTCCGTCTGCTGGAGAAGCAGCGTCTGCGCGCGCAGTACGACCTCTCCGAGCGGCAGCTCGTCCGTGCCTACGAGCGCGCCTCCAAGACCTCGATGAAGACCGGCGAGGCCCTGGTCATCGAGCTCGAGCGCCGTCTCGACGCGCTGGTCCTGCGTTCGGGCATCGCCCGCACGATCTACCAGGCCCGCCAGATGGTCACGCACGGCCACATCCAGGTGAACGGCAAGAAGGTCGACAAGCCTTCCTTCCGTGTCCGCCCGGACGACGTCGTCGAGGTCCGCGAGCGCAGCAAGGAGAAGACCCTCTTCACGATCGCTCGTGAGGGTGGCTTCGCCCCCGACGGTGAGATCCCGCGCTACCTGCAGGTGAACCTCAAGGCCCTGGCGTTCCGCCTGGACCGTGAGCCGAACCGCAAGGAGATCCCGGTGATCTGCGACGAGCAGCTCGTCGTCGAGTACTACGCCCGCTGATCCCAGCAGGCACGCGGTATCCCGAGCCCGTCGTCTTCCCGCCCCTCGGGGCGGGCGAGGCGGCGGGCTCGTCTTCGCCCCGCCCCGCGCGGAACTCCGGCCGTGCCGGACACTAATCCGGTACGGAGACGCGCCACCGGCGCGATAGGCTCGGTGACACGACTTTCTCGATGTTCAGGCGCGTTTCAAGGGAGCGGGTGCACACAGTGTCCGGTGGCGAGGTGGCCGGAATCCTGGTGGCCGTCTTCTGGGCGATCCTGGTCTCCTTCCTCGCCGTCGCGCTGGCGAGGCTGGCCCAGACGCTCCGGGCGACCACCAAACTGGTGGCGGACGTGACCGACCAGGCCGTCCCCCTGCTGGCGGACGCCTCCACGGCGGTGCGCTCCGCGCAGACCCAGATCGAACGGGTCGACGCGATCGCCTCCGACGTCCAGGAGGTCACCTCCAACGCCTCCGCGCTGTCCACCACCGTGGCCTCCACCTTCGGCGGCCCTCTGGTCAAGGTCGCCGCCTTCGGCTACGGCGTGCGCCGGGCCGTCAGCGGCCGCAAGGAGGACGCGCCCGCCAAGACGCGGCGCGACGTGATCGTGGGCCGCACCGTCCCGGGCGCGCGGCGCGACAAGCGGACCCGGGGAAAGAAGGACTGACCCGACGATGTTCCGCCGAACGTTCTGGTTCAGCACCGGCGTCGCCGCCGGCGTGTGGGCCACCACCAAGGTCAACCGCAAGCTCAAGCAGCTCAAGCCCGACCACCTCGCCGTCACCGCGGCGAACAAGGCGATCGAGGCGGGCGGCCGGCTCAAGGACCGCGCGGTGGACTTCGCGCTCGAGGTCCGCGACAACATGGCCCGGCGGGAGGCCGAACTGGGCGACGCGCTCGGGCTGAACGCCCCCGTCGACCGTGAACTGCCCGCGCCCCGCGGCTACGCCGTGATCGAGAACCGCAACAGCCCCCCGTACGTCGAGGGCTCCAAGAAGTCGACGTACCCGACGTACCCGTACAACCGGAATGAGGACCACTGATGGAGTCGGCCGAGATCCGCCGCCGCTGGCTGAGCTTCTTCGAGGAGCGCGGGCACACCGTCGTCCCGTCGGCGTCGCTCATCGCGGACGACCCGACTCTGCTGCTCGTCCCGGCCGGCATGGTGCCCTTCAAGCCCTACTTCCTCGGCGAGGTCAAGCCGCCCTTCGACCGCGCCACCAGCGTGCAGAAGTGCGTGCGCACCCCCGACATCGAAGAGGTCGGCAAGACCACCCGCCACGGCACGTTCTTCCAGATGTGCGGCAACTTCTCCTTCGGCGACTACTTCAAGGAAGGCGCCATCAAGCTCGCCTGGGAGCTGCTCACCAGCCCCCAGGACAAGGGCGGTTACGGCCTGGAGCCCGAGAAGCTCTGGATCACCGTCTACCAGGACGACGACGAGGCCGAGCAGATCTGGCGCGACGTCGTCGGTGTGCCCGCCGAGCGCATCCAGCGCCTGGGCAAGAAGGACAACTTCTGGTCCATGGGCGTCCCCGGCCCCTGCGGCCCCTGCTCCGAGATCAACTACGACCGCGGCCCCGAGTTCGGCGCCGAGGGCGGCCCCGCCGTCAACGACGAGCGGTACGTGGAGATCTGGAACCTCGTCTTCATGCAGTACGAGCGGGGCGAGGGCACCGGCAAGGACGACTTCGAGATCCTCGGCGACCTGCCCAGCAAGAACATCGACACCGGCCTCGGCCTCGAACGGCTCGCCATGATTCTGCAGGGCGTGCAGAACATGTACGAGATCGACACCTCCATGGCTGTCATCGAGAAGGCCACCGAGCTGACCGGCGTCCGCTACGGCGACGCTCAGAGCTCCGACGTCTCCCTGCGCGTGGTCACCGACCACATGCGCACCTCGGTCATGCTCATCGGCGACGGCGTCACCCCCGGCAACGAGGGCCGCGGTTACGTGCTGCGCCGCATCATGCGCCGCGCCATCCGCAACATGCGCCTCCTCGGCGCCACCGGCCCGGTCGTCAAGGACCTCATCGACGTCGTCATCGGCATGATGGGGCAGCAGTACCCGGAGCTGGTCACCGACCGCGAGCGCATCGAGAAGGTTGCCCTCGCCGAGGAGAACGCCTTCCTCAAGACGCTGAAGGCCGGCACCAACATCCTCGACACCGCCGTGTCCGAGACCAAGGCCGCGGGCTCCGACGTGCTCCCCGGCGACAAGGCCTTCCTGCTGCACGACACCTGGGGCTTCCCCATCGACCTCACCCTGGAGATGGCCGCCGAGCAGGGCCTCTCCGTGGACGAGGACGGCTTCCGCCGCCTGATGAAGGAGCAGCGGGAGCGCGCCAAGGCCGACGCCCGGTCCAAGAAGACCGGCCACGCCGACCTCGGCGCCTACCGCGAGATCGCCGACCGGGCCGGCGCCACCGACTTCATCGGCTACACGGACACCGAGGGCGAGTCCGCCGTCGTCGGCATCCTCGTCGACGGCGTCTCCTCGCCCGCCGCCACCGAGGGCGACGAGGTCGAGATCGTCCTGGACCGCACCCCCTTCTACGCCGAGGGCGGCGGCCAGATCGGCGACACCGGCCGGATCCGCACCGACTCCGGTGCCGTCATCGAGGTCCGCGACTGCCAGAAGCCGGTCCCCGGCGTCTACGTCCACAAGGGCGTCGTCCAGGTCGGCGAGGTCACCGTCGGCGCCCGCGCCCACGCCGCCATCGACGACCGCCGGCGCAAGGCCATCGCCCGCGCCCACTCGGCCACCCACCTCACCCACCAGGCCCTGCGCGACGCCCTCGGCCCGACGGCCGCCCAGGCCGGTTCCGAGAACCAGCCCGGCCGGTTCCGCTTCGACTTCGGCTCCCCGGCCGCCGTCCCGCAGACGGTCATGCTGGACGTCGAGCAGAAGATCAACGAGGTGCTCGCCCGCGACCTCGACGTCCGCGCCGACGTGATGGGCATCGACGAGGCCAAGAAGCAGGGCGCCATCGCCGAGTTCGGCGAGAAGTACGGCGACCGGGTCCGCGTGGTCACCATCGGCGACTTCTCCAAGGAGCTGTGCGGCGGCACCCACGTGCACAACACCGCCCAGCTGGGTCTGGTGAAGCTGCTCGGCGAGTCCTCCATCGGCTCCGGCGTGCGCCGCATCGAGGCCCTGGTCGGCGTGGACGCCTACAACTTCCTCGCCCGCGAGCACACGGTCGTCAACCAGCTCACCGAACTGCTCAAGGGACGTTCCGAGGAGCTGCCCGAGAAGGTCTCCGCCATGCTCGGCCGGCTCAAGGACGCCGAGAAGGAGATCGAGAAGTTCCGCGCCGAGAAGGTGCTCCAGGCCGCCGCCGGTCTCGCCGGGTCCGCCAAGGACATCAAGGGTGTCGCCGTCGTCACCGGCCAGGTCCCGGACGGCACCACTGCCGACGACCTGCGCAAGCTCGTGCTCGACGTGCGCGGCCGCATCCAGGGCGGCCGGGCCGCCGTGGTGGCCCTGTTCAGCGCGGTCAACGGCAAGCCCCTCACCGTCATCGCCACCAACGAGGCCGCCCGCGAGCGCGGGCTCAAGGCCGGTGAGCTGGTGCGCACCGCCGCCAAGACCCTCGGCGGCGGCGGTGGAGGCAAGCCGGACGTCGCCCAGGGCGGCGGCCAGAACCCGGCCGCCGTCGGCGAGGCCGTGGACGCCGTGGAGCGTCTCGTGGCGGACACCGCCAAGTGAACGACGGTCCCACGCACCAGCAGGCGGACGGCCCGGCCCTGCGCCGCGGCCGCCGCCTCGCGGTCGACGTCGGGGACGCCCGGATCGGGGTCGCCTCCTGCGACCCCGACGGGATCCTCGCCACCCCGGTCGAGACCGTCCCCGGCCGGGACGTCCCGGCCGCGCACCGCAGACTGAGGCAGCTCGTCGAGGAGTACGAGCCGATCGAGGTCGTCGTCGGTCTCCCTCGCTCCCTCAAGGGGGGCGAGGGCCCCGCCGCCGCCAAGGTCCGCGGCTTCACCAAGGAGCTGGCACGTATGATCGCCCCGGTTCCGGTGCGGCTCGTGGACGAGCGGATGACCACGGTGACGGCCAGTCAGGGGCTGCGCGCCTCGGGCGTGAAGTCCAAGAAGGGCCGCGCCGTCATCGACCAGGCTGCCGCTGTGATCATCCTCCAGCAGGCACTGGAATCCGAACGGGTGTCAGGCAGACCACCCGGCGAGGGCGTCGAAGTGGTCATCTGATCGCGATACGGTAACGTTCCGCGCGATGCGGGCGGTGTTCGAACAGCCCCGCACTAAGAGAGGCGGAACGGGAGCCGCGGTCGTCAGGTGGCCGGGCTGCCGCCGCCTCGCGGCTCTAGGGGATCGATGACTGAGTATGGCCGGGGCCAAGGCTCCGAACCGTGGCATCCGGACGACCCGTTGTACGGGGACGGCGGATGGGGAGGGCAGCAGGGCCGGCAGGCCGCGCAGCCTCCCTACGACGGCCAGGCGCAGCAGTACCCGCAGCAGCCGCAGACGCAGCAGCAGTACGGCGACTGGGACACCGGTGACCAGGGCGGATACGGCGACCAGTCGTACCCGCAGTACGACCAGTACGGTCAGCAGTACGCGCCCCAGCAGCCCCAGCAGCCTCATCACCAGTCTCAGCAGCCGCATCACCAGCAGCAGTACCCGCAGCAGCAGCCCCAGCAGCAGTACGACCAGAACGGCTGGCCCACGGGCTCCTACCCCCAGGACCCCTACGCCGGCGGTCCGGCGGACCCGTACGCCCAGCAGCCGTCCGCTCCGTACGGCGGGGAGCAGTCCGACTACTACGGCACGCCCGAGGCCTACCCGCCGCCCGAGCCCCCCGGCCGCCGGCGCGCCGAGCCCGAACCCGAGCCGCGGACGGACTGGGACCCCGGCCCCGACCAGGGCGAACACGCGTTCTTCGCGGGCGGCGACGACGACGATGACGGCCGCGACGAGGAGCCGGAGGACCGGCGCGGACGCGGTGACCGCAGGGGCGGCAAGGAGCGCCGGGGCGGCAAGGAGAAGAAACGACGCAGCGGCCTGGCGTGTCTCGTGGTCGTCGTGGTCTTCGGCGGCGGCCTGGCCGGTGTCAGCTACTTCGGCTACCAGTTCTACCAGGATCGTTTCGGCAGCGCCCCGGACTTCGCGGGCTCCGGCAACGGCGAGCAGGTCACCGTCACCATCCCCAAGGGCTCGGGCGGTTACGCCATCGGCCAGGAGCTCAAGAAGATGGGCGTGGTCAAGAGCGTCGACGCCTTCGTCGCGGCGCAGGCGGCCAACCCGGACGGCAAGAGCATCCAGGACGGCGTCTACACGATGCAGAAGGAGATGTCGGCCGCCAGCGCGGTCGAACTGATGCTCAGCCCGACGAGCCGCAACAACCTGATCATCGCCGAGGGCAAGCGCAACGGAGCCGTCTACGAGCTCATCGACGCGCGCCTGGAGGTCAAGAAGGGCACCACGGCCAAGGTCGCCGAGACCAAGTGGAAGACGCTCGGCCTGCCCGCCTGGGCCATGAACCACCCGGACGTGAAGGACCCGCTGGAGGGTTTCCTGTTCCCGTCCAGCTACGCCGTCGCCAAGGGGCAGACGCCGGAGGACGTCCTCAAGCAGATGGTGGCTCGTGCCACCGAGAAGTACGAGTCGCTGGACTTCGAGGCCAAGTCCAAGAGCCTGGGCCTCGACGGGCCGTGGGAACTGGTGACGGTCGCGAGCCTGGTGCAGGCCGAGGGCAAGACCCACGACGACTTCCGCAAGATGTCCGAGGTCGTCTACAACCGGCTGAAGCCGACCAACACCGAGACCTACCAACTGCTGCAGTTCGACTCGACCTTCAACTACCTGAAGGGCGAGAGCAACATCGACATCGCCGAGTCCGAGATCAAGAGCAACAAGGACCCGTACAACACGTACACCAACAAGGGCCTGCCGCCCGGCCCCATCGGCAACCCCGGTGACGAGGCACTCCAGGCGGCGCTGAAGCCGACCGCGGACGGCTGGATCTACTTCGTGGCGACCGACGGTGTGAACAAGACCGAGTTCGCCAAGACGCACGACGACTTCCTGAAGCTGAAGGACAAGTTCAATGACCGTTAGGAGCGGGGCCCGCCGTGCCGCCGTGCTCGGCTCCCCGATCGCCCACTCCCTCTCCCCGGTGCTGCACCGCGCCGCCTACGCCGAACTCGGCCTTCAGGGCTGGACGTACGACCGGTTCGAGGTCGACGAGCAGGCGCTGCCCGGCTTCCTCGAGACGCTCGGCTCCGAGTGGGCGGGACTGTCGCTGACCATGCCGCTGAAGCGGGCCGTGATCCCGCTGCTTGACTCGGTCAGCGACACCGCCGCCTCGGTCGACGCGGTCAACACCGTCGTCCTCGGCGAGGACGGCCGCCGCACCGGCGACAACACCGACATCCCCGGCATGATCGCCGCCCTGCGCGAGCACGGCATCGACAAGGTGGACACCGCCGCGATCCTCGGCGCCGGCGCCACCGCCTCCTCCGCGCTCGCCGCGCTGGCCCGCGTCTGCTCGGGCGAGATCGTCGTCCACGTGCGCAGCGAGGCACGGGCCGCCGAGATGCGGCAGTGGGCGGAGCGGCTCGACGTCACCGTGCGGATCGCCGCCTGGGACGACGCCGAGCAGGCCCTGCACGCCCCGCTGGTCATCAGCACCACCCCGGCCGGCGTCACCGACGCCCTCGCCCACGCCGTGCCCGAGCGCCCGGCGGCCCTCTTCGACGTGCTGTACGACCCGTGGCCGACCGTCCTCGCCGCCCGCTGGTCCGCGTACGGCGGGGCCGTGGTCAGCGGCCTCGACCTGCTGGTGCACCAGGCGGTGCTCCAGGTGGAGCAGATGACCGGACGGTCGCCGGCCCCCCTGGAGGCCATGCGGCACGCGGGCGAACAAGCCCTCGTCGCGCGATAGGATCCCGCCTCGGTTCCGCAGGGGGCGGAGCCAGGGAGGGGCGGCCGCGCGGCGCCCGGAGAGCGGAGCCGACTTCCTCGGCCCGTACGCCCCGCAGCGGGACAGCGACGACGGCCGGCTCGGCGCCCACGCGCCGGAGCCCGCCGCGGACGCCCGCCGGCCGAGCGGGGCCGACTTCCTCGGCGCCTACGCGCCCCCGCGCGGGAGCGACGACCGGGCCTGACCGGGTGCCCGGCCCGTGATCCCGGCCGTCCGCCTGCTGGACCGGCGGCCGGGCACCGTGCCCGACGTGGGAGGATCGAAGCACGGCGGACCGGGACCCGCGCACCCCGCCCCGCCGCACGCGTACGCGAAAGGGCGCGCGCAGGGCAGTACCGGGGCGCGAACACGGAGGAGCACCGTTGAGCAGGTTGCGCTGGCTGACCGCGGGGGAGTCCCACGGTCCCGCACTCGTCGCGACGCTGGAGGGCCTTCCCGCCGGCGTGCCGATCACCACGGACATGGTGGCGGACCACCTGGCGAGGCGGCGGCTGGGCTACGGCCGCGGTGCCCGGATGAAGTTCGAGCGGGACGAGGTCACCTTCCTCGGCGGTGTCCGGCACGGCCTGACCCTGGGCTCTCCGGTCGCGGTCATGGTGGGCAACACCGAGTGGCCGAAGTGGGAGCAGGTCATGGCGGCCGACCCGGTCGACCCCGAGGTGCTCGCGGGCCTGGCCCGCAACGCCCCGCTGACCCGGCCCCGCCCCGGCCACGCGGACCTGGCCGGCATGCAGAAGTACGGCTTCGACGAGGCCCGTCCGATCCTGGAGCGCGCCTCCGCCCGGGAGACCGCGGCCCGGGTGGCGCTCGGCGCGGTCGCCCGGTCGTACCTGAAGGAGACGGCCGGCATCGAGATCGTCTCCCACGTCGTCGAGCTGTGTTCGGTGAAGGCACCGCGGGGCGTGTACCCCACGCCGGCCGACGTCGAGAAGCTCGACGCCGACCCGCTGCGCTGCCTGGACGCCGACACCTCGAAGGCGATGGTCGCCGAGGTCGACCAGGCGCACAAGGACGGTGACACCCTCGGCGGCGTGGTCGAGATCCTCGCCTACGGCGTGCCCGTGGGCCTCGGCTCCCACGTCCACTGGGACCGCAAGCTCGACGCGCGGCTGGCCGGCGCCCTCATGGGCATCCAGGCCATCAAGGGCGTCGAGATCGGTGACGGCTTCGACCTCGCCCGGGTCCCCGGCTCCAAGGCGCACGACGAGATCGTGAACACGCCCGAGGGCATCAAGCGGGTCTCCGGCCGAGCCGGCGGCACCGAGGGCGGCCTGTCCACCGGTGAACTGCTGCGCTGCCGCGCCGCGATGAAGCCGATCGCCACCGTCCCCCGCGCCCTGAAGACGGTCGACGTCACCACCGGCGAGGCCGCACAGGCCCATCACCAGCGCTCCGACGTCTCCGCCGTGCCGGCTGCCGGCATCGTCGCCGAGGCCATGGTCGCCCTGGTGCTGGCGGACGCGGTGGCGGAGAAGTTCGGCGGCGACAGCGTCACCGAGACCCGCCGCAACGTCACCTCGTACCTCGAGAACCTGGCCGTCCGGTGAGCCCGCGTCTCGTCCTGATCGGCCCGATGGGCGTGGGCAAGTCCACCGTCGGCGGGTTGCTCGCCCAGCGCCTCGGCGTCGCCTACCGGGACACCGACGACGACATCGTCGCCGCCGAGGGGCGCACCGTCGCCGACATCTTCGTCGAGGACGGCGAGCCCGCCTTCCGCGCCCTGGAGAAGCAGGCCGTCCAGGAGGCGCTCACCGCGCACGACGGCGTCCTCGCCCTGGGCGGCGGCGCGATCCTCGACGCCGGCACCCGCGCGCTGCTCGCCGGACAGCCGGTGGTCTACCTGTCGATGGACGTCGAGGAGGCGGTCCGCCGCACCGGCCTGGGCGCCGCCCGCCCGCTGCTCGCGGTCAACCCGCGCAAGCAGTGGCGCGAGCTGATGGAGGCCCGCCGGCACCTGTACGAGGAGGCGGCCACCGTCGTCGTACCGACCGACGGCCGCACGCCCGAAGAGGTCACCGACGCGGTCCTGGACGCACTGGAGCTGAAGGAAGCATGAGCAACGAGGCAGTGACCCGCATCCACGTCGCGGGCACGGCGGGCACCGATCCCTACGACGTCCTGGTGGGCCGGCAGCTGCTGGGTGAACTCGCCGGACTGATCGGGGAGAAGGCCCAGCGGGTGGCGATCATCCACCCCGAGGCCCTCGCCGAGACCGGCGACGCGCTCCGCGCGGACCTCGCCGGACAGGGCTACGAGGCCGTCGCCATCCAGGTGCCGAACGCGGAGGAGGCCAAGACCGCCGAGGTCGCCGCCTACTGCTGGAAGGCGCTCGGCCAGTCGAACTTCACCCGCACCGACGTCGTCGTCGGCGTCGGCGGCGGCGCCACCACCGACCTGGCCGGATTCGTCGCCGCGACCTGGCTGCGCGGTGTCCGCTGGATCGCCGTGCCGACCACCGTCCTCGCCATGGTCGACGCGGCCGTCGGCGGCAAGACCGGCATCAACACCGCCGAGGGCAAGAACCTCGTGGGCGCCTTCCACCCGCCCGCCGGTGTCCTGTGCGACCTCGCCGCCCTCGACTCCCTGCCGGTTCACGACTACGTCTCCGGACTCGCCGAGGTCATCAAGGCCGGCTTCATCGCCGACCCGGTGATCCTGGACCTCATCGAGTCCGACCCCGAGGCCGCCCGCACCCCTGCGGGCCCGCACACCGCCGAGCTCGTCGAGCGCTCGATCCGGGTGAAGGCCGACGTCGTCTCCTCCGACCTCAAGGAGTCCGGCCTCCGCGAGATCCTCAACTACGGCCACACCCTCGGCCACGCCATCGAGAAGAACGAGCGCTACAAGTGGCGCCACGGCGCGGCCGTCTCCGTCGGCATGCACTTCGCCGCCGAACTGGGCCGGCTGGCGGGCCGCCTGGACGACGCCACGGCCGACCGTCACCGCACGGTCCTCCAGTCCGTGGGCCTGCCCCTCGCCTACCGCTACGACCAGTGGCCCAAGCTGCTGGAGAACATGAAGGTCGACAAGAAGTCCCGCGGCAACCTGCTGCGCTTCGTCGTCCTGGACGGGCTCGCCAAGCCCACCGTGCTGGAGGGCCCCGACCCGGCCATCCTGCTCGCCGCCTACGGCGAGGTGGGGGAGTAGCGCCCGACGGGCACTCGTCACCGCCCCCGGCCGTTCACACAACGACGGCAGGGGGCGGTACCGTTCGGTACGCGCGGGACGACACCCCCGCTGTCAGCGACCCATCGCCTGTACGAGACGGAGTGGCACCGGATGCAGCACGCAGTGGGTTCTCCGCTGCCGCCGCCCCATCAGCCGGGGCACGGACCCGCCGCCGGCTGGTCACCGGCCGCGCACCACCCAGGTCAGCCCCCGCAGGGCCCGCCGCCCCCGATGTCCGCACCGCCCCCGGGATTCGCGCCCCCGCCCCCGGCGGCACCGCGGCACGCCTCGATGCCCCCGCCGCCGGACTCCACCGGCCATGTCACGCTGCCGCCCGGCGGCCCGGTCGGCATGCCGAGCCCGCCGCAGGCCCCGGCGACCCCCGACCCGGGCGCGACGACCCTCGCCGTGCTGCTGATCGGTCCCGCGGGCGCCGGCAAGACCAGCGTGGCCAGGTACTGGGCGGACCACCGCCGGGTGCCCACCGCCCACATCAGCCTCGACGACGTGCGCGAGTGGGTCCGCTCCGGCTTTGCCGACCCCCAGACCGGGTGGAACGACCACTCCGAGGCCCAGTACCGCCTGGCCCGCCGCACCTGTGGTTTCGCCGCCCGCAACTTCCTGGCCAACGGCATCTCGTGCATCCTCGACGACGCGGTCTTCCCCGACCGTCCGGTCGTCGGCCTCGGCGGCTGGAAGCGGCACGTCGGCCCCGGCCTGCTGCCCGTCGTCCTCCTCCCCGGCCTGGACGTCGTCCTGGAGCGCAACGCGGAACGCACCGGCAACCGCCGTCTCGGCGACGAGGAGGTGGCCCGCATCCACGGCCGCATGGCCGGCTGGTACGGCTCGGGCCTGCCCATCATCGACAACTCCCAGCTGGACATACCCGAAACGGCCCGCATCCTCGACGACGTCCTCACCCGCGCGATAGCCAGCCCTCCCACGTGGTGACCGCCTCCCGGGCCTGACCCCGTCCGCACCCGGGCGGAGCTGGGCGCCGAGCCCGGGGCGGGGCGCACCCCCACTCGGCCCCGCCCGACCGGCGACATCGCGCCACCCCTCCTACGCTCGAACCATGTCTGAGGTCTACGCGGTCCGCCGGACGCGGCTACGGGAACGCTGCAACGCGAGCGGCAGCACGGCAGCGCTGGTGTCCCGGCCCGCCAACGTGCGCTACCTCGCCGGCGCCGCCCCCGAGAACGCCGTGCTCCTGCTCGGCAGGACCGAGGACGTACTGGTCTGCCCGGAGCCCCCGGACGACCGCACCCCGCACAGCCGCCCCGACGAGGCGCTCCGCCTGCACCTCATGTCCGGCATCGGCGGCGACCCGGCCGTCGAGGCCGCCGCCCTCGCCACGGCCCAGGGCGTCGACGCCCTCGCCGTGGAGGAGCACCACCTCACCGTCACCCGGCACCGGGCGATCGGCGAGGCGGCCCCCCGTCTGCGCCTCACCGGCGTCGCGGGCGCCGTGGAACAGCTGCGCGTCGTCAAGGACGAGGAGGAGATCTCCTGCCTCCGCATCGGCGCGGAGATCGCCGACCAGGCCCTGGGCGAACTCCTGGAGTCCATCCTGGTCGGCCGCACCGAACGCCACCTCGCCCTGGAGCTGGAGCGCCGCCTGGTCGACCACGGCGCCGACGGACCCGCCTTCCCCACCTCCGTGGCCACCGGCCCCAACGCCGGCCGCCCCGGCCACCGCCCCACCGACCGCCGCGTCGAGGAGGGCGACTTCCTCTCCGTCTGCCTCGGCGCCACCTACCGCGGCTACCGCTGCGAGATCGGCCGTACCTTCGTCATCGGCACGGCCCCCGCGGACTGGCAGATCGAGCTGTACGACCTGGTCTTCTCCGCCCAGCGCGCGGGACGCGAGTCCCTCGCCCCCGGCGCCGCATGCCGTGACGTGGACCGTGCGGCGCGCCAGGTCCTGGACTCCGCCGGGTACGCCGAGGCGCTCCCCGTCCTCACCGGTCACGGTGTCGGACTCGAAATCGACGAGGACCCTCAATTGACCCCGGCGGCCATGGGTAAACTGGACGCTTGCGTGCCGGTCACCGTCGAGCCGGGGGTCCACCTCCCCGGCCGGGGCGGAGTCCGGATCGATGACACGCTCGTCGTGCGCCCCGAGGCGGACGGCGGACCCGAGCTACTCACCATCACGACCAAGGAGCTGCTCGCGCTCTAGCCTCGCGCAGTGCGCCTGCCTTCGCCCCGGCCGTCGTCCACGTCAGTCCAGTCCAGGAGATTCCGCAACCGTGGCTTCCACGAACGACCTCAAGAACGGCATGGTGCTCAAGCTCGAAGGCGGCCAGCTCTGGTCCGTCGTCGAGTTCCAGCACGTCAAGCCCGGCAAGGGCCCGGCCTTCGTGCGCACCAAGCTCAAGAACGTGCTCTCCGGCAAGGTCGTCGACAAGACCTTCAACGCCGGCGTCAAGGTCGAAACGGCCACCGTCGACAAGCGCGACATGCAGTTCTCCTACATGGACGGCGACTACTTCGTCTTCATGGACATGGAGACCTACGACCAGCTCATGGTCGACCGCAAGGCCGTCGGCGACGCCGCCAACTTCCTCGTCGAGGGCTTCACCGCCACCGTCGCCCAGCACGAGGGCGAGGTGCTCTTCGTGGAGCTGCCGGCCGCCGTCGAGCTGACGATCCAGGAGACCGAGCCGGGCGTCCAGGGCGACCGCTCCACCGGCGGCACCAAGCCCGCCACGCTGGAGACCGGCCACCAGATCCAGGTCCCCCTCTTCATCACCACCGGTGAGAAGATCAAGGTCGACACCCGCACGAGCGACTACCTCGGCCGGGTGAACAGCTAACCGTGGCTGCCCGCAACACGGCCCGCAAGCGCGCCTTCCAGATCATCTTCGAGGGCGACCAGCGCGGCACCGAGGTCCTCACGGTCCTCGCCGACTGGATCCGGCACTCCCGGTCCGACACCCGGCAGCCGCCGGTGAGCGAGTACACGATGCAGCTCGTCGAGGGCTACGCGGAACACGCGAAGCGCATCGACGAGCTGATCGCCCAGTACTCGGTCGGCTGGACGCTCGACCGGATGCCGGTCGTGGACCGCTCGATCCTGCGGCTCGGCGCGTACGAGCTGATCTGGGTCGACGAGACGCCGGACGCGGTCGTCCTGGACGAGATGGTGCAGCTGGCGAAGGAGTTCTCCACGGACGAGTCGCCCTCGTTCGTGAACGGCCTCCTCGGCCGCCTGAAGGAACTCAAGCCCTCACTGCGCCGCGACCAGTAGGAGCGGCCCGGCAGGAGCGCCCCGGCAGGGGCGCCCCTCAGGGGCGCGGGGAACCGCGCGCTCAGCACACACGGCCGACAGCGAACCGCAGCCGGCAGACGAAAAAACCGCCGGGGTGCCGGAACCAGAAGGTCCGGCACCCCGGCGGCACGTTTCTGCGCCCCCGCGGAGCGCCTACACGTCCTCGTGCGAGGCCACCGCACGGCGCGCGTCCGCGTCCAGCACGCCCCAGCTGATCAGCTGCTCGGTGAGGACCGACGGCGACTGGTCGTAGATGACGGCGAGCGTGCGCAGGTCGTCCTGGCGGATCGACAGCACCTTGCCGTTGTAGTCGCCGCGCTGCGACTGGATCGTCGCCGCGTAGCGCTGCAGCGGGCCCGCCTTCTCGGCCGGCACCGTGGCCAGCCGCTCCAGGTCCAGGACCAGCTTCGGCGGCGGCTCGGCGGCACCGCCCGGAGTGGTGCCCGGCAGCAGCTCCTGCACCGGAACGCCGTAGAAGTCCGCCAGCTCCGCGAGGCGCTGCACGGTCACGGCGCGGTCGCCGCGCTCGTAGGAACCGACCACGACCGCCTTCCAGCGGCCCTGGGACTTCTCCTCGACACCGTGGAGGGAAAGGCCCTGCTGGGTGCGGATCGCCCGGAGCTTGGCCCCGAGCTGTTTGGCGTATTCGCTGGACATATAGCTCCCCGGCACTGTGTCGACGCGGATGGCTGGATTCCATGCCGCGCGGCTGGTAACTCACTGTGAGGTTACGCAGCGTTACTCTCGTGCGTCAAGCCGAATGGTCCACACCGACTCTTCCGTGGTAGCGAAGATCGGCTGCTCCATCCGGGTGACGGGGGGTGTCGCTGCGGCCGGGAGGCGACCTGTTAGCCTGAGAACGCACATCCGACGTCCTTTAAGGTCCGTCCCGTGAGGCGGAGAAGGAGGTCCGTTTCGTATGGACAAGCTCGAACCGCAACCGCCGCATCCCTCGCGGCCGGACGCACGGCCCGTTCTCGAGGCCCCCGACATCGCGCGGGTCATGACCCGTATCGCCCACGAGATCGTCGAACGCGCCAAGGGCGCCGACGACGTGGTGCTCCTCGGCATCCCGACCCGAGGCGTCTTCCTCGCCCGGCGGCTCGCCGAAAAGCTCGAGCAGATCACCGAGCGCAAGGTCCCGGTCGGCTCCCTCGACATCACCATGTACCGCGACGACCTGCGTCTGCAGCCGCCGCGTGCGCTGGCCCGCACCGAGATCCCCGGTGACGGCCTCGACGGCAAGCTGGTCGTCCTCGTCGACGACGTGCTCTTCTCCGGCCGCACCATCCGCGCCGCCCTCGACGCCCTGAACGACATCGGGCGCCCCCGCGCGGTGCAGCTGGCCGTGCTCGTCGACCGCGGCCACCGCGAACTGCCCATCCGCGCCGACTACGTCGGCAAGAACCTCCCCACGTCGCTGCGGGAGACGGTCAAGGTCCTGCTCGCCGAGGAGGACGGCCGCGACACCGTGCTGCTCGGCGCCAAGCAGATCCCCCAGTAGCACCGCGGAGCGCGCGCCGGACCGGTGTGCGCCGGCGCGGCACGCCCACGCGCGTACCCGTCTGCCCGATTTCGCCTCATAGACCTGCTTTTACGGAGCCTGACAGATGCAGCGTCATCTCATCTCGGCCGCCGACCTCACCCGCGACGACGCCGTCCTCATTCTCGACACCGCCGAGGAGATGGCCCGGGTCGCCGACCGGCCGATCAAGAAACTCCCCACCCTGCGCGGCCGTACCGTCGTCAATCTCTTCTTCGAGGACTCCACCCGGACCCGGATCTCCTTCGAGGCCGCCGAGAAGCGGCTGTCCGCGGACGTCATCAACTTCACCGCCAAGGGCTCCAGCGTCTCCAAGGGCGAGTCCCTGAAGGACACCGCCCAGACCCTGGAGGCCATGGGCGTGGACGCCGTGGTCATCCGGCACGGCGCCTCCGGCGCCCCCTACCGGCTGGCCACCTCCGGCTGGATCGACGCCCACGTCATCAACGCGGGCGACGGCACCCACCAGCACCCCACCCAGGCGCTGCTCGACGCCTTCACGATGCGGCGCCGGCTCGTCGGCCGTGACGCGGGCCTCGGGCACGACCTGAACGGCCGCCGCGTCACGCTCGTCGGTGACGTCCTGCACAGCCGGGTCGCCCGCTCCAACGTCGACCTGCTGCACACGCTCGGCGCCGAGGTCACCCTCGTCGCCCCGCCCACCCTGCTCCCGGTCGGCGTCGAGACCTGGCCCTGCGAGGTGTCGTACGACCTCGACTCCACGCTGCCCAAGTCCGACGCGGTGATGATGCTGCGCGTCCAGCGCGAGCGGATGAACGCCGCGTTCTTCCCCACCGAGCGGGAGTACTCGCGCCGCTACGGCCTCGACGGCGAGCGCATGGCGCGGATGCCCGAGCACGCGATCGTGATGCACCCCGGCCCGATGGTCCGCGGCATGGAGATCACCGCCGAGGTCGCGGACTCCGACCGCTGCACCGTGATCGAACAGGTCACCAACGGCGTCTCCATCCGGATGGCCGTCCTGTACCTGCTGCTCGGCGGAGCCGAGTTCCAGGCCCCGAGCACCCCCGCCCGTACCGCCGAGGAGAACCGATGACGACGAGCAAGACCCTGATCCGTGGTGCGCAGGTGCTCGGCGGCGAGCCGCAGGACGTCCTGATCGACGGTGAAACGATCGTCCAGGTCGGCACCGGGCTCTCCGCCGACGGCGCCGAGGTCGTCGAGGCCGGCGGCAAGGTGCTGCTGCCGGGCCTGGTCGACCTGCACACCCACCTGCGCGAGCCCGGCCGCGAGGACTCCGAGACCGTCCTGACCGGCACCCGCGCCGCCGCGAGCGGCGGCTACACCGCCGTGTTCGCCATGGCCAACACCTTCCCGGTCGCCGACACCGCCGGCGTCGTCGAGCAGGTCTGGCGGCTCGGCAAGGAGCACGGCTACTGCGACGTGCGGCCCATCGGCGCCGTCACCGTCGGCCTGGAGGGGCAGAAGCTCGCCGAACTGGGCGCCATGCACGAGTCCGCGGCCGGCGTCACCGTCTTCTCCGACGACGGCAAGTGCGTCCACGACGCCGTGATCATGCGCCGCGCCCTGGAGTACGTGAAGGCCTTCGACGGGGTCGTCGCCCAGCACGCCCAGGAGCCCCGGCTCACCGAGGGCGCCCAGATGAACGAGGGCGTCGTCTCCGCCGAGCTGGGTCTCGGCGGCTGGCCGGCCGTCGCCGAGGAGTCGATCGTCGCCCGGGACGTGCTGCTCGCCGAGCACGTCGGCTCCCGCGTCCACATCTGCCACCTGTCGACGGCGGGCAGCGTCGAGATCGTCCGCTGGGCCAAGTCCCGCGGCATCCGCGTCACCGCCGAGGTCACCCCGCACCACCTGCTGCTCACCGACGAGCTGGTGCGCTCGTACAACCCGGTCTACAAGGTCAACCCGCCGCTGCGCACCGAGCGCGACGTCCTGGCCCTGCGCGAGGCGCTCGCCGACGGCACGATCGACATCGTCGCCACCGACCACGCCCCGCACCCGCACGAGGACAAGGACTGCGAGTGGGCCGCCGCCGCCATGGGCATGGTCGGCCTGGAGACCGCACTGTCGGTGGTCCAGGAGACGATGGTGGACACGGGCCTGCTGGACTGGGCCGGCGTCGCCGAGCGCATGTCCTGGGCGCCCGCCCGCATCGGACGGGCCGAGGGCCAAGGCCGCCCCGTCTCGGCAGGTGAGCCCGCCAACCTCACTCTCGTCGACACGGCATACCGTGGATCGGTGGACCCCGCGGGCTTCGCCTCGCGCAGCCGCAACACCCCCTACGAGGGCCGCGAGCTGCCGGGCCGTGTCACGCACACCTGGCTCCGGGGCAAGGCCACGCTCGTCGACGGGAATCTCACGTGACACCTGTACTCCTGCTGGCCGCCGAGAAGGAATCGGCGGTAGTGACCGACTGGGCCGCCCGGATCGGCTGGGTCGTCGGACTCGCCCTCTTCGTCGCGCTCGTCTACTGGCTGATGCGCGAGGGCTGGAAGTGGCGAGGGACGCTGCAGAGCGACCTGCCGGAGCTGCACAGCGCGCCGGACGACCCCGGCCCGGCGACACTGACCATGAGCGGCCGCTACCACGGGTCCACCACCGCCGGTCAGTGGCTCGACCGCATCGTGGCGCACGGCCTGGGCACCCGCAGCCGGGCCGAGCTCACCCTGACCGACGCCGGACTGGACGTCGTACGTCCCGGGGCGGACGACTTCTTCGTCCCGGCGGACGCGCTGCGCGAGGCCCGGCTCGACAAGGGCATCGCCGGCAAGGTCCTCACCGAGGGCGGCCTGCTGGTCGTCACCTGGGCGCACGGCGAGCGGCTGATCGACTCGGGCTTCCGCTCCGACCACGCCGCCGAGCACAACGCCTGGGTGGAAGCCCTCACCAACATGATCAACAAGACGGAAGGCGCACGATGACAACCTCCACCAGGGGAGCCGACAAGGTTCCCGCCGTTCTCGTCCTGGAGGACGGCCGGATCTTCCGCGGCCGCTCCTACGGGGCGGTGGGGGAGACCTTCGGCGAAGCGGTGTTCTCCACCGGCATGACCGGCTACCAGGAGACCCTCACCGACCCGTCGTACCACCGGCAGGTCGTGGTGATGACCGCCCCGCACGTCGGCAACACCGGCGTCAACGACGAGGACGCCGAGTCCAAGCGGATCTGGGTCTCCGGCTACGTCGTGCGCGACCCCGCGCGCGTGCCGTCCAGCTGGCGCTCGCGCCGCACCCTCGACGAGGAGCTGGCCGCCCAGGGCGTCGTCGGCATCAGCGGCATCGACACCCGCGCCCTCACCCGCCACCTGCGCGAGCGCGGCGCCATGCGCGTCGGCATCTTCAGCGGCGACGCCGTGCGCGACGACGCGGCGCTGCTCGCCCGCGTCCAGGAGGCGCCCGAGATGACGGGCGCCGACCTCTCCGCCGAGGTCGCCACCACCGAGCCGTACGTCGTCCCCGCGGTCGGTGAGAAGAAGTTCACCGTCGCCGCCGTCGACCTCGGCATCAAAGGCATGACCCCGCACCGGATGGCCGAGCGCGGCATCGAGGTGCACGTGCTGCCGGCCACCGCGACCGTCGACGACGTCTACGCGGTGAACCCGGACGGCGTGTTCTTCTCCAACGGCCCCGGCGACCCCGCCACCGCCGACCACCCCGTCTCCGTGATGCGGGGCGTGCTGGAGCGCGGCACCCCGCTGTTCGGCATCTGCTTCGGCAACCAGATCCTCGGCCGCGCCCTCGGCTTCGGCACCTTCAAGCTGAAGTACGGCCACCGCGGCATCAACCAGCCGGTGCAGGACCGCACGACCGGCAAGGTCGAGGTCACCGCGCACAACCACGGCTTCGCCGTGGACGCCCCGCTCGACAAGGTCTCCGACACCCCGTTCGGCCGCGCCGAGGTGTCCCACGTCTGCCTCAACGACAACGTGGTGGAGGGCCTCCAGCTGCTCGACAAGCCGGCCTTCAGCGTCCAGTACCACCCCGAAGCGGCCGCGGGCCCGCACGACGCCGCCTACCTGTTCGACCGCTTCGTCTCCCTGATGGAGGGCCAGCGTGCCTAAGCGCACCGATATCCAGTCCGTCCTGGTCATCGGCTCCGGCCCGATCGTCATCGGCCAGGCCGCGGAGTTCGACTACTCCGGCACCCAGGCCTGCCGCGTGCTCAAGGCCGAGGGCCTGCGCGTGATCCTCGTCAACTCCAACCCGGCGACGATCATGACCGACCCGGAGATCGCCGACGCCACCTACGTCGAGCCGATCACGCCCGAGTTCGTCGAGAAGATCATCGCCAGGGAGCAGCCGGACGCCCTGCTGCCCACCCTGGGCGGCCAGACGGCCCTGAACACCGCGATCTCCCTGCACGGCAACGGCGTCCTGGAGAAGTACGGCGTCGAGCTGATCGGCGCCAACGTCGAGGCCATCAACAAGGGTGAGGACCGCGACCTGTTCAAGGAGGTCGTGGAGGAGGTCCGCCGCAAGATCGGCCACGGCGAGTCCGCCCGCTCCTACATCTGCCACTCCATGGACGACGTCCTCAAGGGCGTCGAGGAGCTCGGCGGCTACCCCGTCGTCGTCCGCCCGTCCTTCACCATGGGCGGCGCAGGATCCGGCTTCGCGCACGACGAGGAGGAGCTGCGCCGCATCGCCGGGCAGGGCCTCACCCTCTCGCCGACCACCGAGGTGCTCCTGGAGGAGTCCATCCTCGGCTGGAAGGAGTACGAGCTGGAGCTGATGCGCGACAAGAACGACAACGTCGTGGTCGTCTGCTCCATCGAGAACTTCGACCCCATGGGCGTGCACACCGGCGACTCGATCACCGTCGCCCCGGCGATGACCCTGACCGACCGCGAGTACCAGGTGCTGCGCGACGTCGGCATCGCGATCATCCGCGAGGTCGGCGTCGACACCGGCGGCTGCAACATCCAGTTCGCGGTGAACCCCGAGGACGGCCGGGTCATCGTCATCGAGATGAACCCCCGCGTCTCGCGCTCCTCCGCGCTCGCCTCCAAGGCGACCGGCTTCCCCATCGCCAAGATCGCGGCCAAGCTCGCCGTCGGCTACACCCTCGACGAGATCCCGAACGACATCACGCAGGAGACCCCGGCCTCCTTCGAGCCGACCCTCGACTACGTGGTCGTGAAGGCCCCCCGGTTCGCCTTCGAGAAGTTCCCGAGCGCCGACTCCACCCTCACCACCACCATGAAGTCGGTCGGCGAGGCCATGGCCATCGGCCGCAACTTCACCGAGGCCTTCCAGAAGGCGCTGCGCTCCCTGGAGAAGAAGGGCAGCCAGTTCACCTTCACCGGCGAGCCCGGCGACAAGGCCGAACTGCTGCGCGAGGCCGTCCGGCCCACCGACGGCCGCATCAACGCCGTCATGCAGGCCATCCGCGCGGGCGCCACCCCCGACGAGGTCTTCGACGCCACGAAGATCGACCCGTGGTTCGTCGACCAGCTCTTCCTCATCAAGGAGATCGCCGACGAGCTGGCCGCCGCCCCCGAGCTCACCCCCGGCCTGCTCGCCGAGGCCAAGCGGCACGGCTTCTCCGACCAGCAGATCGGTGAGATCCGGGGCCTGCGCGAGGACGTCGTCCGCGAGGTCCGCCACGCCCTCGGTGTCCGCCCGGTCTACAAGACGGTCGACACCTGCGCCGCCGAGTTCGCGGCGCGGACGCCGTACTTCTACTCCTCCTACGACGAGGAGACCGAGGTCGCGCCGCGCGAGAAGCCGGCCGTCATCATCCTCGGCTCCGGCCCCAACCGCATCGGCCAGGGCATCGAGTTCGACTACTCCTGCGTCCACGCCTCGTTCGCCCTGAGCGACGCCGGCTACGAGACCGTGATGGTCAACTGCAACCCGGAGACCGTCTCCACCGACTACGACACCTCCGACCGGCTCTACTTCGAGCCGCTCACCCTGGAGGACGTCCTGGAGATCGTGCACGCCGAGCAGCAGGCCGGACCGGTCGCGGGCGTCGTCGTGCAGCTCGGCGGCCAGACCCCGCTCGGCCTCTCCCAGGCGCTCAAGGACAACGGCGTGCCCGTCGTCGGCACGCCCCCGGAGGCCATCCACGCCGCCGAGGACCGCGGCGCCTTCGGCCGGGTCCTCAAGGAGGCCGGCCTGCCCGCCCCCAAGCACGGCACCGCCACCACCTTCGCCGAGGCCAAGGCCATCGCCGACGAGATCGGCTACCCGGTCCTGGTGCGCCCGTCGTACGTGCTCGGCGGAC
Organism: Streptomyces sp. NPDC085937; assembly: GCF_044540535.1. Taxonomy (NCBI): domain Bacteria; kingdom Bacillati; phylum Actinomycetota; class Actinomycetes; order Kitasatosporales; family Streptomycetaceae; genus Streptomyces; species Streptomyces sp. NPDC085937. The sequence continues at coordinate 103,596 of NZ_JBITSH010000011.1, read as the reverse complement.
GCGGCATGGAGATCGTCTACGACGAGACCCGGCTGGAGAGCTACATCGCCGAGTCGACCGAGATCAGCCCTTCCCGGCCGGTCCTCGTCGACCGCTTCCTCGACGACGCCATCGAGATCGACGTCGACGCCCTTTACGACGGCGAGGAGCTCTACCTCGGCGGCGTGATGGAGCACATCGAGGAGGCCGGCATCCACTCCGGCGACTCGGCGTGCGCCCTGCCCCCGATCACCCTCGGCGGATTCGACATCAAGCGGCTGCGCGCCTCCACCGAGGCCATCGCGCGCGGGGTGGGCGTGCGCGGACTGATCAACATCCAGTTCGCCCTGGCCGGGGACATCCTCTACGTCCTGGAGGCCAACCCGCGCGCCTCGCGCACCGTGCCCTTCACCTCGAAGGCGACCGCGGTGCCGCTGGCCAAGGCCGCCGCCCGCATCTCGCTGGGCGCCACCGTCGCCGAGCTGCGAGCCGAGGGCCTGCTCCCGGCCACCGGCGACGGCGGCGAGCTGCCGCTGGACGCGCCGATCTCCGTCAAGGAGGCCGTGATGCCGTGGTCCCGCTTCCGGGACATCCACGGCCGCGGCGTCGACACGGTCCTCGGCCCGGAGATGCGCTCCACCGGCGAGGTCATGGGCATCGACAGCGTCTTCGGCACGGCGTATGCCAAGTCACAGGCCGGCGCCTACGGGCCGCTGCCCACCAAGGGCCGCGCCTTCATCTCGGTCGCCAACCGGGACAAGCGCTCGATGATCTTCCCGGCGCGCGAGCTGGTGGCCCACGGCTTCGAGCTGCTGGCCACCTCCGGCACCGCCGAGGTCCTCAAGCGCAACGGCATCAAGGCCACCGTGGTGCGCAAGCAGTTCGAGGGCACCGGACCCAACGGTGAGAAGACCATCGTCCAGCTCATCCACGACGGCGAGGTCGACCTCATCGTCAACACCCCGTACGGCACGGGCGGCCGGCTCGACGGCTACGAGATCCGCACCGCGGCCGTGGCCCGTTCGGTGCCCTGCCTGACCACGGTCCAGGCGCTCGCCGCCGCGGTCCAGGGCATCGACGCGCTCAACCGGGGCGACGTGGGAGTCCGCTCGCTCCAGGAACACGCGGAACACCTGACAGCGGCCCGCGAGGACCAGTAGCCCCCAGGGGGACACCGGAAACGGTGTCCCCCTCTTCATGAGGACACCATGTACAGGATTCTGTTCACCCTGCTCTTCTCACGGATGGACCCGGAGCAGGCCCACCACCTGGCCTTCCGCTGGATCCGCCGCGTCGCGCGCGTCCCGGTCCTGCGCACCTTCGTCGCCGCCGTGCTCGCCCCCCGCCACCAGGAACTGCGCACCGAGGCCCTCGGACTGCGGCTGCACAGCCCCTTCGGCCTGGCCGCCGGCTTCGACAAGAACGCCGTCGGCATCGACGGCCTGGCGATGCTCGGCTTCGACCACGTCGAGATCGGCACGGTCACCGGCGAACCGCAGCCCGGCAACCCCGGGAAGCGACTGTTCCGGCTGGTCGCCGACCGGGCGCTGATCAACCGCATGGGCTTCAACAACGACGGCTCGCTCGCCGTCGCCGCCCGCCTGGCCTCCCGCACACCGGTCTTCCGCACGGTCGTGGGCGTCAACATCGGCAAGACCAAGGTCGTCCCGGAGTCCGAGGCCGCCGCCGACTACGTGAAGTCCGCCGAGCGGCTCGCCCCGCACGCCGACTACCTGGTCGTCAACGTCTCGTCCCCGAACACCCCCGGGCTGCGCAGCCTCCAGGCCGTGGACCAGCTCCGCCCGCTGCTCACCGCCGTCCGCGAGGCCGCCGACCGCGCGGTACCGGCCCGCCGGGTGCCGCTGCTGGTGAAGATCGCCCCGGACCTGGCCGACGAGGACGTCGACGCCGTCGCGGACCTCGCCGTGGAACTCGGCCTCGACGGCATCATCGCCACCAACACCACCATCGCCCGCGAGGGCCTCGGCCTGACCTCGGACCCGTCCGTGGTGCGGGAGACCGGCGGACTGTCCGGCGCGCCCCTCAAGGCACGCTCCCTGGAGGTGTTGCGCCGCCTCTACGCGCGCGTGGGCGACCGGATCACGCTGATCGGCGTCGGCGGCGTCGAGAACGCCGAGGACGCCTGGCAGCGCATCCTGGCCGGCGCCACGCTGGTCCAGGGGTACAGCGCGTTCATCTACCAGGGCCCCTTCTGGGCCCGCGCCATCCACAAGGGGCTCGCCGCGCGGCTGCGCACCAGCCCCTACGCCACGCTCGCCGACGCGGTGGGCGCCGACGTGAGGACTACGACATGACCGGTCTGGATCCCTTCGGACTGCGGCTGCGCCGCGCGATGGACGAGCGGGGACCGCTCTGCGTGGGCATCGACCCGCACGCCTCGCTGCTCGCCGAATGGGGCCTGAACGACGACGTGAACGGTCTGGAGCGGTTCAGCCGCACGGTCGTCGAGGCCGTCGCGGGGCGGGTCGCCGTGCTCAAGCCGCAGAGCGCCTTCTTCGAGCGGTTCGGCTCGCGCGGCGTCGCCGTGCTGGAGACGACCGTGCGCGAGGCCCGGGAGGCCGGGGCGCTGGTCGTCATGGATGCCAAGCGCGGCGACATCGGCTCGACCATGGCCGCCTACGCGGAGTCGTTCCTGCACAAGGGCGCGCCGCTGTTCTCCGACGCCCTCACCGTCTCGCCGTACCTCGGCTACGGCTCGCTGAGCCCCGCCGTCGCGCTGGCCCGGGAGTCCGGCGCGGGACTGTTCGTGCTGGCCCTGACCTCCAACCCGGAGGGCGGCGAGGTGCAGCACGCGGTGCGGGCCGACGGGCGCACCGTCGGGGCGACGATCCTCGGGCACCTCGCGCTGGAGAACGCCGGTGAGGAACCGCTCGGCTCGTTCGGCGCGGTCGTCGGGGCGACCCTCGGCGACCTGTCGTCGTACGACCTGGACATGGGCGGGCCGATCCTCGCGCCGGGCATCGGCGCGCAGGGCGCCACGGCGGCCGACCTCCCGGCGGTGTTCGGGCGCGCGGTGCGCAACGTCGTGCCGAACGTCAGCCGGGGAGTGTTGCGCCACGGTCCCGACGTCGTCGCTCTGCGTGACGCCGCGGAGCGGTTCGCGGACGAGATCCGGGCCGCCGTGACGTCCGCCTGAGGCCTCGGGCAGGCAACTCCGTGGTCGTCGCACTCTGAATACACCCTCAAATCCGAGGAATTATGTTCCGAATGTCCGGCCTGGCGGAGGCTGACCAGGACTTTTCCTCTGTTCTCGCTGACTCAGAGCCCGAGGGCCGCTAGTCTCCGACGGAGAGTGAACGGGCAGCACCTGCTGCCCGTGGCTCCCAGGTGTGGGGCGACCAGGTTCCTCACCGGTCCGTATCCGACAGTTCGACATCCGAGGTGACGTAGGCGTGGCTCTTCCGCCCCTTACCCCTGAACAGCGCGCAGCCGCGCTCGAAAAGGCCGCCGCGGCTCGCCGGGAGCGGGCCGAGGTCAAGAATCGACTCAAGCACTCCGGCGCCTCCCTGCACGAGGTCATCAAGCAGGGCCAGGAGAACGACGTCATCGGCAAGATGAAGGTCTCCGCCCTGCTCGAGTCCCTGCCGGGCGTGGGCAAGGTCCGCGCCAAGCAGATCATGGAGCGTCTGGGGATCTCCGAGAGCCGCCGCGTGCGGGGTCTCGGTTCGAACCAGATCGCCTCCCTGGAGCGCGAGTTCGGCAGCACCGGCTCCTGAGTCCCGGACCGTCCGGGACCTCCGTCCCGGACAGCCCGCGATTGCTGGAATAATCGCCGCATGGCTGCAACACCCCGGGGGACGTCCCCCGTACCCCCGGACGATCGTCCGCGGCTGACCGTGCTCTCCGGCCCCTCAGGGGTCGGCAAGAGCACGGTCGTCGCTCATATGCGCAAGGAACACCCCGAGGTCTGGCTCTCGGTGTCGGCGACGACCCGCACGCCCCGTCCCGGTGAGCAGCACGGCGTCCACTACTTCTTCGTCACCGACGAGGAGATGGACAAGCTGATCGCCAACGGCGAGCTGCTGGAGTGGGCCGAGTTCGCCGGCAACCGCTACGGCACGCCCCGCGCGGCGGTGCTGGAGCACCTGGAGGCGGGTGTGCCCGTGCTCCTGGAGATCGACCTCCAGGGCGCGCGGCAGGTCCGTGAGTCCATGGCAGAGGCCCAGCTGGTCTTCCTGGCCCCTCCCTCCTGGGAGGAACTGGTGCGCAGGCTCACCGGCCGCGGCACCGAGCCGCCCGAGGTCATCGAGCGCCGCCTGGCGGCCGCGAGGACCGAACTCGCGGCCGAGCCGGAGTTCGACACCACCCTGGTCAACACCTCCGTCGAGGCGGTCGCCCGCGAGCTGCTAGCCTTGGTGAACGTCGTGTGATCGTGGACAACCGTCCGCCGACCAGATCGACAGAATCTTTCCCATCCATCGGAAGGTAGAGCGTGTCCTCTTCCATCTCCGCGCCCGAGGGCATCATCAACCCGCCGATCGACGAGCTCCTCGAGGCCACGGACTCGAAGTACAGCCTCGTGATCTACGCGGCCAAGCGGGCCCGCCAGATCAACGCGTACTACTCGCAGCTCGGCGAGGGTCTCCTCGAGTACGTCGGTCCTCTCGTCGACACCCACGTCCACGAGAAGCCGCTCTCGATCGCCCTGCGCGAGATCAACGCGGGACTGCTGACCTCCGAGGCCGTCGAAGGCCCCGCCCAGTAATCGGTCAGTACGTCGTACCATCAGCTTGCAGCTGACTTTTCCACAGGCCCGGCAGCACGTCTGCCGGGCCTGTGGTGTCTCATGGGGGATGGCAGCAGGTTTCCGAGGCTCGGGGAGAGACGGTGGACAAGCCGAAGGTCGTTCTGGGGGTCAGTGGCGGCATCGCCGCCTACAAGGCCTGTGAGCTGCTCCGGCGGCTCACGGAGTCGGGACACGACGTACGCGTCGTCCCCACCGCCTCCGCCCTGCACTTCGTCGGCGCCGCCACCTGGTCCGCCCTGTCCGGCAACCCCGTCTCCACCGAGGTCTGGGACGACGTGCACGAGGTGCCGCACGTCCGCATCGGCCAGCACGCCGACCTGGTGGTCGTCGCCCCGGCCACGGCCGACATGCTCGCCAAGGCGGCCCACGGCCTCGCCGACGACCTGCTGACCAACACCCTGCTCACCGCGCGCTGCCCGGTGGTCTTCGCCCCCGCCATGCACACCGAGATGTGGGAGCACCCGGCCACCCAGGAGAACGTGGCCACGCTGCGCTCCCGGGGCGCCGTCGTCATCGAGCCGGCCGTCGGCCGCCTCACCGGCGTCGACACCGGCAAGGGCCGGCTGCCCGACCCTGCCGAGATCTTCGAGGTCTGCCGCCGCGTCCTGGCCCGCGGCGCCGCCGAGCCCGACCTCGCGGGCCGGCACGTCGTCGTGAGCGCCGGCGGCACCCGCGAGCCCCTCGACCCGGTCCGCTTCCTCGGCAACCGCTCCTCCGGCAAGCAGGGCTACGCCCTCGCCCGCACCGCCGCCGCCCGCGGCGCCCGCGTCACGCTGATCGCGGCCAACACCGCGCTGCCCGACCCGGCCGGGGTGGACATCGTCCGCGTCGGGACCGCCGTGGAGCTGCGCGAGGCCGTCGTGAGCGCCGCCGCCGACGCGGACGCGGTGGTCATGGCCGCCGCCGTCGCCGACTTCCGCCCCGCGGTCTACGCGGCCGGGAAGATAAAGAAGAAGGACGGCAAGGAGCCGGAGCCCATCACCCTGGTGCGGAATCCGGACATTCTCGCGGAGGTGTCCGGCGACCGGGTGAGGTCCGGACAGGTGATCGTGGGCTTCGCCGCGGAGACCGACGACGTCCTCGCCAACGGCCGCGCCAAGCTCAAGCGCAAGGGCTGCGACCTGCTCGTGGTGAACGAGGTGGGCGAGGCCAAGACCTTCGGTGCCGAGACCAACGAGGCCATGGTGCTGGGCGCCGACGGCAGCGAGACGCCCGTCCCGCACGGCCCGAAGGAGGCCCTCGCCGACACCGTCTGGGACCTCGTGGCCGAGCGCCTCGCCTGAGTGGCTCATCCACCGCCCGCATCCTCGGAACGTCCTCCTCCGGGGTGTGGCGCCTCTGGCGAACCGCGCCCCGCCCGGAGAGAATGCCCGTGCCGCAGGTCACAGCCCTCTCGCGAGACGAGACGGGGGGACCCGCGGCGCGGCACGACCGATAAACTGTTCCACGGACGGCGTCGGGTGCAGCCCCCGCCGTTCGCCCATGATCAGCCAGCAGCCGCTGCAACCCCAGGGAGCATTGTGTCCCGTCGTCTGTTCACCTCGGAGTCCGTGACCGAGGGTCACCCCGACAAGATCGCTGACCAGATCAGCGACACCATCCTCGACGCGTTGCTCCGCGAGGACCCGTCGTCCCGGGTCGCCGTCGAGACCCTGATCACCACCGGCCTGGTGCACGTGGCCGGTGAGGTCACCACCAAGACGTACGCGGACATCGCGACGCTGGTGCGGAGCAAGATCCTGGAGATCGGCTACGACTCCTCGAAGAAGGGCTTCGACGGCGCCTCCTGCGGCGTCTCGGTGTCGATCGGCGCGCAGTCCCCGGACATCGCCCAGGGTGTCGACACGGCGTACGAGACCCGTGTCGAGGGCGACGACGACGAGCTGGACCGGCAGGGCGCCGGCGACCAGGGCCTGATGTTCGGCTACGCGACGGACGAGACGCCGACGCTGATGCCGCTGCCGATCTTCCTCGCCCACCGCCTGTCGAAGCGTCTGTCCGACGTCCGCAAGAACGGGACCATCCCCTACCTGCGCCCCGACGGCAAGACCCAGGTCACCATCGAGTACGACGGCGACAAGGCGGTCCGCCTGGACACCGTGGTCGTCTCCTCGCAGCACGCCTCCGACATCGACCTGGAATCGCTGCTCGCGCCCGACATCCGCGAGTTCGTCGTGGAGCCGGAGCTGAAGGCGCTCCTCGACGACGGCATCAAGCTGGACACCGAGAAGTACCGCCTGCTGGTGAACCCCACCGGCCGCTTCGAGATCGGCGGCCCGATGGGCGACGCCGGCCTCACCGGCCGCAAGATCATCATCGACACGTACGGCGGCATGGCCCGCCACGGCGGCGGCGCGTTCTCCGGCAAGGACCCGTCCAAGGTGGACCGCTCCGCCGCGTACGCGATGCGCTGGGTCGCGAAGAACGTGGTGGCGGCCGGCCTGGCCGCGCGCTGCGAGGTCCAGGTGGCCTACGCGATCGGCAAGGCCGAGCCGGTGGGCCTGTTCGTCGAGACCTTCGGGACCGCCAAGGTCGACGTCGAGCGGATCGAGCGGGCCATCGACGACGTCTTCGACCTCCGTCCCGCCGCGATCATCCGCGATCTGGACCTGCTGCGGCCGATCTACGCGCAGACCGCCGCGTACGGTCACTTCGGCCGTGAGCTGCCGGACTTCACCTGGGAGCGGACCGACCGCGTGGACGCGCTGCGGAAGGCCGCCGGGCTGTAGCCACGCGGGGCTGTTCTCGGCCGAGGCCCGGTGCGGCTCCCTTCGGGAGGTCACCGGGCCTCGGTGTGTCTGCGTAGATGCGGGCAGTCGTGCCGCAGCGGCGACGGGGGTTCCCGCTCGGGCGAAGCCGAGAGTGGGGAGGGCGGGCGCGACGGCCCCCCTGGCGGACGGCCGTGTTGTCAGTCGCGTTTGCCAGAATGCAGGGGTGAGCAGCGAGGACGAACACCAGGACGGCGGCGCGCAAGGTGCGCCGCCCGAGCAGCTCGCCCTCATCCGCGAGACCGTCCGCCGGACGAAAACCCCTCGCGCGAAACCCCGTACCTGGCGCGGCGCCGCGCTCGCCAAGGAGCTGCCGGTCGCCCGGGTGCTCGTCGACAAGGGTGTGCTGCACCTCGACCGGTACTTCGACTACGCCGTCCCCGAGGAACTGGACGCCGACGCCCAGCCGGGCGTGCGGGTGCGGGTGCGTTTCGGGGCCGGACGGCACCGCGTACGGGACGGCCGGCGTGAGGGCGGGGGACTGATCGACGGGTTCCTGATCCAGCGCCTGCCCGAGTCCGACTACGCGGGCCCGCTGGCCGCGCTGGCCCAGGTCGTCTCGCCCGAGCCCGTGCTGGACGAGGAGCTGCTCGGTCTCACCCGCGCGGTCGCCGACCGGTACGCGGGCAGCCTCGCCGACGTGCTGCAGCTCGCCGTGCCGCCGCGCAACGCCCGCGCCGAGAAGCGTCCCTCGCCCGATCCGCTGCCCCCGCCGCCGGCCCCGTCCGCCGGGTCGTGGGAGCGGTACGAACAGGGCCCCGCCTTCCTGGAGTCCCTGGCCTCGGGCGGCAGCCCCCGCGCCGTGTGGAACACCCTGCCGGGACCGCAGTGGAGCGAGGAGATCGCCCGGGCGGTCGCGGCGACCCTGTCCTCGGGGCGCGGCGCACTGGTCGTCCTGCCCGACGGCCGGGCCGTGGCCCGGCTCGACGCCGCGCTCACCGACCTGCTGGGGGAGGGCCGGCACGCGGTGCTCACCGCCGACGCCGGACCGGAGAAGCGGTACGCGCAGTGGCTCGCCGTGCGGCGCGGAGCGGTGCGCGCGGTGATCGGGACCCGGGCGGCGATGTTCGCCCCGGTGCGTGACCTCGGGCTGGTCGCGGTGTGGGACGACGGGGACGACAACCTCAGCGAGCAGCACGCCCCGCAGCCGCACGCGCGGGAGGTGCTGCTGCTGCGGGCGGCGCAGGACAGGTGCGGCTTCCTGCTGGGCGGCTGGAACTGCACCGTGGAGGCCGCGCAGCTCGTGGACACCGGCTGGGCCAGGCCGTTGCACGCCGCGCGGGAGCGGGTGCGGGCCGCCGCCCCGCTGGTGCGGACCGTCGGGGACCAGGACCTCGCGCGGGACGAGGCCGCCCGCGCCGCGCGCCTGCCCACCCTCGCCTGGCAGGCGGTCCGCGAGGGCCTGCGGCACGGGCCGGTGCTGGTCCAGGTGCCCCGGCGGGGCTACGTGCCACGGATGGCGTGCGCGAACTGCCGGGCGCCGGCGCGGTGCCGCCACTGCTCCGGCCCGCTGGAGGCGCACGGCTCGGACGACCTGCGGTGCGGCTGGTGCGGGCGTACGGAGAGCGGCTGGCACTGTCCGGAGTGCGGTGGTTTCCGGCTGCGGGCGCAGGTGGTGGGGGCGCGGCGGACCGCCGAGGAACTGGGGCGTGCCTTCCCCGCGGTCCCGGTCCGCACCTCGGGGCGTGAGCATGTGCTGGACACGGTGCCGGGGACGCCCGCCGTGGTGGTGAGCACGCCGGGCGCCGAACCGGTGGCCGAGGGCGGCTACGCGGCGGCGCTGCTGCTGGACGGGTGGGCCATGCTGAGCCGCCCCGACCTGCGGGCCGGTGAGGACGCCCTGCGGCGCTGGATGGGCGCGGCGGCGCTGGTCCGCCCGCAGTCGGCGGGCGGCACGGTGGTCGTGGTGGCCGAACCGACCCTGCGGCCGGTGCAGGCGCTGGTGCGCTGGGACCCGGCGGGCCACGCGCTGCGGGAACTGGCCGAGCGGGGCGAGCTGGGCTTCCCGCCGGTGTCGCGGATGGCGGCGGTGTCGGGGCCGGCGGAGGCGTTGGCCGAATTCCTGGGGGCCGCGGAGCTGCCGGCGCGGGCGGAGGTGCTGGGGCCGGTGCCTCTGCCGGTCACCCCGGCGGGCCGCCCGCGACGTCCGGGCGCGCCCCCGCCCGGCGAGCAGTGGGACCGGGCACTGATCCGGGTGCCTCCGGGGAGCGGCGCGGCTCTGGCTGCCGCGCTGAAGGCGGCGCAGGCGGCGCGGATGGCGCGGGGCGGCGGTACGCCGGTGTGGGTCCGCATCGACCCACCGGACATCGGCTGAGCCACCCGGACGTCGGCTGAGAGCCCCGGACTTCGGGTGAGCCCCGGGACTTCGGCTGAGAGGCCCGGACTTCGGGTGAGCCCCCGGACGTCGGCCGAGAGCCCCCGGACTTCGGGTGAGCCCCGGGACGTCGGCTGAGAGGCCCGGACTTCGGGTGAGCCCCGGGACTTCGGCTGAGAGGCCCGGACTTCGGGTGAGCCCCCGGACGTCGGCCGAGAGCCCCCGGACTTCGGGTGAG
>NZ_JBITSH010000011.1:78534-93432 GCF_044540535.1 Streptomyces sp. NPDC085937 | reverse complement strand
GAGCCCCCGGACTTCGGCTGAGAGCCCCCGCACTCGGGCTGAGAGCCCGGGACTTCGGGTGAGCCCCCGGACATCGGCCGAGAGCGCCCGGACTACGGCTGAGAGGCCCGGATCTCGGCTGAGGTCCGCCGGACATCCGGTTGAGGGCCGTCGACCGGCGGGTGCCGGTCGACGGTCGCGCGGCGTTCCGCGTCATGCGGCCCGGGGCGAACCCTCGGGGCCGGAGGGAGGGGCCCTCCCGGGACGGCGAACCGGGAGGGCGGTACGGACGGCTGAGGCGTCAGCCGTTGCGGGGGGTCGGGAAGGCCGTGGGGCGCGGGTCGTCGCGGAGGGACGGGCTGCCCGCCGTCGGCTGGGTCGGCATGGAGCGGGCCGCGGGCACCGTGGGGACGGTGGTGACACCCGTGCCCACGTTGACCGTGCGGGTGGTGGACGCCTCCGGGGTCCGCTCGCCCTCGGCGGGGGCCGCCGCCTGCGCGGTCGCCCGGCGGGCGCCGTACCGGCGGTGCACCGCCTGCTTGGTGACCCCGAGGGCGGAGCCCACCGCGTCCCACGAGAAGCCGAGGGAACGGTCGAAGTCCACGGCGGCCGTGACCAGGGTCTCGACGCTGTCCCGCAGCTCCTGGGCGAGACGGACGGTCGGGGCGGGGGCGCGTCCGTAGACGACGAAGCCCGTGGAGGGGCCGGAGCGGCGCGGGCGGTAGACGTTGCCGAGCTGGGCGGTGAGCGTGCGCAGTGCGTCCACCTGCCGGCGGACCCGCTCGATGTCCCGCACCAGCAAGTGCAGGCTGGCCCGAGCCTGGGCGTCGTGGGTTGCGTGGTCGGCCATGAACAAGCCTCTCGAACCGGCGTTGAAAGGGATGGACCCTGTCGGGGCCCGTGGTCAACTCTTTCTTGACCAACGCCGATTCGGTCCACGGGTCACGGGCCAGGGGCGCGGCGGCATATGCGTACGCCCCTGCGAGGGCCACCTCGTACGGTGAGGCCCCCAGCTCGAAACGTTCCTGCACCGCAGGGGCGGCGTGCCGGGCGCGGCATGTCGTCCCCGCGTCCGCGGGGGAGGGCCGCCCCATAGACTGGTGCGTCGCCCGAACGTTCCCGCCCGAGAGGCCCTCAGCACCCCATGAAGCTCGTCTTCGCCGGTACCCCCGAGGTCGCCGTTCCCGCACTGGACGCTCTTCTCGCCTCCGGGCGGCACGAGGTCGCCGCCGTCGTGACGCGGCCCGACGCGCCCGCCGGCCGTGGCCGCAGGCTCGTCGCCTCGCCCGTCGCCGAGCGCGCGGAGGAGGCCGGGATCGAGGTGCTGAAGCCCGCGAAGCCCCGCGACCCCGAGTTCCTGGAGCGGCTCACCGAGATCGCACCGGACTGCTGCCCCGTCGTCGCCTACGGCGCCCTGCTGCCGCGGGTCGCCCTCGACATCCCCGCCCACGGCTGGGTCAACCTGCACTTCTCCCTGCTGCCCGCCTGGCGCGGAGCCGCCCCTGTGCAGCACGCGATCATGGCGGGCGACGAGATCACCGGCGCCAGCACCTTCCTGATCGAGGAGGGCCTGGACTCGGGGCCGGTCTACGGCACCGTCACCGAGGAGATCCGACCCACCGACACCAGCGGCGACCTTCTCACCCGGCTCGCCTTCGCGGGCTCCGGGCTGCTCGCCGCGACCATGGACGGCATCGAGGACGGCACCCTGAAGGCCGTGCCGCAGCCCGCCGACGGCGTCAGCCTGGCCCCCAAGGTCAACGTCGAGGACGCCCGTGTGGACTGGGGAACCCCGGCGCTGCGCGTCGACCGGGTCGTCCGTGGCTGCACGCCCGCGCCCGGCGCCTGGACCACCTTCCGCGGCGAGCGGCTGAAGATCGTCCAGGCCGTGCCGGTACCGGACCGGACCGACCTCGCCCCCGGGCAGCTGCACGCGGGGAAGAACAACGTGTACGTCGGGACCGGTTCGTACGCCGTGGAGCTGCTGTGGGTGCAGGCCCAGGGCAAGAAGCCGATGCGCGCCGCCGACTGGGCGCGCGGGGTGCGGATCGCGGCCGGGGAGACCCTCGGCGACTGACGCCCCCGGCTGCTCCACGACGTAGGCTGGAGCGCGCACTTCACCCCACATCCGGAGCACCTTTTACGTGAGCGACCAGCCCCGTCGGCCCCGCAGGCCCGCCAAGCCCTACCGCCGCCCCAAGAAGGACCCCGTCCGCATCCTCGCCTTCGAGGCGCTGCGGGCCGTGGACGAGCGTGACGCGTACGCCAACCTCGTCCTGCCCCCGCTGCTGCGCAAGGCGCGCGAGAGCGAGGGACCCGAGAAGTTCGACGCGCGGGACGCGGCGCTCGCCACCGAGCTGGTGTACGGCACCCTCCGCCGCCAGGGCACCTACGACGCCGTCATCGCGGCCTGCGTCGACCGCCCGCTGCGCGAGGTGGACCCGCCGGTGCTCGACGTGCTGAGCCTCGGCGCCCACCAGCTCCTCGGCACGCGGATCCCGACGCACGCCGCCGTGTCCGCCACCGTGGAACTGGCCCGGGTGGTGCTCGGCGACGGGCGCGCCAAGTTCGTCAACGCCGTGCTGCGCAAGATCGCCCAGGACGACCTGGACGGCTGGCTGGAGCGGGTCGCGCCGCCCTACGACGAGGACCCCGAGGACCACCTCGCGGTCGTGCACTCGCACCCCCGCTGGGTGGTCTCCGCGCTGTGGGACTCCCTCGGCGGCGGACGCGCCGGCGTCGAGGAGCTGCTGCGCGCCGACAACGAACGGCCCGAGGTGACGCTGGTCGCCCGTCCCGGGAGGGCCACCGCCGACGAGTTGCTCGCCGAGGAGGCCGCCGTCCCCGGCCGCTGGTCCCCGTACGCGGTGCGGCTCACCGAGGGCGGGGAGCCCGGCGCGGTCCCGGCGGTCGCCGAGGGGCGGGCCGGCGTGCAGGACGAGGGCAGCCAGCTGGTCGCTCTCGCGCTCGCGGCGGCGCCCGTCGAGGGGCCGGACCGCCGGTGGCTGGACGCGTGCGCGGGTCCCGGGGGCAAGGCGGCGCTGCTCGGCGCGATCGCCGCCGAGCGCGGTGCCATGCTGCTCGCCTCCGAGAAGCAGCCGCACCGGGCGGGCCTGGTCGCCAAGGCGCTGGCCGGCAACCCCGGGCCGTACCAGGTGGTCGCCGCCGACGGGACCCGGCCGCCGTGGCGGCCCGGCAGCTTCGACCGGGTGCTGGTCGACGTGCCGTGCACCGGTCTGGGCGCGCTGCGGCGCCGGCCCGAGGCGCGGTGGCGGCGCCGCCCCGAGGACCTCGACGGCTTCGCGCCCCTGCAGCGCGGACTGCTGCGCACCGCGCTGGAGTCCGTACGGGTCGGCGGTGTCGTCGGCTACGCGACCTGCTCGCCGCACCTCGCGGAGACGCGGGCCGTGGTGGCGGACCTGCTCAAGCAGTTCCCGGACGCCGAACTGATCGACGCCCGCCCGCTCCTCCCGGACGTCCCGTACCTCGGCGAGGGCCCGGACATCCAGCTCTGGCCCCACCTCCATGGCACCGACGCGATGTACCTGGCGCTGCTGCGCCGCACGGCCTGACCCGGAGGACGCGGACGCCCTCCCCTCCCCCTCCCGGCGGGAGCCGCCCACACCGTGGCGCACCGAGCCCGGCCGCGGGTCCTCGCCGCGGCAGCACGTCATGAGCAGCGGTCCTCCCGCCGCGCACGTGTCCTGCCCGCGGCGGAGCCGGTGGTGGCCCCGGACGGCGGGGCGCGACATCCGGCATCCCCCGGCCGACGACCGGGGCGGCCGTCCGCGCCGACAGCGGACGGGCGGCGGGACGCCCGGGGCAGCGGGTGGGGGCGAGGGCTGATCACCTGCCCGTTGGGCGCGCCACCCCATGGGTGGCGCCCAAGCGGGGCCGGGCGACCCGCCGCGGCGGTGCGGATCTCCGTGTCGCCGCCCCCCGTTGACCAGTCCCCGGACCGTTGGTACCGCCGCGCGGCGCAGCGCATACGCTGGGGGCATGGCCCCGCAGATCAGCCCCAGCATCCTGTCCGCCGACTTCGCCCGGCTCGCTGACGAGGCGAAAGCCGTGGAGGGAGCCGACTGGCTCCACGTCGACGTGATGGACAATCACTTCGTCCCCAACCTGACCCTCGGCGTGCCGGTCGTGGAATCGCTCGCCCGCGCGACGGACACGCCGCTGGACTGCCATCTGATGATCGAGGCGCCCGACCGCTGGGCGCCGCAGTTCGTGGAGGCGGGGGCCTCTTCCGTCACCTTCCACGTCGAGGCCGCCACCGCGCCGGTCCGGCTCGCCCGGGAGATCCGCGCCAAGGGCGCCCGCGCGTCCATGGCCCTGCGGCCCGCCACGCCGATCGAGCCGTACGAGGACCTGCTGCCCGAGCTGGACATGCTGCTGATCATGACGGTCGAGCCGGGCTTCGGCGGGCAGGCGTTCCTCGACATCATGCTGCCGAAGATCCGTCGCACCCGTGAACTGATCAGCAAGCACGGTCTGCAGCTGTGGCTGCAGGTCGACGGCGGTGTCTCGGCCTCGACCATCGAGCGGTGCGCCGACGCCGGCGCGGACGTCTTCGTCGCGGGCTCCGCGGTGTACGGGGCGTCGGACCCGGCCGAGGCGGTCCGTGCCCTGCGCGAACAGGCGGAGGCGGCGACGTCGAAGGCGTCGTGGTTGCACGACCACTGAGCGTCATGTACGTGAACGGCGGTCAGCAGGGCTGATCGACAGCGCCGGATCTGCGAGGATGAACGGCGAGTCCAGAGTGTGAACAGCAGTGAGGAGAGCGCCGTGTCGGGTATGTCGGCGGGCCGGTCAGCCATGCGGATGGGACCCGCTGAGCTGGTGCAGGCGGCGGCCATGGCCCGCCGCTTCTACCTCGAGGGCAAGTCCAAGATCCAGATCGCCGAGGAGTTCGGCGTCAGCCGCTTCAAGGTGGCCCGGGTCCTGGAGACCGCCCTCGAGCGTGATCTGGTACGCATCGAGATCCGCGTGCCCGCCGAACTGGACGCCGAGCGCTCGGACGCGCTCCGCGCCCGCTACGGCCTGCGGCACGCCGTCGTGGTCGAGTCCCCGGCCGAGGCCGAGGAGACCCCCGACCCGGAGAACCTGGGAGAGGTGGCCGCCGACCTGCTCGGCGAGCTGGTCAACGAAGGCGACGTGCTGGGCCTGGCCTGGGGCCGCTCCACCATCCACATGGCGGCGGCCCTCGACCGGCTGCCGCCCTGCACGGTCGTCCAGCTGACCGGCGTGTACGACGCGGGCACCGCCGAGCGTGGCTCGGTGGAGGCCGTGCGCCGCGCCGCCCAGGTGTCCGGCGGCGACGCCCACCCCATCTACGCGCCGATGCTCCTGCCCGACGCCGCCACCGCCGAGGCGCTGCGCCACCAGACGGGCATCGCGCGGGCCTTCGAGTACTTCGACAAGGTCACCGTCGCCTGTGTGTCCATCGGCTCCTGGGAGCCGGGCATCTCCACCGTGCACGACATGCTCAGCGACGAGGAGCGGGCGCACTACGCCTCCCTCGGCGTCGCCGCCGAGATGTCCGCCCACCTCTTCGACGCCGAGGGCCGCCGCGTCGGCCGCGACCTCGGCGAGCGGTGCATCACGGTCAAGACCGACCAGCTGCGCAAGGTGCCCGAGGTCGTCGCGATCGCCGGCGGACAGCGCAAGGGACCGGCGATCGACGCGGTGCTGCGCTCCGGCCTCGTCACCAGCCTGGTGACCGACACCTCCGCCGCCGACTACCTGATGACCGCGGGACCCGCCCCGCGGTCCTCCCTGAACCGCGCGGACCCGGACGGCCCCTGACGGCGGGTGGGACCGGGAGGGGGCTGGCAGCATCGGCCGCATGATGCTGCGACGCGCCCTCCTCCCGCGTCTCGTGGCCTGCCTGCTGCTCTCCCTGCTGGCGGCCCTGCCGGCGGGCTGCTCCACCGAGGGCGACGACGGCGGGGTGCCGGCGTGGGCCGGGGAACTGCCCACCGTGCAGGCCTCCGACCTGCCCGCCGAGGCCCGCCGCACCCTGGAGCTCATCGACGAGGGCGGCCCCTTCCCCCACGAGCGGGACGGCGTCGTGTTCGGCAACTTCGAGGGGCTGCTGCCGCAGCACGACCGGGGCTACTACCACGAGTACACGGTGCCGACGCCGGGAACGGACGGCCGGGGCGCCCGGCGCATCGTCACCGGCAGGAACGGTGAGACGTACTACACCGACGACCACTACGCATCGTTCAGGGCGGTACTGAGATGACCCAGGACCTCACCGGCCGGCTCGTGGTCCCCGTCGACCTCGACGGGGTGACCGACAAGGCGGGCCTGATGGACCGCTGCGCCCGCGCGCTGGCGCTCCCCGAGTGGTTCGGCCGCAACTGGGACGCCCTGGTGGACTCCCTCGCCGACCACACCGTCTGGCCCGAGGGCGCGGTGGAACGCGGGCTGCTGCTCGTCGTCCGCGGCTGGCGGGCGTACGCGACGGCGCGCCCGGAGGAGTGGGCGACCGCCCAGGAGGTGTTCGCGGAGGCCGCGGACCGCACCCCCTCCCTCACCGTGGCGCTCGCCGTTGGAGGATCCGCCGAGCACCTCCCGGACCAGGCTGGACGATCCGACCGGGGCTGACGTTCCGGTCGCCGTGGGAGAATGAAGTACGTGCTCTTCCCCCTGGCTGACCTGTCCGGGGGCCACCTCTGATCGACTGGGATGTGCAGCACGTGCGTTTCCTCAACGACATCCAGCCCGCGTACGACCTGACGTACGACGACGTCTTCATGGTGCCGAGCCGCTCCGCGGTCGGCTCGCGGCAGGGCGTCGACCTCAGCTCCCCGGACGGCACGGGCACCACCATCCCGCTCGTCGTCGCCAACATGACCGCCATCGCCGGACGCCGCATGGCGGAGACGGTGGCCCGGCGCGGCGGACTCGTCGTCATACCGCAGGACATCCCCATCGAGGTCGTCGCCGAGGTCGTCTCCTGGGTGAAGGGCCGCCACCTGGTGCTGGACACCCCGATCGTGCTGGCCCCGCACCAGACCGTCGCCGACGCGCTGTCCCTGCTGCCCAAGCGGGCGCACAACGCGGGCGTCGTCGTCGACGCGGAGAACCGGCCGGTCGGCGTGGTCACCGACGCCGACCTGTCCGGCGTGGACCGCTTCACCCAGCTCGACGAGGTCATGTCCAAGGACCTGATCCTGCTGGACGCCGAGATGGACCCGCGCGAGGCCTTCAACACCCTGGACGGCGCCAACCGCCGCTACGCGCCCGCCGTGGACGCCGAGGGCCGGCTGGCCGGCATCCTCACCCGCAAGGGCGCCCTGCGCGCCACGCTGTACACGCCCGCCACGGACGCGCGGGGCAAGCTGCGCGTCGCCGCCGCCGTCGGCATCAACGGCGACGTCGCCGGCAAGGCCAAGCAGCTCCTCGAGGCGGGAGTCGACACCCTCGTCATCGACACCGCGCACGGCCACCAGGAGTCGATGATCAACGCCGTGCGGCTGGTGCGCGGACTCGACCCGCAGGTCCCGGTGGTCGCCGGCAACATCGTCTCCGCCGAGGGCGTGCGCGACCTGATCGAGGCCGGCGCGGACATCGTCAAGGTCGGCGTGGGCCCCGGCGCCATGTGCACCACCCGCATGATGACCGGCGTCGGCCGGCCGCAGTTCTCCGCGGTGCTGGAGTGCGCCGCCGAGGCGAAGAAGTACGGCAAGCACGTGTGGGCCGACGGCGGTGTCCGTCACCCGCGCGACGTGGCCATGGCCCTCGCGGCCGGCGCGTCCAACGTGATGATCGGCTCGTGGTTCGCCGGCACCTACGAGTCCCCGGGCGACCTCCAGCACGACGCGAACGGCCGCCCCTACAAGGAGTCGTTCGGCATGGCGTCCGCCCGCGCCGTACGCAACCGCACCTCCGAGGAGTCCGCCTACGACCGCGCCCGCAAGGCGCTGTTCGAGGAGGGGATCTCCACCTCCCGCATGTTCCTCGACCCGGAGCGCCCCGGTGTCGAGGACCTGATCGACTCGATCATCGCGGGCGTCCGCTCCTCCTGCACCTACGCCGGTGCCGGCTCGCTGGAGGAATTCGCCGAGAAGGCCGTCGTCGGCATCCAGAGCGCGGCCGGTTACGCGGAGGGCAAGCCGCTGCACGCCAGCTGGAGCTGACCCCGCGCCGGGAGAGGCGGGTGTGGAACGGCCCACACGGCCGGCGCAACGAACACCCGCCTCACCTCGAGGAACGCAATGGTCTTGCGGTGGTGCGCAAGGTTGCTGCATTTCAGCAGCAACGAAGAACCTCGTAGTGTTACGCGCTGTACGTGTGTGGCGGGGACCCCGCTCGACGGGTCCCGGCTGTCGCGGGGTGCCGTCGGTCCCCGGCCGCGGAAGCCCGGCAGCGATCAAGGAGTCAGCGCGTGCTCGACCAGGGCGCACCCTCG
Organism: Streptomyces sp. NPDC085937; assembly: GCF_044540535.1. Taxonomy (NCBI): domain Bacteria; kingdom Bacillati; phylum Actinomycetota; class Actinomycetes; order Kitasatosporales; family Streptomycetaceae; genus Streptomyces; species Streptomyces sp. NPDC085937. The sequence continues at coordinate 85,031 of NZ_JBITSH010000011.1, read as the reverse complement.
CACGACGGCGGTCCCTCCGCCCCGCAGTCATCGGGCATCGGCATGCGCCTGATGCGCCGCAAGCCCGTGGAACGCCTGGTCGCCGAGGGTGGCCAGGGCGAGGGCGGCACGCTGCGGCGGTCCCTCGGGCTGTGGCAGCTGACCATGATCAGCATCGGTGCCACGCTCGGCACCGGCATCTTCGTCGTCCTCGGCGAGGCCGTCCCCAAGGCCGGACCGGCGGTCACGCTGTCCTTCGTGATCGCCGGTCTGACGGCCCTCTTCTCCGCCCTCTCGTACGCCGAACTGGCCGGCACGATTCCCGTCTCCGGTTCCTCCTACTCGTATGCGTACGCAACGATGGGCGAACTGATCGCCTGGGTCTGCGGCTGGTGCCTGATGCTGGAGTACGGCGTCTCGGTCGCCGCCGTCGCCGTGGGCTGGGGCGAGTACCTCAACGAGCTCCTCGACGGCACCATCGGCGTCACCTTGCCCGCGGCGCTCTCCGCCCCGCCCGGTGACGGCGGCGTGTTCAACGCGCCCGCGCTGATCGTCGTCCTGCTCGCCATGGCGTTCCTGCTGGGCGGCGCCCGCGAGTCCGCCCGCGCCAACACCGTCATGGTCCTCGTGAAGATCGGCGCCCTGGTGCTGTTCTGCGCCATCGGCGTCCAGGGCTTCCGCTCCGGCAACTACGAGAACTTCATGCCGCTCGGCATGGCCGGAGTCAGCGCCGCCGGAGCCACCCTGTTCTTCTCCTACATCGGCTTCGACGCCGCCTCCACCGCCGGTGAGGAGGCGAAGAACGCCCAGCGTGACCTGCCCCGCGCCATCCTGCTGTCGCTCGCCATCATCACCGCGCTGTACGTCCTGGTCGCCGCCGTCGCCGTGGGCGCCAAGCCGTGGCGGCAGTTCACCGACTCCGAGGCGACCCTCGCCCAGATCATGCGCGAGGTCACCGGCCAGAGCTTCTGGGGCACCCTGCTGGCGTTCTGCGCCGTCATCGCCATCGCGAGCGTCGTCCTGACCGTGCTCTACGGCCAGACCCGCATCCTGTTCGCCATGTCCCGGGACGGACTGGTGCCCAAGGTGTTCGCGCGGGTCAGCCCGCGCAGCGGCACGCCCCGCGCCAACACCCTGATCGTCTCCGTGTTCTGTGGTGTGCTGGCCGCCGCCGTCCCGCTCGGCCAGCTCGCCGACGCCACCAGCATCGGCACCCTCTTCGCCTTCGCGCTGGTCAACGTGGCCGTGGTGGTGCTGCGCCGCAGCCGCCCCGACATGCCGCGCACCTTCCGCGTGCCGCTGTCCCCGCTGCTGCCCGCCATCGGCTTCGGCCTCTGCCTGTGGATGATGGGCAGCCTGTCCACCGTCACCTGGGTGGTCTTCGGTGTCTGGATGGCCGTCGGCCTCGTGTTCTACTTCCTCTACGGCTACCGCCGCTCCCGGCTCGCCGTCCCCGCCGCACCAGAAGCGAAGTGAACCACCCGCAGTGCTGAACGATCTCGACGAACGCATCGTGCACGCCCTCGCCGAGGACGCCCGCCGCTCCTACGCGGACATCGGCCAGCTCGTCGGCCTGTCCGCGCCCGCCGTGAAACGGCGCGTGGACCGGCTGCGCGCCACCGGGGCCATCACCGGCTTCACCGTACGGGTGGACCCCGCGGCCCTCGGCTGGCAGACGGAGGGGTTCGTCGAGATCTACTGCCGCAGCAACACCTCCCCGGAGACCATCCAGCGGGGTCTGGAGCGCTACCAGGAGGTCGTCGCCGCCTCCACCGTCACCGGTGACGCGGACGCGGTCGCCCAGGTCTTCGCCTCCGACATGCGCCACTTCGAACGCGTGCTGGAGCGCATCGCCGGCGAGCCCTTCGTCGAGCGCACCAAGTCCGTGCTGGTGCTGTCCCCGCTGTTGCGGCGGTTCTCGTCCGGCTCGCCGACCTAGGCCGTGACAAGGGGGTCGTCCACGACGGACGGCCCGCCGGCCTTGGCGGGCCGTCCCCGCGTAAGGGTCGCTGAATCGGCGTAATCTGGGGCATATGCGGCAGCCCTCCGACTCCGGTGCGGTGGCCGGTGAGCCCGAAGGGCCGGATCCGGTCTTCGTCGACGCGTCCGGCCGACGGGCCCGGCTGCTGCGGCGGGCCGGATACGGCGCCGCAGGACTGGCCGCCGGATATCTGGGCGTGCTCGCGCTGAGCCTGATGGGTGCGACCCCGTTCGCCCCGGAGGCCCTGCTGCCGCCCCTGCCCGGTGAGTCCTCCCCGACGGCGCCGCAGCGCCAGGACGCCGAGGGCGGCGACGCCCGGCCGCCCGAGGAAGCCGGGGCCGCCGTGGGGCCGGGTACGCCACTCATCCCGCTCGTCGTCGGCGCGGACCCCGCGGGCTCCCTGCTGCTGCCGCCCGGCGCCGAGCCCGGCAGTGTCGCCGGAGTGCCGGTGGAGCCGCCGGACGCGGGCGGGGTCGAGGTCACGGACGGGTCGGCGCCCGCCGAGGAGCCCGGCGACGCCGAGGAACCGGGTGCGCCCGAGGAACCGCAGGAACCGGGCGACGGTGAGCCGTCCGCGCCCGGCGACGGCGGTGACTCCGAGGCCCCGCCGCCCGCCACCGACGAGCCGTCCGGGCCCGGTACGGACGACCCACCCGAACCGCCCGGGACGCCTCAGCCCACGCCCGAGGCGCCGTCCGAGAACCCCGGAGCCTCCCTGCCCGACGACCCGCCGGCCGCCGGGACCCCCTGATGCGGGGGCGACCGCGCCGCCCGGCCGGTCCACCGCCCGCGACACCCGAGCCGCGGCGGCGCTGGTTGCGCATCATGGTGCCGCTGGTGCTGCTGGCCTTCGTCGTCTCCGTCCTCGCCGTCGAGGGATACACCTCCCGAGGCTTCGCCGGGGACCAGGAGGGCCGCGGGGAGCGGGCCGGACGGAGCGGGGCGGGCGTGCCCCCGGAGGTCGCGGGCGGGGGACCGGTCGTCGACGCGGGCCACGATCCGCCGCGCACCTACCGGGCCCCGGCCCGGACGGTCGTGCTGACCTTCGACGACGGACCCGACCCCGCGTGGACGCCCCGGATCCGCGAGGTCCTCGACCGCAACGACGTGCCCGGCACGTTCTTCGTCACCGGACGGCAGACCGCCCGCCACCCCGACCTCGTACGGGACCTGATCCGCTCGGGACACGAGATCGGGGTGCACACCTTCTCCCACCCCGACCTGGCCACGCAGTCCGAGGACGCGGTGGACCGGGAGCTCGCGTTCACCCAGCTCGCCCTCGCCGGGGCCGCGGGCGTCCACAGCTCGCTCGTGCGGATGCCGTACTCCTCGACCACCGGCGCCCTGGACGGCCCCTCCTGGTCCGTCGCCCGGCACCTCGGGGAGAAGGGGTACGTGCTGGCCTTCGTCGACCAGGACACCCGCGACTGGAGCCGGCCCGGCGCCCGGGCCATCGCCGACGCGGCCGTCCCCGAGGTGCCCGGCCGGGGCACGATCGTGCTGCTCCACGACTCCGGAGGCGACCGCTCGCAGACCGTGCGGGCGCTGGAGACGCTGGTGCCGCGGCTCAAGGCGGACGGCTACCGCTTCTCCACGGTCGCCGAACTGGTGGGCGTCGAACGCCTCACGGGCGGTGTCGACACCGCGGAGCGGTGGCGGGGGTGGGTGTTCGTGACCGCCGTGACCGTGTCGGGGACGACGGTGTCCGTGCTGGGCGCGCTGCTCCTGGTCGTCGGGGGGCTGGTGCTCGCGCGGTGCGTGGTGATGCTGGGGCTGGCGCACCGTCATGCGCGGCTTGCGCGGCGGCGTCCGCGCGCCGGGCCGGTGCCGCCCGTCGCCGGGCCGCCGGTCACCGGGCCGCCGGTCAGCGTGGTCGTGCCCGCGTACAACGAAGTCGTGTGCGTCGGCAAGACGCTGCGGTCGCTGGTCGCGAGCGACTGCCCGGTGGAGATCATCGTCGTGGACGACGGCTCCGACGACGGGACCGCCGATGCCGCGGAGGCGCTGGGGCTGCCCGGGGTGACCGTGGTGCGCACGCCCAACCGGGGCAAGGCCGCCGCGCTGAACACCGGTGTACTGCACGCCTCGCACGGAATCGTCGTCATGCTCGACGCCGACACCGTCTTCGAGCCCTCGACCGTCCGGGAGCTGGTCGAGCCGTTCGCCGACCCGTCCGTCGGCGCCACCGCCGGCAACGCCAAGGTCGGCAACCGGCACGGCATGCTCGGCCGCTGGCAGCACATCGAGTACGTCATGGGGTTCAACCTCGACCGGCGCATGTACGACCTGCTGCGGTGCATGCCGACCGTGCCCGGCGCCGTCGGGGCCTTCCGCGTCACCGCCCTGCGGGAGGCGGGCATGCTCAGCGGGGACACCCTCGCCGAGGACACCGACATCACCATGGCCCTGCACCGGGCCGGCTGGGACGTCCGCTACGCCGAGCACGCCGTCGCCTGGACCGAGGCGCCGGGATCGCTGCGGCAGCTGTGGCGCCAGCGGTACCGGTGGAGCTACGGCACCATGCAGGCCGCGTGGAAGCACCGGCACGCCCTCGTCGAACGGGGGCACGCGGGGCGGTTCGGGCGGGTGGGGCTGCCGCTGCTGGGGGTGTTCCAGATCCTCACGCCGCTGCTCGCTCCGCTGATCGACCTGCTGACCGTGTACGGGCTGGTGTTCGGGAACCCGCTGCTCACCGCGCTGGCCTGGCTGGGGGTGCTGGCCGTGCAGGGCGTGTGCGCCGCGTACGCCTTCCGTCTCGACGGCGAGCCGCTGCGGCCGTTGTGGGCGTTGCCGTTGCAGCAGGTGGTGTACCGGCAGGTGATGTACCTCGTGCTGGTGCAGGCCTGTCTCACCGCGGTCAGCGGGTACCGGCTGCCGTGGCAGCGGATGAAGCGGAAGGGGAACGTGGTGGTGCCGCCGAGGGGCGGAGGACTACCCTCAGGGGTATGACCTGGCGACATTGATCCATCCGTAGTGCCTCCCGAGGGCCGCCTCGGGCGCCGTTCGACCTCAGTGTCCGGTGTCCGAACCGCCCTTACGGGAAGGCCTCATGACTCTCACGCCCACGCGTGCCGTCGACGTGCGTGTACGTCGGCTGACGACCACGCTGTACGGCTATTCGTTCCTCGAAGAGTTCGTTCTGCTGTACCCGGTGTACGCGCTGCTGTTCAGCGACGCCGGGCTGTCCGTGTGGCAGATCTCGTCCCTGTTCGCCCTGTGGTCCGTCACCGCCGTGGTGCTGGAGGTCCCGTCCGGGGCGTGGGCCGACGCGGTGTCACGACGGCTGTTGCTGGTCGTCGGTCCGCTGCTGACGGGCGCCGGGTTCGCCCTGTGGGTCCTCGTGCCGTCGTACGCCGCCTTCGCGGCGGGATTCGTGCTGTGGGGGATCGGCGGGGCGCTGTGCTCCGGTGCGCTGGAGGCTCTCGTCTACGACGAGCTGGAGCGGGGCGGGGCCTCCGACCGGTACGCGCGCGTGCTGGGGCGGGCGCGGGCGGCGGGGCTCGTCGCCGTGATGGCGGCGATGGGGCTGGCCGGGCCTGTGCTGGCGTGGGGCGGGCATGCGGCCGTGGGGGCGGCGAGTGTGCTGGTGTGTGTGCTGACCTCGGTCTCGGCGCTGAGGTTTCCCGAGCATCGGGTCGCGGGGGATGTGCGGCCGGGGTGGGCCGTGGCGCTGCGGTCCGGGCTGGGTGAGGCGCGACGGGACCGGTCCGTGCGGGGCGCGTTGCTGCTGGTGCCGGCGGTGGCGGCGGTGTGGGGGGCGCTGGACGAGTACACGCCGTTGCTGGTGCGCGAGGCGGGGGTCGCGGATGTGGCCGTGCCGTGGGTGCTGCTGGTGATCTGGGGCGGGGCCACGGCCGGAAGCCTGCTGGCGGGGGAGGGGGAGCGGTTCGGCACGGGCGGGCTCGCTCTGCTCCTGGGCGGGGGCGGCGTCGCCCTGGCGGTGGGCGCCGTCGCCGGGACGGTGGCGGGACTGCTGCTGGTGGCGGTGGCGTTCGGCGCGTTCCAGGCGGCGACCGTGCTGGCGGAGGCGCGCCTGCAGCACCGGATCGAGTCGACGGGGCGGGCGACGCTGACGTCGGTGGCGGGGCTGGGTACGGAGGTCGTGACGCTGACGGTGTTCGCGGGGTACGCGGTGATCGCGTCGGGCCACGGGCACGGTGCGGCGTTCGCGGTGTCGGCGGTGCCGTATGTGGTGCTGGCGGCGGGTCTGGTGGGGGCCGAGGTCCGACGACGCCTGCGGCGTGGGGTTCTGTCGGGTGGGGGTTGAGGTTCTCCGCCTGCGGCGCAGGGTTGCGGTGCGGTGGGGGTTGAGGTTCTACGCCTGCGGCGCAGGGTTGCGGTGCGGTGGGGGGTGACGTCCGACGCCTGCGGCGCAGGGTTGCGGTCCGGTGGGGGCGGGCGTAGCGCCTACGGGCGGTGGGTGGTGCGGGGCCGGGGGGGGGGGGGGGGGGCGCCGGGCGGCGCGGGCGGGGGGGCCGGGGGCCAGCCCGGGCGGGCGCGCCCCCCCCCGGCGGGGGCCCCCCCCCCCCCCCCCCCC
>NZ_JBITSH010000011.1:0-78525 GCF_044540535.1 Streptomyces sp. NPDC085937 | reverse complement strand
TGCGGCCCCCGGGGGGGGGGGGGGGGGGGGGGCGGGGGGGGGGGGGGGGGCGCCCCGGGGGGGGGGGGGGGGGGGGGGGCGGGGGGGGGGGCGGTCGTCCTCGGTCCGGCGCGATCGGGTCGCCTGGAGAAGCACAGGGCGCGGACGCGCCAGCCGCTGCGGGCGCCCACCCCCACCCCGTCCCCTCCCCGCCGTCGGCGACCACTTCAACGCCGTGGCGCGCCCGCCGACCGCGGGCAGTCGTGCCTCCCCCAGTGCCATAAGGGCCTGGGAGGTGCCCCCAGGGCGATGGGGGTCCCCCCCGCTCGGGCGGAGCCGAGGGTGGGGGAAAGTGGGCGCGGCGGCACCCCGCAAGCGCCGGGTTGCGTGACCCCCGGCCCACCCCCACACCCCGCGCAACAAATCGCCGGAAACCGCGTCCTCGACGCAACAACCACCGCACCGGTGCGCAACGGCTTCTTCTTGTCCGGCGCGGGGGCGCGACCGTACCTTCATGGGTGACCCCCAACCCCCGCCTCCCGGTGAGGATCACGCATGCGCACCGCCCTGCTTCAAAGCTCCGGCCGCCCCGGCCACGTCGAAGCGAACCTCAAGGTTCTCGACGAGGCCGCCGGCCGTGCCGCAGCGGCAGGCGCAGGGCTGCTCGTCACTTCTGAGCTGTTCCTCACCGGCTACGCCATCGGCGACGACCTCGGCCGCCTCGCCGAGCCCGCCGACGGGGAGGTGGCCGACGCGGTCGCGGAGACCGCCGCCCGGCACGGTCTCGGCGTCGCCTACGGCTACCCTGAGCGGGCCGGCGACACGGTGTACAACTCCGTCCAGCTCGTCGCCCCCGACGGCGCCCGTCTCGCGAACTACCGCAAGACCCACCTCTACGGCTGCTTCGAGCGCGACCACTTCACCCCCGGCGACCGGCCCGTCGTGCAGGCGGAGCTCGACGGCCTCACCGTCGGGCTGATGATCTGCTACGACGTCGAGTTCCCGGAGAACGTCCGCGCCCACGCGCTCGCCGGTACCGACCTGCTCCTGGTGCCCACGGCCCAGCTGCACCCGTTCCAGTTCGTCGCCGAGTCCGTCGTGCCCGTGCGGGCCTTCGAGAACCAGATGTACATCGCGTACGTCAACCGGGTCGGCCCGGAGGGTGACTTCGAGTTCGTCGGCCTGTCCACCCTGGCCGGCCCCGACGGCGTCGCCCGCGCCCGCGCCGGCCGCGGTGAGGAACTGCTCCTCGCCGACGTCGATCCGCTGTTCCTCGCCGCGTCCCGTGAGGACAACCCGTACCTGCTGGACCGCCGTCCCGGTCTCTACGGGTCCCTCGCCTGACATCGTCCCGAGTTCCACCCCCGCAAGGAGTCCGTACCCCATGACGTCCACGGTGCCCAACGCCGTCGAGCACGCCGACGAGCAGCAGCCGCCGATCACCATGTTCGGCCCGGACTTCCCGTACGCGTACGACGACTTCCTGGCCCATCCCGCGGGCATCGGGCAGGTCCCGGCGACCGAGCACGGCACCGAGGTCGCGGTGATCGGCGGCGGCCTGTCCGGCATCGTCGCCGCGTACGAGCTGATGAAGATGGGGCTCAAGCCGGTCGTGTACGAGGCCGACCGGATCGGCGGCCGGCTGCGGACCGTCGGGTTCGACGGGTGCGACCCGTCGCTGACGGCGGAGATGGGCGCGATGCGGTTCCCGCCGTCCTCCACGGCGCTCCAGCACTACATCGACCTGGTCGGGCTGGAGACCCAGCCCTTCCCCAACCCGCTGTCGGAGGCCACCCCTTCGACGGTCGTGGACCTCAAGGGGGAGTCGCACTACGCGGAGACGATGGCCGATCTGCCGCAGGTCTACCGGGACGTGGCCGACGCCTGGGCGCGGTGCCTGGAGGAGGGTGCCGACTTCTCCGACATGAACCGGGCCCTGCGCGAGCGGGACGTGCCGCGCATCCGGGAGATCTGGTCGCGGCTGGTGGAGAAGCTCGACAACCAGACGTTCTACGGGTTCCTGTGTGAGTCCGAGGCGTTCAGGTCCTTCCGGCACCGGGAGATCTTCGGGCAGGTCGGGTTCGGCACCGGGGGGTGGGACACCGACTTCCCGAACTCCATCCTGGAGATTCTGCGGGTCGTCTACACCGAGGCCGACGACCATCACCGGGGCATCGTCGGCGGGTCCCAGCAGCTGCCGCTCAGGCTGTGGGAGCGGGAGCCGCAGAAGATCGTCCACTGGCCGTACGGCACCTCGCTGAAGTCCCTGCACGTGGACGGTGAGCCGCGGCCCGCCGTCACGCGGCTCGGACGGACCGCCGGCAACCGGATCACCGTGACCGACGCGCGCGGTGACATCCGTACGTACCGGGCCGCCGTCTTCACCGCGCAGTCGTGGATGCTGCTCTCGAAGATCGACTGCGACGACTCGCTCTTCCCCATCGACCACTGGACCGCCATCGAGCGCACCCACTACATGGAGAGCTCCAAGCTGTTCGTGCCCGTGGACCGGCCCTTCTGGCTGGACAAGGACGAGGACACCGGCCGGGACGTCATGTCGATGACGCTCACCGACCGGATGACCCGTGGCACCTATCTGCTGGACAACGGCCCGGACAAGCCGGCGGTCATCTGCCTGTCGTACACCTGGTGCGACGACAGCCTGAAGTGGCTGCCGCTGTCCGCCAACGAGCGGATGGAGGTCATGCTGAAGTCGCTCGGGGAGATCTATCCCAAGGTCGACATCCGCAAGCACATCATCGGCAACCCGGTGACCGTCTCCTGGGAGAACGAGCCCTACTTCATGGGCGCGTTCAAGGCGAACCTGCCGGGCCACTACCGCTACCAGCGGCGGCTGTTCACCCACTTCATGCAGGACCGGCTGCCGGAGGACAAGCGGGGCCTGTTCCTCGCCGGTGACGACATCTCCTGGACGGCGGGCTGGGCCGAGGGCGCCGTGCAGACCGCGCTCAACGCGGTCTGGGGCGTGATGCACCACCTCGGGGGCGCGACGGACGCGACCAACCCGGGCCCGGGCGACCTGTACGACGAGATCGCCCCGGTCGAACTCCCGGAGGACTGAGGTCAGTCCGGCAGCGGGGTGAGCAGCATGCGGCCCGAGAAACCCATCGCGGTGTCGAGCCGCTCGGTGAACTCCGCCGCCACGTCGGGCAGCCGGCGCAGCGCCCACAGGGCGCGCGCCGCCGTCCAGGCCGCGTCCCGGGCGCGCTCCAGGCTCCAGGCGCCCAGCAGATGGGTCAGCGGATCGGCGATCCGCAGCAGCTCGGGGCCCGGGACCAGCTCCTCGCGGATGCGCTCCTCCAGCGACAGGAGCAGTTCGCCCACGGCCTCGAACTCGTCCTCCAGATCGGCCGGTTCGCAGCCGAGCGTACGACAGGTGTCGACGACCGCCAGCGCGAGGTCGTGGCCGATGTGCGCGTTGATGCCCGCCAGCGCGAACTGCACCGGACGTACCTCCGGGTGGCGGCGGAACTGGAACAGCGGGCGCCAGCAGGCGGGCGGACGGTGTCCCTCCGCCGCCGCGTCCACGGCGGCCAGGTAGCGTTCGGCGAACCGCACGTCCAGCGCGATCATCGCCCGGGTGTCGGGGAACAGCCCGGCGTCGACACGCCGGTCCACGGCCCGTGTCACGGCGAGGTAGACGCGGTTGAAGACCGCGACCCCGTCCCGCGCGGGCAGGGCCGCGTCGAGGGCGCGCATACGGGCGACGACCCCGTCGACCGGGGTGAGGACTTGTTCGCATTGCGCCATGGGCGCAGAGTCGCACCTTTAGGGTGGCGTCAGTGGCGGCGGGGCCGACGCTTCCCCGGAACGGGGGAACGCGACCGCCGTGGGGGAGGGGAAGCCAGAGGTGACAGGCTCGCGTGCCCGGAGACAGTCCGAGCGCCGTGCGCAGCGCAGGCGCGCCGCGCGGCGGACCACGATGCTCGCGGCGGCCTCCGTCGTCGTCGCGGTCGGCACCGTCTCCGGGCTGATCTCGGCGTCCGGGGAGGGCCGGGGTGGCGACGAGGCCCGCCCGGACACGTCCGCGTCGCCGCGCCTGGTGCCGCTGCCCGCCGTGCCGTCGGCCTCTCCGTCGCCCACGGTGTCCGCCTCGCCGTCCGTCCGCCCCCGGCGCACGAGTGCGTCCCCCTCGCCGAGCCCGCGTGCGAAGAAGAAGCAGCAGACGGCTCCCGTCTCCACGGCGCTCTACCGGCATCCCGCGTCACGGGTCCTGGACTGGGTGCGCGCGCACCCCGGCGATCCGCGCCGTCCGGTGATCGAGTCCCGGATAGCCGGCCGGCCGGCGGCCGTGTGGTTCGCGGACTGGTCGCCGGACACCGTCACGGCCCGGGTGAAGGCGGTGACGTCCGGGGGCGCCGCGCAGGGCCGGGTGCCCGTCGTGGTGGCGTACACGATCCCCGACCGGGACTGCGGCGGGTACTCCGAGGGCGGCGCCCCGAGCCTGACCGCCTACGACGACTGGATCGACCGGTTCGCCGCCGGGCTGGGCGGCGGCGAGGTCGTGGTGATCCTGGAGCCCGACTCCGTCGCCCAGGCCGACTGTCTGTCCGCGGGCCAGCGGGCGGACCGCTTCGCCTCGCTGGCCCGCGCCGGGCGGGTGATCAAGGAGGCCAACCCCCGGGCCCGGGTCTACTTCGACGCGGGGCACTCCGGCTGGCACACGCCCGCCAAGCAGGCGGACCTGCTAAGGCAGGCGGGAGCCGCCTCGGCCGCGTCGTCGGACGGGATCTTCAGCAACGTCTCCAACTTCCACGGCACCGCCGGCGAGATCGCCTACGACCGTGCCGTGCTGGACGCTCTGGGCGGGCCGTCGGGCCTCGGCGCGGTGATCGACACCAGCCGCAACGGCAACGGCGCCCCGCCCGACGGAGAGTGGTGCGACCCTGCGGGCCGCAAACTGGGCCGGGCCCCGACGCTCAGCACCGGCGAGGCCCGGATCGACGCCTACCTGTGGGTGAAGCTCCCCGGCGAGTCGGACGGCTGCCAGGGCGAGCCGGGAAGCTTCAGCCCGTCGTACGCCTACGACTTGGCCCGCTGACCGTCCTCCGTGCCGCCCTTGTCGTAGGAGGACACGCCCTCGTCGAGCAAGGGCTGCTGGGTCTTGAGGTGGGCGGGCGCGAAGGCGCGCAGTGCGTGGTAGCCGGTGATGACGACCAGCGTGCCCAGGGCGATGCCGCTCAGCGAGAAGGTGTCGCTGAACTCCATCGAGACGTTGCCGACGCCGATGATGATGCCCGCCGCGGCCGGCACGAGGTTCAGCGGATTGCGCAGGTCCACCTTGGCGTTGAGCCAGATCTGGGCGCCGAGCAGGCCGATCATGCCGTAGAGGATGACGGTGATGCCGCCCAGCACACCGCCGGGGACGGCCGCCACGACCGCGCCGAACTTGGGGCACAGGCCGAACAGCAGGGCGAAGCCGGCGGCGGCCCAGTAGGCGGCGGTGGAGTAGACGCGGGTCGCGGCCATCACGCCGATGTTCTCCGAGTAGGTCGTGTTGGGCGGGCCGCCGACCGCGGTGGACAGCATGGAGCCGACTCCGTCGGCGGAGATGGCCGTGCCGAGCTTGTCGTCCAGGTTGTCGCCGGTCATCTCGCCGACCGCCTTGACGTGCCCCGCGTTCTCCGCGATCAGCGCGATGACCACGGGCAGCGCGACCAGGATCGCCGACCACTCGAAGGACGGCCCGTGGAAGTCGGGCAGGCCGATCCAGTCCGCCCGGCCCACGCCCGACAGGTCCAGCCGCCAGTGGTCGGTGACCTTGCCGCTCGCGTCCGCCGAGTGGATCCGCCCGAAGACCCGGTCCAGACCCCAGGACAGGACGTAGCCGAAGACCAGCCCGAGGAAGATGGCGATGCGGGACCAGAAGCCCCGCAGGCAGACCACGGCCAGGCCGGTGAACAGCATCACGAACAGCGCGGTCCACTGGTCCTGGGGCCAGTACGTCGAGGCGGTCACCGGTGCCAGGTTGAAGCCGATCAGCATGACCACCGCGCCGGTCACCACGGGAGGCATGGCCGCGTGGATGATCCGCGCGCCGAAGTGCCGCACCGCGAGGCCCACCAGGAACAGCGCCGCCCCCACCACCAGCACCGCGCCCGTCACCGTGGCGCTGGAGCCGCCGTCGGCCCGGATGACCGCGGCGACGCCGACGAAGGAGAGCGAGCAGCCCAGGTAGCTGGGGACCCGGCCGCGGGTGGCGAGCAGGAAGATGACGGTCGCGACGCCCGACATCATGATCGCCAGGTTGGGGTCGAGGCCCATGAGCACGGGCGCCACGAACGAGGCGCCGAACATCGCGACCACGTGCTGGGCGCCCAGGCCCGCGGTGCGGGGCCAGGAGAGCCGCTCGTCGGGGCGGACCACCGCTCCGGGCGCCGGTGTGCGTCCGTCACCGTGCAGTTTCCAGCGGACGCCGAGATCCATGGGGTGTCGCTTTCGTCGTGAGGCCAGCGTGTCCGGACCATTGTGAGGCCCGGACGGGGGTGGTTCGCACAGGTGGACGGGCACCCGGGCGCGTCTGAGCGTCCGCTTAGGGTGCCGCTTAGGATGAGGGCACGCCGTTGTTCGATGTAGACGGCACCCATCCGTACGTCCCAGGAGCACCACACGTGACCGCCGAAGCCCCGTCCGCGCCCGCCCTGTCCCACGGCCGGCTGATGCCCGTGACCGTCCACTTCGACGACCTCGACGCGCTGGGGCTGCTGCACAACGCCCGCTACCCGCTGCTCGTCGAGCGCGCCTGGGCCGAGTGGATGCAGGCGGTCGGTGTCGCCTTCGACGGCGACTGGGCCGCCGCCGGCGACGCCTGCAACGCGGTCAAGGAACTGCGCCTCACCTACGAGGCCCCGGTGACCCGGCCCGGCCCCTACGCCATCCACCTGTGGCTGGACCGGCTCGGCACCACCGGGCTCACCTACGCCTTCCGGTTCTGCTCGGCGGACGGCTCGGTGACCTACGCCCGGGGCAGCCGGGTGCTGGTGCGGCTCGACGCCGCGACCCTGCGCCCGGCGCCCTGGACCGAGGGCTTCAGGAGCGCGGCTCGGGAACTGCTGCGTCCGGACGCGTGACCTTCACCCGGTCACCCGCGCGCAGCACCCCGGCGAAGCCCGCGATGCCGCACGTCAGCACCGTCACCAGCACGAACGACACCACCAGGCTGGTTGCCTGGGCCAGCATGCCGATCGCGCTCGGGGCGATCAGCCCCGAGGTGTAGGTGATGGTCGCCACGCCCGCGATGGCCAGGCTCGGGTTGGAGCCGCTGCGCCCGGCGGCGGCGAAGCACAGCGGCACGACGACCGCGATGCCGAGCCCCATCAGCGCGAACCCGCCCATCGCCACGGCCGGGTGCCCGGCGAACACGATCAGCAGACCGCCGAGGAGGGCGACCACGCCGCCGGCGCGGACGGTGCGCACCGCGCCGTAGCGGTCCACCACCCGGTCGCCCGCGATGCGGGCGACCGCCATGGTGAGGGTGAAGCCGGTGGTGCAGGCGGCCGCGAGACCCGCCGAGGTCTCCAGCTGGTCGCGCAGGTAGACCGCGGACCAGTCCAGGCTCGCCCCCTCGGCGAACACCGCGCAGAAGCCGATCGCGCCGATGAGCAGCGCCGAGCGGGGCGGCAGGGCGAACCGGGGCGGCGGGTCCTCGTCCTCGGTCGGCTGCAGGTCCAGCACCCAGGCGCAGGCCGCGAAGCCGGCGACCGTCAGGACGGCGGCCGCCAGCGCGTGGTGCAGCCGGGCGTCCGCGCCGATGTGCGCGGCGAGCGTGCCGGCCGCCGAGCCGACGACGGCGCCGACGCTCCACATGCCGTGCAGGCCGGACATGATCGACTTGTCGAGCCGGTTCTCCACCTCGACGCCGAGGGCGTTCATCGCCACGTCCGACATGCCCGCCGTGGCGCCGTACACGAACAGGGCCAGGCACAGCGTGAGCATGTTCGGGGCGAGCGACGGCAGGACGAGCGCGAGCGTCCACAGCGCGAGCAGGCCGCGCAGGGCGTTGCGGGCGCCGAAGCGGTGGGTGATGCCTCCCGCGAGCGGCATGGCCAGGGACGCGCCGAGCGCGGGGAAGGCCAGCGCCAGTCCCAACTGCCCGGCACTGACTCCGGCGTGGTCCTGGATCCACGGCACGCGGGTGGCGAAGGAACCGGTGACGGCGCCGTGCACCGCGAACACGGCCGCGACGGCGTACCGCGCCCGTCTCACCTCATGCCGTGTGTGGATCACTGCACTCATCGACCCGCCCCTCCCGGTTCTCCGCTGTCGTGTGCGCCGCCGTAAACTATCAGGAACCCTGCCTGAAAGAAACGGGGTATCCCGGGGCACGGCACCCGCCGGCCGGGCCCGCCGATCTGGAAGGATCCCGGCATGGCCGCATCCCCGAGCACCGCCCGTGCCATCAACGACCGGCTCGCCCTGCGCCTGCTCCAGGAAGAGGGCCCGCTCACCGCCGGGCAGTTGAAACAGCTCACCGGACTGTCCCGGCCCAGCGTCGCCGACCTCGTCGAACGCCTCACCGCGGCCGGTCTCGTCGAGGTCGCCGGGGAAGCCGGCGCCCAGCGCCGCGGCCCCAACGCCAAGCTGTACGGCATCGTCGCCGGCCGCGCCCACCTGGCCGCCCTGGACGTCCGCACGGAGGGCGTCGCCGTGGTCGTCTCCGACCTCGTCGGCGAGGTCCTGGCCGAGGCGTCGCTGCCCATCACCGACGACGCCGGCACCGGCCCGGCCGTCGATCAGGCGGTCGCTCTGGTCGAGCGGACGGCGAAGGAGGCGGGCGCCGGCCGGCTGCACACCGTGGGGATCGGCGCGCCCGGCCTGATCGACCCCGCCAGCGGCGAACTGCGCGACTCCACGAGCCTGCCCGAGTGGCACCGGCGCCTGGTCGCCGCCCTCCAGGAACGGCTGCCCGAGGCCCAGGTCAGCGTGGAGAACGAGACCAACCTCGCCGCCCTCGCCGAGCAGCGCGACGGTGCCGTCCGCGACCGGGACACCTTCGTCCTGCTGTGGCTGGGCCACGGAACCGGCGCGGCCGTGATCCTCGACGGCACCCTGCGCCGGGGCGCCTCCGGCGGCACCGGCGAGATCGGCTTCCTCCCGGTCCCGGGCACCCGGGGGCTGCCCTCCGCGACCGACTGCGCGGGTGGCTTCCACTCCCTGGTCGGCGCCGAGGCGGTCGCGCGCCTCGCGGGCGAGCACGGCGTCACCGCCGAGCCCGGGGCCGAGTCGGAGGCGGCCGGCGCGGTGCGGGCGGCCGTCGCGGCGGCGGGCCCCGGCGCGGCGGAGGAGGGCTTCCTCGACGTCCTCGCGGACCGGATCGCGGTGGGCGTCGCCTCGGTGGTTGCGCTCCTCGATCCCGGGTGCGTGGTCCTGGGCGGCGAGGTCGGCCAGGCCGGCGGCGAGGCGCTGGCCGCGCGGGTGCACGACCGCCTGACCGCGATGTCCCCGCTTCCGGTCGACGTACGGCCCAGCACCCTGGGCGGGGGAGCGGTGCTCCGGGGCGCCCTGCTCACCGCCCGTGACCGAGCCCAGGACGAACTCTTCGGGACACCTGGGCACTGACGGGGGCCCCGGCGGCACCGGCCGGGAAGCGATGCGCTCTGTTGCCCCCGGGTCCGGCCTCCGCCGTTCCTGCCGGCGTGCGGGGGTGCGCCTCGGCTGTGCCTGCCGGCGTGCGGCGGTGTGCCCTCGGCCGTGCCTACCGGCGCGCGCCGCCCTCGCCGAAGCGGGCGGTGAGGTACTCGTCGAAGGTGCGGGTGCCCACCGCGTGGTCCGGGGCGAGGTGGCCGCCGGCGCGGAACGCGTCGTACGCCGCGCCGCGCAGCGGGACCTTCACCACCGCGCGGCGACGCCCCGCCGCCCGGAGATAGGCGCGTGCCAGGGAGTCGAAGGTGCGTACCTCGGGCCCGCCCATGTCCTCCGCACGACCGGCCGGCGCTCCCTGGGCCAGATCGGCCAGGCGCTCCGCGACCTCCGTGACCTCCACCGGCTGGTCCTTCACCCGGGCCGGCAGCGGCACGACCGGCGACTTCGCCAGGCCCTGCAGCACCCGGAACACCAGGTCGTGGAACTGGGTGGCACGCAGCACCGTGAAGCCCGTCCCGGAGTCCTCGACCTGCCGCTCCACCGCCAGCTTGGTGCGGTAGTAGGGGTACGGCACCCGGTCGACGCCGACGATCGAGATGTAGACGAGATGCCCCACCCCGGCCCGCCGCGCCGCGGCGATCAGGTTCCGCGCGGCCTTCTCGTCGCCGCCGCGCGCCGAGGTCGCGCAGTGCACGACCGTGTCCGCCCCGTCGACGGCCCGGTCCAGACCGCTTCCGCCCTCGCGCAGGTCGACCGCGAAGGGCTGCGAGTGCCGGCTGAGCACCCGCACCTCGTGGCCGTTCGTCCGCAGCCGCTCGGTGACATGCCGGCCGAGGGTTCCGCTTCCACCGGTCACCAGGATCGTGCTCATGCTGTTCAGCCCCTTCGGACGTCCGGGGCCCTCCGACAGGGCGCCCTTCGCCGGCCTGGACGTACCGGCCGCCGCCGGACGTGACATCGTCCGGGCCGGTGCCGACGCCGGCCGTGCGGCGGCGCCGTACCGGATCCAGCTTCGCCGGGTCCGCCACCGGGCGCATCCGCGGTGGTGAGGCCCGGCGGCGGGCAAGGGCCGTCGTCACCGCCGCCGGACCGGTTCTGGGGAGGAGCGCCGGCGGGGTCCCCGGCCCGCTGCTCTCCACGGAAGGTGGCTCGGACCCTAAGAGGACTAGACCACCACGGTCAATAGGTATGGACCACTCGCACGGGAGTGCGGGGAGCCAAGGGGGCGCACTCTAGCGGCAGTTGAGCGCCCCGCGACCCTCAGTCGTCCTCCTGTCGCCCCTTGTGACTCACTCCACACTGCTCACCCGCGTGGTCGACTCCCGGCCGTGGCACACTGGCCCTGTACCAGTAGCAGCGCACTCCGGGGTCGGTGAAAGTCCGAACCGGCGGTTACAGTCCGCGACCCGGTCGCCTCCAGCGGCCGGTTGACCAGGTGAAATTCCTGGACCGACGGTTAAAGTCCGGATGGGAGGCAGTGCGCGGCGGGCGGGCATCCATGCGCGCCGCCGTACCGGTTCGCCTTTGTCGGGCGGACCCCGTCCGGCGTCGCTTCCGGTGTCCTCGCCCGTGATTCTGTCGTCATCGACAGCCCCGGAGTCCGTGCCCCAAGAGGCAGGAGGACCCGGGAAGTGTTCACCGGAATCGTCGAAGAGCTGGGCGAGGTCACGGCCGTCGAGACCCTCGACGACGCGTGTCGCTTCCGGCTGCGAGGCCCCGTCGTCACCGACGGCGCCCGGCACGGGGACTCCATCGCCGTCAACGGCGTCTGCCTCACGGTCGTGGAGCACGAGGGCGACGAGTTCACCGCCGACGTCATGGCCGAAACCCTCCGGCGCTCCAGCCTCGGCGCCCTCGCCGTCGGCTCCCGCGTCAACCTGGAGCGGCCCACGGCCGTCGGCGACCGACTCGGCGGCCACATCGTGCAGGGCCACGTCGACGGCACCGGCGAGATCCTCGACCGCACCCCGTCCGAGCACTGGGAGATCGTGAAGATCTCCCTCCCCGCGGACCTCAGCCGCTACGTCGTGGAGAAGGGCTCCATCACCGTCGACGGCATCAGCCTCACCGTCGTCGACGCCGGACGCGACCACTTCACGGTCAGCCTCATCCCCACCACCCTGGCCCTGACCACCCTCGGCATCAAGAAGCCCGGCGACCCGGTCAACCTC
The DNA here is from genome assembly GCF_044540535.1 of Streptomyces sp. NPDC085937. Classification (NCBI taxonomy): domain Bacteria; kingdom Bacillati; phylum Actinomycetota; class Actinomycetes; order Kitasatosporales; family Streptomycetaceae; genus Streptomyces; species Streptomyces sp. NPDC085937. The sequence goes on along the minus strand of NZ_JBITSH010000011.1, from coordinate 66,772 downwards.
GAGGTGGACGTCATCGCCAAGTACGTCGAGCGGATGCTCGGCGACCGCGTCGCCGGTGAGGGGGTCTCCCGGTGAACTGGCTCAACTCCGAGGCCTTCACCCTGTTCGACCAGCACATCAAGTGGTCGGACATGATCGGCAACGTGATCGGCCTGATCGCCCTCGCCCTCGGCTGGCGCCGCTCCCTGTGGACCTGGCCCGCCCAGTTCCTCTCCGGGCTCATCCTGTTCACGGCGTTCGCCACCGCCCACCTCTCCGGCAGCGCCGGCAAACAGGTCGTCGTCATGCTCGTCGCCGCCTGGGGCTTCTGGCAGTGGAACCGCGGCCGGCAGCAGGCGCAGGACGGCAGCGTCGCCGTACGGTTCGCGACCTGGCGGGAGCGGGGCGTGCTGCTCGCCGGGGCAGCCGTCGGCACCCTCGCCGTCGGCGGCCTCTTCACCGCCTACCCGTCCCTGTCCTGGGATCCCTGGCCGGACGCGTACATCTTCGTCGGCACCGTCGTCGCCATGTACGCCCAGGCCCGCGGCATGGTCGAGTTCTGGTTCGCCTGGCTGCTGGTCGACCTCGTCGGCGTCCCGCTCAACTTCGCCAACGGCTTCGCCTTCTCCGGCTTCGTCTACGTCATCTACGGCGCACTGGTCCTGTGGGGCATGCGCGACTGGTGGCTGCGCTCCCGCGACGCGCGGCCCGCACTGGAAGGAGCGCCGGCATGAGCGCCCACCCGTCACCCGCCACCACCCCGACCGAGGGGCTGCGCGCCACCCCCTCGGTCCCACCGATCCTGTACAGCGCCGAGGACCTCGACCTGGGGCTCGACCCCGTCGAGCGGGCGATCGCCGACATCGCCGCCGGCCGGCCCGTGGTGGTCGTCGACGACGAGAACCGCGAGAACGAGGGCGACCTGATCGTCGCCGCCGAGATGGTGACGGAGGAGATCGTCGCCTTCATGATGACCGAGTGCCGCGGCATGATCTGCGCACCCATGGACGGCGAGGAGCTGGACCGGCTGCGCATCCCGCAGATGGTGGCGCAGAACACCGAGTCGATGCGGACCGCGTTCACCGTGACCGTCGACGCCTCCGCCGCCCACGGCGTGACTACCGGCATCTCCGCCTCCGACCGCGCCACCACGCTCCGGCTCCTGGCCGGCGGCAGCGCCGCACCGGACGACTTCGTCCGCCCCGGCCACATCTTCCCGCTGCGCGCCCGCCCCGGCGGCGTGCTGGAGCGCGACGGCCACACCGAGGCCGCCGTCGACCTGGCCCGCCTCGCGGGACTGCGCCCGGCCGGCGCCATCGTGGAGATCGCCGGCGAGGACGGCCGCATGCTGCGCCTGCCCGAGCTGGTCCCCTTCGCCCGCAAGCACGGCCTGTCGATCATCTCCATCGAGGACCTGATCGCCTACCGCCGCTCCGCCGAGCCGACCGTGCGCCGCGAGGCCGAGGTCCGGCTGCCCACCTCCCACGGCACCTTCACCGCGTTCGGCTTCCGCTCCACCGTCGACGGCGTCGAGCACGTCGCCCTGGTGCACGGCGACATCGGCGACGGCGAGGACGTCCTCGTCCGCATGCACTCCGAGTGCCTCACCGGTGACGTCTTCGGCTCCCAGCGCTGCGACTGCGGCCCCCAGCTCGACGCCTCCCTGGACCGCATCCAGGAGGAGGGCCGGGGCGTGGTCGTCTACCTGCGCGGGCACGAGGGACGCGGCATCGGCCTGATGTCCAAACTGCGCGCCTACGAACTCCAGGAGCGCGGCCGGGACACCCTCGACGCCAACCTGGAACTCGGCCTCCCCGCCGACGCCCGCGACTACGGCGCCGGCGCGCAGATCCTCGCCGACCTCGGCGTCCGCAGCGTCCGGCTGCTGACCAACAACCCCGACAAGTCCGACGCGCTCGCCCGCCGCGGCATCGACGTCGTCCGGCGTGAGCCGATGCCCGTCACCGCGAGCGAGCACAACCTCCGCTACCTGCGCACCAAGCGGGACCGGATGGGCCACGACCTGCCCTGGCTGGACACGCCGACCGTGCCCGCCTGCGGCAACCAGTAACAAGAACCACGAGGAGAGACGTGAGCGGCAAGGGTGCACCGGAGCTGACCGTACGCAATGTGGGTGACCTGCGGGTCGCCGTCGTCGCGGCACAGTGGCACGAGAAGGTGATGGACGGACTGGTCGACGGCGCCCTGCGCGCCCTGCACGACCTGGGCATCGACGAGCCGACCCTGCTCCGGGTCCCCGGCAGCTGGGAACTGCCCGTCGTCGCCAAGGTGCTGGCCGGTCGGGGCTACGACGCGATCGTCGCCCTCGGCGTCGTCATCCGGGGCGGCACACCCCACTTCGAGTACGTGTGCCAGGGCGTCACCCAGGGGCTCACGCAGGTGTCCGTCGACACCGGCGTCCCCGTCGGCTTCGGCCTGCTCACGTGCGACGACGAACAGCAGGCCCTCGACCGGGCCGGACTGCCCGGCTCCCGTGAGGACAAGGGGCACGAGGCGGTCACCGCGGCCGTCGCCACCGCCGCCTGCCTGCGCTCGGTGTCCGAACCCTGGCGGTGAGCAGTCCCCGTCACCGCGTAGGGTAAGGACCACCATGTCCAAGAAGACGTTCGAGGAGCTCTTCACCGAGCTCCAGCAGAAGGCCGCCCACGGGGACCCCGCCACCTCCCGCACCGCCGAGCTGGTGGACAAGGGCGTCCATGCCATCGGCAAGAAGGTCGTCGAAGAGGCCGCCGAGGTCTGGATGGCCGCCGAGTACGAGGGCAAGGAGGCGGCCGCCGAGGAGATCTCGCAGCTGCTGTACCACGTCCAGGTGATGATGGTCGCCCGCGGCATCTCCCTCGACGACGTCTACGCCCACCTGTAAGACATCCCCGTTCCAGCCCCACCCCCTTTTTCACGCAAAGGAAGCCGACCTCATGCTGCGCATCGCCGTCCCCAACAAGGGTTCCCTGTCAGGACCTGCGGCGGAGATGCTGCATGAGGCCGGCTACCAGCAGCGGCGGGAATCCAAGGAACTGCGGATCGTCGACCCGGTCAACGAGGTGGAGTTCTTCTACCTCCGCCCCCGTGACATCGCGATCTACGTCGCCTCCGGGCGGCTGGACATCGGCATCACCGGCCGTGACCTGCTGATCGACTCCGGCGCCGACGCCGAGGAGATCCTCCCGCTGGGCTTCGCCCGCTCCACCTTCCACTACGCCGCCAAGCCCGGCACCGTCACCACCGCCGCGGACCTGGCCGGCACGACCGTCGCCACCTCCTACGAGGGCATCGTCGCCGCGCACCTCGCCGAGCACGGCATCGACGCGTCCGTCGTCCACCTCGACGGGGCGGTCGAGACCGCCATCCAGCTCGGCGTCGCCCAGGTCATCGCGGACGTCGTCGAGACCGGCACCTCCCTGCGCAACGCCGGCCTCGAGGTCGTCGGCGAGCCGATCATGCGGTCCGAGGCCGTCGTCATCCGGCGTACCGGCACGGACGGCGAGGACCCCAAGGTGCAGCAGTTCCTGCGCCGCCTGCAGGGCGTCCTGGTCGCCCGCACGTACGTGATGATGGACTACGACTGCCGGGTCGAGCAGCTGGAGAAGGCCGTCGCCCTCACCCCGGGCCTGGAGTCGCCCACCGTCTCCCCGCTGCACAACGAGGGCTGGGTCGCCGTCCGCGCGATGGTCCCGTCCAAGGAGGCGCAGCGGATCATGGACGACCTGTACGACATCGGGGCCCGTGCCATCCTCACCACGGCCATCCACGCCTGCCGGCTCTGACCGGGCCGGGAAGGACCGCCATGTCCGAGACACGGTTGCCCGAACTGCCCGTGACCTTCCGGCCGGGCGTCACCCGCGCGGTGCTGCTCACCGCGGGCGTCGCGCTGTTCGTCGTCGTCGGTCTGATCGGGCTGCTGCTGTCCGGGCTCGGCCCGGGGGAGCGGATCAGCTTCGTGTTCACCGCCGCGCTGCTGGCCGGTGTGCTGTTCCTGCTGGCCCGGCCGAAGGTCGTCGCCGACGAGACGGGCGTCACGGTCGTCAACATCGTGAACAGGCGCCGCCTGGCGTGGCCGGAGATCCTTCAGGTGAACCTCCGCTCGGGTGATCCCTGGGTCTTCCTCGACCTCAGCGACGGCACCAGCATGCCCGTGCTCGGCATCCAGCCCGGCATGGCCCGGCAGCGGGCCGTCGCCGACGCACGGGCCCTGCGGGCCCTCGCCGAGGCGCACTCCGCGCCCGAGGCCGGCGCCGCCCGGGACTGACCCGGCGCCGCCGGCCGTGGCCCGTCCGGCCAACGCGCACCTGCCGCAGTCGCCCCCGTCTTGATTAATCTGTTGGGCGGAGGCGCGCCGACAACGCCTCCGCCCCTGTCGCCCCGCCCGGTGCCCAGGGGCCCCAGCTATCCGAGGAGTGACCCTCTCCGGCGATGGACGGATCGTCCTGCAGTACCTGCGCCGCCCCCTGCCGACATAGCGCTCATCCGGGTTCCCGGGTGCGCGCGCATGCGGAGGCGGCGGCATCATGAGCACCCCTGCGCTGCTTCTCGCAGCCGCCTTCCTGCTGATCCTGGCCAACGGCTTCTTCGTGGCCGCCGAGTTCGGCCTGGTCACCGTCGAGCGGGCGGACGCCGAACAGGCCGCCGCGGGCGGCGACCGGCGCGCCCGCCGCGTCGTCGCGTCCCTGCGCGAGCTGTCGTTCCAGCTGTCCGGCACCCAGCTCGGCATCACCATCACCTCCCTCGTCGTCGGCATGCTCGCCGAACCGGCGCTGGCGGAACTGCTGCACGGCCCGCTCACCGGCCTCGGCACGCCCCGGGGCGCGGTCCCCGGCGTGTCCGTGGTGATCGGCATGCTGCTCGCGTCCGCCGTGCAGATGGTGATCGGCGAACTCGTGCCGAAGAACTGGGCGGTGTCCCGGCCGATGCAGGTCGCGCGCTTCGTCGCCGGCCCGCAGCACGCCTTCGCCCGCCTGTTCCACCCGGTCATCGCCGGGCTGAACGGCGTGGCCAACCGTCTGGTGCGGGCCCTGGGCATCGAGCCCGCCGAGGAGCTCGCCTCCGCCCGCACCCCGGGCGAACTGGTGTCCCTGGCCCGGCACTCGGCCCGTGCGGGTGCCCTGGAGCAGGACACGGCGGACCTCTTCGTCCGCACCCTGTCCCTGGGCGAGCTGACCGCCCAGCACGTCATGACCCCCCGCGTGCGGGTCAGCGTCCTCCAGGCGTCCGCGACGGCCGAGGACGTGGTCAACCTGACCCGCGCCACCGGTCTGTCCCGCTTCCCCGTCTACCGGGAGCGGATCGACGAGATCGCCGGCATGGTCCACCTCAAGGACGCCCTCGCGGTCCCCGCGCACGAGCGGCTGCGCACCCCGGTGGGCCGCATCGCCCGCCCGGCGCTGCTGGTCCCCGAGACGCTGCCGGTGCGCCCGCTGCTCGCCCGGCTGCGCAGCGAGCAGCCCATCGCGGTCGTCGTCGACGAGTACGGCGGCACCGCCGGCGTGGTCACCCTCGAGGACATCGTCGAGGAGATCGTCGGCGAGGTGCGTGACGAGCACGACGGACAGGACGTGCCCGAACTCGCCCCGGCCCCGCCGGAGGACGGCAACCCGGCCTGGGACGTCGACGGCGGTGCCCGGGTCGACATCCTGCGCCGCATAGGGCTGGAGGTCCCCGAGGGCCCGTACGAGACGGTCGCCGGGCTGGTCGCCGATCTGCTCGGCCGGATCCCCGCTGTCGGGGACCGCGCCGAACTGGCCGGCTGGCGGCTTTCCGTGCGCCGCGTGGGCCACTACCGCGCGGAACGGGTCCGTCTGGTCCGCACCGCCCGGCTCCCCCTGATGGAGGCGGCCCGATGAGCGTCCTGCAACTGCTGTTCGCCGCCCTGCTGGTGCTGGCCAACGGCTTCTTCGTCGGCGCCGAGTTCGCCCTGGTGTCGGTCCGCCGCAGCCAGATCGAACCGCTCGGCACCACCCGCGCCCGCCAGGTGCTGTACGGCCTGGAGCACCTGCCGCAGATGATGGCGGCGGCACAGTTCGGCATCACCGTCTGCTCGCTCACCCTGGGCGCGGTCGCCGAACCGACCGTCGCCCGGCTCCTGGAGCCGGTGTTCACGTGGATGCACCTGCCGCACGGCGTGGTCCACCCGCTCGGCTACGTCATCGCGCTCGCCGCCGTGATCTTCTTTCACCTGGTCATCGGCGAGATGGTGCCCAAGAACCTGGCGATGGCGGCCCCCGAGAGGGCGGCCCTGTGGCTGAGCCCCGGCCTGGTCTGGTTCGCCCGCCTGTGCAAGCCGGTCACCGTCGCCCTCGGCGCCCTGGCCCAGGGCATCCTGCGGCTGTTCCGGGTGGAGCCCAAGGACGAGGTCGAGGCCGTCTTCACCAGCGAGCAGCTCAACCGGCTGGTCGAGGACGCCGGGCAGGCGGGCCTGCTCGACCCGGAGGAGGCCGAGCGCCTGGAGGACGCGCTGGAGCTGGGCTCGCGCCCGGTGACGGACGTCCTGCTGCGCCGCGAGTCCCTCGTGACGGTCACCCCCGCGGTCACCCCGGGGCAGATCGTGGAGCTGACCGCCCGCACCGGGTACTCGCGCTTCCCGGTGGCCGCGGAGGGTGGTGCCTTCATGGGCTACCTGCACGTCAAGGACGTGCTGGACCTGGAGGACACCGACCGCGCCGTCCCGCAGCACCTGTGGCGGCCCATGACGACCCTGCGTCCCGAACTCCCGCTGGACGACGCCCTGACGGTGATGCGCCGCGCGGCCACCCACCTGGCGCAGGTGTCGGACGCGTCCGGGAAGGTGCTGGGCCTGGTGGCCCTGGAGGACGTCCTGGAACTGCTGGTGGGCGAGGTGCGCGACCCCGCCCACCGCGAGGTGACGCTCACCCCGCAACGGGCGAGCGGTGCACCGGAGGAGGCGATGGCCACCTGACCGCGGGCGGCCCCGGCCGCCCTCGTCGACACGCCTGTCGGGGCCCACGGCCTTCGTCGACACACCCGTCGGGGACTCACGGCCCCGACGGGTCCGACGGGCCCCGCCCGGACAGCACCTCCCCGTACGCCTGCATCAGGTCCGGCAGCCGCAGCGTCGCCAGGTCCTCCCGGGACAGCGGGCCCGGGTATCCCGACAGCCTGAGGTCCCGGTAGGCGCAGCTCTTCTCGTACAGGGTGCGCAGGAACCGCCCGTTGCCCAGTTCGTCGATCCAGCCCTGGTCCACCACGTGCCCGGCGATCGACCGCAGCTCGTCCACGGCCTCCTCGTCCCACCCGTCGCCGTTCTCCGCCGCCAGCACCTCGCCGATCGCGGTCAGCTCCAGCGGCCGGTACGAGGGGAAGTCCACCCGGGTGGTGAACCGGGACGACAGCCCCGGGTTGGCGGCCAGCAGCCGGTCCATGCCCTCCGGGTAGCCGGCGAGGATCACCACCAGGTGGTCGCGGTTGTCCTCCGCCCGCTTCAGCAGCACCTGCAGCGCCTCGTCGCCGTACGCGTCGCCCTTGCCGTAACCGGAGTTGGAGAGGGAGTACGCCTCGTCGACGAAGAGCACCCCGCCGAGCGCCGAGTCGATCAGCTCGTTGGCCTTCACCGCGGTCTGCCCCAGGTACTCGCCGACCAGGTCCGCCCGCTGGGCCTCCACCAGGTGGTCGCCGCCGAGCAGCCCGAGGGCGTAGAAGACCCGGCCGAGGATCCGGGCGACCGTGGTCTTGCCGGTGCCGGACGGCCCGGAGAAGACGAAGTGCCGTTTCGGGGGCTGCACCGGCAGTCCCTGGCCGGCCCGCAGCCGCGCCATGTTCAACTGCGCCGACAACGCCTTGACCTGGCGCTTCACCGGCTCCAGACCGACCATGCGCTCCAGCTCCGCGAGCGCCTCCTCCAGTAACGCCGGGTCGGTGGGGCCGGGGGGCAGCGGTGACCCCGGGCTGCCCGCCCGCTCGCGCGTCCCCGGACCGCCGAGCGAGGGCAGGGGCGAGGGCGGCGGCTCGGGGTCGGACAGCCGCAGGTCACGCCCCTCGGTGCCGAACAGCGGGTCCAGCGTGTCCGGGCCGTCGATCATGTCCTGCCCGGCGCCGGTGAGGGTGATCGCGGCGAGGTCGGCGGAGTCGTCGTAGCCGTCGCCCTCGGCGATCGCGGCGAGCCGGGCCGAGGTGTCCATGAAGGCGGGGTCGACCCGGTGCACGGCCCGGTACAGGGGCAGGGCGGCGGCGCTGCGGCCGGTGCCCTCGTGGGCGCGGGCCAGCCAGTAGCGCAGCTCCTTGCGCTGCGGCTGCTCGCTGCGGCAGCGCATCAGCGCCGCCGACAGCAGCGGTTCGGCCTGTCCGTACATCTCCAGGCGCACCCGGGCCATGCCGCCGAACAGGCCTGCCTCGATGCCCAGCACCGGGTCGTCGACGAGCGGGTCGGTGTGCCGGACCAGCTGCTCCCAGTCCTTGACCAGGTAGGCGCGGCACGCGTGCAGGAAGCGGACCTGCGGGTCGGTGTCCACCGGGGGGAGTCCGGCGAGCGCCTGGTCCAGTTCGGGGACGTGGCGGCCGTCCAGCCAGTGGGAGGCGTGGGCGAGCAGCAGGTCCCGGGGGCTCTCCAGTACGGGCTGCACCCACCAGCCCAGCCAGTACCAGGAGTTGAGGGTGCGCCGGTGCCGGGAACGCTGTTCGCCGAAGCGGTCGCGGTGGCGGTACATCCTCAGCAGCGCGGTCGTCGTGTCCACGCGCAGCGCGTGCAGTCCGAGCCAGCCGTCGGCCATCCCGGGATCGATCCGCACCGCGGTCCGGAACTCCTCCTCCGCCTGCGGATAGGCGCCCATGGTGTAGGCGTCCACGCCTCGCAGCCAGGCGAGGTCGGCCGGGGCCTGCGGGCCCTGCGTGCCGAAGTCCATCACGTCCCCCACAAACCGTGCCCCCGTCGGTGTGCCGGCCGGCCCTCGGCCGTCGGCCCCTGTGGTCGAACCGCTGTACCGCGGACCGGAGTTGCAAGGTGCGTGAGGCATCGTCCGCCGGTCGCACCGAGGGCATCGTACCTGCGGTGGCGTCACGTCCGTAGGGTGTCGTGCGGGGGGAACACGGGGCGCGAGGGAGGGGCGCGGCACACGCTTCCTCACCGAGGGTGATCGTCATATGCCACTGTGCGTCCGGAAAGTGTGAAAAGGGCAGAACGAAGCCCCCGATCACGGGGGAACAACCGGGGGCTTCGTGTCTGCGGGCGGCTCCCGAAGGGCCGCACATTGAGAACGTAAGACCTGTACGGGCCCTGGGTCAAGCGGAGTTGGGGTACTGCGGCAAGTTGTCCGGGACCACTCTTCACAGGTTCACCACATCGCGGATGCCCCGTCACTCTACGTGAGTAGACAGGGCGCCTCATCGTTCCCGGCAGGCCCGGCGACCAGCTCGTATCCCTCCTGTCGCTGCCGCACCAGCAGATGCGCGAAGGGGCGCGAGGGGTCATCGGCGAAGTGCTCGCGCTCCGCCCCCGTCCAGCCGTTCCAGAACTCCCGCTGCTCCTCGCCGTCCCGGGCCCGTCCGCGCGCCCAGGACTCCGCACGGGGCAGGTCCATCCAGAGCAGCAGCGCCAGATGCGGGCGCAGCGCCCGCCGTCCCGCGCCCACGCCCTCCACCACGACCACGGGGGCGGCCGGCAGCGCGCGCGGCGGGCCGGGGCGGCGGGCGCGCCAGTCGTAGGGGGCGTAGTGGGCCGACTCGCCCCGGGCGAGCGGGCCGATCACCTCGCCGAGCAGCCGTCCGGTCCAGTCGAACAGTTCGTCGTGGCGGGCGACGTCGTCGAGGTGCAGCACCGGGGCGCCGCCGAGAGCGCCGGCGAGCAGCGCGGCGAAGGTCGACTTCCCGGAGCCGGCGTGTCCGTCGACGGCGACGAGCCGCACCGGACCGCACGAGGGCGGGAGCCGCAGGATGCGGGAGGCGAGCGTGTGGATGGCGGGTTCCCGGGGCTGTGGAGGAGTGCGGACGGGAGCACTCTAGGGCCCGCGCTCCCGGCCCGGCCCGGGGCGGGGGCAGCCGCCCACCTGCGGCGCTTCCGTCATTGGTCGAGTCCCATGTTGGTCCGCACCGTACGGCCAGGGTGCTGGCAGGACCAGCCCGGCTGCGTTCATAGTGGGGCCCACACCCGCTCCGCCCGGCGGACGCACATCGTCCGGCGGCCGGGCACTGGCCTTGTCCCCGACTCCGACACCTGGGGGTCCCCCGCCCATGAGCAGAGCCGAACTGCCGTCCCGCAGAACCCTCCTGGCCGCGGCGGTCGTCGCCGCCGTCGCCGGAGGCGCGGGACCGGCGTCCGCCGCCCCGGCCCGGCCCACCGGATCCGGGCGCGCCGCCGCCCGCACCGTCGACAACCGGGCCTGGACCACCTACACCGACTGGCGCTCCGGCACCGCCGCCGGCACCCGCGCCGTCGCCGGTCTCCGCCCCGGTCTGGTGATCGCCGAGGCGGCCGGCACCACGGACCACACCGACCCGCACACCGGCCGCACGGCCGCCTGGGAGTACGCGACCTGGACCTCGCCCGTCCACCGCCTCGCGGTCCCGGCCACCGAGGCGATCGCCTCCTGGAACGCGCACACCCCCGAGGGCACCTGGCTCCAGATCGAGCTGAAGGGCACCTACTCCGACGGCACGGACACCCCCTGGTACGTGATGGGCCGCTGGGCGGCCGGCGACGGGGACATCCTGCGCACCTCGGTGGACGACCAGAGCGACGGGAAGAGCAGCGTCTGGACGGACACCCTCGCCGTCGACGACGCGGCCTCGGGGCTGCGCATCGCCTCCGCCCGGCTGCGCCTCACCCTGTACCGCCGCCCCGGCACCCGCCTCACCCCGACCGTGTGGCGGGCCGGCCTGATGGGCTCCGACGTCCCCGACCGGTTCACCGTCCCCGCCTCGAAGCCCGGCCTCGCCCGGGAGCTGGTCGTCCCGCGCTACTCGCAGGAGATCCACAAGGGCCAGTACCCGGAGTACGACAACGGCGGCGAGGCCTGGTGCAGCCCCACCTCCTCGCAAATGATCATCGAGTACTGGGGCGGCCGGCTCTCCGAGGAGCAGCTCTCCTGGGTCGACCCCTCCTACGCCGACCCGCAGGTCTGCCACGCGGCCCGCCACACCTACGACCACCAGTACGCGGGCTGCGGCAACTGGCCGTTCAACGCGGCCTACGCGGCGACCTTCCCCGGCCTCCAGGGCGTCGTCACCCGGCTGAGGTCGCTGACCGACCTGGAGACGCTGATCGCGGCGGGCATCCCGGCCATCACCTCGCAGTCGTTCCTGAAGGAGGAACTGACGGGTGCGGGCTACGGCACCTCCGGGCACCTGATGACGGTGATCGGCTTCACCGCCGACGGCGACGTGATCGCCAACGACCCGGCCTCGGACGACAACGAGGCCGTGCGCCGGATCTACCAGCGGCGCGAGTGGGAGAACATCTGGCTGAGGACCAAGCGTCACAATGCCTCAGGCAAGGTCGTCTCCGGCACCGGCGGCATCTGCTACCTGTACTTCCCGGCGCGGCCGACCCCGCGCCAGCGCAAGGCGCTCGCGGCGGTGGGCGTGCGCTGAGCCGGCGCCCGCGGCGGACCCCGGCGCGTCCGGGGCCCGCCGCGTGTGAGCAAGCTCTCGGCGGCACCGGCCGTTTCCGGTGGCAAGGTGGACGACGTCCCTGGGGGGAACCGGCGACCACCGAGACCAGGTAGAAGTCATGACCGCGAACGCAGCCACCGTCACCCGTGCCCGTACCGGCGGACCCCGCGAGGACGGCCCGAAGATCCTCGAGCATGTGCTCGGCTGGACCCTCGTCGTGGTCCTCGCGATGCTCGTCACCCAGCTGGGACTGCTGTAGTCCCGCTTCTCGGACCGCCCGTGCCGTCGTACGGGCCGACCTGCCATACTCCTGCGGGACCGTCCCGCCCCCGCAGGAGACCTGGGTCGACAGTGAACACCAGTCAGCAGTCCGTCGCGCGCCCCTCGGTCCACGCCGGCCGGCGGGCGTCGGCCCGCCGTGCCGAACTCATCGCCATCGGGCGCCGCTTGTTCGCCGACCGGTCCTACGATGCGCTCTCGATGGACGACATCGCGCGCCAGGCACAGGTCGCCAAGGGCCTGATCTACTACTACTTCCAGTCCAAGCGGGGCTACTACCTGGCGATCATCGAGGACTCGGTGGCCGGGCTGGTGACCCTGGCGTCGAGCGGCGACGAACTGCCGCCCGTGGAGCGGGTGCACCGCACCATCGACAGCTATCTGCGCTACGCCGAGCACAACCAGGCCGCGTACCGCGCGATCGTGAGCGGCGGCGTCGGTTTCGACGCCGAGGTGCACGCCATCCGGGACGGCGTGCGCGAGGCGATCGTCGCGACCATCGCCGAGGGCGCCTACGGACGCTGCGACGTCGCCCCGGTGGCCCGCATGGCGCTGCTGGCCTGGGTGTGCAGCGTGGAGGGCGCGGTGCTGGCCTGGATCGACCGCCCTGACCTGTCCCGCGACACCATGTGCGAGCTGCTGGTGAAGACGCTCGGCGGCGCCATGCGCGCCGTCGAGGAACTGGACCCCGCCCACCCGGCCCCGGAGGCAGCGCGCCGCGACGGGTGACGGAGGGCCCGCGGCCGGCCGCCGAGGGGGACGCGCGGGGCGGGAGTCCCCCCGTGGAACCCCCGCCCCGCGCGCCTCCGGCGTCCGTCGGCTACCGGATGGCCTTGATCAGCTCGCCGTCCGCGGTGTCGCCGCTGAGCTCCCAGAAGAACGTGCCGCCCAGGCCCTGCTGGTTCTTCCACTCCGTCTTGGAGGCGACGGTCTCCGGGGTGTCGTAGCTCCACCACTGGTCGCCGCACTTGGCGTAGGCGGTGCCGCCGACCGTGCCCGTCGCCGGGCACCTGTCCTTGAGGACCTTGTAGTCGTCGATCCCCGCCTCGAACGTGCCGGGCGCGGGCCCGGTCGCGGCACCGCCGGGCTCCGCCCGGGTGACGCCGGTCCAGCCGCGGCCGTAGAAGCCGATGCCGAGCAGCAGCTTGTCCGCGGGGACGCCGAGACCGGTCAGCTTCGTGAGGGTGGCGGCGCTGTGGTACTCCGCCTTCGGGATGCCGTCGTACGAGGTGAGCGGCGAGTGCGGGGCGGTCGGTCCCGCGGTGTCCCAGGCGCCGAAGAAGTCGTACGTCATCGGGTTGTACCAGTCGACGTACTGCGCCGCGCCCGCGTAGTCGGCCGCGTCGATCTTGCCGCCCTCCGTGGCGTCCGCCGGGATCGCGGCGGTGACCAGGCTGTCCGGGCCGAAGGTGGTGCGCAGCGCCGACATCAGCTCGCGGTAGGCGTCCCGGCCGCTGGTGTCACAGGTGGCGCCGCAGGCGTTCGGGTACTCCCAGTCGATGTCGATGCCGTCGAAGACGTCGGCCCAGCGCGGGTCCTCGACCAGGTCGAGGCAGGACCGCGCGAACGCGGCCGGGTCCTCCGCGGCCTCGCCGAAGCCGCCGGACCAGGTCCAGCCGCCGAACGACCAGATCACCTTGAGGCCCGGGTGCTCGGCCTTCAGCTCGCGCAGCTGGTTGAAGGTGCCGCGCAGGGGCTGGTCCCAGGTGTCGGCGACCCCGTCGACGGACTCCTCGGCGGTGTAGGTGCGCTCGGTGGCCGCGTAGGAGTCGCCGATGGCGCACTTGCCGCCGGTGACGTTGCCGAAGGCGTAGTTGATGTGGGTGAGCCGGTCCGCGGAACCGGACGTCTCGATGTTCTTGACGTAGTACTTCCGGTCGTACGTGCCCCATTCGGTGAAGTAGCCGACGACCTTGGATCCGGCGGCGGCCTCCTGAGCCGAGGTCGCCGCGGTGGCGGTCGAGGTGCCCGCGCCGGCGAGCAGTCCGGCGCCGAGCACGGTGGCGCAGGCGGCGGACACGAGCGCCCGCAGGGTTCGGGGGCGGTGGGGGGATGGCATCCGGTGTCTCCTCGTGGGGGAGGGGAGCCGCGTTGCTTGGCATGAACGCGGTGACTCGGTTGGGGCGAAACCCTAGAAGGACTAGACCAGTTGGTCAATGGTGCGGACCAATGTGATCGGCGAAGGGGTCCCGGACGGTACGGAGAGGGTGACGTGAAAGGTGTCGCGAAGTGAGCGGTCGTTAACTGGTGACGCGATGCCGCCGATCGGGCATACTCACAGCGCACAGCCGCTGGTCAGCAGCTTCCGAGACCCGGGAGTGCGAGCATCGGCCAGGCACTGACACGACCCGGCGATGCGGCCTCCACCCCAGGCGCACGCCGTATGTGCCCGACAGGGAGGAGAGCGACGCCATGCCCGACCGCGCCCCGCAGCCGGTGGACCGGCAACTGCCCACGGACGAGGCCCGGGATCTGATCTCGCTCGTCCGCGACATCGCCCAGCGCGAGGTCGCCCCCAGGGCCGCCGAGGAGGAGGAAGCGGGCCACTTCCCGCGCGAGCTGTTCACCCTGCTGTCCGAGTCCGGCCTGCTCGGCCTGCCCTACGATTCCGAGTACGGCGGCGGCGACCAGCCGTACGAGGTCTACCTCCAGGTCCTCGAGGAGCTCGCCCGGGCCCGCCTCACCGTGGCACTCGGTGTCAGCGTGCACACCCTGGCCTCCTACCCGCTCGCCGCGTTCGGGACCAAGGAGCAAAGGGCCGAGCACCTGCCCGCGATGCTCGGCGGCGGTCTGCTCGGCGCCTACTGCCTCTCCGAGCCCTCCTCCGGCTCCGACGCGGCCTCCCTGCGCACCCGCGCGGTCCGCGACGGGGACGACTGGGTGATCGACGGCACCAAGGCGTGGATCACCCACGGCGGGGTCGCCGACTTCTACACCGTCATGGCCCGCACCGGCGCCGAGGGCCCGCGCGGCATCAGCGCCTTCCTGGTGCCCGCCGGCACCGAGGGCGTGGGCGCGGCCCCGCCCGAGAAGAAGATGGGCATGAAGGGGTCGCCCACCGCCCAGGTCCACTTCGACGGCGTCCGGGTCCCGGACGCGCGCCGCATCGGGGACGAGGGGCAGGGCTTCGCCATCGCCCTGTCGGCCCTCGACGGCGGCCGGCTCGGCATCGCCGCCTGCGCCATCGGCGTCGCCCAGGCGGCGCTCGACGAGGCACTCGGCTACGCGACCGAGCGGCGCCAGTTCGGCCGGCCCATCGCGGACTTCCAGGGGCTGCGCTTCATGCTCGCCGACATGGCCACGCAGATCGAAGCCGGACGGGCGCTGTATCTGGCGGCGGCCCGGCTGCGCGACGCGGGCCGGCCGTTCGCCCGGCAGGCCGCCATGGCCAAACTGCACTGCACCGACACCGCGATGCGGGTCGCCACCGACGCCGTGCAGATCCTCGGCGGCTACGGCTACACCGCCGACTTCCCCGCCGAGCGTTACATGCGCGAGGCGAAGGTCCTGCAGATCGTCGAGGGCACCAACCAGATCCAGCGCATGGTCATCGCCCGCCACCTCGCGGGGCCGGAGACGCGCTGAACCGGCCGAAGCCCCGCCAGGGCTCGGCGAGCCGGGTCCACTCCGGGTCGTGCCGTCCCGGCAGCGTGCGGCCCCGGTCCGCCCAGGTCCGCATCAGTTCGCGGTAGATGGGCGGGTCCGGGAGCTGTGGCGGCGGGGCGGCGGCCACCTCGACGGGCGGCGGCACGAAGACGTGGCGCTGACGCCCGGTCGTCGAGTACGTGGGGGTCGTCATGCCCGGCCAAACGCGGAAGCGGGCGGGCGGGTCACCGATCCCCCGAATAGGGCGTGCGTTCACGGGTGTCCCGCACGGAGGACGGTCGTCGGGGACGAGGGTGACGGAGCACGCCACCCTCGGGCCGGCCCGCGCTCAGGCGGCGTCGCGCCGCATCGCCGGGAACCGGATCGGGCGGGAGCCCGGTCCGCCGACGTGCGAGAAGGGCTGGGTGCGCCAGTCGAGCCCCTGAGGGAGCGTCAGCAGCAGGGCCGTGTCCTGCTCCTGGGGCGTGACCGACTCGTCCGCCGGCCGGGCCTCGGACGCGCGGCGGCCGGTGCCGGCGCAGACCGTGAGCCCGAACGGGTTCCACGGCGAGGCGCACAGCGCGTGCTCCGGCAGGACCTCCTCGTCCGCCAGGAGAGCGATGGGCTGCGAGCAGTCCGGGCACACCACCCGGAACATCTCGAACGTGTCGTACGCGTCGGATTCGTCGTCCGGGGTGCCGGGTTCGACGTACTCCGGCTCGGGCACGACGACCGGCTGCTGCCGCTTGGACGTGGTACGGCCAGGGCGCTTAAGACTCTGCATTGGGTACTCCCCCTCGGGCTGGGCCGTTCAGGCACTGCGGCCTCGACCACAGCAAGCACTTCCCGCCACCCCCGGGGGGTAATCACGAGAACATCACGGAGACGGCGCAAAGGCTGTGGCGTTCGTCACATGCCGCTCGCGGGTGCCGTCCCCGGGGCTCCCGCGTCGCCGTTCCGGTATCCGGGGCGATCAAGCGCACTGTAGGTTCGGCGCCATGGAGGAGCTGGATCGACAGATCGTGCAGCTGCTCGTCAAGGACGGGCGGATGAGCTACACGGACCTGGGCAAGGCCACGGGCCTGTCCACGTCGGCCGTGCACCAGCGGGTGCGGCGGCTGGAGCAGCGCGGTGTCATCCGCGGCTACGCCGCGGTGGTCGACCCGGAGGCCGTCGGCCTGCCGATGACCGCCTTCATCTCGGTCAAACCGTTCGACCCCAGCGCCCCGGACGACATCGCGGACCGGCTGGCCGGCGTCTCCGAGATCGAGGCGTGCCACAGCGTGGCGGGCGACGAGAACTACATCCTCAAGGTGCGCGTCTCCACCCCGCACGAACTCGAGGAACTCCTCGCCCGGCTGCGTTCCTTGGCGGGCGTCTCGACCCGCACGACGGTCGTCCTCTCCACCCCGTACGAGGCCCGCCCGCCCCGCATCTGAACCCACCCGACGGTCACGTACGGGGGACAGCGCTTTCCCGTGACACGGGCGGGCCGGTCGACGTGCGGCGCCCCGCCGGCAGACGCCGGCGGGGCGCGTGGGGAGCCTTCGTCCGGTGTGCCCGGCCCGCCCGCGTCGGGCGCCACTGATCCATGAGTCGCCCGGCCCTGCGCAGTCCCGCGCGGACCCCTGCGCCTTGGTGCCGCGTGACGGGATCGGCTTGCGCGGGGCGCGTCGGCCTCTTGGGTGAGCCCGGCGCGGGCGGCGCGCCACCGGATCATGCCGGGCTGCGAAGCGCCGGCCGCCCCTGACCACGCGCGGGCGCCCGCATCCCCACGCGCGCCCGCGAAGGGGAGGGGACCTGCGTGCGGGGTGGGAGCCGGGGCGCGCGAGACTGTGGGCATGAGTGAACGCACCGCCCCATCGCCCACCGTCCTGCTCCGCCGCGGCGAGGTACACAGCCCCGCCGACCCCTTCGCCACCGCGATGGTCGTCGAGCGCGGCCAGGTCGCCTGGGTCGGCTCCGAGGGCGCCGCCGACGCCTTCGTGGACGGGGTCGACGAGGTGATCGACCTCGACGGGGCGCTGGTCACCCCGGCGTTCACGGACGCGCACGTCCACACCACGGCCACCGGCCTCGCCCTTACCGGCCTGGACCTGTCCACCGCCGTCTCCCTCGAGGACGCCCTCGCCCGGGTCCGGGTGTTCGCCGCCGCCCGTCCCGAGGACCGGGTGCTGCTCGGCCACGGCTGGGACGCCGCCCGCTGGCCCGGCGGCCGCCCCCCGGCGCGCGCGGAACTGGACGAGGCCACCGGCGGCCGCCCTCTCTACCTCAGCCGCATCGACGTGCACTCCGCCGTCGTCTCCACCGCCCTGCTCGACCTCGTCGCGGGCGGCGTGACGCGCGAGGACCGTCCGCTCACCGGGGACGACCACCACGCCGTACGCGCCACCGCGCTGGCCGCCGTCACCCCGGCCCAGCGCACCGCCGCCCAGCGCGCCGCCCTCGCGCACGCCGCCTCGCTCGGCATCGGCACGGTGCACGAGTGCGGCGGACCGGAGATCTCCTCCGAGGACGACTTCACCGGCCTGCTGCGCCTCGCCCGCGAGGAGGCGGGGCCCCGCGTCGTCGGCTACTGGGCCGAGCAGGACGTCGCCAAGGCGCGCGAGCTGGGCGCGCTCGGCGCGGCGGGCGACCTGTTCGCCGACGGCGCCCTGGGCTCCCACACGGCCTGCCTGCACGAGCCGTACGCCGACGCCGCCCACACCGGCACCGCGCACCTCGACGCCGACGCCGTGGCCGCCCACGTGATCGCCTGCACCGAGGCGGGCCTCCAGGCGGGCTTCCATGCCATCGGGGACGCCGCCGTGACCACGGTGGCCGACGGCGTCCGCGCGGCTGCCGAGAAGCTCGGCCTCGCCCGCGTGCGCGCCGCCCGGCACCGGGTCGAGCACGCCGAGATGGTCACCCCGGAGACGATTGCCGCGTTCGCCGAACTCGGCCTCACCGCCTCCGTGCAGCCCGCCTTCGACGCCCTGTGGGGTGGCGAGGACGGCATGTACGCGCGGCGCCTGGGCGCCGACCGGGCCCGCACGCTCAACCCGTTCGCGGCGCTGCTGCGGGCCGGCGTCCCACTCGCCTTCGGTTCCGACAGCCCCGTGACCCCGCTGGACCCGTGGGGCACGGTCCGCGCGGCGGCCTTCCACCACACCGCCGAGCACCGCGTCTCCGTGCGCGCCGCCTTCACCGCCCACACCCGCGGCGGCTGGCGGGCGACCGGACGGGACGACGCGGGCGTCCTCGTGCCGGGTGCCCCTGCCGACTACGCCGTCTGGCGTACCGGCGCACTCGTCGTCCAGGCCCCCGACGACCGCGTGGCCCGCTGGTCCACCGACCCGAGGTCCGGCACGCCCGGCCTGCCCGACCTCACCCCCGGCCGTGACCTGCCCGTTTGCCTCCGCACGGTGGTCGGCGGCCGGACGGTCTTCGTACGGCCGGGCGAGTGATCTGCACGGGCGGCGCGGCGGGTGATCATGCGCCGCGCCCCCGTCGCGCGACCTGCGCATCCTCGCCTCTGACCAGGCGTTTGCACCACACTGCGCAGGTCGAACGGCTGTTGACAGGCGGCCGCAGGGGGCCGGTAGGTTCGGCCGGGTCCACCACCGGACGCCCGACCGGAGAACGTCCGGCCACTCGTGTCAGCGCCGCTGGGTCAGGGACGGTGTGCCGCACCGGGGCACCGCCACTGGGAGCCAGGCTCAGCGCGGCGCGGAGCCGAGGGACGTGTCCGCCGGCCGGGGAGGTGCGACCCCGGGTGGGGCCCGGGCGCTCAGTAGACAACGGCTTCAGGTCGATCCGCAGCCGGCGGATCCCAGGCCGGCCCGAAGGGCGCCGGGCCCCCATCCGCTGTCCCCGTCCACCGGCGGGAAACAGGTGTGCCTACCCGATCTTCGGGAAACGACACCACCATACGAACGTCCTGTCACGCCGACGCAGTACGCGCCCACTAAGGTGGGACCCTGCGCACAGGACATGAAGGGGCAGCAGTGAACGACGGCGGCGGGACCCTCGCGGCAGGATCCCAGGGGCGGAACTTCGGCCCGCTCGGTACGGCTTTGGTGGTCATCCCGACCTACAACGAGGCGGAGAACATCAAGGCGATCGTCGGCCGCGTGCGCAAGGCCGTTCCGGACGCGCACGTCCTCGTGGCCGACGACAACAGCCCCGACGGCACCGGCAAGCTCGCCGACGAGCTGGCCGCCGAGGACGGGAACGTCCAGGTGCTGCACCGTAAGGGCAAGGAAGGCCTCGGCGCGGCCTACCTCGCGGGCTTCCGCTGGGGCCTGGAGCACGGCTACGGCGTCCTCGTCGAGATGGACGCCGACGGCTCCCACCAGCCCGAGGAGCTGCCCCGCCTGCTGACCGCCCTCAAGGGCGCCGACCTGGTGCTCGGCTCGCGCTGGGTGCCGGGCGGCCGGGTGGTCAACTGGCCGAAGTCGCGGGAGGTCATCTCGCGCGGCGGCAGCCTCTACTCGCGTGTGGCGCTCGACCTGCCGCTGCGGGACATCACCGGCGGCTTCCGCGCGTTCCGCCGCGAGACCCTGGAGGGCCTCGGCCTCGAAGAGGTGGCCTCCCAGGGGTACTGCTTCCAGGTCGACCTGGCCCGGCGCGCGGTGAAGGCCGGCTACCACGTCGTCGAGGTGCCCATCACCTTCGTCGAGCGCGAGCTCGGTGACTCGAAGATGAGCCGGGACATCCTCGTCGAGGCGCTGTGGCGGGTCACCGCGTGGGGCGTCGGGGAGAGGGTCGGCAAGGTCCTCGGCCGTGCCGACGACAAGCCCCGCCAGGCCCGGGCGGGCAAGGCCGCCCCGGTCGAGGAGACCGCCCCGGGCGGCGACCGCCCCACGTCGTAGCCGCGGCGGCCCCGCGTACACCGGGGCCGCTTATCCCGCGCTGAGCCGGGCCCAGGCACACTGGGAGTATGACGACTGGCGCGCAGACCCCGTACCCCGTCCGGCCCCGGCGCTCCCGGCTGCGCACGCTGCTGCCGCTGGGTGTCGCCGTCTGGCTCGTGCTGGAGATCTGGCTGCTGATCCTGGTCGCCGGGGCCTCGAACGGCCTGGTGGTCTTCCTGGTCCTGGTGGCCGGCGTCGTGCTGGGCTCGGTCGTCATCAAGCGCGCCGGCCGCCGGGCCTTCAAGAACCTCACCGAGGCGCTGCAACAGCAGCAGAACGGCACCCTGGCCCCCGGGTCCCGGCCGAACAGCGAGGGCAACGGCCTGATGATGCTGGGCGGCCTGCTGCTCATCATCCCCGGCCTGATCTCCGACGCGCTGGGCCTGCTCCTGCTGGTGCCGCCGGTGCAGAAGGCCGTGAGCCGTTATGCCGAGCGCACCTTCGAGCGCAAGCTCCGTGAGGCCGCGGCGTCGCAGGGCTCGCTGGGGGACGTCTTCCAGCAGGCCCGCATGCACCGCCCCGACGGCAAGGTCGTCCAGGGCGAGGTCATCAGGGACGAACCGGGCAGCGCCCCGGGCGACACCCGGCAGGGCCCGCCCCCGCCGCTGACGCGCTGAGAACGCCCCGCGACTGACGAAAGAAGGGACGCCCCGGGTGCCCGGGGCGTCCCTTCCTCATCGCGCACAAAGATTCGGCAGGCACGCACACAGGACCGCGGGCGCCGTACACGTACGGCGCCCGCGGTCCTGTGTCGCTGTGCGTCCGGGCGGGGCAGACCCCGGGATCAGGCCGACTTGCGGCTGTCCCGCGGATGCACCGCGATGTTCATCGCACCGGACCGCAGAACGGCGAGACGCTCCTCGAGGACCTCTTCGAGTTCCTCGCGGGTGCGCCGCTCCATCAGCATGTCCCAGTGCGTACGAGCCGGCTTGGCCTTCTTCTCCTCCGGACCGTCACCGTCCACCAGGAGTGCCTGGGCACCGCAGACCTTGCACTCCCACTCCGGCGGGATCTCCGCCTCGACCGAGAAGGGCATCTCGAAGCGGTGCCCCTTCTCGCATGCGTACTCCACGGCCTGGCGCGGGGCCAGGTCGATGCCGCGGTCCGTCTCGTAGCTGGTCACCACGAGGCGCGTGCCGCGAAGAGCTCGCTCACTCATGAATCGTGCCTCCCGGGCTTGTCGCCCACAGGACAGGTGTCGCTGTCGTCGTCATCCGGTCAACGTCCGGTCGGCGGTAAAGATTCCCGATCGGAGTTCCGTTCCGGGTCATGTGTCACCGTCGTGGCCGCAGCCTTTGTCAACCAGTGCAGTACCCACCGACGCCCGGTTTGTCACATCCAGTCACAGATGTCACACAGCGGTTCGGCATCTTTGACGCGCAGTAACGGTACGCCTGGCAGGCCAAACGCGTACACTACCGCCCTTTCGTGCTCAACGCTAAATCCGCTCGGGCACCGGATTGCCCGCGTCGGCGATCGCCCGCCGGACGGGTACCCGCGCGAGCAGGACGAACCCCAGCACGAAGAAGCCCACCAGGGAGACGATCGCGTCCCGGTAGCTGCCCGTGAGCTGGTAGGTCAGGCCGAACAGCAACGGCCCGAGCCAGCTCAGCCCCCGGTCGCTGATCTCGTACGCCGAGAAGTACTCCGCCTCCTTGCCGGGCGGGACCAGGTGGGAGAACAGGGACCGGGACAGGGCCTGGCTGCCGCCGAGGACCAGACCGATCCCGGCGGCCAGCACGAAGAACCACGCGGGCGCGCCGGCCGGCAGGAAGTATCCGGCCGCGAGGGTCAGCGTCCAGGCGACCAGCGAGCCGAGGATCGTGCGCTTCGCCCCGTACCGCCGGGCCAGCCTGCCCAGCAGCAGGGCGCCCGCCACCGCCAGCACCTGCACCAGCAGCACGGCCACGATCAGCGTCGCCTGCCCGAGGCCCAGCTCCTTCGAGCCGTACACCGAGGCCTGCGAGATCACCGTCTGGATGCCGTCGTTGTAGATCAGATAGGCCAGCAGGAAGGCGAGCGTCAGCGGATGCCGGCGCATGTCGCGGACCGTCGCCGCGAGCTGCCGGAAGCCCGGCAGGGACGCCTCCCGGGCGGGAGCGCGGCGGTCCCGCAGCCGGCGCAGCGGTATCAGGGCGAACGCGCCCCACCACAGACCCGCCGAGGCCAGGCAGATGCGCACCGCCATGCTCTCGGACACCCCGAAGCTGTCATGGCCGGTGTAGAGGACGAGGTTCGCGACGAGCACCAGCGCGCCGGCCGCGTAGCCGAAGGCCCAGCCGCGCGAGGAGACGGCGTCGCGCTCCTCCGGCGGAGCGATCTGCGGCAGGTAGGAGTTGTAGAGCATCATCGCGACCGACTGCGCGGCGTTCGCCACCACCAGAAGCAGGCCGCCCAGCAGATACCGGTCGCCGTCGAGGAAGAACATCCCGGCGGTCGCGGCAGCACCGGTGTACGCGGCCGCCGCGAGCAGCGGCTTCTTGCGTCCGGTGCGGTCGGCGGCGGCGCCCACCAGCGGCATCACCAGCACGGCCACGACCACCGACAGGGACACCGCGTACGCGAAGAAGGACCCCGCGCGCACGGGTATGCCCAGCGGGTGCACGAACCCGTCCGCGTCCGCCGCCGCCTCCGCGACCGAGGTCAGGTACGGGCCGAGGAAGACGGTGACCACGCTCGTGGAGTACACGGAGCAGGCCCAGTCGTAGAAGTACCAGCCGCGCTGTTCGCGCCTCCGCGCGGCGCCCTCGTCCGCCGCCGGTGACCGCACGGTGTCGGTGTCCACCCGTGCCCTCGCTTCCCCGTGTACGCGCCGAGGCGACGGGGCGCGGGGGTCTCAGACCCAGGTGCCGCGGTCCTCCATGACCTTGCGCAGTGTGTCGATGTGATCGGTCATGATGCCATCCACCCCGAGGTCAAGGAGCCGGTGCATGCGTTGCGGTTCGTTCACGGTCCACACGTGGACCTGCACGCCCCGCGCGTGGGCGGCCCGCACGAAACGCTCGTCGACCACCCGGACGCCCGACTGCTCCTCCGGCACCTGCGCGGCGACCGCCGACCGGCGCAGCGGGACCGGCAGCCCCCAGGACCGCAGCCGCAGGTTCAGCACCCCCCGGGTGCCGAACGAGGTGGCCAGCCGCGGCCCGGCCAGCCGCTGGGCGCGCACCACCCGCGCCTCGGAGAACGAGCCGACGCAGATCCGGTCCCAGCACCCGGTGCGCCGGATCAGGTGCAGCAGAGGCCGCAGTGCCGGTTCGGCCTTCACGTCCACGTTCCAGCGGACCTCGGGGAAGGTCTCCAGCAGCTCCTCGAACAGGGGCACCGGCTCGACCCCGGCCACCCGCGCCCGCGCCACCTCCGACCAGGGCAGGTCGGCGATGCGGCCCGCGCCGTCCGTGACCCGGTCCAGGGTGGCGTCGTGGAAGGCGACGAGCCGGCCGTCGCGCGTGGCGTGGACGTCGGTCTCGATGTACCGGTAGCCCGCCTCGACGGCGCACCGGAACTGCCGGACGGTGTTCTCCATCCCGTCGGCCGCCCCGCCCCGGTGGGCGAAGGCGAGCGGGCCGGGATGGTCGAGGTAGGGGTGGCGTATCGGGGGGGTCACGACCGCAGTATCGCCTGCTGGGGCTGCCCGGCGGCAACGACCGTGGTGCCGTCGGCCCGCCCCGGGACCTCGAAGACCCGCAGGAACACCTGGGCGAGCGGGCCGATCGCCACCGCGTACAGCAGCGTGCCGACGCCGACCGTGCCGCCGAGGAGGAAGCCGGTGACCACGACCGTGATCTCGATGAGCGTGCGGACCAGACGCACCGACACCCCCGTGCGCCGGTTCAGCCCCGTCATCAGCCCGTCGCGCGGGCCCGGGCCGAACCGCGCCGCGATGTACAGCCCGGTCGCCGCGCCGTTCAGCACGATCCCGGCCGCCATCAGCACCACGCGTACGGTCATGCCGTGCGCGTCCGGCACCAGGGCCAGCGTCGCGTCCATCGCCGCGCCGATCACCAGCACGTTGGAGACCGTGCCGAGCCCCGGTCGCTGACGCAGCGGGATCCACAGCAGCAGCACCAGGGCGCCCACGGCGGTCAGCACCACGCCCATCGACAGCCCGGTGCGCTCGGACAGGCCCTGGTGCAGGACGTTCCACGGTTCGAGACCGAGCCCCGACCGCACGAGGAGCGCCGAGCTGGCCCCGTACAGGGCCAGTCCCCCGTACAGCTGGAACAGCCGCCGTACGAGATGCCGCTCGCGGAGCGAGTTTCTGGCCAAGAGGTGCCCCCTGTGGTGGAAGTGGACCGATGCATGCCACCCTGGAGCCTGACTGGTCATGTCATCCATGGCCAATCCGGGGAAGGTGGACTGAATCGTATGGCGCAGTGGACTTCCGCAGTGGGTGCGGCCCAGCTGGCCCGGCTGCTCAACTCCCAGCAGGACCGTCCGGCGGGCTCCGGGACCCGGCGGCCCCCCGCCTACCGCGCCCTCGCCGACGGCATCCGGCTGCTGGTCCTCGAAGGCCGGGTGCCGGTCGCCGCGCGGCTGCCCGCCGAACGGGAACTGGCCCTCGCCCTCTCCGTGAGCCGGACCACCGTGGCCGCCGCCTACGAGGCGCTGCGCGGTGAGGGGTTCCTCGAGTCACGGCGCGGCGCCGGCAGCTGGACCGCCGTCCCGGCCGGCAACCCGGTCCCGGCACGGGGGCTCGAGCCGCTGCCGCCCGAGGCCCTGGGCTCCATGATCGACCTCGGCTGCGCCGCGCTGCCCGCCCCCGAGCCCTGGCTCACCCGGGCCGTCCAGGGCGCGCTGGAGGAGCTCCCGCCGTACGCGCACACCCACGGCGACTATCCGGCCGGGCTGCCCGCGCTGCGCGCGATGATCGCGGACCGCTACACCGCGCGGGGCATCGCCACCATGCCCGAGCAGATCATGGTCACGACCGGCGCGATGGGCGCCATCGACGCCATCTGTCACCTCTTCGGCGGACGCGGTGAACGGATCGCCGTCGAGTCACCCTCCTACGCGAACATCCTCCAGCTGATGCGCGAGGCCGGTGCCCGGCTCGTCCCCGTCGCCATGGCCGAAGGCCTGACCGGCTGGGACCTGGACCGCTGGCGTCAGGTGCTGCGCGAGGCGGCCCCGCGCATCGCCTACGTGGTCGCCGACTTCCACAACCCCACCGGGGCGCTCGCCGGCGAGGACCAGCGGCGCGGGCTGGTGGACGCGGCCCGCTCGGCCGGCACGGTGCTGGTCGCCGACGAGACGATGAGCGAGCTGTGGCTCGACGAGGACGTGGAGATGCCGCGTCCTGTGTGCGCGTTCGACCCGGCGGGGTCCACCGTGATCACGGTCGGCTCGGCGAGCAAGGCGTTCTGGGCCGGAATGCGCATCGGCTGGGTGCGCGCCGCGCCCGACGTGATCCGCAGCCTCGTCGCCGCCCGCGCCTACGCCGACCTGGGCACGCCCGTCCTGGAGCAGCTCGCCGTGAACTGGCTGTTCGGCACGGGTGGCTGGGAGCAGGCGGTGGCGGTACGGCGCGCCCAGGCGCGGCAGAACCGCGACGAGCTGGTGGCCGCCGTACGCCGGGAACTGCCCGACTGGGAGTTCGAGGTGCCCGGCGGCGGCCTCACCCTCTGGGTGCGCACCGGGGGCCTGTCCGGTTCGCGGCTGGCGGAGGCGGGGGAGCGGGTGGGCGTGCGCGTGCCGTCGGGGCCGCGCTTCGGGGTGGACGGCGCGTTCGAGGGGTATGTGCGGCTGCCGTTCACGGTGGGCGGCGCGGTCGCCGACGAGGCGGCCACCCGCCTGGCGGCGGCGGCCCGCATCGTCGAAACGGGCGGTACGTCAGGCACGGAAACCCCCCGCACGTTCGTCGCGTGACGCGGCAGCGCCCTCAGGGGCGCGGGGAACTGCGCGACCGGCCACGAACCGACTGGCACCCGGCACCCCGTTAGCGGCGAGGCCCGCTGGAGGGGTGCCGTCTGCGCCCACCCGTGCCGCCCTGCGGCACGCCTGCCCGCAGACGGCAGCGGTGCCGGAAACGCCCCTCAGGGGCGCGGGCGGCGAGGTCCGCTGGAAACGGCGATGCCGGCAGCGCCCTCAGGGGCGCGGGGAACTGCGCGACCGGCCACGAACCGACTGGCACCCATCCGGCAGTGCCCGGCACGCCGTTAGCGGTGAGGCCCGCTGGAAGGGGTGCCGTCTGCGCCCACCCGTGCCGCACGCCTGCCCGCAGACGGCAGCGGTGCCGGAAACGCCCCTCAGGGGCGCGGGGAACTGCGCGACCGGCCACAGACAAGCCGCACCCGGCCCCCGCCCGTGCCCGGCACCCCGTTGGCCGTGAGGCCCGGCGTCACGAGGAGGATTCCGCCACCGCCGACCCCTCGGGCGCCGGCCGCGCGGACACCGTCTCCGCGTCCGTCTCCGCCACCATCGCCGCAGCCGCGACCTTCTCCGTCGCCGCCTTGTCCAGACGTACGGCCTCCGGCACCGGCCCCTGCTCCGCCGCCGCGGCCTCCAGCAGCTCCGGCTCCTCGTCCGCCGGCGTGGTCCGGGGCGGCAGCAGTTCCAGGACCGCCTGGCGGTGGGCGTCGCTGGTCGCGTCGTCGTACGGGTCCGGGGTCGCCGGGACCTGCAGGCGGTGGACCGGCCCCGTGCCCAGACGGGCGTAGCCGCGCCCCGGCGGCATCTGGTCGACCCGCGTGGTGTGCGGAGGCGCCCCGAGCACGGTCTCCAGCTGCTCCGTCGTCGCGGGCCCGAGGACGACGCGCGCGCGGGTGTGCTGCCGTACCGGGCCCGCCAGGGCCTCCAGACCGTCGAACTGCTCCGCGACCACCACGGTGACGTTCGCGGCGCGGCCGTGCCGCAGCGGCGCCTGGAGCAGGGACTGCGGGTCCGTGCGGTCGTCCGCCGCGGCGAGGTGGGTGAACACGCTGGGCCGGTCCAGCAGCAGCCACAGGGGACGCCGGGTGTCCTCGGGCGGTGGGTCGCCCGCCTGGTGCGCCCGGTCGGCGGCGGCCATCCGGCGCTCGGTCTCGGAGGCCGCCCACTCCAGGCTGGTCAGCGCCCCCGTCAGACCGCACTCGACGGCGAGCACGCCGTCCCGGCCGGTGAGGCAGGCGTACTCACCGGTCCCGCCGCCGTCCACGATCACCACGTCGCCGTGGTGCAGGGCCTGCAGGGCGATGGACCGCAGCAGCGTCGAGGTGCCGCTGCCCGGCTGGCCGACCGCCAGCAGGTGCGGCTCCGTGGAGCGGATGCCCGTGCGCCACACCACGGGCGGCACGTCGCGCTGCTCCTCGCCGTGGGCGCCGTGGGTGAGCGGCAGCGTCCGCTGCACGCGCGTGGGGTCGGTGAAGCCGAGGACCGTCTCGCCGGGGGCTGTGACGAAGGGCTGCGCGGCGATGTCGGTGGGCAGCGGAGCGAGGACGCGGACGGTGAGCTGGTTGGCTTCCTCGTCCCATCCGAAGTGGTATTCCCGCCCGCGTCCGCACTTGGCGCCGAGCAGATGCTCGATCCGCGCGCGGGACGCCGGTTCGGCGTCCGTGAAGTACGCGGGGTAGGAGATCACCAGGTGCGCGAGACGGCCGGTGCCGTCGAACTCGTACTCGGAGAAGACCTTCCCCCAGTCGCCCCCGTGGGAGTAGAGCGGCTCGGGGTCGTCGGCCGCCGAGAAGTAGGGCACCAGGGCCTCGTACAGCGACTTCAGGCGCTGCAGCTGCCCCGGGGCGGGCCCGGCGGGTGCCGCGGGTGTGCGGTCCCGGCCGTGCCAGGCCGCCGCCGCCATCAGGGTGACGACGGCGAGCAGCGGACCGTACGGCGCGAGCGCCACCCCCAGCAGCACCGCTGCCACGGAGAGGAGCAGCGCCCCGCGCCGCTCCTTGGGCGTCTCGACCCACCTGCGCCGTCCGGCCGAGGCCAGCCGGCGCAGCCCGCGCGTGATGGTGATCAGCGGGTGGAGGACGTCCGTGGCGCTGTCGGCCGCCGTCCTGGCCAGCTCCCGGCTCCGGGCGAGCTGGGCGCTGCCGTTGCTGAGGATGCGGGGGAGGGGGCGCCGGGCCACAACTGTCTCCAGAGGGTGCGTGCGGGCGGGCTGGGCGTGGTGGGGCGGGTCAGAACTTGAACCCGCCCAGCAGACCGGCGAGGCTCTCGCCGCCCGCCTTGATGCTCGGGGCGATGGCCGTGCTGGCCAGATAGAAGCCGAAGAGCATCGCCACCAGGGCGTGCGACAGCTTCAGTCCGTCCTTGCGGAAGAAGATGAAGACGACGATGCCGAGCAGCACCACGCATGAGATCGAGATGATCATGTGAGTTCTCCTGGTTCGCGGGGACAGCAGTCACCATGAGTTCTTCCCTGATCACAGAATGTATCTATACGATAAAAGGTGCAACTGGGTGGATATCCGGCCCCCGTGTCCTGGTGGCGACCTCTCGTGATCTTTACCTCGGGCAGATCAGGTCATGTGCCACCCGAGCCAGTACCCTGGCGATTCACCCGTACGGCTGCGCCCCGCGCAGACGTACGCCCTGTTCCCGGTGCGAGAACCCATGCAGTGAGAGGCGGTCCGGCGATGACAGAAGCCCCCGACCCGGAGGTCGTGGAGCTGGCGACCAAGATCTTCGATCTGGCTCGGCGCGGCCGCACCGAGGAGCTGGTCGCCTACGTCGACGCGGGCGTCCCCGCCGACCTCACCAACGACCGCGGCGACTCGCTCGTGATGCTCGCCGCCTACCACGGCCACGCCGAGGCGGTCCGTGCCCTGCTGGCGCGCGGTGCCGACGCCGACCGCGTCAACGACCGCGGCCAGACGCCACTCGCGGGGGCGGTCTTCAAGGGCGAGACCGACGTCGCCAAGGCGCTGCTGGAGGCCGGCGCCGACCCCTCCGCCGGGACACCGTCGGCCGTCGACACGGCCCGGATGTTCGCCCGCACGGAGCTTCTCGAGCTTTTCCAAGAGCGCTGAGACACCCGCTCCGACCAGCGACGACAACGAAAACGGGGGAGGCGGTACAGGGCCGCCGAAATTTCGGTCGCGGTAGATGTGACCGCCGGGTCATCATGACGACGTGATTCACGGACGCGATGGCTGGGCAGGTGTTGCCGCACCGCGCGGGCCGTGACGCGGTCCGCATGGGCCACCGACGAGAGGCAGAGAGAGATGGTCTACAGCGAGCAGGAAACGGCGGGCGCCCCGACGTGTTGGCACGCGGCCAGGTAATGCACGTCCCCGGTTGCGTCGACGCTTGATGTGAGGCTGTTTCCCATGTTCGATCCGGTCATAGCGCCCAGCGGTACGCTGCTCGGCCTGCTCCAGCGGGGCCGCGGCGACGGCACGCTGCACGCACTCACCGCCCCCCGCTCCGAGGCGCTGGCGGCGTTGAACCACTGTGTGCTGCGCGACCCGCGCCACGACTGGCAGGTGGAGAACCGCTCCCTTTACTACGCCCGCCTCTACCTCGACCTGCACGGCGGACTCGACGCCATCGAGGCTCACCTCTTCGATCCCGAGGACATCCTCGACACCGACGAGTCACGCACCGGACTCTCCCTCGCCGTCCTCGGCCACCTCGCCTCCTACGGCCGGCAGGACGCCCTCCACCTGTTGCGCAGGTACGCCGCTCAGGGCACCAACTGGGCCTGGGCCCTGGACGAACTGGCCCTCCGGGACGACGACGCGGGCCTGCGCGCCCTCGCCGCCCCCGTGCTCGCGCGGTTCGCCACCGACCCCGAGGGCGAGGCCGAACTGGCCGCGACCGTGCGCGACGCCTTCGAACCACGGCCCTGGCGGCTGTGGGCCGACGACCCGCGCCCCACCGTCTCCGCGCGCGTACGCGCCGCCCAGGAGGCCGGCTCCTTCGACCGCTGGCAACGGCAGATGCGTCCCACCGGGCCACGTCCCGGCTGGAGCGTCCAGGCCGTGTTCGAGTGGGCCCAGCAGGGCATGGACCGCGGTGCCGCGCTGCACGTGCCGGCCGCCCGCTGTCTGTCCGCCGTGGCCGGGCCCGAGGACCGGCCCGAGATCGTGCTGGCCGCCCAGGACGGCACCGACGGGGCCCGGTGCACGGCCCTGCGCTATCTCGCCGACAGCAACGATCCCGACGTCCTCGACCTGATCGAGGGCGCCGTGACCACCGGCACGACGGCCGTCGTGGAGGCCGCCGTCGACGCCTTCGAACGCATGCGCAGCATGGCCGCCGTGGAACGGGCCCGGGGCTGGGCCCACCGGCCCGACGCGCTGGGCGAGGCCGCCGGTCGGGTGCTCGCCTGCCGGGGCGGCACCCGGGACCGCGACCTGGTCCTCGCCGCACTGCGTGAGTCCGTACGGGGCGAGGGCCCCGACGCGACGACCTTGTGGACCCTCGTCGACGGCGCCGGACGCCTCGGCATCGTCTGCGCGGCCCCCGTGCTGCGCCACATCTACCGCGAGACCGCCTCCTCCCATCTGCGCGGCCGGGCAGCCCGGGCCCTCGCCGCCACCGATCCCTCCTTCGCCACCGGCTTCGCCGTCGAATGCCTCTGGGACTGCGAGGAGACCACCCGCGAGATCGCCGCCCGGCACGCCGAGACCGGAGACACCCGCGTCGTCGACCGCCTCCGCCGCCTGGCCGCCGACCCGGCGGAGGAGGCCGAGGTCCAGACCGCGGTCCGCAGCAGGATCGGCCCCGAGGAAACCGCTGTCTGACCCGGGAACTCCTCGAACGCCGGACGGGCTGACTTCCAGCCCGTCCGGCGTTTGAGGACGAGGCCCGCCAGGGCCGACAGGAGGGTCTGGGGGCGCGGCCCTCAGGGACCTCAGAACCCCCCGCGCCTCCGCGCGACGACGAACCGCACCGGCGTCCCCGGCCGGGCCTGCGCCGCAGCGGCCAGGTCGACGGGACGGACAACCCCTATCACCGGATAGCCGCCGGTCGTAGGGTGATCGGCGAGAAAGATCACCGGAGTCCCGGCCGGCGGCACCTGCACCGCCCCCAGCGCCACGCCCTCACTGGGCAGCTCCTCGTGCCGGGCCCGCTCCAGCACCGGCCCCGTGGTCCGCAGCCCGATGCGGTTGCTCGCCGGGGAGACGCGGAACGTGCCGGACGCGAACCGGCGCAGCGCCCCCGCCGTGAACCAGTCGTCGCGCGGACCGGGCGTCACGCGGAGGACGAGCTCGGCGGGCGGCGCCGGCTGCGGGGCCACGTCGACGCGCGCGTGGTAACCCGTCGGCGTCCCGAGCGGCAGCACCGCGCCGTCCGTCAGCGGGGCCGGGCCGAGACCGGAGAGCAGGTCCGTGGAGCGGCTGCCGAGCACCGGGTCGACGGCGACGCCCCCGGACACGGCCACGTAGGACCGCACGCCGTGATCCGCGGGGCCGACGTCCAGGACGGCGCCCGCGCGCACCCGCACCGGTGCGCCCCACGCGGCCGGACGCCCGTCCACCGTCACCCGGCAGGGCGCCCCGGTGACCGCGACCGTGAGGGGCGAGCGCGGGCGCACGGAACAGCCGTCGAGGGTGGTCTCCAGGACGGCCGCGTCCGGGCCGTTGCCGGCCAGCCGGTTGGCGAGCGCGGCCGCGGGACCGTCCAGCGCACCGGAGCGGGGGACACCGAGGTGGGCGTGGCCGGGACGGCCCCGGTCCTGCACGGTGGTCAGGGCTCCCGCCCGTACGACGGAGAGCGCGCGGTCCGTCATGTCACCGGCTCCGTCACGCCCATGGGGACGAAACGCACGCGAGTACCGGGCGAGAGCAGCGCCGCGGGCTCCCGGGTGTGGTCCCACAGGACCAGGCCGGTCGTGCCGATCAGCTGCCAGCCGCCGGGGGAGGAGCGCGGGTAGACGCCCGTGTACGGGCCCGCCAGCGCGACCGAGCCCGCCGGGACGGACGTGCGCGGCGCCGCCCGGCGGGGCACCTCGTAGCGGGCGGGAAGCCCGGTGAGGTAGCCGAAGCCGGGGGCGAACCCGCAGAACGCGACGCGGAACTCGGTGGCCGCGTGGATGCGGGCCACCTCGGGGACGGAGACACCCCAGTGCGCCGCGACGTCCGCCAGGTCCGGGCCGTCGTAGCGCACCGGGATCTCGACCGTGTCCGCCGGGCGTGGCGGCGCGGGCAGCACGGGCCGTGAGGTGAGGTCGGCGGCCAGCCGGGCGGGGTCCGGCAGGCCGTCGAGGAGGACCGTGCGGGCCCCCGGGACGATCTCACGGGCCGTCAGCGACCCCTCCGCGCGGCGGCGCAGCAGCTCGGCGAGGAGGGCCTGCGCCTCCTCGCCCGAGGCGACCTCGACGAGCAGCGCGTCCTCACCGACGGGCAGCGTCCTCATGCGAACGCCTCCACACGCACACCCGACGTCTCCAGGGCGTCCCGTACGCGCCGTGCCAGGTCCACCGCGCCCGGGGTGTCGCCGTGCAGGCACAGGGAACGGGCCCGCATCCCGATGCGCCGCCCCGACCGTGCGACGACCTCCCCGCGCCGGGCCAGGTCCACCGACCGCGTGAGGACGGCGCCGGGGTCGGTGATCACA
Organism: Streptomyces sp. NPDC085937; assembly: GCF_044540535.1. Taxonomy (NCBI): domain Bacteria; kingdom Bacillati; phylum Actinomycetota; class Actinomycetes; order Kitasatosporales; family Streptomycetaceae; genus Streptomyces; species Streptomyces sp. NPDC085937. The sequence continues at coordinate 33,977 of NZ_JBITSH010000011.1, read as the reverse complement.
GCACCCTGTTCGCCGCGTGGCACCAGCGTCCCCTCATCGGTGTACGCGCGGTCGGCGAACGCCTCCTCGACCGCGGGCAGTCCCGCCTTCCCGGCCAGCTCCAGCAGCCGTGAGCCGGGCAGGCCGAGCACCGGCAGCGTGGGCCCGGCGAGGACCACCCCGTCGACCACCGCGCGGGCCTGTTCCTCGTCCCGTACCGCCCGGTTGTAGAGCGCGCCGTGCGGCTTGACGTACGCCACGCGGCTCCCCGCCGCGCGGGCGAACACCTCCAGGGCGCCGATCTGATAGGCCACCTCGGCCGTCAGCTCGGCGGGCGGCACGTCCATCGGACGCCGGCCGAACCCCGCCAGGTCCCGGTAGGAGACCTGGGCGCCGATCCGCACGCCGCGCGCGGCGGCGAGCTCGCACACCCGGCGCATGGTGGGCGCGTCCCCGGCGTGGAAACCGCAGGCCACGTTGGCGCTGGTCACCACCGACAACAGCTGTTCGTCGTCGGTGAGCCGCCAGTGGCCGAAGCCCTCGCCGAGGTCGGCGTTCAGATCGATCGAGGTCATGGATCCTTCGTTTCTCTCTCCTGCTGGTGCCGCGCGGGCCGGTCAGACCACGCGGAACTGCTCGTCCCGGGCGTCGCCGAGGAACATCCGGCCCGGGGCGTGGGTGATCGCGAACGGCGGACGGGACGCCATGACCGCCGCCTGCGGGGTCACCCCGCACGCCCAGAACACCGGGATGTCGTCCGGTTCGAGGTCCACCCGGTCACCGAAGTCGGGCCGGGCCAGGTCGTCGATGCCCAGCCCGAACGGGGCGCCGCAGTGCACCGGGCCGCCGTGCACCGCCGGCATCAGACTGCTCTCCCGGATCGCCGCCGACAGGTGCGCGGGCGGCACCGGCCGCATCGACACCACCATCGGACCGCTCATCCGCCCCGCCGGACGGCACTGCCAACTCGTCACGTACATCGGAACGTTCCGGCCCTGCTCCACGTGCCGCAGCGGAACGCCGGCCGCCGCCAGCGCCCACTCGAACGTGAAGCTGCAGCCGATGAGGAACGACACCAGGTCGCCGCGCCAGTACGCCCGCACGTCCGTCGGCTCGTCCACCAGCCGGCCGTGCTCCCACACCCGGTAGCGCGGCAGATCGGTGCGCAGGTCGGCGTCGGCGGCGAGCACGGTGGAGGTGGAACCGGCGTCGGTGACGTCGAGGACCGGGCACGGCCGCGGGTTGCGCTGGCAGAACAGCAGCACGTCGTAGGCCCAGTCGGCGGGCACGGAGACCAGGTTGGCCTGGGTGTACCCGGCGGCCACGCCGGCCGTGGGGATCGCCAGGCCCTCCCGGAACCGGGCACGGGCCGTGCGCGGGCTCCACGCGCGCGTGGTGTCGTCGGAGAGGACCACGACGCGGTCGTCCACGGCGGTGCGTTCGCCGACGGCGGTGGCCACGCTGTCGTCGGCGGGGTTCACTCCAGCTCCTTCCCGCGCGTCTCCGGCAGCCCCAGCAGCGCCACCGCCGCCAGGCCGTACCCGATCGCGCCGAAGACCAGGGCCCCGCCCACGCCCCAGCTGTCGGCCAGGAAACCGACGGTGGTCGGGAAGACGGCGCCCACGGCACGCCCGGTGTTGTAGGTGAAGCCCTGTCCGGTGCCCCGCACCGCCGTCGGGTACAGCTCGCTCAGGTACGAGCCGAAGCCGCTGAAGATGGCCGACATGCAGAACCCGAGCGGGAAACCCAGCACCAGGACCAGGGTGTCGGCCCCGCTCGGGATGTTCGTGTACGCCACGATGCACACCGCCGACAGCAGGGCGAACAGCCAGATGTTGCGGCGACGGCCCAGCCGGTCGGTGAGGTAGCCGCCCGTCAGATAACCGAGGAAGGCACCGGAGATCAGGAACGTGAGGTAGCCGCCGGTGCCGACGACCGACAGGTCACGCTCGGACTTCAGGTAGGTCGGCACCCAGGTGGCGAGGGTGTAGTAGCCGCCCTGCACGCCGGTGGAGAGCAGAACGGCGAACAGTGTGGTGCGCAGCAGACCGGGAGAACCGTCACGAGCCGGCTGGAAGATCGCCGCGAACGAACCCGTCCGAGGGCTCCGCTCCCGCGCGGCGGCCGCCTCCGGGGCGTCGCGCACGCTGCGCCGCACCCACACCACGAGCAGCGCGGGCAGCGCGCCGGTCCAGAACATCACGCGCCAGGCCAGATCGCCGTCGACCAGGGAGAAGACGGCCGTGTACACGATCACGGCCAGGGCCCAGCCGACGGCCCAGGCGCTCTGCACCGCGCCGAGGGTGCGGCCCCGGTGCCGGGCGCCGGCGTACTCGGCGACCAGGATCGCGCCGACGGCCCACTCGCCGCCGAAGCCGAGGCCCTGGAGCGCCCGGAAGACCAGCAGCGTCTCGTAGTTGGGGGCGAAGCCGCAGGCCACGGTGAACACCGCGTAGGTGATCACGGTCAGCAGCAGTGCCCTGACCCGGCCGATGCGGTCCGCCAGTACGCCCGCGACGGCGCCGCCGACCGCGGAGACGAGCAGGGTCACGGTCGTCAGCAGACCGGTCTGGCCGCTGTTCAGACCGAAGTACGCCGACAGCGCGACCATCGTCAGCGGCAGAGTGAAGTAGTCGTACGAATCCAGGGCATAGCCGCCGAACGCGCCGCCGAAGGCGCGGCGGCCGCGCGGGCCCAGCGCGCGCAGCCAGCCGAACGCCCCGTCCACGGTGGGGGGTTCGGGCTTGACGGGGAGTGGTGAGTCGGTCAGGGCCCGCGATGGAGGGGTCGTGCTCATGGGCACCTCGCAGAGGGGGGACGGGAGGGTGCGGGAAGAGTGAGCCGTGCCACTGCCCAAGCAAGGTAGAGGATCGTTGAACGATCCTTCAATACCCCTGTTGTTTCGTTCTTCCGGGTGCGCTTGAATTCCGGCATGGCAGAGCGGATGAGCGGACTGGCCGACGACCGCGCCCTGTTGGGCCGCACCAGCACCGCCGAGCGCGTCGCGGACATCCTCAGGAGCCGCATCGCCGAGGGCTACTTCCCGCCCGGGACGCGCTTGTCGGAGGACAGCATCGGCGGTGCCCTCGGGGTCTCCCGCAACACGCTGCGGGAAGCGTTCCGGCTGCTCACGCACGAGCGGCTGCTCGTCCACGAGCTCAACCGGGGTGTGTTCGTCCGGGTGCTGACCGTCGAGGACGTCGAGGACATCTACCGGACCCGAAGGCTCGTCGAGTGCGCCGTCGTACGCGGTCTCGGCGAACCGCCCTACGCCCTCGACGGGCTCGCCGAGGCGGTCGAGGAGGGGCGGCGGGCGGCGCGCGAAGGTGACTGGAAAACGGTGGGTACGGCCAACATCCACTTCCACCAGGAGCTGGTCGCCCTGGCCTCCGGCGAGCGCACGGCCGAGCTGATGCGCAGCGTCTTCGCCGAACTGCGGCTCGCCTTCCACGTGGTGGACGAGCCCCAGCGGCTGCACGAACCGTACATCGCCCGAAACGTCGAGATCCTCCAGGCCCTTCAGGCGGGCGACCGGGACACGGCCGAGCGTCTGCTGGCGTCCTACCTCGACGTCTCACTGGAACGGGTGGTGGAGGTCTACCGGCGCCGCGTGGGCGAGGAGTAGCGGGCACCGGCCGGGCACACGACCGGCCGGCCGGCGACGGCGGTTCCGGGCGCCGGGCGGCGGGCCGACCGGTGAGGCGCCGAGGAGACGGTCCGTCCGCGTGGTGTCGGCGACGGTTCGGTGGGAACGGCGCCGGGGGTGGGCGGCCGGTGAGGCGCCGAGGGCATCTGCCTCGTTTGGGTCGTTGTCGGACCGAGGACCTAGTCTGTGCACCGTGACTTCGCCTGCACCGACGGACAGCGTTCCGCCCCAGCTCAGCGCGGGGCCGCGGCCCGCGCCGGGCCCGGCCGCCGACGAAGGCCTGGCGCGGCGGCTGCGCGCGCTCGCGTGCACCGCGCCGCTGCACGACCTGGACACCCGCAAGGCCAATCTCGCGGGCGAGTACTCGGTCTACGGCATGGCGGAGATCGCCCTCGCCGCCATCGACCTGGTCACACTCAACATGGACTTCGACACCGGCGCGGACCACGACCAGATCGTCGCCCGGATCGTCCCGCGCGTCGCCGCCCAGGCCCCGGACCGCCCCGCCGCCGAGCACGAGCGGGTGGCCCGCTGGGTCCTGGAGAACCTGATCAACGTCGGCAGCGTGGACCGCGGCTTCCGCGCCGTCTACGGCGTCTTCGGCGCGGACGGCACGTATGTGCGCCGCGACTACGACTTCAAGCTGATCGAAGAGGTCCCGGGCCCCGGCGGCACGGTGTACCTGCGCACCACCGACGAGGCGGTCAACGTCCTGGTCGGCGCCCTCGACACAGACGTCACCAGCGCCCAGATCGCCGCCGAGGTCAAGCTGGAGGTGCTGATCAGCCGGGGCCGGCTCGCCGACGCGCAGCTCGCCGCCGAACAGGCCCGGTACCGCACCGTGCAGTACTCCGAGACCCTGCGCCGCGCCCTGGAGGCCACCCGGCGCAACGTCCGCGCGGTGGACTGGCTCAGCGCCGTGCCCGACATGATCGCCGAAGCGCTCGACCACGTCGCCGACCGCTACCGCCACGAGAACGCGATCCTCACCAACATCCGCAAGGCCCGCGACGAGTCCGAGGACCCCGAGCACAAGCGCCGCGCCGCCGAGCTGGTCGACATCGTCAAGGACTGCATCCGGCGCCACACCCAGCTGCAGTCCCGGCTGCTGGAGGCGGGCCCGCTGTTCCGCGCCGAACAGGACCGGCAGGCCTTCGCCACGCCCGCCGCGACCGCCGGCACCGACCTCTACGGCCAGCTCCTCGCGCCCCTGCTGCCGCTCCCGGTCGAGCAGGCGTCCCGGGTCACCGACGCCTTCTTCGCCCGCGGCACCGGACTGCGCACACCCGTGTCCGTCCGGGTCGCCGACCTCGTCGAGATCCTGCTGACCCCGCCCGTGGAGCGTGAGCACCTCGGCGCCGAGATGCCCGAGCCGGACCTCATCGCCACCCCCGACGACAGCCGCTTCAGCGAGGAGCAGCTGGCGGCCGCCACCGAGCTGCTCGACCTGCCGGCCGACGCGCCGCGCCGGCTGTCCGGACTGCTCGCCGACGCCCGCCGTCAGGACCCCGAGCTGCCCTACCTGGTCGCCCTCCTGGCCGTGCACGCCGCCAGCCCGCCGGTCGGCACGGCGTACCGCCAGGGCGAGCGGAAGCTGCTGTTCGCCGTGGACGACGGCACCGACCTGGACGACCCCGAGTTCGGCGGCGCCGACCTCATCGTGGGCACGGCCCTGCTGGACGCGGCCGGCATGGCCGCGGACCGTACGGAGGCGGCATGACCGCGACCGCGGCACCCCGCACGCTCACCCCGCCCACCGACGCCCCCCGCACCGACCCTTACCGCACCGAGGAGCACCGACCGTGACCGAGCACGCCGACTGGAGCGAGCCGGAGCCCGCGCCGGCGAGCACCGCCGTCACGCCCGCCGACGCCGCCGACGCGGCCCGGCTCGTCGCCTTCGGCCTCCAGCCCAAGCTGCAGCCGGCCCGCGACCAGGAGTACGCCGACCTGCTGCGCCGCTACCGGGAGGACCCGCCGTTCGCGCGGCTCGCCGACGCCGTGGCCACCGGGCTCGGGCTGATCGTGCTGGAGGTGTCCCCGCGCGCCGGCATGGCCGTCACGGCAGCCGAGGACTCCGTCTTCGCCGTCCGCATGGGCGACTACGCGCGCCGCACCTCCGCCGACGGCGGCGACCGCTTCCTGCACGGCCTCGCCCACCTCGCCGTCGCCGCCATGGCCTTCCCCCGCCCGGAGGACCTCGCCGACGACGGTTACATCGGGCGCGTCACGGTCAACGGCGTCGACGCCTTCGTCCGCCAGGCCTGCCACCGTCTGGAGGAGCGGGCCGCCGAACAGGGCGAGAACACCGACCCGGTCAGCGACGCCCCCGGACTCGAGGCCGCCTGGCGGATCTGGGCCCGGCGCACCTCCACCGGCGCCACCAAGGACGCCCGCCGCCTTGCCGGTTCCACCACCGGCATCGTCGCCAAGGCCGTCTCCTTCCTGACCGACTCCGGCTTCCTCCAGCGCACCGGCGACGACAACGGCGGCACCTACCGCACCACCGCCCGCTACCAGCTCCAGGTCCGCGACATGGCGGGCGGCGCCGCCATGGCCGAACTGCTCGACCTCGGCGTCGTCCCGGTCACCGACGGCACCCCCACCCTGCTGCCCCCCGAGGACGGCGACGCCCTGGACCTGGTCGCCGACGCCGGCCTGCCCTTCCACTCCGCCTGACCCCCACCCCACGAAGCCTCACGAGAGTCCGCCATGTACGAGCTGTCCCGGGTCCGCCTCTACTCCATCGGACCGGCGGGCGCACGCTACGCCGACACCGTGCTCGACCTGCGCGGCGTCGGCGCCACCGTGCCCAACCCGGCGCCGACGCAGGCGGAGTTCTTCGCGGACGAGCCCGTCGGCCCGCCCCGCCGCCCCGCGCCCGCCGGGGTGCTCTTCCTGGAGAACGGCGGCGGCAAGTCCGTCCTGCTGAAGCTGATCTTCTCCGTGATGCTCCCTGGCCACCGCAACACCCTCGGCGGCGCCAGCTCCGGCGTGCTGCGCAAGTTCCTGCTCGCCGACGACTGCGGCCATGTCGCGCTCGAATGGCAGCACGTACAGACCGGCGAGTGCGTCGTCGTCGGCAAGGCCAGCGAGTGGCGGGGCCGTCAGGTCTCCAACGACCCCCGCAAGTTCGCCGAGGCCTGGTACTCCTTCCGGCCCGGGCCCGGACTCAGCCTGGACAGCCTCCCCGTCGCCGAGGCCACGTCCGTGCGCCCGCCCGTCGAGGGACAGTCCGGAGCGCGCGGCCGGCGCCGCACCATGAAGGGCTTCCGCGACGCCCTCACCGAGGCCGGCAAGACCTACCCGCACCTGGAGGTGCACTGGGAGGAAATCCACGAGCGCTGGACCGAGCACCTCGGCGACCTCGGGCTCGACCCCGAACTCTTCCGCTACCAACGGGAGATGAACGCCGACGAGGGCGAGGCGGCCGGCCTCTTCGCGGTGAAGAAGGACTCCGACTTCACTGACCTGCTGCTGCGCGCCGTCACCGACACCCGCGACACGGACGGGCTCGCCGACCTCGTCAGCGGCTTCGGCAACAAACTGGGCCGGCGTGCCGAACTCATCGCCGAACGCGACTTCACCGCCGGGTCCGTCGACCTGCTGGGCCGCATCGTCGAGGCCGCCGAGGCCCGCGCCCGCGCACGGGACATCCACACCGCCGCCGAACGCCGCACCCGTACGCTGGCCCGCCGGCTCTCCGCGCGCGGCGCCCAGGAGCGCCGGCGCGCGGCCGACCTCGCCCAGCGCGTCACCGCGGCCGCGCACGCGGTCACCCACGCCGACACCGCCCGCGGGCACAGCGCGCTCGTCTCCGCCGAACTCGCCTACCGGCACGCCTCCCTGGCACTGGCCGCCGCCGAGAAGTCCGCCGCCGCCCAGAAGCGCGAACTGGCCGACGCCCGCACGCTGTACTCCGCCTGGCAGGCCGCAGAGTCCGTGCTGCGCCACCGCGCCGCCGCCGACCGGGTCGCGCGGGTGTCCGCCGCGATCCAGGAGGCCGAGCGGGACGCCGCCCCGGCCCTGGCCGCCCGCGCCAAGGCCGCCGTCGACCTGGTCCGCGCCCTGCACGCGGCCGCGCGGAACGCCGAGAACCACGCCAACGAGGAGGAGCAGCGGTCGGCCGCGCTCCAGGAGGCCGGTGACACCGCCCACCGCGACTCCACCGCCGCCGCCACCGAGGCGCAGCGCGCCCGCAGCGAGATCGGACACCTGCGCCAGCGGCTCACCGAGGTCGAGCAGGAGACCGCGGAGGCCGTCCGGGCCGGCTGGCTCGACGACAGCGCACCCGACGCCGACCCGGCCCGTGCCGCCCTCGCTGCCAGCGACGCCGAGAAGACCGCCGTCGCGGCCTGGGACACCGCGCGGGAGGCCGCCCGCCGGGCCACCGAGCACGCCCGCGAGGCGGCCGCCGCGGAGAGCCGCGCGGAACTCACCGCGGCCCGCGCCGCCGACGCGGCCACGGCGGCCGAGCGCGCCCACGAGAGCGAGCGCCGCACCGCCGAGTCCCTCGCCGCCGAACAGCGGCTGGCCGAGCTGCTGAGCCTGCCGGGTGTCACCGCCGCCCGCCGGACCGCCGTACCGGGCCAGCGCACGGACACCGGCACCGCCGCGGACGCCTCCCGCGAAGGCGCCTTGAGCGGGGAGGAACTCGACCGCTTCGCCGACGAGTTGCGAGAGCTGCTCGACGACGCCGTGTCCTCCGCCGAACGGCAGCTGTTCGACCTGCGCACCGCCGCCGCGGACGACTCCCGGATCCTCGGCGCGCTCGGCGACGGCGGTCTGCTGCCGCCCGGTCCGGACGTGCTGGCGACCGTCGAGTTCCTCGGCGAGCACGGCATCCCCGCCCTCCCCGGCTGGCGCTACCTCGCCCAGGCCGTCGACCCCGCCGACCACGCGCGCGTCCTGGCCGCCCGCCCCGAACTGGTCGACGGCGTCGTCATCACCGACCCGGACTCCCACGTCCGCGCCCGCGAGGCACTGAGCGACGCCGCCCTGCTGCCCCGGTCCGCCGTCGCCGTCGGCACGGCCGCCGCCCTGCTCGCCCCGACGCCCGCGTCCGACGCCGGTGACGTCTTCCTCGTCCCGCCGAACCCGGCCATGCACGACGAGCACGCCGCCGACGAGGAACGGCAGGCGTTGCGCGCCCGCGCCGCCGAGCGGGACGAGGAGATCCGGGCGCTCGCCGCCCGGCTCGGCAAGGACCGCGAGCTGGCCGCGCGGCTCGCCTCCTGGCGCACCGGCTGCCCCGCCGGCCGGCTCACCGAGCTGGCCGACACGGCCCGGCAGGCACGGACGTTCGCCGAGGAGGCCGAGGCCGAACTGGCGGAGGCGCGCGGCCTACGGGCCGAGGCCGAGGAGACGGCGGCCGAGGCGGTCCGGGTCCGCGACGAACGCCAGGAGGCCGCCCAGAAGGCCCGGCGCGCCGCCGACGCACTCGCCGGACTCGCCTTCCGGCTGCGCGAGCGCGCCGGATGGCAGGCCAAGCTGCGCGAACTGGCCGACGACGCCGCCGAGGCCGAGGCCCGCGCCCAGTCCTGCCTGGAGCGGGCCCGCGCCGCCGACGAGGACCGGCGCGCCGCGCAGCGGGCCGCCGACGACGCACGGCGCACCGCCCGCACCCTGCGCGCGGAGCGCTCCGAGATCGCCGGCGCCCCCGACGACCTGCCCGAGGAGTCCGACGGCGCCCCGCAGGCGTCCCTGCCCGCCCTGCGGGAGGCCTACCGTGCCGCGTCCCAGCTGTACGAGAAGGTCGGCGTCGGCGCCGACCTGCGCGCCGAACAGGCCCGCGCCGAGAGCGACGAGAGCGCGGCGCGCGCCGAACTCGACCGGCTGAGCAACAAGGTCCGCACCCGCGCCGAGCAGCTGCTCCAGTCGCCCGACGGGTCCGACGGCCCCAGCCGGCAGGCCGCGGCCGCCCGCGCGGAGGAACTGGTCCAGCTCCTGGAGACCCGCATGTCCGGCGCGAGCGAGCAGCTCGGCCGGCTCCGCGGTGAGGCGGAGCGCCTCGCCCCCGCGGACGGCGAGGCGCACACCGGCCTCCCCGAGGAACTCGTCCCGCGCGACGCCGAGCACGCCCAGGCCCTCCTGCGCACCGCCACCACCGAACTCGCCACCCGTGAGGAGGAGCTGAGCCAGGCGCGGGACGCGCACGCCGAACTGCTCTCGGCCCACCGGTCCGCCGAGGACGCGGCCGGCGGCTTCGACGAGATCGCCGCCATGCTCCGCGACCTGCTGCGCGAACACACCGTCGAGGAGGAGCAGGAGCAACCCGAGCCCTATCCGGGCGGTCTGGACGACGCCCGGCGTTCCGCCGCCGAGGCCCGCCGCTCGCTGCGCGGCTGCGCCGCCGACCTGTCGGCCGCCGAGTCCGCCGTGCGCGAGGCGAGCGACGTCCTGGTCCGGCACGCCAACGCCACCCGCTTCGAGCAGGTCCGCACCCCGGCGCGCCAGCAGATCCGGGAACTGCCAGCGTCCGCGCTGCCGGAACACGCCCAGAAGTGGGCCGACGCCTTCGCCCCCCGGCTCCGGGTACTCACCGACGAGCTGGAGCAGCTGGAACGCAACCGCGACTCGATCGTGGACCGGCTGCGGGGTCTGGTCGAGTCCGCCCTCGCCACCCTGCGCTCCGCCCAGCGGCTGTCCCGGCTCCCCGAGGGCCTGGGGGAGTGGTCGGGGCAGGAGTTCCTGCGCATCCGCTTCGAGGAGCCCGACCAGGCCACGCTCACCGAGCGCCTTGGCGAGGTCATCGACGAGGCGACCAGAGCGGCCGTCAGGAAGAACTCCGACCTGCGGCGGGACGGCATGTCCCTGCTGCTGCGCGGAGTCGCCGCCGCGCTGCGCCCGAAGGGCGTCGCCGTCGAGATCCTCAAGCCCGACGCGGTGCTGCGCGCCGAGCGGGTGCCGGTCGGACAGATGGGCGACGTGTTCTCCGGCGGACAGCTGCTCACCGCTGCCATCGCCCTGTACTGCACGATGGCGGCGCTGCGCTCCAACGACCGAGGGCGGGACAAGCACCGGCACGCCGGCACGCTGTTCCTGGACAACCCCATCGGCCGGGCCAACGCCACCTACCTGCTGGAGCTCCAACGGGCCGTCGCCGACGCGCTCGGCGTGCAGCTGCTGTACACCACCGGGCTGTTCGACACCACGGCGCTGGCGGAGTTCCCGCTGGTCATCCGGTTGCGCAACGACGCCGACCTCAGGGCGGGCCTGAAGTACATCAGCGTGGAGGAGCACCTGCGGCCCGGGCTTCCCCAACCCGACCCGGGCGAGGAGACACACAGCGAGATCACGGCGACCCGCATGTTCAAGCGCCCGGCCCCGGCGTCGGGCTGAACACCGGCCCCGGCGCTTGACCGAGCATCGGGCCCGGCGCCCGGCTGCACGCGGGCCCGGCGCCCGGCTGGACGCCGGCCCGGCGCCCGGCTGCACGCTGGTCCGGAGCCCGGGTGAACGGTGACCCGGAGCCCGGCCGAGCGTCGGCCCCAGTACCCGGCGGAACCCGTTTCCGGCGCCCGGCTGAACACCGGCCCGGCGCCCGGCTGCACGCTGGTCCGGAGCCCGGGTGAACGGTGACCCGGAGCCCGGCCGAGCGTCGGCCCCAGTACCCGGCGGAACCCGTTTCCGGCGCCCGGCTGAACACCGGCCCGGCGCCCGGCTGAACACCGGCCCAGCGCCCGGCTGAACACCGGCCGGGCGCCGGGCGCCGTCAAGTGACGCCAGGGGTCAGGCCACGGCCGCCCTCAGAAGCCGTACCCCATCCGCCGCGACAGTTCGGCCGCCGCCGCGGCCGTGCGGGCGCCCAGGCGGGGCAGCCGGTCCGGAGTCAGTCGGTACACCGGCCCCGAGGCGCTGATCGCGGCGATCACCGCACCGTCGTGCGCGCGGACCGGCGCCGCCACGGCGACGAGGCCGAGCTCCAGCTCCTCCCGGGTGGAGGCGTACCCCTGCTCGGCCGCCCGCTCCAGCTCGCCGCGCAGCAGCGACGCCTCGGTGAGGGTGTGGTCCGTGAACCGGTGCAGCGGGCGGCTCAGATAGTCCTCGCGGAGCGCGGGCGTCATGTGGGCCAGAAACACCTTGCCGCTGGATGTCGCGTGCAGCGGCGTGCGCCGGCCCAGCCAGTCCTGCGCCGTCACCGAGGCCGTACCGCGCGCCTGCATGATGTTGACGGCGGCGAAGTCGTCCAGCACCGCGGTGTTCACCGTCTCGCCCAGCTCGTCGGCGAGGTCCCGGCAGACCGGGACACCCTCCTGCGAGACGTCCAGCCGTACGGCCGCGGCTCCGGCGAGACGCAGTACGCCGGCCCCCAGGTGGTACTTGCCGCGGTCCCCGGCCTGCGCCACCAGACCGCGGTTCTCCAGCACACCGAGCAGCCGGAAGGCGGTGGACCGGTGCACGCCCAGTTCGTCGGCGATCTCCGTGACACCCGCCTCGCCACGCCGGGCGAGGATCTCCAGCACACTCACGGCGCGGTCCACGGACCGCACGGCGCCGCTCGCTGTCGTCCCCTGCTCGCCGGGCTGCCGCGCGCGGGTCATGGCCGGTCCCCATCCATCCGAACGCCCGGTGCACGCCGTGACCGGCGGCCTCCGGCCCCGCGGCAGGACGACCGCCCTGTCTCCGGGGCCCGATCGCGCACCGCACTCACCTGTGCGTCATACGACATGCCACCATACCGGCCGCCCACGCCGGGGAGGGGCGGCAGCGATCACGTTCTTCCCGCGGGAACGCGAGGCAGACGCCGGTGTGTCGCGTTACGGGTGCGACAACTGCCCGGCCCTGCCCCGCCGGCGTATGCGGGCCTGCGCACGCTGGGCGGAGCGCTCCTGACGGCGGGCCTGGCGCCGCTCACGGCGCAGCGCCCGCGCCGTGCTGCTGGGCGTGGACACCACGCCGTGTCGCTGGTTCCACACCTGGCGGGTCACCCAGACGTCGAGCGCCGCCCAGGTGGCCGCGATCGTGCTCACGACGCTGCTGATGACCATCGGGAACGCCGGCCAGGACTCGGCCAGCGTGCACAGCAGGGCCACCATGGCCTGGATCAAGGTCACCGCGATGACGAGCACCGCGCGCACGGCGGCCGTCCGCACCGGATCGGGCAGCCTGCGCCGCCGCGCCGGCTCCTCCACCCACAGCGGCCGGTACGCGGTCCGGTCCGCGGAGCCCTCCTGCGCCTTCTGCCCGGCCGCACCACCGCCGCGTCCGCCGGTCTCCCGCCGCCCGGAGGCGGGCGCGGCGCGCTCCACCACCGCGGCGTCCGGCCGCGTCGTCGTCCCGCCCGCCGCCCTGCCGTCCTCGGGCGCCTCGCGCCGCTCCGCCGTGCCCATCACCCTTGTCACTCCCCACCGCCGCCAGCCCACTGCTGATGTCCGAAGACCCGGCTCCCCTTTGGCTGCCCGGCTTGCGCTGTTTTACGCCGCCCGGGTGCGGGACACGGCTCCTGTGGCCGATTCCGCCCCCATGTCCCACAGAGAAGGACGCGCGGACCGCCGTGAAGATTCCCGGCTGAGAAAGATTTCAGCCAACCACCCCCGAAAATGGGGGAGAAAGAGCCAGGAACGACCTCCCGGAATGCGGGAGGCAATCTCCCGCAATGCCCGGACAACTCCACCTGTTCCGACGCCCTGCCGGAATCGAACCCTCCGGCCGGGTCTTCGAGTTGACCCCGGGGCGGTAGTAGGCTCGCGCCGTTTGTTGACGCACATGTGTGCCCCCGGTCACCCGGGGGGCCGAGCTGGGGGAGGCCATGCGCTTTCGCGGGAAGTCCATCCGCCGGAAGATCGTGGCGCTGCTCCTCGTGCCGCTGGTGTCCCTGACCACGCTCTGGGCCTTCACCACCGTGATCACGAGCCGCGAGGCGAGCCACCTGTTCGACGTCTCGTCGGTGATGGAGGAGGTCGGCTACCCCGTCGAGGACACCGTCCGTGTCCTGCAGCAGGAACGCCGCCAGACCCTCGTCCATCTCGCCGACCCCCGCGCCTCCGACGGCCTCACCGCCCTCAAGCGCAGCCGCACCGCCACCGACAGGGCCGTGGCAGCCGTCCGCAGGAACGCCTCCGGCGGTGACGTACGCGAGGCCATGCACGGAGACTCCGGCAAACTCGACGCCGCCCTCGACTCCTTCGAGGGCATCCAGTCCCTGCGCCGGAGCGTCGACGACGGCACCCTCGACCGGCGCCAGGCCCTCGACCTCTACAACCGCCTGATCGACCCCTGCTACGTGCTGCTGGCCGACCTGCACGTGGTCGAGGACGTCGAACTCGACAAGCAGTACCGCGCCCTGGTGAACCTGGCCCGCGCCCGCGAACTGCTCTCCCGCCAGGACGCCCTGCTCGGCTCCGCCCTGATCGTCGGCAGGCTGTCCCCCACCGAGGTCCGGGACGTCTCCGACCTGACGGCCCAGCGCACCCTTCTGTACGACGTCGCCCTGCCCCAGCTCCCCGCCGACGAGCGCGACCGGTACGAGACGTTCTGGAGCAACGCAGCGACCGCCCCGCTGCGGGTGGGCGAGCAGGCCGCCGTCTTCGCCGAGGACGGAACACCCCGCGGGGTCACCGCCACCAGCTGGGACACCGCCGCCGGCAAGGTGCTCGCCGAGCTCGGCACCCTCAACGACCAGGCCGGCGACCGCTACCAGGAGCGGGTGCGGCCCGTCGCCATGGGCGTCATCGCCAAGGCCGTCGCCGCCGGTGTGCTCGGTCTGGCCGCCCTGCTCGTCTCCCTGTTCCTCTCCGTGCGCGTGGGCCGGAAACTCATCCGCGACCTCAGGCAGTTGCGCCTGGAGGCCCACGAAGCCTCCGGCGTGCGGCTGCCCAGCGTGATGCGCCGCCTCTCGGGCGGTGAACAGGTCGACGTCGAGACCGAGGTCCCGCGCCTGGAGTACGACAGGAACGAGATCGGTGAGGTCGGCCAGGCCCTCAACACCCTCCAGCGCGCCGCCGTCGAGGCCGCCGTCAAGCAGGCCGAACTGAGGGCCGGCGTCTCCGAGGTGTTCGTGAACCTCGCCCGCCGCAGCCAGGTCCTGCTGCACAAGCAGCTCACCCTGCTCGACGCCATGGAACGCAGGACGGACGACACCGAGGAACTCGCCGACCTGTTCCGGCTGGACCATCTGACCACCCGTATGCGCCGGCACGCCGAGGGCCTGGTGATCCTCTCCGGTGCCGCCCCCTCCCGGCAGTGGCGCAAGCCCGTGCAGCTGATGGACGTGGTGCGCGCCGCCGTCGCCGAGGTCGAGGACTACGAGCGCATCGAGGTCCGCCGCCTGCCCAGGGTCGCCGTCACCGGACCGGCCGTCGCGGACCTCACCCACCTGGTCGCCGAACTGCTGGAGAACGCCACGGTGTTCTCCCCGCCGCACACCGCCGTGCAGGTCGTCGGTGAGCGCGTCGCCAACGGCTTCACCCTGGAGATCCACGACCGGGGCCTCGGCATGGCCGCCGACACCCTCCTCGACGCCAACCTCCGGCTCGCCGAGACCCCCGAGTTCGAACTCTCCGACACCGACCGGCTCGGCCTGTTCGTGGTCAGCCGGCTCGCCCAGCGCCAGAACGTCCGGGTGTCCCTGCAGCCGTCCCCGTACGGCGGCACCACGGCCGTCGTCTTCATCCCGGACGCGCTGCTCACCGACGACGTCCCCGACACCAACGGCGTCGGATTCCGTCTGGACCGCCCGCGCCGCTCGGCGGAGAAGGAGCCGGCGGAGAGCCGCCGCGCCGCGCTCTCCCAGGTGCCCGTGGCGCTGCCCGGCCTGCCCGCCTCCGTGCTGGACGGGCCGGTCGAACTGGAGGCGCCCGTCGACCTGGACGCCCTCGACGGCTTCCCCGGCGGTCTGGGCGACGAGGACGGGGAAGGTGGTCTCTTCCGGCCCCGCAGCACCCGCCCCGCCGACGAACGGTCCGGCCGCGAAGACGACCGGCAGGACCCCGACCACGGCCGTGCGTCGGGCCCTGGCGGACGGGACACGGAAACCGGTGAGCGGGGGAGCGCTCCCGTGCCCCTCACCCGCAGGGCGACCCCCAAGCTGGTCAGCTCCCACGGCCGCCCGGTCCGCGACCAGCGTGCCCGGGGCGGACGGCCGGACGACGACACGGCCGCGCAGCCGCACACCCGGCCCGACGCGGACGAGCCTCCCCCGCTGCCGGCCCGGCGCCGCGGCGAGACCACGGCGGGCGGCCGGGGCATCGGCCGTACCGGCAAGGAACCGATCGCCTCGCTCCCCGGCCGCGCCCGCACCGGTGCACCGGCGCCGGACCCGGAGCAGCCGGACGCGGGAACACCGCCGCCGCTGCCCGCCCGCCGGCGGACCGCCGCCGCCCGGCCCGCCGGACCGGTGGGGGAGCGCGACCGCCCCCCCGCGACCGCCGGCCCCGCCCGCGGCACCCCGGCGCAGCCCCCGGCCGGACCGCCCGGCCCCACCGGCCGCCCCGCGACCGCGGACGGCGGCCCCGACGACTCCTCTCCGGTCACCGACGACACGGACACCGGCACACCGCCGCCCGACGAGGCGGCCCTGCCCCGGCGCGTGCGGCAGGCCAGCCTGGCCCCGCAGCTCAAGCGCGACGCCGCGACCCGCAGAACCGACCGGGCCCGGCCCGTCGAACGGGACGCGGACGACGTGCGCAGCCGCATGGCCTCGCTCCAGCGAGGCTGGCAGCGCGGCCGCGAGGAGAACGCCGCGGGCGACGACGCCGGCAGCGGCACAGCACCACGACGAGGGAACAAGGGGGACGGTCGATGACCGAACCGAGCGCCACCGGCCACACCACGACCGACAAGGGGGAGCTGAACTGGCTCCTCGACGACCTGGTGGACCGCGTCGCCAGCATCCGCAAGGCGATCGTGCTCTCCGGCGACGGCCTGCCCACGGGGGCGTCCAAGGACCTCACCCGGGAGGACAGCGAGCACCTGGCCGCCGTCGCCTCCGGCTTCCACAGCCTCGCCAAGGGCGTGGGCCGGCACTTCGAGGCCGGTGAGGTCCGCCAGACCGTCGTCGAACTCGACGAGGCGTTCCTGTTCGTCACCGCGGCCGGCGACGGCAGCTGCCTCGCGGTCCTCGCCGACGCCGACTCCGACGTCGGCCAGGTCGCCTACGAGATGACCCTCCTGGTGAAGCGGGTCGGCGCGCATCTGGGCGCCGCGCCACGCACCGATCTGCCCTCGGGCGGGTAGTGGGACGACATGAGCGCTCACGGTCAGGGTGGAAGCCACTGGTTCGACGACGAGGCCGGACCGGTCGTCCGTCCGTACGCCATGACGCGGGGCCGCACCACCAGTGCGGCCCAGCACCGCCTCGACCTGATCGCCGTGGTCGTCGCGGAGCCGCACGCCGACGACTTCGAGGACGACCCCACCCTCTCCCCGGAGCACGTCGACATCGTCGGCCTGTGCCGCGACGCCCCCCAGACGGTCGCCGAGATCGCCGCCGGACTCGACGTGCCGGTCGGCGTGGTCCGGGTACTCGTCGGTGACCTCGTGGACGCGGAACTCGTCCATGTGAACCGTCCGGTACCCCCGGCCGAGCTGCCGGACGAAAGTATTCTGCGCGACGTGATCAACGGCCTCCGGGCGCTGTGACCGGCGCGGAAGCGGGGTGGTGACGTGACAGGCTGGCAGTTCTGGGTCGATCGGGGAGGCACCTTCACCGACATCGTCGCGCGGCGCCCCGACGGCCGCCTGCTCACCCGCAAGGTGCTGTCCGACTACCCCGCCCCGGACCGCTCGGCACCGCCCGGGACCGACGCGGCGGTCGCCGGCGTCCGCGCGCTGCTGGCCGGCTCCGACGACCCGGTGGACGTCGTCCGCATGGGGACCACCGTCGCCACCAACGCCCTGCTCGAACGCAAGGGCGAGCGCACGCTGCTCGTCGTCACCCGTGGCTTCCGCGACGCCCTGCGCATCGCCTACCAGAACCGCCCGCACATCTTCGCGCGCCGCATCGACCTGCCCGAGCTGCTCCACGAACGCGTCGTCGAGGTGGACGAACGCGTCGCCGCCGACGGCACCGTCCTGCGCGCCCCCGACCTCGACGCCCTCACCGAACCGCTGAGGCAGGCGTACGACGACGGGATCCGGGCCGTCGCCGTGGTCTGCCTGCACAGCGACCGCCACCCCGCCCACGAGCGGGCCGTCGGGGAACTCGCCGCCCGCGTCGGCTTCCCGCAGATCTCCCTGTCCAGCGAGGTCAGCCCGCTGATGAAGCTGGTGCCGCGCGGGGACACCGCCGTCGTCGACGCCTACCTCTCACCGGTGCTGCGCCGCTATGTGCGCCAGGTCGCCGGCGCGCTGGAAGGCGTACGGCTGATGTTCATGCAGTCCAACGGCGGCCTCACCGAGGCCCGGCAGTTCCGCGGCAAGGACGCGATCCTGTCCGGACCGGCCGGCGGGATCGTCGGCATGGCCCGCATGTCGCAGCTCGCCGGCTTCGACCGTGTCATCGGCTTCGACATGGGCGGCACCTCCACCGACGTCTCCCACTTCGCCGGCGCGTACGAGCGCGTCTTCACCACGCGGATCTCCGGGGTCCGGCTGCGCGCGCCCATGCTCGACATCCACACCGTCGCCGCCGGCGGCGGCTCGGTCCTCCACTTCGACGGCTCCCGCTACCGCGTCGGCCCCGACTCGGCGGGCGCCGACCCCGGCCCCGCCTGCTACCGGCGCGGCGGCCCGCTCGCCGTCACCGACGCCAACGTCATGCTGGGCCGCATCCAGCCCGGCCACTTCCCCGCCGTGTTCGGACCCGACGGCGACCAGCCGCTCGACCGGGACGTGGTGCGCGAGCGCTTCACCGCCCTCGCCCGCGAGATCCACGAGCGCACCGGCGACGACCGCACCCCCGAACAGGTCGCCGAGGGCTATCTGCAGGTCGCGGTCGCCAACATCGCCGGCGCGGTGAAGCGGATCTCCGTGCAGAAGGGCCACGACATCACGCGGTACGCCCTCACCACCTTCGGCGGGGCGGGCGGACAGCACGCCTGCATGGTCGCCGACTCCCTCGGCATCCGTACCGTCCTGGTCCCGCCCATGGCCGGAGTGCTGTCCGCGCTCGGCATCGGCCTCGCCGACACCACCGCCATGCGGGAACGCTCCGTCGAGGCCCCCTTGGAACCCGCCGCGATGCCCGGCGTCCTCAGGACCGCCGACGACCTGGAGGCGGCCGCCCGCGCCGAGCTCCTCGCCGAGGACGTGCCCGCGGAACGCGTCGAGGTCACCCGCCGGGCCCAGCTCCGCTACGACGGCACCGACACCGCCCTCACCGTCGAGCTCACCGCACCCGGCACGATGCGCCGCGCCTTCGAGGAACGCCACCGCGCCACCTACTCCTTCACCCTCGACCGTCCGATCGTCGTCGAGGCGCTCTCCGTCGAAGCGACCGGCGTCACCGAACCCCCCGATCTCTCCGCCCTCGCCCCCCACCGCGACACCTCCCGCCCCGGCGCACCCGCCCCGCGCACCGTCCGCCTCCACACCAAGGGCGCCTGGCGCGACGTCCCCCTGCACCGCCGGGAGGACCTTCCCCCCGGACATTCCGTCACCGGCCCGGCGGTCGTCACCGAGTCCGGAGCGACGACCGTCGTCGACGACGGCTGGCGGGCCGAGGCGAACGACGACGGGCATCTGGTCATGGAACGCGCGACGGTCACGGAGAGTTCCGACGTCGACACGCAGGCCGACCCCGTCCTGCTCGAGGTCTTCAACAACCTCTTCATGTCCATCGCCGAGCAGATGGGCGCCCGCCTGGAGTCCACCGCCCAGTCCGTCAACATCAAGGAGCGCCTGGACTTCTCCTGCGCCCTCTTCGACTCCGACGGGAACCTGGTGGCCAACGCCCCGCACATCCCCGTCCACCTGGGCTCGATGGGCACCAGCGTCAAGGAGGTCGTCCGGCGGCGCGGCGCCGCCATGCGCCCCGGCGACACCTATGCCGTGAACGACCCGTACCACGGCGGCACCCACCTGCCCGACGTCACCGTGATCACCCCGGTCTTCGGGACCGGACCCGCGGGCGACACGGAGGGTGACGCTCCCAAGGTCCTCTTCCACGTCGCGTCACGCGGCCATCACGCCGAGATCGGCGGCATCACCCCGGGCTCCATGCCCGCCCACAGCCGCACCATCGACGAGGAGGGCGTCCTCTTCGACAACTGGCTGCTCACCGAGAACGGCCGGTTCCGCGAGGAGGAGACCCTCCGCCTGCTCACCGAGGCGCCCCACCCCTCCCGCAACCCCTCGACCAACCTCGCCGACCTGCGCGCCCAGATCGCCGCCAACCACAAGGGCGTCGAAGAGGTCGGCCGCATGATCGACACCTACGGCCTCGACGTCGTCCAGGCCTACATGCGGCACGTGCAGGACAACGCCGAGGAAGCGGTGCGCCGCGTCGTCGACGCCCTCGACGACGGCGAGTACACCTACGAGACCGACTCGGGCGCCGTCATCCGGGTACGGATCCGCGTCGACCACGACGCCCGCTCCGCGACCATCGACTTCAGCGGCACCTCCGCCCAGCTGCCCACCAACTTCAACGCACCCTTCTCCGTCGTCAACGCGGCCGTGCTGTACGTCTTCCGCACCCTCGTCGCCGATGACATCCCGCTCAACGACGGCTGCCTGCGTCCGCTCGACATCGTCGTCCCGCCCGGTTCCCTGCTGGCGCCGGAACCTCCGGCCGCCGTCGTCGCCGGCAACGTCGAGACCTCACAGGCCGTCACCGGCGCCCTCTACGCGGCGCTCGGCGTCCAGGCCGAAGGGTCCGGCACGATGAACAACGTCACCTTCGGCAACGCCCGCCACCAGTACTACGAGACCGTGGCGTCCGGCTCCGGAGCCGGCGACGGCTACCCGGGTGCCCCCGTCGTCCAGACCCACATGACCAACTCCCGGCTCACCGACCCGGAGATCCTGGAGTGGCGGCTGCCGGTCCGCCTGGAGGAGTTCGCCGTACGCCGGGGCAGCGGCGGCGCCGGGCGGTGGCGCGGCGGGGACGGAGCCGTACGGCGCATCCGCTTCCTGGAACCCATGACGGTCTCCACCCTGTCCCAGCACCGCCGGGTGCCGCCCTACGGCATGGCCGGAGGCGCCCCCGGCGCACCGGGCGCCAACCGGATCGAGCGGGCCGACGGCAGCGTCACCCGGCTCGCCGGCAGCGACGCGGCGGACGTCGGCACCGACGACGTACTCGTCATCGAAACCCCCGGCGGCGGGGGATACGGCCCGCCGCCCGACCTCCATCAAGCAGGAGAAGAGATCGATGATCTTCGGGCGTTCTGAGCGCGGCAAGCCCCCGGTCGAGCCCGTCACGCTCAAGATCCTCGTGGCCGGCGGCTTCGGCGTGGGCAAGACCACGCTCGTGGGCGCGGTCAGCGAGATCCGGCCGCTGCGCACCGAGGAACTCCTCACCGAGGCCGGGCGGCCGGTCGACGACACCAGCGGTGTCGAGGCGAAGAGCACCACCACGGTGGCCATGGACTTCGGCCGCATCACGCTGCGCGAGGACCTGGTGCTGTACCTCTTCGGCACCCCCGGACAGGAACGCTTCTGGTTCATGTGGGACGAACTGTCCGAGGGCGCCCTAGGAGCGGTCGTCCTCGCCGACACCCGGCGCCTGGAGGACTGCTTCGCCGCCGTCGACTACTTCGAGCGGCGCTCCATACCGTTCGTCGTCGGCGTCAACTGCTTCGAGGGATCCGCCCGTTACCCGGACGACGCCGTCCGGCGGGCCCTCGACCTGGACGACCACGTGCCGCTGGTGATGTGCGACGCGCGCGACCGCGAGTCGGTCAAGGAGGTCCTCGTCGGCGTCGTCCAGCACGCCATGACCGAGGCCGCGCGCCGGCGCAGCGCGGTCACCACCTGAGGACCGGCGCGGAACGCGGCCCGTGTCCCGTCCGACCGGGACACGGGCCGCCGCACGAGAGCAACCGCGCGCGCGTCGAGGAGCGGTGGAGCACCGCGCGCGTCGAGGTGCGGCGGAGCACCACGCGCGAGTGGACCTCAGTCCTCGCCCTCCTCCACCCAGCCGAGGCTCTTCTCCACCGCCTTGCGCCAGTTGCCGTACTCGCGGTCCCGTACGGACGCCGCCATGGCCGGTGTCCACTCCGCGTCCTTCTGCCAATGCGACTTCAGTTCGTCCAGGCCGTTCCACACCCCCGTCGCCAGTCCGGCCGCGTAGGCGGCGCCCAGGCAGGTCGTCTCCGAGACCCGGGGCCTGATCACCGGCACCCCGAGCACGTCCGCCTGGTGCTGCATCAGCAGGTCGTTCTTCGTCATGCCGCCGTCGACCTTGAGGGTGGTGATCCGCACCCCGGAGTCCTGGTACATGGCGTCGACGACCTCACGCGTCTGCCAGCTCGTCGCCTCCAGCACCGCGCGCGCGAGGTGGGCCTTGGTGACGTAACGGGTCAGACCCGTGACCACACCGCGCGCGTCGGAGCGCCAGTACGGCGCGAACAGGCCGGAGAAGGCGGGCACGATGTAGGCGCCGCCGTTGTCCTCGACGCTCGCCGCCAGCGGTTCGATCTCGTCCGCGGTGCGGATGATGCCGAGCTGGTCGCGGAACCACTGCACCAGCGCGCCGGTGATGGCGATCGACCCTTCCAGGCAGTAGACGGGCGCCTCCTCGCCGATCTTGTAGCCCATCGTGGTGAGCAGCCCGTTCTTCGACGGCACGGGCCGGCTGCCGGTGTTGAGGAGCAGGAAACTCCCGGTGCCGTAGGTGTTCTTGGCGGTGCCGACGTCGTAGCAGGCCTGCCCGAAGACCGCGGCCTGCTGGTCGCCCAGCGCGGAGGCCACGGGCACCCCGGCCAGCTGGCCCACGGCGGTGCCGTAGACCTCCGACGAGGACCGGATCTCCGGGAGCACGGCCTCCGGGACGTCCATCGCGTCCAGGATGGAGGGGTCCCACTGGAGGGTCTCCAGGTTCATCAGCATGGTGCGTCCGGCGTTGGTGACGTCGGTGACGTGCCGTCCGCCGTGGGTGCCGCCGGTGAGGTTCCAGATCAGCCAGGAGTCGATGGTGCCGAACGCGATCTCGCCGTTCTCCGCGCGGGCCCGCAGCCCGGGCACGTTGTCCAGCAGCCAGGC
The DNA here is from genome assembly GCF_044540535.1 of Streptomyces sp. NPDC085937. NCBI lineage: Bacteria > Bacillati > Actinomycetota > Actinomycetes > Kitasatosporales > Streptomycetaceae > Streptomyces > Streptomyces sp. NPDC085937. Next base: position 11,267 of record NZ_JBITSH010000011.1, on the reverse strand, counting down.
GGCCTTGGGCCCGGAGAAGTAGCTGGCGAGCGGCAGCCCGGTCTGCTCGCGGAACCGGTCCTGCCCGTCCGGGCCGCCCAGTCGGGCGCAGAGCCCGGCGGTCCTGGTGTCCTGCCACACGATGGCGTTGTGCACGGGCTTGCCCGTGGCCCGGTCCCACAGGACCGTCGTCTCACGCTGGTTGGTGATGCCGAGGGCGCTGAGCTGGTCCGCGCGCAGGCCCGCCTTGGCGAGCGCGCCGGCCACCACGGCCTGCACCTTGGACCAGATCTCCGTGGCGTCGTGCTCCACCCAGCCCGGCTTCGGGAAGATCTGGCGGTGCTCGCGCTGGTCGACGGCGACGATCGCGCCGTGCTGGTTGAAGACGATGCACCGGCTGGACGTGGTGCCCTGGTCGATCGCGGCGACGAACTTGTCCGTCATGACGTCCCCTTCGTCGGTTCTGCCGTCGGTCCTGCGGAGTCAGAAGGCTGCGTTGAACACGAGCCCGGACAGCGCCCCGCCGATGAGCGGCCCCACGACGGGAACCCACGCGTACCCCCAGTCCGAGGTGCCCTTGCGGGGGATCGGGAGCAGCGCGTGCACGATGCGCGGGCCGAGGTCACGGGCCGGGTTGATGGCGTATCCGGTGGGGCCGCCGAGCGACAGGCCGATGCCCACGACCAGGAACGACACGATGAGGATCGAGGTGCCCGACTCGCCGAGCCCCTTGGTGAGACCGAACGCCAGGATCGGCAGCACCAGACCCATGGTCGCGATGATCTCGGTGACGAGGTTGGCGACCGGGCGGCGGATCGCCGGGGTGGTGGAGAAGACACCGAGCGTCGGCTGGGAGATGTCCTCCTCGGCGTTCGCCTCGAACTGCGCGTAGTAGACCAGCCAGCACAGCACGGCGCCGAGCATGGCGCCGGCCATCTGTCCGGCCACGTAGACGGGGACCTTGTCCCACTCGCCGGTGTCGACGGCGATCCCGAGGGTGACCGCCGGGTTGAGGTGGCCCCCGGACAGCGGGGCCGCGGTGTACGCCCCGGCCATCACGCCGAAGCCCCAGCCCAGCGCGATGACCACCCAGCCGGCGTCCTTCGCCTTCGAGTAGTTGAGGACGACGGCGGCGACCACGCCGGCGCCGAAGAGGATGAGGATGGCGGTGCCGATGACCTCGCCGACGAATATGTCTCCGTTGCTCATGGCGGCTCCTGGGCCGGGGCCCAGGACGGTCGGCCCCGGACCTCATGTGCAGGGTGCGTTCCCGTGGCGACTTCGGCCGAAGGCAGGGAGGATCCGCGCCCCGCCCGGCGTCCGTGACGAGCGTGCCGTCGCAGCCGCACCGCCCGTGGGGAGTCCTGGCGTCGCTGGGGACGCCTGCCGTGGCGCACCAGAATGCGCCGAGATGTACGGCGATGTCGACCGACACCGGAAGTGTTCACCGGCGCTCAGAAGGCGTCAAGGTCGGTGACAGAACGGGTCGGGGCGCCTGCTTCCGCACGGTGGCCCCCGTCTGATAGATGCAGGGGACATGACACGTTCTCCGCGCGCGGTACGCGCCCTGGTCACCACCCTCGCCGCCCTGCTCACCGCGACCGCGGCGGCCGCCCCCGCCCGGTCGGCCCCCGAACCCAAGGCGCCCCGCGACTTCGTGGCCCTCCACAGCGTCGACCCGACGATCCTGCACGAGATCCGCTACGTCACCCCGCACAACTTCGTCGGCGAGCGCATCGACGGCTACCGGCAGCCCCTGTGCATCCTCACCCGCCCCGCCGCCGAGGCCCTGCGCACCGCCCAGCGACGGCTTCTCCCGCAGGGCTACTCCCTCAAGGTGTACGACTGCTACCGGCCCCAGCGCGCCGTGGACCACTTCGTGCGCTGGGCCGAGGACCTCGACGACCAGACCATGAAGGCCGAGTTCTACCCCGACGTCGACAAGACCCGCCTGTTCGCCGACGGTTACATCGCGGAGAAGTCCGGCCACAGCCGCGGCTCGACGGTCGACCTCACCCTCGTGAAGCTCCCGGCCCGCCCCACCCGGCCCTACCACCCCGGCGAGCCGCTCACCCCCTGCTTCGCGCCCAAGGGCAAGCGGTTTCCCGACAACTCCGTGGACATGGGCACCGGTTACGACTGCTTCGACACCCTCAGCCACACCCTCGACCCGCGCGTCACGGGCGTCCAGCACGCCAACCGGATGCTGCTCAAGAACACCCTCGAGGACCTCGGCTTCGTGAACCTCGCCGAGGAGTGGTGGCACTACACCTTCAAGCCCGAGGCGTACCCCGACACCTACTTCGACTTCCCTGTGTCCCACAGGTCCGTCGCCGGCCACCGCTGAACCGCCCTCCCGGGGACGCCCCTTCCGCCATCGGATACAGTCCCGCGCGTGTCCGATAATCATGCTCCCAACTCGGCGGCGGCTTCCCACTGTTCGTCCTGCGGCACGCCCTACGGAGCGGGCGTCTCCGACTGGCCGCGCACCTGCCCCGCCTGCGGCACCGTGGCCTACCGCAACCCGCTCCCCGTCGCCGTCGCCCTCCAGCCCGTGTACGACGCCCAGGGCACCTCCCTGGTCGTCGTCACCCGGGCCATCCCGCCCGCGAACGGCGGAGCGGCCCTGCCCGGCGGCTACATCGACCACGGCGAGGACTGGCGCCACGCCGTCGTCCGCGAACTCAAGGAGGAAACCGGCATCGACGCGGCGAGCCGCGACGTACGCCTGGCCGACGCCATGAGCGCCCCCGACGGCCACCTGCTGCTCTTCGGACTGCTGCCCGAGCGCCCGGCGGACGGCCTGCCCGCCTCCGCGCCCACCGACGAGACCACGGGCACGCACCTGCTGCGCCGCCCCGAGGAACTCGCCTTCCCGCTGCACACCCTCGCGGTACGCGCCTTCTTCGAGGGCCGCTACATCTGACCCGCGGGCCGGCCGAGCCCGCGGACCCGCACCGGCCAGGACGGCTCACGAGCGCCGTCCTCGGCCTCCCGCCGTACCACGACCCGTGATCCCGACCAGGTCACCGAGTACCGCTCGATCTCCGGCTCCACCCCGCCGTCGCCGGTGTCCGGCACCACCAGCCCGCCCCCGCTCCGGCCCGGGGCGGGCGCCCACACCTCCAGCTCCGTCCCGCCGTCCTCACCGCGCACCGCGATCACCGCACCCGCACGCGCGAACACCGGTATCCGCCCCAGCGGCGCGTCGACCGGCACCCTCACCGGCCCCTCGTACACCCGCTCCGTCGCCGTGTCGTACCACCGCCCGCGCGGCAGCCGCACCTCCCGCCGGACCACGCCCGGCTCGACCACCGGCGCCACCAGCATCGCGTCACCCAGCAGGAAGGCGTCCTCGCAGTCCCGCAACGAACGCTCCTCCGGAGCCGCCCACCACACCGGCCGTACGACGGGCGCACCCGTACGCCGCGCCAGATGCGCCGTCGTCATGAAGTACGGCAGGAGACGCCGCCGTTCGAGCAGCGCCACGCGCGCGTGCTCCAGCACCTCGGCGCCGTACTCCCACGGCCCGCCCTCCGCCGGCGCACCGGCCCGCGTGCGCAGCAACGGCAGGTGGGCGGCCAACTGGAGCCGCCGCACGTACAGTTCCGGCGAGCGCTCCCTGCCGGCGCCTGCGACGTCCGCCCCCGAGAAGGGCACCCCGCACAACCCCAGCCCGAGCACCAGCGCCAGCGACGCCCGCAGCCCCGGCCACCCCGCCGCCCCCCCGTCCGACCAGATCCCGCCGTAACGCTGCTGTCCCGCCCACCCGGACCGGGACAGCACGAACGGCCGCTCACCGGACGCCCCGTCGTCCCGCAGCCCCTCGTACGCCGCCCGGGCCAGGCACAGCCCGTACACGTTGTGCGCCTCCCGCCCGGCCGCGGCGGGGGAGTCGAGCGTGTGCCACACCCCCGCGAAGCCCCGCGCCGTCCGCTCCGCGTACCAGCCGCCCCACCAGGTCCGCACGCGCGCGTCCGTGAGGTCCGGGAGCACCGTCTCGCCGCGCCGGTCCACCGCGCGCGCCACCTCCCCGGACCCGTCCCGCACGAAGGCCTCCCGGCGCGTCCCCTCCTCGTACACACCGCCGCCGGGCAGCACCGCGACGGCCGGGGCCACGACCGACACCAGCCGGATCCCCTCCCGCCGCAGCTCGTCCGCGAGGACCGGCAGCTTCGGGAAACGCTCCTGATCGACCGTGAACACCCGGCGCGCGTCCAGATGGCCGGCCCCCAGGTGCACGGCGTCCAGCGGCAGCCCGTGCTCCCGGTGGTCCGCGACCGCCCGCCGCACCTCGTCCTCACCGCCCGAGCCCTCCCGTACCTGGTGATGCCCGAACGCCCACGCCGGAGGCAGCGCCGGCGCCCCCGTCAGCGACGCCCACGCCAGCAGGACCCGCGCCGGCGTACCGACCATCACCCAGCCGCGCGCCGGACCGCCCTCCATGCGCAGCTCGCTCGTCCCCGCACGGTCGTGCCCGGAACCGGCACCCTCCTCACCCTCCCGCAGCGTCACCGTGCCGTCCCACGGATTGTCGTGGAACACCAGATGCGTGCCCGCGTCGGCCACCACCAGCTGCACCGGCATCGTCACCGGCGACGCGCCGGTCCCGTCCCCTGGCACCTTGTTCCACAGACGATGGACCCCGTCCCGCAGCCTGGGCCCGTCCGTCCGCCCCCCGAGGCCGAAGAAACGCGCGTCCGCCGGCACCTCCGAACGCTGCAACCAGCGCGCCGCGCCGCCGTCCGCCGGCTCCCACCAGCGCGGCGGCAGATCCCGCCGCAGGGTCACACCGCCGGGCGTGAGCACCTCCACCGCGCCGTGCCGCGACACCGCGACCGTCACGCGCTCGGCGACCACACGCCAGCCGCCGTCCGTGTCCGGCTCCAGCTCCGCCCGTGGGTCGTGCTCGGGACAGGGACCGGCCAGCGCGTACGACGGCTCCGGACCCGACCCGTCCCAGCCCCAGAACACCGCACCGTTCACCGCGACGAGGATCCGCAGCTCCGACCGGGCGAACCTGATCACACCCCCGCCCGGCCCCGGCTCCACCTCCCGCACGGCCCCCGGCACCCGGGCCCGCACCGGCCCCCGAGGCCCCGGCCCGGTGGCGTCGGCCCGCCGCCTGCGCCACGCTGCCCGTACCGTGCGCAACCCCCGCGCCACACCCGCCACACCGACCGAGAACCACGAACGCACCAGGTCACGACCGTCCATGTTGCTCACCCTGCCATCGACCGAGCCCCGCAAGCGTGGCGTTCAACTCCCGTTCACCCGTGATCGGACCACATCCTCACGACAGGGACTATGTGGGGGGCACCCTGGTGCAGAAGTCGATCACATGGCATCGTCCCTGTCAGCCGCGTCACGCGCACACCCCAGCCCGTGCGCGGAGGACGCACACGACGCGCACAGTCCGGGAGCCGCCCCATGACGACCGTGAACCCTCAGCCGCTCTGGCAGCCGACACCGGAACGCATCGACCGGGCACGCATCACCCGGTTCCAGGCCTGGGCCGCCCAGCATCACGGCGCCCCCGCCGACGGCGGGTACGCGGCGCTCCACCAGTGGTCCGTGGAGGAACTGGAGACCTTCTGGCAAGCGGTCACGGAGTGGTTCGGCGTCCGCTTCTCCACGCCCTACGAGCGCGTCCTCGCCGACCGCTCCATGCCCGGCGCCCGGTGGTTCCCCGGAGCCACCCTCAACTACGCCGAACACGCCCTGCGCGCGGTCGAGTCCCGCGCCGACGAGCCGGCACTCCTCCACGTGGACGAGACCCACGAACCCCGCCCCGTGACCTGGGCCGAACTGCGCCGCCAGGTCGGCTCCCTCGCCGCCGAACTGCGCGCCCTCGACGTGCGCCCCGGCGACCGCGTCAGCGGCTACCTCCCGAACATCCCGCAGGCCGTCGTCGCCTTCCTCGCCACCGCGGCCGTCGGCGGCGTGTGGACCTCCTGCGCCCCCGACTTCGGCGCCCGCAGCGTCCTCGACCGCTTCCAGCAGGTCGAACCGGTCGTCCTGTTCACCGTGGACGGCTACCGCTACGGCGGCAAGGAGCACGACCGCCGCGACGTCGTCGCCGAACTCCGCCGCGAGCTGCCCTCCGTGCGCGCCGTCGTGCACATCCCGCTGCTCGGCACCGAGGCCCCCGACGGCGCGCTGGAGTGGTCCGCCCTCACCGCCGCCGACACCGAGCCGGTCTTCGAACAGGTGCCCTTCGACCACCCGCTGTGGGTGCTCTACTCCTCCGGCACCACCGGCCTGCCCAAGGCCATCGTCCAGTCCCAGGGCGGCATCCTCGTCGAGCACCTCAAACAGCTCGGCCTGCACTGCGACCTCGGAGCCGAGGACCGCTTCTTCTGGTACACCTCGACCGGCTGGATGATGTGGAACTTCCTCGTCTCCGGCCTCCTCACCGGCACCACGATCGTCCTCTACGACGGCAGCCCCGGGTACCCCGACACCGGCGCCCAGTGGCGCATCGCCGAACGCACCGGCGCCACCCTCTACGGCACCTCCGCCGCGTACGTCATGGCGTGCCGCAAGGCCGGCGTCCATCCCGCACGCGACCACGACCTGTCCACGGTGAAGTGCGTGGCCACCACCGGCTCCCCGCTGCCGCCCGACGGCTTCCGCTGGCTGCACGACGAGGTACGCGAAGACCTGTGGATCGCCTCCGTCAGCGGCGGCACCGACGTCTGCTCCTGCTTCGCCGGAGCCGTCCCCACCCTCCCCGTCCACGTCGGCGAGCTCCAGGCCCCCTGCCTGGGCACCGACCTGCAGTCCTGGGACCCCAGCGGCAAACCCCTCACCGACGAGGTCGGCGAACTCGTGGTCACCAACCCCATGCCGTCCATGCCCATCCACTTCTGGAACGACCCCGACGGCAGCCGCTACCACGACAGCTACTTCGACACCTATCCCGGCGTCTGGCGCCACGGCGACTGGATCACCCTCACCTCACGGGGCTCCGTCGTCATCCACGGGCGCTCCGACTCCACCCTCAACCGCCAGGGCGTCCGCATGGGCTCCGCCGACATCTACGAGGCGGTGGAACGGCTCCCCGAGATCAGGGAGTCCCTCGTCGTCGGCATCGAACAGCCCGACGGCGGCTACTGGATGCCGCTCTTCGTGCACCTCGCGCCCGGCGCCACCCTGGACGACGACCTGCTCGGACGCATCAAGCAGACCATCCGCACCCAGCTCTCACCGCGGCACGTCCCCGACGAGGTCATCGAGGTGCCCGGCATCCCGCACACCCTCACCGGCAAGCGCATCGAGGTCCCGGTCAAACGCCTCCTCCAGGGCACCCCGCTCGAGAAGGCCGTCAACCCCGGCTCCATCGACAACCTCGACCTGCTCGCCCACTACCAGGAACTGTCCCGCACCCGCCCCTGATCCGCCCCCCGGACCGGACCGCCGCCGTCTCCTCCGCCCGTTGTCAGTGCCGCCGATTACTGTCAGTGAGCATTGATCGACCATGCAGAGGGGGAGACATGGCGTACACCGACCACCGCACCCTGCGACGCGTCCTGCGCCGCGAGATCGCCGGCACCATCGGCCTGCTGACCGACGAACACGACTTCCGCGCCATGCGGCGCTACGACACCTTCGTCTTCGACGACCACGCGACCTACCTGAAACACGTGGAAGCGGTCCTGCGCACCCGCGCCCTCCAGGGCAGCCACACCACGGTGGCCCTCTTCGACCCCGAGGAGTACGCCGAGTACTGCGCGCAGCGCGGCCTCGACCCCGACAGCCACCTCAGCCGCACCCGCTTCACCGCCGAGCGCGCCGCCACCGGCCCCGCCGTCCCCTACGACGGCCGGCCGCTGACCGACCTCATGACCACCCTCGTCGACGAAGCCGTCCGCAGCGCCACCTGGGAGTACGCCACCACCCTCCTCGCCCGCCTCGGCCCCTGCGCCTCCTGCGGCGAGGACCTCGGACACGCGGCCTTCGCCCGCGCCTCCCACCTCGTGTCCCGCATCCTCGACACCGCCCCACCAGGCGACCGCCACCTCGTCTGCAGCGTCGCCGGACCACCCGAATCCCTGGTGGCCGTACTGCACGCGGACGACACCGACGACGGCGTACGCATCGACGAGACCGAGGCCCTGGAGTTCACCACCGTCCTCGCCGTCGGCCTCGCCACCGACAGTCCCGGCGGCCTCGTGATGCGCGCCAGCACACCGGGCGCCCCCGACCGCATCCATGGCTGGCGCCTGCGCTCCCACGCCCTCGTCCCTCTCACCGCCGGAGAGGTCTTCGACGCCTACTGCACCGACGCAGAGACCGGCGAGATCATCCCGCCCGAGTCCAACGTCGACTACTGCGCGTCACCCCACCTCACCGACGACGACATCGGCCCGCACCACCGGCACTGAGCGCACAGCACAAGGGGCGCCCCACGTCAGTGGAGCGCCCCAGGGCACAAAGACAGGCGCACGCTACTCGCCCGACAGCACCGCCTGCGCCGCGTTCCGCGCGTCCTCGGCGCTGTCGGCGGCCCGGGCGGCCGCGGCGGCCCGCTCGCACTGCGCCAGCGTGAACTTCGCCAGCGCGGCACGCACGTAAGGAATGGACGCCGCACCCATCGAGAGGGAGGTGACACCCAGCCCCGTCAGCACACACGCCAACAGAGGATCCGACGCGGCCTCACCGCACACACCGCAGCTCTTGCCCTCGGCCCGCGCCGCCTCGGCGGACAGCGCGACCAGGTCGAGCAGCGCAGGCTGCCAGGGGTCCTGCAGCCGGGACACCGCGCCCACCTGACGGTCCGCGGCGAACGTGTACTGCGCCAGGTCGTTCGTCCCCAGCGACAGGAACTCCACCTCCTGCAGCACCGAGCGGGCCCGCAGCGCCGCCGAGGGAATCTCGACCATCGCACCGAACTTCGCCCGCAGCCCGGCCTCCCGGCACGCGTCCGCGAAGGCCTTGGCGTCGGCCCGGTCCGCCACCATCGGGGCCATCACGTCGAGGTGGACGGGCAGCCCCTCCGCGGCCTTGGCCAGCGCCGTCAGCTGGGTGCGCAGCACCTCGGGGTGGTCGAGCAGGGACCGCAGACCGCGCACGCCCAGCGCCGGGTTCGGCTCGTCGGCCGGGGTGAGGAAGTCCAGCGGCTTGTCCGCCCCCGCGTCGAGCACCCGCACCACGACCCGACCCTCGGGGAAGGCTTCGAGCACCTGCCGGTAGGCCTCGACCTGCTTCTCCTCGGAGGGAGCGTTCTCGCTGTCGTCCAGGAACAGGAACTCGGTACGGAACAGACCGACGCCCTCGGCGCCCGCCTCCACCGCGGCCGCCACGTCCGCGGGCCCACCGATGTTGGCCAGCAGCGGCACCTTGTGCCCGTCGGCCGTCGCACCCGGCCCGGTCGACGCGGCCAGCGCCGCCTTCCGCTCGGCGGCCGCCGCCTCCAGCGAGGCCCTGCGCTCGTCGGTGGGGTTCACGAAGATCTCGCCCGAGCTGCCGTCGACCGCTATCAGCGTGCCTTCGGCGATCTCACCGGCACCCGGAAGGGCGACGACCGCCGGCACGCCCAGCGCGCGCGCCAGGATCGCGCTGTGACTGGTGGGCCCGCCCTCCTCGGTGACGAAGCCCAGCACCAGCGTCGGGTCCAGCAGCGCCGTGTCGGCCGGCGCCAGATCACGGGCGACCAGGACGTACGGCTCGTCGCTGTCCGGCACACCCGGCATGGGGACGCCGAGCAGCCGCGCCACGATGCGGTTGCGCACGTCGTCGAGGTCGGCCACCCTGCCCGCCAGGTACTCTCCCGCGTTCGCCAGCAGCTCCCGGTACGAGGCGAACGCGTCGTAGACGCCACGCTCGGCGGAACTGCCGACGGCGATGCGCCGCTCCACATCGGCGATCAGCTCGGGGTCCTGGGCCATCAGGGCCTGCGCCTCGAGCACCGCCTGCGCCTCGCCCCCGGCGAGGTTGCCGCGCGCCGTCAGATCGGCGGCGACCGCTTCCACGGCCTGCCGGGCGCGCTGCTGCTCACGCTCCGCCTCTTCCGCCGGGATCTGCTTGGCCGGCGGTTCCAGCACCGCCGTGCCCATGTGCCGAACCTCGCCGATCGCCACTCCGTGGCTCACGCCGACGCCTCGCAGCGTTGTCTCCATCTCACCCGTCTCCGATAAAGCGGCGGGTCCCGCCGCAGCGTTCGTTGTCCTTGTGCCGTCGCGGGACGGCGCCGCGTCACTGCCAGGAGAAGAGCGCGTCGCCCATCTTCACGTCACCGTCTTCACGGAGCTCGGAGAGGGCGTCCGCGGTGGCCTCCAAGGCCACGACCGGGCACACCGGGGACTTGCCGGCGGCCTCGACGGCGGCAGGGTCCCAGCGGACGATGCCCTGGCCGCGCCGCACGGTGTCGCCCTTGTTGACGAGCAGCTCAAAACCCTCGCCGTTGAGCTGAACGGTGTCGATGCCGAGGTGGGTGAGGACGCCGTGGCCGTTCTCGTCGACGACGACGAACGCGTGCGGGTGAAGAGAGACGATCACGCCGTCGACGGGGGAGACGGCCTCGGAAGGCTCCCGCACGGGGTCGATCGCGGTGCCGGGGCCGACCATGGCGCCGGAGAAAACCGGGTCGGGCACGGCGGCCAGGCCGATGGCCCGGCCTGCGAGCGGGGACGTCACGGTGGTCATGGGAAGCCTCCCAAGTGGTGGAGATCTGTACGAGCGCCGTCACTGGCTGTCTCCGGCGTGCTGTTCAGCAGGGTATGTCATGTGACGTACCGGTTCCGGGGGACAGGTCCAGGTCTGTGGTCCAGACAAGAGGTCTAGACCACCCACCCTAATCGATTTGCACGGCGCCTGCGACCCCGTGTACAGTTCTAAACCTGCCTGGGGCTGAGGGACGCACACACGCCTCCTGGACGCCGGGCAGCAATCCAACTCGTCAGACCCTCTCCTTGGATCGCTTTCTGCATGTCTGCAGGACGGTGGTCAGAGGGCCGGAAAAACCCTGATAGAGTTTGGAAACACCGAAGGGAAGCGCCCGGAGGAAAGCCCGAGAGGGTGAGTACAAAGGAAGCGTCCGTTCCTTGAGAACTCAACAGCGTGCCAAAAGTCAACGCCAGATATGTTGATACCCCGTCCATCCGGTTTCGGATGGTCGAGGTTCCTTTGAAATAAACACAGCGAGGACGCTGTGAACGTCGGGACTATTCCTCCCGACGTTCCGCTCTCGTGTGTGTGCACCGGATTACCGGTAAACATTCACGGAGAGTTTGATCCTGGCTCAGGACGAACGCTGGCGGCGTGCTTAACACATGCAAGTCGAACGA